>PXSK01000043.1 GCA_003022865.1 Halobacteriales archaeon SW_5_70_135 | reverse complement strand
ACGGGCGCTGCAGGATTTGAACCCGCGCGAACTTGGTCCGAAGCCAAGCGCTCTGTCCAGGCTGAGCTAAGCGCCCTACCGACGTTTCGACCGACGCGCTTGTAAGAACCCGGGTTTCGGGTCACTCCTCGTTCACTGTCGTCCAGCGGTTGTCGACGAAGTCGCCGTTGGGGACGTGTGTGAGGTCGCCGTCGTCGGTGCGAACGTGCACCTCGTCGGCGTCGATCGCCTCGACGACGCCCTCGAGGTCGTCGTCGGGCAGGCGGACCCGCACGCCGGGCCGGAGACGGTCGTTCGAGGCGACCGTCGCGGCGGCGACGAAGTTCGACAGCGAGTCCTTCAGCGGCTCGCGGACGAGGTAGGCGACGAAGATCGCGCCGATACCGGCACCGAACACCGCTTCGAGGTCGACACGCGTCGACAGCACGAGCGGCACGGACAGCCACAGCGCCACCTCGGTGAGGCGAGCGACCACGCGCCGGGTGCCGGGCCGCGCCTCGGGGTGGAGGTAACGGACGACGGGAGCCACGAGATCGAACTTACTGATCAAAAAGACGACGGCGATCGCGGGGAAGACGACACCCCAGTCGTACAGGAGGAAGTCGACGGTCCGGTCGGTCGTCGGCACCTGTGTGAGCACCATACTCGAAGAGTCGGCGGCCACCGCTCAAGCGTTGGGGTTCGTCGCGGAGCGTCGTGTCCGGTGCCGTCGAGCGGTTCTGTACGCTCACACACCGATCGGAAGGTTATAAGTCGCTCGGTGCGCCGTTTGGGGGCATACAGCCGACCGGCGCGTCGCTGCCGGCGAGGCGAGAACACGATGTACGACTTGGGTGACGTGCTCCCCGAGGTCTCCTTCGACCCGGGGTCGAACGTGCTGGTGTCGGGCCCGCCGCTGACCGGGAAGCGCCGCGTCGCACTGAGGGTCCTCGCCCAGGGCACCGACGACGATGAGGGTGCCGTCGTCGTCACGACGAAGGACAGCGCGGAGAAGGTGCTCTCCCAGTACGGCGACCTCGTCGGGGGCGGCGAGATCCCCGTCGGCATCGTCGACTGCGTCACGGAGCAACGCGGCGTCGAGAGCGTCGACGACCCCCGCGTGAAGTACGCCGCCTCGCCCGTCGACATGACCGGCATCGGGATCAAGCTCTCCGGATACCTGCAGGAGTTCCGCGAGACGCGCGACATCGAGCGCAACCGCGTGATGCTACACTCCGTGTCGACGATGCTGATGTACTCGAACCTGGAGACCGTGTTCCGCTTTCTCCACGTGTTCGGCGGGCGCGTCCAGAGCGCCGACGCCCTCGGGATACACGTCATCGACTCCAGCGCCCACGACGAGCAGACGATCGACACAATAAAACAGCTGTACGACGGCCTGCTGACGGTCGAGGAAGGCGAGGACGGACCCGTCGTCCGACAGCAGGGTGTCGTCGGCCAGTGAGCGGGCGTAGACGCCGCCGGACGACGGCCACTCGCGTGGACGGGAGCGACCGCTTCGGCGTCGACTGCAGTATGAGTGAGCGGACGGCGGGATTGCCCGACCGTTCCGAGACGGGGAAACCCGGTCGCCTCCTCCACCCCGCGACCCCCCGAGCGGCGGGCGTCCGACGGCGGGCTGCTCGCTTCCGCGCCTGACCCGCTGCCGCCGGTGAACCACGACGACGCGCCCCTGCAGGCGACCGCCGTGGACCGTCGCCCCCGAGGGACGAGGCTTCCACGTTGGCTTCCGGGGCCCGCCCCGGTCTGACCGGACGCCCCCGGGTTCGGCCCCCGCTGAAGACCGTAGTGCGGGCGTCGGGGCGGGGCCTAACCGCCCGGCCTAGTCCGACCCTACAGTAGGCCGCGACCCTGTAAACCCCTTTCGACTCCCGACGCCTCCGTCCCGGAGCTGGAACGTCGCGTGACCGCGTCGCCCCCTCCCACTGCCGCCGACGACGGCGGACTCGTCGGACACTCGCCGACCTGACGAGTCCGCACCCGTCGACAGCGGCACCACCGCCGGCGGACTCCACGCAGTCCGTGGCCGGACGCCGGCTCTTTTCCGCCCACGGGTCGAACGGCCGGTATGAGCGACTCAGCGGGCGAGACCGAGACCGACGACGGTCGGGAGCGGCTCGTCGTCTACTCCGACCACGTCTGTCCGTTCTGCTACCTCGGGCGGACGTCCCTGGCGGGGTACCGAGCCGAGCGCGACGATCCCCTGGACGTCGGGTGGCACCCGTACGACCTGCGCGGTCACAAGCGCGGACCGGACGGCGAGATCGACGACAGCGTCGAGGACGGCAAGGACGAGACGTACTTCGACCAGGTGCGCGAGAACGTCGCCCGCCTGCGCGAGGAGTACGACGCCGGGGAGATGCTGTCGATCGACGACGTGCCGACGGTCGACTCGCTCGACGCCCAGCGCGTCTCGCTGCACGTCCGCGAGGAGCGGCCGGCGGCGTGGGCCACCCTCGACGACGCGCTGTTCGAGGCGCTGTGGGTCGACGGCCGGGACGTCGGCGACCCCGAGGTGCTCGCCGACGTCGTGGCGTCGGTGGGGCTGCCGGCCGGAGTCGCCCGCGAGGCGCTCGACGACGAGTCGACCCGCGAGCGACTGCTCGACCAGTTCGCGGCGGCCCGTCGGTACGGCGTCACCGGCGTCCCCACCTTCGTCTACGGCGACCACGCCGCCCGCGGCGCCGTCCCGCCGGCACACCTCCGGCGGCTCGTCGAGGGGGTCTGATGCAGGACGTGTCGGAGCGAGGGCGATGTCGAGCGTGAGCGCTCGTGCCCGAGCACCCGGCAGCGTCACGACCGCCTTCGCTCCCGCGAGCGCGGGCGGCGGCGGGATCAGCCTGGCGACGGAGGCGAGCGTGGTCGCCGCGGTGACGCCCGTCGGGGGCGACGAAACGCGGGTGCTGCTCGACGGCGAGTCGACGGCGTTCGAGCCGGTCCGGATCGCACTGGAGCGGCTGGACGTGACCGCCCGCGTCGCGCTCGACGCCGCGGTCCCCGTAGGCCGGGGGTTCGGCGCCAGCGGCGCGGCCACGCTCTCGACGGTGCTCGCGGCCGACGCCGCGCTCGACCTCGGACGCGACCGGGCCGCCCTCGTCGAGGTCGCCGCGACGGCCGAGCGTGCGGCCGGCACGGGTCAGAGCGACGTGTACGTCCAGGACACCGGCGGGCTGGCCTACGACGTCGGCGACGGGCGCGGCCGTCGCGAGCGGACCGACCGATTCGGCTACGCCAGTTTCGGCGGCGTCTCGACGGCGGCAGTACTCGACGACGAGGCGACGATGCGTCGGGTCGCGCGGGCCTCGCGGACGGCCTTCGAGCGGTTCGACCCGGCGGCGCCGCTGGCAGCGCTGCTCGACGCCGGCTGGGCGTTCGCCCGCGAGACGGGACTGCCGAGCGAGCGGGTCCGCGAGGCCGTCGAGGTGGTGCGAGAGGCCGGCGGAGCGGCGACGATGGCGATGGTCGGCGAGACGGTCGTGACGACGCCCGACGCGCCGCTGTCGGCGCCGGTCTTCGACGGGGCCGTCACCGGCCACACGCGAGTCGAGACTCGCGGCGCGGGACTGCTCGACCGAGCGGAGTCGAAGGGGTTCTGAGGCGCCCGCCTCCGGCGAGGGCGTGCAGCGGGCGACGGTCCGTCGTCCGGTCGTCGGCGGCGTCGTCGGACTCGGGGCGTACCTCCTGCTGGTCGGCGTCCACGTCGGGACGCGGTCCCTGCTGGAGCGTGCGACCGGCGAGGCGTGGTCGCTCGACCCCGACCGCCGGTCGTCGTCAGATGACCGTGCCGTGTTTCTTGTCGGGGCGCCGTTTCTCGACGTCGCGGTAGAACCGGAAGCGGGCCGTCAGTTCCGTCCGCAGCTCCGAGGGCGGGACGATCTCGTCGATGACGACCTCGCTTGCCGTCCGGTGGACGTCGATGTCCTCGCGGTACTGCTCGCGGAGTTCGGCCTCGCGCTCGGCGCGCTCCTCGGGGTCGTCGATCTCGGCGAGCTCGTTCGCGTACACCGCGTTGACCGCCGCCTCCGGCCCCATGATGGCGATCTCGCCGGACGGGAGGGCGATCGTCGACTCGGGGTCGTACGCCGGGCCGGACATGGCGTAGATGCCGGCGCCGTAGGCCTTCCGCAGGACGACACACTGCTTGGGTACCGTCGCCGCCGAGGTGGCGTAGATCATCTTCTTGCCCTGCTCCAGGATACCCTCCTTCTCGACCCGGGAGCCGGCCATGAAGCCGGGCGTGTCACAGAGATACAGCAGGGGGACGTCGAAGGCGTCACACTTCCAGACGAACGCCGCGGCCTTGCGGGCGGCGTCGGGGAAGATCGCGCCGGCGCGGCGCTCGGGCTGGTTGGCGACGACCCCGACGGGACGGCCGTCGATCCGGGCGAAGGCGGTGAGGACCTCCGCGCCGTACTCCGGCTGCAGCTCGAACAGCGAGTCTCTGTCGACGACGCGCTCGATCACCTCGCGCACGTCGTAACTCCTGTTCGGCGCCTGGGGCACGACGCCGTCGATGCCGGCGGGCGACTTCGCCGGGTCGCGGGGGTCGGCACGCGGCGGCGACTCGTCGGCGCTGTCGGGCAGGTAGCCGATCAGCCGGGCGACGAGCTCGCGGGCGTGGTCCTCGTCCTCGGCGACCAGGTCCGCGGAGCCGGACTCGCGGGTGTGCACGCGGGGGCCGCCCAGGTCCTCGAGAGAGGTCTCCTCGCCGGTGACCATCTCGACCATGCGGGGCGAGGCGATCGCCATCGCGGACATCCCCTCGACCATGACGGTGAAGTCGGCGAAGACGGGCGTGTAAGCGGCGCCGGCGATACAGGGGCCGTACAGTACGCATATCTGCGGGACGCGACCGGAGAGCATCGAGTGGTTGTAGTAGTACTTGCCGATGCCCTCGCGGTTGGCGAAGAAGCCGGTCTGCTGGTCGATGCGGCCGCCGGAGGAGTCCATCAGGTAGATCACCGGTCGACCGGTCTTCAGCGCACGCTGCTGCATCCGGAGGAACTTCTCGACGCCCTTCTCGGCCATCGACCCCGCCTTCACGGTGAAGTCGTTGGCCATGAAGTGGACCTCGCGGCCCTCGAACTCGGCGGCACCGGTGATCAGGCCGTCGGCGGGGAGCCGGTCGTCGGGAGTCGCTGACTCGTCAGCGTCCTTGGCACCGGGGTGCCAAGCGTCGAACGCCGCGAACCTGCCGTCCTCGAAGAGAAGGCCGTCACCGTCGCCGGACTCCGCCCGGCTGCCTGTCGAGTCCTGCTCGGGACCGAACCAGTGGTCGAGCCGGTCGCGGACGAACCGCTTGCCCTGCTCGGAGAGTCGCTCGCGGTACTCCTCCGGGCCGCCGCGCTCGATGTCTTCGATCTCCTCGCGGAGCCGGCGCTCGCGGTCGGTCGGGCCGAGACCGTCCTCGTCGGTGCCGAGGCCGTTCGCGGCGGCTGTCGGCGAGTCGTCACCGGCGGCGCCGCCGGGGGCCGACTCCGTGGCGGCCGGCTCGTCGGCGTCGCCGACGTACACTGCGACGGCATGGCCCAGATGCTCGGAGAGCGCGGCGGCGACCGCGCCGGCCTCCTCCTCGGTCGCGGTGCCGGCGATCCTGACGTCCATGCGCCCCGGATGGGCGACGGAGCGGCAAAAACCGGTCGGTCACAGGACCGCGTACCGGAGCGCGAAGCCGCCGGGCGTCAGCGGTCCGTGGCCGGCACAGAAGACGAACAGCGGGCCGACCGTCGGGTCGTGTCCCTGCTGCGAGTCCGCACGACCCGGGGTCGCGACACTCGCTCTCGCGTGCTCCGCCCGCATGTCCTCGCCGAAGAACGTGTACAGAAACATCGCCAGAGCGCCGGTCACACCCCAGACGACGGCCGCCTCCGTCGACGTGCGTCGCCGCGAACAGCCCGCCGGCGAGCGCGCCCGGTGTCGAGACGCCGAACGCCAGCAGGAGTCGTCGCTCGGAGGGCCACCGGAACGGCGGCACCCGCTCGCTCGCCGTCGTCACTGTGCCAGTGACCGCCGTCCGTGTCGCGAGGGAAGCCGCGGGACTACCTGACAACACGCAGTACCCTCGTTACTGTCGTGACCGTTCGCACTGCCCGCGGCGAGTGGCTCGTGGACCGGCGTCGTCGGGTGTCGAGAGACGTGAGAGAGTCAGTCGAGCGCGCGCTCCAGGCGGTCGACCAGGGCGGCGGTGCCGAGGTGGACCGGCGTGCGACCGTGGAGTTCCTCGGGGGCGACCTGCAGCAGCGAGCGCTCGCCGTCGGACGACCGCCCGCCGGCGGTCTCGACGACGTAGCCCATCGGCGCGGCCTCGAACTGCAGTCGCAGTTTCCCCTCCGGGCGCGAGCGCAGGGCGGGATAGGAGAACACGCCGCCGTACTGCATCACCTGGTTCACGTCGCCGACCATCGCGCCGCCGTAGCGCAGCTTGAGTTCGGTCTCGACGCCGCGGACGAACCGCTCGAAGGCGTCCGGCCAGTCCGGCACGCGCCCGCCGAAGCCGTACACGGTCGGCGTCTCCGGCAGTCGGAGGTCGTCGGCGACGAGGCGGCGCCCGCCGTCGGTGAGTTCGTACTCCCGCACCCGGTCGCCGTCGCGGGCAACGACCATCGTCGTGATCGGGCCGTACAGCACGTAGGCGGCGGCGACGAGGTCGGTGCCCGGCGCGGGCAGCGTGGCGTCGTAGACGCCGACGATGGTGCCCATCAGGTTGTTCGAGGCGAGGTTCGAGGAGCCGTCCAGCGGGTCGAGCGTCACCGCGAGGCCGTCGCCACAGTCCACCGCGTCGGCGCGCTCCTCGGTGGCGACCTCGCCGACACCGTCGACCGCGGTGAGACGGTCGACCAGCAGGTCGTCGGCCCACACGTCCGCCGCGGTCATGCGCTCGCCGCTGGGGTTCTCCTCGTCGACGGCTTCGCGACGCCCGCGCAGGCCCGCGGCGACCTCGGGGGCGGTCTCCGCCACGGCGTCGAGGGCGGCCTCGACGGCGTCGGACTGGGCGGTCATCTCGCTACTGGACGGCGTCGAGGGCCGCCTCGGCGCTCTGTTCCTCGTAGATGACGCGTTCGAGGGCGTCGAGGATCTGGACGGGGTTCTCGCGCTGCCAGACGTTGCGACCCACGGCCAGTCCGGCGCCGCCGGCGTCGATGACGGTCTCGACCTGCTCGAGGAACCCGTAGTCGTCGGTCTTCGAGCCGCCGGACATGACGACCTTCACCTCGCCGGCGGCGTCGACGGCCCACTCCATCGCCTCGCCGCTGCCGGGGTACTTCACCTTCGCGACGTCCGCGCCGAGTTCGAGGGCGAGTCGCGTGCCGTAGGCGATCGTCTCGGGCTTGCGGTCGTTCTTGAGCCCCTGACCGCGCGGGTACGACCACATCACTATCGGCAGGTCGTGCTCCCGGGCGCGCTCCTGGGCCTCGCGAAACTCCTCGGCCATCTCGACCTCGTGGTTGGAGCCGCCGTACAGCGTGAAGCCGACGGCGTCGGCACCGAGTTCGCGGGCGGCGTACTCGACCGAGCAATTCACCGCCGAGTCCGGCTCGCCCATCCACAGGTTGGAGGTGCCGTTGAGCTTCACCAGCAGTGGCACCTCGTCCTCGTAGGAGGGGTAGTACGTCTCGGCGACGCCCTTCTGGACGGCGATCGAGGTGACGGCGTCGTGTGTCGCGATGTCGAAGACGGTCGTCGGGTCGAGCGTCTCCGGTACCGGCTCGAAGTCGACCGGACCGTGCTCCAGGCCGTGGTCCATCGCCAGGACGAGCAGCTTCCCGTCGCGGGTCAGGGACCTGTCCGAGATGTCGATCATGCTTCAGTCGTGATCGCGGCGACGCGGTACATATGCCTGACTGTCCGTCGTCGTTCAGTCGTGATTGGTCGGGGAGACGGATTGGTCGCTACCGGATACGCCGTGCTCGATCCTCCGTGTTGGTCCAGAAAGCCCCCGGCCCGTGGCGGCCACCTCACTTGCTGCGCTCCTCGCCTCGCTTCGCTCGGCTGCGGTGCTTACTTTCTGACGCGGCCGCCACGGGCCGGCCCCTTTCAGTCCCACCCGACCACACCGCAGCCTCGCGCCTCCCCAGCCTCCTCGTTCGCTCGCTACGCTCACTCACTCGTCCCTCGCGCGTTGCTCGCGCGCCATCCGGAGGATGCGCCCGGTCGATGCGTGCGAGGTCGTCGGGCGCTTCGCGCCCGACTGCCAGAGGCGCGTAGCGCCTCGCTGACCGCGACCACTGGAGCGGGGCGAGCACATCTTCCGACCGGGCAGGGAGGTGGGGGAGCATCCGGCTGTTGCCGTGGCCTGGCGGACTCGAAGCCCGAGGCCCGCTCGACCGGTCTGTCAGAAAGTAAGTACCGCAACGAAGTGAGGAGCGCAGCGACTGAGAGCCGTCGAGCGGGCCGAGGGCTTCGGAAGTCCATCTAGCAGGATCGAGAGCGACAGTTGATGAGAGCGGGCCGAGGGCTTCGGAGGCCAAATCAGCAGAATCGAGGGCGCCGCATAAGAATGATCAAACCAGTCTGTCGACAGATGGCGTCATGAGTGAGAGTGGAAACGCTTTAGTCCGGCTTGGCCGATCAGTGAATGGGAACGGCACGACCGCAAATCCGACTCGCCGCCGTCGCGGCTTGGGATTGCGGTAGTGCACCACGAGGCGGTTGTGCGGTTCCTATCCTACCGATGG
>PXSK01000042.1 GCA_003022865.1 Halobacteriales archaeon SW_5_70_135 | reverse complement strand
CGGCGACCGCCGTGACGGCCGGCGGTCCCGACCGCGACCGTGACGGTCTCGCCCCCGACGGCGTCGCGGGCGTCCTCCGGAGAGCCGGCGAGCGCGTCGCGACCGTTCTCGCCGACGCCGAGGACGATCGACAGTCGTCGCTCTCCGCTCGCGGGGACGGACGACCGCCCGACGGTGAGTGCGGCACCGGGCGACCGTGGGGTGACGGAGCGGGCGAGCCGACTACGGGAGCGGACCGTTTTTGTCGCCGGTCGCCGTGGTTGTGGTGTGCGCGAGTACGCCTTCGAGCAGGCGCTGTGTGTCCGGCTCGAGCGCCCGGACCGGATCGTCGCCCGGCAGGTCGGCGGCGGCGTCCGGCGGCCGGGCGGACGTGTGCTCGACACGGTGGTCGTCGAGCCCGGCCCGGCGTTCGACCGCCGGGCAGCGATCACCGACGCCGCGGTCCCGCCGGCGGCCGTCGAGAGCGACGTCGGCGTGGGTCGCTACCGCCGTGTCCCCCCGGCGTTCGACTGCTCGGCGGAGCGCGCCCGCGAGATCGCCGCCGAGGCCGTCCGGGCGGGCGTCTTCGAGCGCGAGCGCGACGACCGCACGTTGGGACCCGACGAGCGCCTCCGCCCGGGAACGCGGGTGCGCCAAGTCGCGCGCTACTGGACGCCGCCCTCGGCGTCGTCGACCGCGTCGTCCTCGCCACGAGCGACCACGTCACCGGCGCCCACCTCAACCGCCTGCCCGACGCGGTCGGCGTCTGGCGGTACGACCACTCGGAGGGCGACGCCGCTCCCGGCGTCGAGGCGGCGACCGCCGTGACGGCCGGCGGTCCCGACCGCGACCGTGACGGTCTCGCCCCCGACGGCGTCGCGGTGGTCCGCGAGCCCGAGCCACTGCCGGTCGACGAGCCGGGCGTCGAACTCCTCCGCGAGCGTCCCGGCAGGACGGAGATAGCGGTCGTCGACGTCGCCGAGAAGCGTCGTGCCCGCCGACGGATCGCCGAACGCGCCTACGGCAAGGGGTTTCGACCCGCCGCCGCCGAGTTCCCCGGGTGTGCGTGTGCCGACGAGGGCGAGACCGCGGGCGGCGGTGGCCTGCCGTACTGCGAGTGGAAGGGCCGCGTCGTCGACCCGAGCCGGGAGTGCGGGCCGGCGTGTGCCGGCTTCGAGGCGAGCGAGCCGCCGGACGTGACCCCGGAAGCGGAGCGAGACCGCCGCACGGCGTGGCGTCGTGACCCCGAAGGCCGGAAGCGCCGGCAGTCCGGCCTGGACCAGTTCTGAGGCCTCTGCCGGGACCGTCAGGGCTACCTCCGCCGGGGCGCTGGCTCCGGCGATGTCTTCACGCTCGGCCGTCGACGTCGAGAGCGGGTGGGACCAGTTCAGGCGGGTCAGACTACACTTTCACCGGTACCGTACCGACACCGGCGTGGCGCGCAAGACCGGGCTGGCGCTCGCGCTCGCGGTGCTGACCGGTCTCGCGGCCCAGGTCAGGATACCGCTCCCGTTCACGCCGGTCCCGATAACGCTGCAGACGTTCGCCGTCCTCCTGACCGGCGTCCTCCTGGGCGCGCGCTGGGGCGGCGCGAGCCAGGGGCTGTACGCCGGGCTCGGAGTCGCCGGTGTCCCCTGGTTCGCCGGGTGGAGCGCCGGTCTCGGCCGGCTGTTCGGTCCGACCGGCGGCTACGTCCTCGGGTTCGTGCTCGCGGCGACGCTCGTCGGCTTTCTGACCGACCGCTACGCTCGGGCGCGGGAGCCCGCGGGGCTGCTTGCGGTCCTGTTCGTCGCGAACTTCGCCGTCGTCTACGGCGTCGGCCTGCCCTGGCTGTACGGCTGGCTCGCTCTCGTCCGGGGGACGTCGCCGACGGTCGCCGGCGTCTTGGAACTCGGACTGTTGCCGTTCGTCCTCGGCGACCTGGCGAAACTCCTCGCCGCCGCCGGCGTCGGCTGGGTGCTGTCGCCCGGCGACGAGTTCGACGCCCCGCGAACGGGAGTGTCCGCTCGCGGCGACGCGACCAGGACCAGCACCGAACCCGACGAGACGGAGCGCTGAACGACCCGCCCGTCCGGTCGTCGGCCGCGACGGCCGTCGCTGGCGGACGTGTCCTGCAGGTCGGGGCCGCCGACGTCCTCCATGTGGAAGAAAACGTCCTCGTCCGCGTCCTCGGTCTCGATGAATCCGTAGCCGCCAGTGTCGTTGAAGAAATCGACAGTTCCGTTCGCCATTACGGACAATAATAGCCGTCGCCGAGACATAAGGGTTCCGAGACGGTCCCCGCCACGGCAGGCGGTGACGTGGACCGGCGTGGCGCGACTACTACTGGCGGGTTCCGCTCAGAGGTCGTACTGCTCGCCGTCGACGGCGAGTGGCTCCTCGAAGGCCCGCTCCGGCGAGACGAAGTGACCGACGTGGACGACTCGGGTCTCGCCGGCGTCGAGCCTCTCGCCCGTCCGGACCGCCCCCTCGACGGTCATGTGCTTGGTGCCGAAGGTGCGCGGCGTGCCGTCGGGCGCGTGGTGCGAGCCGCCCTGTGGGTGTGCGTCACAGCGGTCGGCGGTGGTGATGCCGTCCGCGAGCAGCAGGTCCGCCCCGGCGAGTGTCTCGCGGGACCGTTCGGGGATCGCCCAGGAGGTGTCGCCGGTGATCGCCAGCGTGCGGCCGGTCTCCGGGTCGGTCACGGCGACGCCGTAACAGACCATCGGCGGGTGGTCGACGGGGACGAGCTCGACCCGGAGCCCACACGCCTCGAAGCGCTCGTACGGCTCGCGCGGCTCGACGGTGACGGCGTCGAGGTAGTCGTACCGCTCTCGGACGGTGCCGGCGACCGAGCGGTCGGTGACTGGGTCGATATCGTTCGCGGCGTACACCGGCGTCGACCCCCTCGGGAACAGCCGGTAGGCGTTGCCCAGCCCGTCGAGGTGGTCGAAGTGCACGTGCGTGAGGACGACGGCGTCGGGCAGCGACACGTCCCGTGTGAGAAACTGCTCCCGGAGGTCGGGACTGGTGTCGACCAGCAGCGACTCGCCCGTCTGCGGGTTACGGACGTGGACGGAGAAGCGGGTGCGCTGGACGCCCAGCCCGCGAGCGCGCTCGCAGGTCGCACAGTCACACCGGGGAACCGGCGTGCCGGCGGTGTCTCCGGTGCCGAGCAGGGTGACGCGCATTCAGTCGTGCTCGTGGGTGGCGTGGTCGTGGTCGGCGTGGTCGCCGTTGTCCTCGTGGCCGCCGAGGCCGTCGCCGGCGACGAGTGCGTCGTGGTCGCCCTCGATCATGTCCATGTCCTTCAGATTGTCCCGCTCCTCGAAGCTCTCGACGGCCGATATCAGGTCCGCCTGCGTGAGGTGGGTGCGTTCGTCGGTGAGCGCGCCCAGCACGGCCTCACGGAGCACCATCCGCAGGTCGGAGCCGGTGAGTCCCTGCGTGGCCTCGGCGATCACCGACGGGTCGAACTCGTCGATGTCCATCTCCCGGGTGATCACCGCAAGGATGTCCTCGCGCATCCGCCGGTCGGGCTTGGGGAAGTTGACCACCTCGTCGAAACGCCGCCAGGCCGCCGAGTCGAGCTGGTCGGGGTGGTTCGTCGCCGCGATCAGCAACACGTCGTCCTGGATGAGCGAGACGTTGTCGATCGACTTCAGTAGCGTGTTGACGGCGCGTTTGAGGGCGGCGTGTTCGTCCGAGCGGCGGGTCTTCGCGACGAAGTCGAACTCGTCGATGAAGAGGATACAGGGTGAGAGTCGCTTCGCCACCTCGAAGGTCTTCTCGACGTTTTTGGCGGTCTCGCCGAGGTACTGGGAGGTGATCATCGACAGCTTCACCTCGACGAACGGGAGGTCCATGTCGTGTGCGAGCGCCCGGGCGGTCGAGGTCTTGCCCGTGCCCGGCGGACCGACGAACAGCAGCTTCCCGATCTCCCGCAGACCGATGTCGGCGAGGTAGTCGCGGTGTTCGATCGCTTTGCCGATCTTCCGGATCTCCGTCTCCTGGTCGTCGGTGAGCACGAGGTCGTCCAGCCTGAGCTCGATCTCCTCGGGCGCGAGCACGTCGACCAGATCGAGCATCTCCTCCTGTTCCTCCTCGTCGAAGTACTCCGCCAGCAGGCTGTCGATGTAGGCGCGGTCGGCCTGTACGGAGCGGTTGTCGTCGCGGGCGGCCTCGTAGTCGACGCCGAACGCCTCGTCGTAGGCCTTCGCGAGGACGGGGTTCGCGCGGACGCGGTCGGTGTCGACGCGCTCGGTGAACCACTCCTCGGCCATGTCGGGCTGGGCGAGCGAGATGCCGCCGGAGAAGTCGTCTCGGTCGGTGAACATCAGGTCGGCGACCGCCTCCCAGGGGCGTTCGACGCCCGTGGCCTCCCGGGTCGTGGCGGTGGTCACCGAGAGCGGGCGTTCGACCCCGCCGTCGCTCCAGAAGGGGGCGCGGTGGTCGGGGCGGAGGTCGTCCTCGTCCAGCGATCTGTCGTTCGTGTAGACGTGTGCGGTCAGCAGAAACTCCACCACGTCCAGCGCCGCGTCCGTCATTCCACCGCCGTTACCCGGCGAGCGTCTTAATTCCTCGGACCTGGGTCCGTGAGCGGCACGCGAGTCCGCTCTCCGGCCGCTCGGTCGATCGCCAGCGCCGGCCGGAGTCGCGGTCCGCCGGAGACGTACACCGACGCCGGCCGCTCCAGTCCGCGGGTGTCGACGAAGTAGACGATCGAGGAGCGCACCCCCCCGTCGTAGAGGAACCGCTGGCCCTCGTAGCGGCTGTGGTTCTCGACGAGCGGTGCGACCTCGCTCGCCGAGTACGGCACCGTCGTCTCCTCGGCGTCGTCGAAGGCGACGACGACCGGCGCCTCCGAGTCGCGCACGTCCTCGCGACTGGTGGTGCTGTCGACGACCACCCGCTCGCCGGAACGCTGTGCGTACATCTCCGTGTAGTACGCAAGCGGCAGTCGCTCGAACCAGCCCGGACCGGCGGGCGCCTGGTCGTGTGCCGACTCGTTCGGCGCGTCGAACTCGTCGCCATAGTAGAGCACGTCGACGCCGTCGTTCTCGCGGGCCACGCGGCGAACGTCCTCCAGGACGGGCTTCATGTCCGTCGAGGAGGACTGTGCGTACTGCACGAGGTCGCTGTCCCGGGACTGCGGGTTCTCGTAGACGTCAGTCACCGCCGCGCCGCCGACCTGCACACAGGCCCCGACCAGGATCACGCCGGCCGCGGCGACGACGACCCAGTCCGGGTTCACGTCCGGCGCGGTCACGTCCGGCGCGGTGAACTCCGCGCGGCCGACCCGGTAGACCGCCGCCAGCGCGACCGCCGCCGGTACCGCCAGCGCGACCAGCGCGTGAATGGTCGTCCACGGCGCGGCGATGTCGGTCACCAGCGGGTAGCCCAGCACGGAGGCGAACCCCCAGTACGCACAGAAGGCGACGAACTCGCGTCCCTCGCCGTAGCGGTCGAAGGCCGTCCCGCCGACGGCGGCCAGCGTGAGCGTCAGCGCCCCCGCACGGAGCGTCTTCAGGAACTCCAGAAAGAAGGGGATGTAGGCGTGGTCCTGCGCGCCGCCGGCCCACAGCTCCAGGAAGTCGGTCCAGACGTCGTAGGTGGCCGCCCGGAGCACGACCCCGACCCCCTCGGGACTGCCGGCCGCCAGCGCCGACCACAGCCCCCAGCCCTCCAGGTCCGCCCCGACGGCGGGGTAGCCGCCGCCACGGGGCGCGTAGAAGAGGACGATCACCCCCATCGCCAGTGCGAACGCCACCCCGAGCGGCGGCAGCGGCAGCAGCCGCCCGGCGACCCCCTCGCCGTCCCCGCGCTCGCCGGCGGCCGCGGCGGTCGCCTCCTCCGGAGTGTCGGACCCGGCCTCCGGCGACGCCTTCGTCGTCGCCGTGTCACCGTCCTCGTCCGCCCGCCCGCCGTCGGTCGCGACCGCCGACCCGGCGGACCGACGGCCGTAGTCGACGACGCGCTCGTCGACCAGCAGCAGGCCCGCGAGCAGCCACGCGAGACCGGCGGCGAACGTCGTCAGACCGGGGTCGAACGAGCTCCGCACGAGGGCGAGCGCGCCGACGCCCAGCAGCGGCAGGCCGCCGAGCAGGTGCCAGACGGTGCCGCCGCGCACCGCGCCGTAGTAGGCGACGGCGCCGGCGGTCACCAGCGCGCCCAGCGCCAGCCCGTCGAGCCCGACCACGGCGGCGACCGGCGGTGAGGCGCCGAGGAAGGCGAGCGGCGCCGCCCTCCGGACCGCCGGCGGCAGCGCGACGGCGGGCCGCGGCGGGTCGGGCACCGTCCCGCGGGCGGCTCCGAACGGCTCCGCCGCGTCGAGCAGCCGTTGGTCGACGACGAGTGCGAGCGCGCCCAGCCAGGCGACGGGGTACAACAGGACGTTCTCCTTCGTCGTCGCCGCCAGGCCGAAGGCCAGGCCGGCGGCGTAGACGTAGCGTCGCCGCCGCCGGCCCGTCGCGTCGACCGCCCGCACCGCGAACCCGAGCGCGAAGACCGCGAAGACCGCCAGCGGGACGTCCTGGCGCATGAACCGCGAGTAGTACAGCATAACGGGGTTGGCGGCGAACAGCAGCGCGAGTGCGACCGTCTCGCTGTCCCGGAGCCGGGTGCGAAAGAGCAGCGCCGCGGCCGGCAGGAGTCCGCCGAGGACCGCCATCGGGAGGCGGGCGACGAAGTCGCTCGGACCGAACACGGCGAACAGGTGCCGGTCGACGACGGGAATGAACGGACCGTGGACGATGGGACGGTACTCGAGCCGTCCGGAGGCGAAGTACCGGAGCGTCCAGTAGCCGACGCGGGCCTCGTCCTGGTGAGCGACGCGGGCGCCGAGCCCGGCCAGCCGGGCGAGCACCGCCGCGACCGCGACGGCAGCCACGGCCAGCGCGACGCGGTCGGAGCGGAGGGCGGCGAGGGGGGACCGGCGGCTCATCACCGGGCGAACGCTCAGCCCTCACTTTCAGGTTACGGTTCCTCGACGGACTCCTCCGGCTCGTCGGCGGCGAACAGCGCGCTAATCGGCTCTCGGGTCGTCGCCACCGCGAGCGCACCGGCGACGGCGACCAGCAGGAGGAAGACGTTGCCGGCCCCGGTGAGCGTCTCCAGCGAGTACGTCCCCTCGAACAGTCGCCGCCCGGAGCTCGCCGCGACGAAAACGAAGACCGCGAGCTGGAGCTTCCAGACGACCCCGTCCCAGGCGCCTGCCATGGACGGACGAGGTCGGCGACCAGCATAAGCCCGGCGGGCCGGCGGCCGTGTGAGGCCGGCGTCCGCGGAGCGATCGCTTAAACCCAGCCCGCTCGGAAGCGGCGGGCATGGACGCCGACACGAGTTCGCCGGCGCTAGAACCGGAGCCAGAGCCGGAGCCGGAACCGGAACCGGAGCGGACGCCGGTCGTCGTGCGCGCCCGCCGGACGCCACAGGGGAAGGCCGGCGGCGCGCTCGCCGGCGTGCGCAGCGAGGACCTCTCCGTGACGCTGATCGACGAGATACTCGCCGACACCGGCCTGGACGGCGACGCCGTTGACGACCTGCTGTGGGGCTGTGCCCAGCAGCGCGACGAGCAGGACAACAACCTCGCCCGGATCGTCGCCGTGCTCTCCGAGCTGGGCGAGTCGGTGCCCGGGACGACGATCAACCGCTGGTGTGCCTCCTCGATGCAGGCACTGACGAGCGCGAGCGACGCCGTTCGCGCCGGCCAGCGCGACGTGCTGATCGCCGGCGGCGTCGAGTCGATGAGCCGCGTGCCGATGGGCGGCGCCTACGAGGAGCGCCCGCTACACCCCCGGCTGGCGGACCTGTACGACCTCGGCGCCCTGGAGATGGGCTCTACGGCGGACGAGGTCGCCGCACGGTACGACGTCTCCCGGGAGCGACAGGACCGCTACGCGCTGCGGAGTCACCGACGGGCGGCCACCGCGACCGAGGAGGGCCGCTTCGACGCGGAGGTCGTCCCCGTCGAGACGGACGACGGCACCGTCACCGAGGACGAGGGTATCCGTCCGGAGACGAGCACGGAAGCGCTGTCCGGTCTCGACCCCGCCTTCGGCGAGGACGGCACGGTGACGGCCGGCAACGCCTCGCAGGTCTCCGACGGCGCGGCCGCCCTACTCGTCACCAGCGCGTCGGTCGCCGACGAGTACGGCCTGGAGCCGCTGGCGACCGTCGGCGCCAACTGGGTCGCCGGCGTCGACCCCACGGTGATGGGGATCGGTCCCGTCCCCGCCACGCGGGGGCTGCTCGAACGCACCGGCCGGTCGATCGACGACTACGACCTGGTCGAGCTGAACGAGGCCTTCGCCTCACAGTGCGTCTACGCCCGCGACGAGCTCGGGATTCCCGAGTCGCTCTGCAACGTCAACGGCGGGGCGATCGCGCTGGGCCACCCGCTGGGAGCGTCCGGCGCGCGACTGCCGGTGACGCTCGTCCACGAACTCCGGCGCCGCGGCGGCGGTCGCGGACTGGCGACGCTCTGTGTCGGCTTCGGCCAGGGGGCGGCGGTCGAGTTCGGCGTGCGCTGACGCTCGGTTCGGGCGACATCCTCTCCAGCGACGTGTGACAGAGTGACACACGGAGAGAGCATCACGCCGTCACGGGGGTCGTCGAGACGACCACGAACGTCGCCTTCGAGCCCCGAGACGGGCACCGGCCGACTCTGACCGAGCGTCGCCGGCTCGTCCGACGCCGACCGCGCCACCGACTGACAGCTCCGCGACAAAACGTCGTTTCAGCGGCCACTTACGTCGCTGTGGGGCGGTGATCGGGACATGTACGTCGGCAGTGACGACGGCGTGTATCGTGTTTCGACCGACGCGACCGAGCGGGTACTCCCGTCCGGACGGGTGATGCGACTCGACCGGTTCGCGTCGGTCGAGGGGCTGTTCGCGGCGACGCGAACGGGCCTGTACCGCTCGCTCGACGGCGACTCCTGGACGGGGCTCGGCGTCCCACGGGGGGCGGTGTACTCGGTCGGCGCCGACGGCGACGGACGACTGTACGCCGGCACCCGGCCGGCACACCTGCACGCTGCGGAGACGCTCGACGGCGAGACCACCGCGTGGCGCGAGGTCGAGAGTCTCCAGACGGTGCCCTCTCGGGGGGCGTGGCGACTCCCCCGTCACGAGAACCTCGCGCAGGTCCGTGACGTCCACGTCGACGGCGAGCGACTCGTCGTCGGCGTCGAGGTCGGCGGCGTCCACGTCACCGCGGACGGCCGGACCTGGGCGGACCGCACTCCCGACCCGGACGTCCACGAGCTACACGTCGTCAGGCCGGGCACGTACGCGGCCGCCACCGGCGACGGACTCTACCGCTCGACCGACGCCGGTCGGTCGTGGACCCGCCTGGACGACGCCCTCGCACAGGGGTACTTCCGCTCGGTCCACGCACACGACGGCACCCTCTTCGCCGGCGGCGCGCTGTCGAACTCCTCGACCTGGGAGGACGACGACGCCGACCCGGCGCTGGTCGCCGTCCGCGACGGCGCGACCGACCCCGTCCCGGTCCCGTACCCCGACGAGACCGTCACCGGTATGACGGTCGACGACGGGGCGCTCGTGGTCGTGACACATCGGGGCCACCTGCTGCGACGGACGGAGGACGGCTGGTCGACCGCCGGTCGCGTGCCGACGGCGGGCGAGGTGACCGGACGCTACACCCCGGTCGTCCCCGGGTGAGGCGACGGTCGACCGGTCGTCACCCCGGCTCGACGGCGTCGGGCAGCCGGTCGTCGTAGCCCGCCTCGCGGGCCCGCCTGTAGCGGTCCGTCCAGACCGGGTCCGACCGCAGGTCAGCCAGTGCCGTGCGCTCGACGGTGGCCACTCCGGGCGGACAAGAACCATAATAGAATTGGTAATTATCTCTCGATTACTTTCTTGGCCTCGGAATAGTAAGCGTTTCACGCGGGCGGTCGCCGCTACCCGGGAGCTTTACTCGCAGCCGGTTCGCTCGCCTGCATGGACCCCGACCCGGACCGGTTCGACTCGCGCCGATCGACGCTTCACGCCCCGCGGGGTGCGGTGGCGACGAGCCAGCCGCTTGCCGCCCGCGCCGGCCTCGCCGTGCTCGAGGACGGCGGCAACGCCTTCGACGCGGCCGTCGCGACCGCCGCCGCGCTCAACGTCGTCGAACCCACCTCGACCGGGCTGGGCGGCGACGTGTTCGCGCTGTACCACACCGCCGACGGCGAGGTGGGGGCGATGCGGGCCTGCGGCGGCGCCCCGGCGGACGCCACCCGCGAGAGCGTCCGGCGGGCGCTCGCCGACGACCCCGACGTCGACGGCGACACCCCCGGCGAGGTCGAGATGCCGATGCTCGGTCCGCACACGGTGACGGTACCGGGCACCGCCCGCGGCTGGGAGGCGACCGCCCGGAAACTCGGCACCCGGCCACTCGGCGAGCTGCTCCAGCCGGCGATCCGCTACGCGAGCGAGGGCTACCCCGTCTCGGAGGTTATCTCGGGGCACTGGAGCGCCGCCGAGGGGCTCTTCGAGGACCGGAACGCCCGCGAGGCGTACCTGATCGACGGCGAGCGCGCCCCCGGACCGGGCGAGCGGGTCCGACTGCCCCGGCTCGCGGCGTCGATGCGGGCGATCGCCGACGAGGGGGCGGACGTCGTCTACGAGGGCGAGATCGCCGAACAGATCGCCGCCGAGGTGCAGTCGGCGGGCGGGTTCCTGCGCGTGGAAGACCTGGCCGCCTTCGAGCCGGAGTTTCCCGACCCCGTCTCGACCACCTACCACGGGACGGAGGTGTACGAGCTCCCGCCGAACAACCAGGGACTGATCGCCCTGGAGGCGCTGAACGTCGCCGAGGCGCTCGGTGCCGGCGACTACGAGCCGGACGACCCCGAGGGGCTCCACCGCTACGCCGAGGCGACGAAACTGGCCTTCCACGACGGCCACCGCTACATCACCGACCCCTCGTACGAGGACGTGCCCGACCTGGCCTCGAAGGCCTACGCCGAGGAGCGCGCCGCGACGGTCGGTGACCGCGCCCTGCAGGACGTGAGCTTCGGCGTGCCGGACACGAGTGCGGAAGACAGCGCGGGAGGAGGTCCCGCCGACCCTCGGGAGCCCGACCCTCCCGAGGACGCCGACACCGTCCTGCTGTGTGTGGGCGACGCGGAGGGCAACGTCGTCTCGTACATCAACTCCCGCTTCGCCGGCTTCGGCTCCGGACTCGTCGCCGGCGACACGGGCATCGCGCTGCAGAACCGCGGTGCCTCCTTCTCGCTCGACGACGACCACCCCAACCGGTTGGCGCCGGGCAAGCGACCGTTCCACACGCTGGTGCCCGCCGTCGCCCGGTTCGGCGCGGACGACTGGGCCGCCTTCGGCGTGATGGGCGGTTACATGCAGCCACAGGGCCACCTCCAGGTGATCGCCAACGTCGTCGACCACGGGATGCCCCTGCAGCGCGCGCTCGACCGCCCGCGGTGGCGCTACCGCGAGGACGGCTCGCTCGCGGTCGAGGAGCGGTTCGACGTCGACGACCGTCTCGCCACGAAACTCGCCCGCAAGGGCCACGACGTGCGCGTGCTGCCGCCGTCGCTCTTCGGCGGCGCGCAGATCGTCCGCAACGACGGCGGCACGCTGTCGGCGGCGACCGAGCCACGGAAGGGCGGCGTCGCGATCGGCTACTGACCGGCGGCGTCCGGCAGCGCCACGGTACCGTGTACACCCCGTGAAACGGGGGCCCGGTCGACGACCTGCTGTGTGTCGCTCGCGACGGCGAGCCCGAGGAACTGTGTGTCGTCCGGATCGACCCCGGAGAGCACGCCGGCGACCCCTCGCGGACCCGGAGCGACCGTCGAGCGTCCTCCGGGCGACCGCCCGTCCGTCTCCTGTCGTCCCGAGGACGGACGTCGGTCAGCACCCCGTCGGTGCCCCGCACGCCGTCCACAGCGGTGCCACGTGGTCGTTCGCGAGGGCGAACGCGACGAAGGCGACGCCGGCGGTGATACCGGTCGCCTTGCCACAGTACGCCGACCGAGCGGCCAGGGCGGGACCCAGCGTGAGCACCGCCGCTGGGACGACGATCACGAAGACGAAGTCGGGGACGGCAGCGTCGAGTTCCGTCACGTCGAACAGAACGACCGACGCCGTCTGGACCGGGACGACCAGCGCGACTCCGAGAACCCAGGCGAGGACGTAGCCGGCGTCTCGAAGCTCGAACCCCCGGACCGAGCGGTGCGTCGACATACCCTGTACCCGGAGACGGCACAGTAAAAAAGCGGGGTCGCGTCGACGCCCTGTCGGTGCGGGAGGCGACGCCCGGGACGGACGCGGACGACGCCTCGGGAATGGGGGCGGTCGCGAACTCGGCGGCGTCGACCGACCGTCAGGCGTCCCCCTGGCGGTCGTACCGCCGCACGAGGACGGCCAGCCACCACAGCTTGAACCCGATCGAGACGGCCGTCCCGAGGGCGGCGACCTGCGGGCGCCGGCGCCACGCGGCGAGCAGCGCGCCGACGAAGCCGACGGCGGCGACGGCGTTGCAGACGTTCGGGTACGAGGTGCCGACGGTCGCCTCTCCCTCCTCGATCCACCACCGCTCGGCGAGGACCGCCCGGGTCATCCACGCCGTCTCGTCGTCCGGTGGCGAGAACAGCACGGGGTTGATGACCGTCCACACGAGCGCCGCGGCGAACAGTCGCGCGTCGCGGCGGTAGACCGCGTAGACGACCACGGTCCCCGTCGGCACACGGGTCCAGCCGCTCAGCGGGTTGGAGTGCCGCTCCCAGAACCGGTCGGGCAGGGCCGTCGAGAGCACGCGGGCCATCGCCGGCGTCCGTCGCCGACGGAATATAACTCCTGGGACGATCAGCCTTCGACGTCGGCGTACCACCGCACCAGCCCGCACTCCGGGCAGACGTATGCGGTCACGTCGAGGCGCTCGCGCATCCCGAGCGAGCCGAGGAGGCCGTCGCGGCGCTCTCTCGTGCGGAGTTTGACCGTCATCGCCTCGCCGGCCCGGACGGGGTCGGTCGGCTCGGTCGCCACGCCACAGTCGGGACAGCGGGGGTCGGTCTCGGGCATCACCCTCACGTCGTCCGGCCGTGAGAAGAGTCCGACGGACCCGTTCGCCCGCGGGATTGCGCCGCTGACGCGAGCTCAGCGACACTGAGACGGACAAACGTCGGTTTTGCGTCGCTGAGCTCTCCTCACGACAAGTCTGCGACGCTGAGAGGGTCTCAGAACAGCTATCGCCTGTAACGCCCGTTCCATCCGCACAGAACGGTTGACGACCACGGCCGTCGCGAGCCAGACCGAAGCAAGGGAAATCGAAGCGAGGGGACCGAAACGTGGAAATCGAGGCGGAGAGGATCGAAGCGATGGGACCGAGGCAGAGAGGGTCGGGAGCGGAGGGATCGAATCGAGGGGGATCGAGAGCGCAGAGAGGGTCGAGAGCGGAGGAATCGAAGCGGGGGAATCGAGAGCAGGGGGATCAAAACAGAGAAGATCGAGAACGAGGAGATCACGACAGAGAGGGTCGAGAGCGGAGGAATCGAAGCGGGGGAAATCGAGAGCGGGGAGGATCGAGTGATCGAAGCACCGCGAGCGCGCCGCAGGCGCGTCTCGCGGCCTTTTTCGCCCACGTTTTTGCGCCGAGCGGTGCGCTCTGCGAGCGTACCCGAGGCGGAAAAAGGTGGGCTAGTAGAACTCTCTGACGAGGTCGGTGGCGTCCTCGGGGGCGCCCTCGGGAATCGAGGACATGTCCTCGCCCAACCCGTGGGAGTCGCCGTAGGGGACGGAGTCGGGGTCCTGGTAGAGCACGCCCTGGTACTCGTGGTCGGGGTCGAGGATGCGTTCGGTCGCCTGGTCGAAGTCGGCGGGGTCGTGGTCGACCTCGTCGTCCTCGTTGACGTCGACGAGCGAGCCGCGGAAGTACTCGTAGGTGTCGACGTCGTTGAAGGTGACACACGGCGAGAAGACGTTGACGAAGCCGAAGCCGTCGTGTTCGATCGCCTGCTGGACGATCTCGGCGTGTCGCTGGACGTCGGAGGAGAACGTCTGGGCGATGAAGGTGCCGCCGGCGGCCAGCGCGAGCGCGAGCGGGTTCACGGGGGGCTGTTTGGGTCCCGCGGGCGAGGTGGCGGTCTCGAAGTCCTCGCGGCTGGTGGGGGAGAACTGCCCCTTCGTGAGTCCGTAGATGCGGTTGTCCATGACGACGTACGAGAGGTCGACGTTGCGGCGGACGGCGTGGACGAAGTGACCGGCACCGATGGAGTAGCCGTCGCCGTCGCCGCCGGCGACCATCACCTCGACGTCGGGGCGGGCGAGTTTCACACCCGTTCCGACGGGCAGCGCCCGGCCGTGGACGCCGTGCAGCGCGTACGAGTGCATGTACGTGCCGATCTTGCCGGAGCAGCCGATGCCGGCGACGATGAAGGTGTCGTCGGGGTCGTTGCCCGTGTTCGCCAGTGCCTTCATCATGCCGTTCATGGTGCCGAAGTCGCCACAGCCGGGACACCACGTCGGCTGTGTGTCGGACTTGAAGTCCACGAACGTGGTCTCGGAGCTCATTCGGCTTGCACCTCCCCGGAGCCGCCGACGGTATCAGGCTCATGCTCCCCGTCGACGCGTGCCGCTATCTCCTCGGCCAGCTCGTCGGCCTCGAAGCGGACGCCGGTGTACTTGTTGATGCGCTCGACCCGCTGCAGGACGTCGTGTTCGAGCACGTCGGCGAACTGACCCGTCGCGTTACACTCGACGACGACGGTGCGCTCGGCCGCCTCGACGTGCTCGGAGAGGTCCGCACGCGGGAACAGGTACGGCACGGAGACGAAGCGCACGTCGACCCCGCGCTCCTCGAGCAGGTTCATCGCTTCGAGGACGGCCCCCTCGTTCGACCCCCAGGAGACGACCAGCGTCTCCGCGTCGACGTCGCCGAACTCCCGAGGCGACCAGTCCTCGCGCTCGCGGGCGGTGTCGACCTTGCGGTCGCGCTTGTCCACCTGCCGGACGCGGACGTCGGTGTCCTCGGTACGGCGGCCGAGTTCGTCGTGTTCCAGTCCCGTCGACATGTGCGTGCCGCCGACGGTGCCTGGCAGCGCCCGCGGACTGACGCCGTCCTCGGTGTCGGCGTGGGGTCGGAACCGCCCCTGACCGTCGAGCCACTCCCCGACCTCGTCGTCGTCGACGATCTTCCCGCGTTCTATCTCGACGGCGCCCATGTCGAACTCGCCCGGCTCGTACGTCCGCTCGGTGACGGCGAGCGAGAGGTCCGCCACGAGGTAGACCGGCGTCTGGTACCTCTCGGCGAGGTTGAACGCCTCCACCGTCTTGTGGAAACACTCCCCGACCGTCGTCGGCGCGAGGACGAACCGCGGGACCTCGCCGTGACCGCCGTACAGCAGCATGTCGAGGTCGCCCTGCTCCTGCTTCGTCGGCATCCCCGTCGAGGGCCCCGACCGCATCACGTCGGCGATCACCAGCGGCGTCTCGCTCGTCGCCACCAGACCGAACGTCTCGGCCATCAGGTCGATCCCCGGGCCGGAGGTGGCGGTCATGGCACGCGCCCCGCCGCGGGCCGCGCCCAGCGCGAGGTTGACCGCCGAGAGTTCGTCCTCGGCCTGGACGACGGTGCCGCCGTAGCGCTCGATGCGACCCTTGAGGTACTCCATCACGTCCGTCGCCGGCGTGATGGGGTAGCCGGCGTAGAACCGACAGCCGGCCGCGAGCGCGCCCATGCCGACGGCCTCGTCGCCGTTGAGCAGCACGTAGTCGGCGTCGGTCCGTTCGAGACGGTACTCGTGGCCGTACTCCGCGGTCCGGCCGTTCAGGTCGGGGTACGCCTCGCGGACGTGCTCGGCGCCGAGGCGGGCGGCCTCGCGGTTGCCGTCGACGATCTGCTCGCCCTTGTCGCCGAAGCGTTTCCGTAGGGCCTCGTCCAGACAGTCGAGGGGGAAGTCGGCGATCGCCGCGGCGGCCCCGAGCGCGACGACGTTGCGCATGATGGCGCCGCCGGCCTGTTCGGCGAGGTGTTTCAGCGGTACGTCGACGCCGACGACGTCGCCGGGCACCTCCGCCTCCCAGGAGCGCTCGCCGTCGTAGATGACGACCGACCCCGGATGCAGTTCGTCGACGTTCTCGTCGACGGTGCGCTGGGTGAGCGCAATGAGTACATCGAGCCTGTCGACGACGCTCTGCACCCGCTCGACGTCCGTGCGGATCTTGTAGGCGGTGTACCCGCCGCGGATGCGGGAGGCGAACTCCTTCGAGGTGAACACGTGTCGGCCCGCTCGCGAGAGTGCCTGGGCGAAGATCTTCCCGGTGGAGGCGATGCCGTCGCCGGCCTCCCCGCCGATCGCCCAGTTGAGGTCCTCGGGCATGATGTTCCCTCGACGTTCCTCCCGGCGGAGCAAAAGCGTTCGGAACCCCTCGGTCGTCTCGCGGTCGATCGTGTGAGACGTGACACGAGGGAGCCGTCGTCCGGGCTCTCGACGGCTCTCCGTGCCGGTCCGGTCGCCGGCGGTCCGTCCCGACGAGGAGATACCGCTCCCGAGGGCCGACCGCCGGTCAGTCGTACGTCAACACCACGCCGACGGCGTTCTCCGGGGACTCGTCCAGCAGTCGGTAGGCCGCGGCCGCGTCGCCGACGGGGAGTCGGTGCGTGACCAGCCGCTCGACGGGGGCGTCGGCGAGCCAGTCGCGGGCCACACCGAGACGGCGGTCGTCGTCCCAGCGCCCGCGCAGGCGTGGCTCGATCGTCGACACCTGACTGCTCCGGATCTCGACGCGACTGCGGTGGAAGCGCCGACCCAGGTCGAGACCGACGCGCTTGCGGCCGTACCAGGAGCCGACGAGGACGCGACCGGCGTAGCCGGTCGCCGCGACGGCCTGGTCGAGCGCGTCGGGACTCCCCGACAGTTCGAGCGCGAGGTCTATCCCCGCCGGCTCCGACACCCCCTCGTACAGCCGCCTGACGGCCGGGTCGCGGCGACGGTCGTCGTCGGCCCCGGCTCCCGCGTCCCCGCCGTCCGAGAGCGGGAGCGACGCGCCCTCCAGGCTGCCGTCGCGGGGGTCGACGGTGGTGTCGGCGCCGAACTCGCGGGCGAGCGTGCGACGCCGCTCGTGCAGGTCGAGCGCGACGAGCCGGTCGAGCGGGTAGCCGTCGAGCACGGCCGTCGTCAGCAGACCGACGACCCCCTGACCGAAGACGGCGACGCGCTCGCCGACGCGTGGCTCGCCGTCCAGCGCGAAGTTCACCGCCGTCTCGGCGTTCGGCAGCAGGGCGGCCGTCGCCGGCGGCAGGTCGACAGGGACCAGCTCCGCGGGCGTGGCGAGAAAGTGACTCTCGTGGGGGTGGAAGGCGAACACGCGGCGGTCCCGCCAGGACTCGTCGACGCCGTCGCCCAGCGCGGTCACGCGGCCGACGGCGGCGTAGCCGTACGACAGCGGAAATGACAGGTCGTCTGAGAGGGCGTCGATCGACTCGTCGGCGACCATCGACTCGGGGGCGTCGCCGCGGTACACCAGCAGTTCCGTGCCGGGGCTGACCGCCGACGCCTCGGTGCGGACCCGCAGTTCGCCGGGGTCGGGCTCCGGGACCGGGCGTGACTCGACGGCCACCTCGCGCCGACCGACGAAGCGGACGACGCGGCCGGCAGGCTCGCTCGCCGGAGCGGGGGTCCCGGCGTCTCCGCTCTCGTCCGGGTCGGTACTCTCGGGCACGGGCTCAGTCGCCCGCGACGGGGTGGGTCGCCCCCTCGACGCGGGTGCCGTCGTGGCGACACACCTCCAGGGCGTGCTTCGCGGCCATGCCCGCGTCGTGTGGCGAGCGGCCGCTGCCGACGCCGACCTGCAGTTCCATGTCGGCGGTCTCGCGCATGTGGCCGATCGTCGCCTCGAAGGCGCCCTCGTCGAGGTCCGGACAGACGGCGATGATGTTGTCGCCGCCGACGAAGAACGAAAGCGCCTCGTGTTCCTGTCGCATGTGCTGCATCAGCGCGAGGTAGCTCTCCTGGATGCGGACGTAGGTGTCGAAGGCGTTCATCCGGTCGGTGTACTTCCCGGTGGCGTCGACGACGTCGAAGTGGGCGACACGGACGTCGCGGTCGGTGCGACGGTCCCCGGCGAGCGGGTCGCCGCGGAGGATCTCGGTGCGGTCGCCGTCCTGCGCGCTGCCGGCCTCCTGGAGGGAGGTCGTGGCCCGTCCGAGCGCGTCGACGGGGCTGGGGTCGGCGGCGATACCCATCGAAACCGTCACTGGGTAACGGTTCGACACGGACTCCTGGATGCGGGCGTGGTCGGCGCGGTCGGTGCCGTTGGTGACGGCGATCATGTTGTCGAAACGCGTATAGAAGACGTAGCCGTCACGCGTCCCGACGAACTGCGCGAAGTCGGCGTACAGCCGCGCCTGAAGCGTCTGCAGGTCCACCTCCCGCCGCGGCTCCGGCGTCGTCGTCCACGGACCGTAGTTGTCGATCTGGACGAGCGTTATCTGCGTTTGAGACACACCGAACCCAGCGTCCCGGCATTTATTACGCTTATCAAATCGACCCCGACGTAACGCCCGTCGGCGGCGGGTTCGACCGTCGACGCTCCCGGTGACGGTCCGGTTCCCTCGCCGGAAACCCTTTATCACGCACGCCACCTACCTCGTGGTATGTACGTACGGGAGGCGAAAAACAGAGAGGAAGTCTGGCTGCTGGACCAGATCGAGGCGATGGGCCTCGACGAGACGGCCTTCCGGTCGCGGGACTACGTCGTCGCCGTCGACGAGGACAGCGACACGAAGGCCGGCTTCGGCCGGCTGCGCGTTCACAAAGGCGACGGCGACGAGCCGGCGGAACACTGCGAGTTCACCAGTATCGGCGTCCTGGGGTCGTGGCGCCGGCAGGGCGTCGGCGCCCACGTCCTCGAACGGCTGGTGCGACACACCGTCGACCAGGGGTTCGACCGCGCCTACGCGCTGACCGACGAGCCGGCCTACCTCGCACAGTTCGGCTTCCGCCGGACCGACGCCGACGACCTCCCGGCACCGCTGGCGGACCGCCTGCAGCGCAAGCGCGACGGCAGTACGCCCGACGCCGTGCCGGTCGCGCTCGACCTCGACCGCTTCCGGATGCCCGAACGGCTCCGTGAGCGGTTCAAGCAGGCCACCGAGCAGTCCGACCCCGCCGACGACCCCGAGACTCCCGAGGACTTCGGTATCGACCCCGATACAGCGACGTACAAGTACGACACCGGCTGACCCCCAGTCCTGGTGGCGGGGCTGTTAAGACACCGGCCGTCGAAGGACGGACGAATGTTCGATCCCGAGGACCTGGACCGTATTCGGGAGGCCAAAGCCGAGTGGGAGTCGGAGACGCTCGGCCCCACGCTCAACCGCTTCGGGGAGCGCAAGGAGGGATTCACCACCGACACGGAGGGCCAGTCCGTCGACCGACTGTACACGCCCGAGGACCTCGATCTCGATTACGCCGAGGACCTGGGCTTTCCCGGCGAGGAGCCGTACACGCGGGGGGTCTACTCGACGATGTACCGCGGGCGGCTGTGGACGATGCGACAGTACGCCGGGATGGGCACCGCCGCGGAGACGAACGAGCGCTTTCACTACCTGCTCGACGAGGGTCAGACCGGACTGTCGATGGCCTTTGACCTGCCCACCCAGATGGGCTACGACTCCGACTCGGCGATGGCCGAGGGCGAGGTGGGGAAGTCGGGGGTGGCCATCGACACCCTGGCGGACTTCGAGCGAGTGTTCGAGGGGATCCCGCTCGACGAGGTCTCCACCTCGATGACGATCAACGCCCCCGCCGCGGTGCTGCTGGCGATGTACGTCGCCGTCGGCGACCGACAGGGGGTCGACCGGGCCGAGCTCCGCGGCACCATCCAGAACGACGTGCTGAAGGAGTACATCGCCCGCAACACGTACATCTATCCGCCGGAGCCGTCGATGCGGCTCATCACGGACGTCTTCGCGTTCTGCGCGGCGGAGACGCCGAAGTTCAACACCATCTCCATCTCGGGGTATCACATCCGGGAAGCGGGGGCGACGGCCGCCCAGGAGGTCGCGTTCACGCTCGGTAACGGCGTCGAGTACGTCCGGGCCGCTCTCGACGCCGGCCTGGACGTCGACGAGTTCGCCCCCCAACTGTCGTTTTTCTTCGCCGCGTACAACGACATCTTCGAGGAGACCGCGAAGTTCCGTGCCGCTCGGCGAATGTGGGCGAAAATCATGGACGAGCGCTTCGACGCCGCCGACCCCGCCTCGAAGCAGCTGAAGTTTCACACCCAGACGGCGGGCTCGACGCTCACCGCCCAGCAGATCGAGAACAACATCGTCCGGGTGGGCTACCAGGCGCTCGCGGCCGTCCTGGGGGGGACACAGTCGCTGCACACCAACGGCAAGGACGAGGCGCTCGCGCTGCCGACCGAGGAGTCGGTCCGGACGGCGCTGCGCACCCAGCAGATCCTCGCTCACGAGTCCGGCGCGGCGGACACGATCGACCCGCTGGCCGGCTCGTACTACGTCGAGAGTCTCACCGACGGCGTCGAGGACGACGCCTTCGAGACCCTCCGGGAGGTCGACGACCGCGGCGGGATGCGTCGTGCCGTCGAGTCCGGCTGGGTGCAGCGACAGATCCAGGATACCGCCTTCGAGCGCCAGCGGGAGGTCGAGACCGGCGAGCGGGTGATCGTCGGCGTCAACGAGTACGAGGTCGACGAGGAGCCGACCGTCGACCTGGAGGAGGTGACCGAGGCGGAGGAGCGCGCCCAGCGCGAGCGCGTCGCCGAGGTCCGCGCCGAGCGCGACGACGAGGCCGTCGCGGCGGCGCTCGACGCGCTCGGTGCGGCCGCCGCCGGCGACGACAACGTGATGCCGCCGCTGGTCGAGGCGGTGAAGGCGTACGCCACCGTCGGCGAGGTCTGTGACGTGCTCCGCGAGGAGTTCGGCGAGTACCAGCCCGGCGCGGTCTGACACGCGAGTCCGTGGCGGCCGACAGTCACTTGCTGCGAGCGACCGACCGAGCCGTATGGCCGAGCCCGACGGGGAGGTGACGCCGGCGTCGCCGGAGACGGTCGACGTCGAGGCGGCCTTCGACGCGATCGACGAGCAGTGGTCGCCGCGGCTGGCGGCGGCGCTGAATGGACAGGCGGTGAAGCTGGCGGTCGTCGAGGGGGAGTTCCTCAGTCACGCCCACCCGGACGCCGACGAGCTGTTCTACGTGCTCGACGGCGACCTGACGCTCGCGTTCGACGACCGGCCGGACGTGCGGCTCGGCCCCGGCGAGCTGACCGTCGTCCCCGGCGGCGTCGAGCACCGGCCGGTCGCCCACGAGGAGACGCGACTACTGCTGTTCGAGCCGGCCGCGACGCGCAACACCGGCGACCGCGAGACCGACGAGACCGTCGAGGAGATCGAACGCGTGGACTGAGTTCGAACGCGTGGACTGAGCCTCCGGGCACGCGACGGTCTTTTCTCCCTGGCGGCGGAGGGCGGCCTCATGGGCGAGGGCGACGGGACCACCGACCTCGACGCGACGTTCGACCACGCCGGCGTGGCGACGGCGGACGCCGACGGGCTGGCGACGCTGTACGAACGGCTGCTCGGGACGTCACGGGTCCACGAGGAGTCGTTCGACGGGACGCGCGTGGTCTTTCTCTCGACCGGCGCGGGCTACCTGGAGCTGCTCGAACCGCGGTCGGAGGGGCCGGTGGCCCGCTACCTCGACCGCGAGGGCCCCGGCGTGCACCACCTCGCGCTCGCCGTCGACGTCGAGCGGGCGCTCGACCGGGCTCGCGAGCTCGGTATCGAGCCGATAGACGAGACGGGCCGACCGGGCGCGTGGGGTCACACCGTCGCCTTCCTGCACCCGCGGGACACCGGCGGCGTGCTGGTCGAGTTCGTCGAGCACGGCGACTGAGCCGTCGCCGCCGACCCGATGGAACTTTGAGCCGCCGTCCCGCCCTGTCCGACATGAGTACCCGTGAGTGCGACGTCGTCGTCGTCGGGGCGGGCACGGCAGGCGCGTACGCGGCCGCGACGACCGCCGAGGCAGGGCTCTCGACGGTCGTGCTCGAACGCAAGTCCGCCGAAGAGACCGGCCACATCGCCTGCGGCGACGCGCTGAAGGGCGCGGACGCCTTCCCCGACGCCATCCCGCGGTCATGCATCGAACCGAGCTTCACCAACACCGGCGTCGACCACGGCCGCTTCGAGATCCCACGGGAGGACACCGTCCTGGAGATCCCCGTGCCGGGCGAGCTGGCCGTCATCGACCGGCACGATTTCGGTCGCCGCCTCGTCAACGGGGCGACCGACGCGGGCGCGGAAGTCCACTACGACACCGTCGTCCAGGACGTGATCCAGAGGCCCTCGGAGGACGGCACCGCGGGCCGCGTCGAGGGCGTCCGCGCGGTGCGGGACGGCGACCCCGTCGATTACCGCGCCGAGGTGACGATCGACTGTGCCGGCGCGCTGTCGATCCTGCAGGACGAGGCCGACCTGCGGGCGGCCAGCTTCGACACGAACGTCACTTACCAGCAGTTCTGCTCGGCCTACCGGGAGATCGTCCACGTCGAGGAGCCGGTCGAGTGGTCCGACGCCCTGGTGTTCAAGCCGACCGAACGAGCCGCGGGCTACCTCTGGTACTTCCCCCGCACCGCGACGGAGATAAACGCCGGCCTGGGCTTCCAGATGACCGAGGAGCCGATGGCACTCGTGGACGACCTGAAGCGAGACCTGCGCCGCCGCGAGGAGTTCGACGGCGCCCGCGTCGCGGACAAGCTCGGCGCCGCCCTGCCGACGCGGCGACCGTACGACTCCGCGGTGGCCCCGGGCTTTCTCGCCGCGGGCGACGCCGCCGGCCACGTCAACCCGACCACGGGCGGCGGCATCGCCGGCGCCGCCTACGCCGCCCAGTACGCGGCCGAGGCGGCGGTCAAGGCCGTGAGTGACGGCGACCCCTCCGAGCGCGCGCTGTGGGAATACAACGAGCGCGTGATGGACCACTTCGGCGCCCGCTACGCCGCGCTCGACGTGTACAACGTGCTCTCCACGGCGGTGGACACGGACGAGCTGATGGGGCTGTTGGCGGCCCTGCCCGGCGAGCGCATCGCCGAGTCGCTGTACGAGGGCTCCACCTCGCTGGGACTGCGCGACGTCGTGCAGATCGCCACCAGCAGCGCGGAGTACTGGCGGGAGATCCTCCAGTTCTACCGCACGAAGCGCCGCGCCGAGGGCCTGCTCGACCACTACGAGAACTACCCCTCGTCTCCGAGAGGGTTCGAGCGCTGGCAGCAGGTGCGCGATCGCGTGATGGACGAGGTGTACGCGGTCACCGGCGCCGACCCGAAGTACTGACGGTCTTACTCCTCGCGCTCCGGCCGCTCGCGGCCGATCCGCTCGACCGCACTGGCGAGCACGTCGACGCCGATCGGCAGCGACCGCTCGTCGACGTCGAAGGTGGCGGTGTGGTGGCCGCCTGGGTGGTCGGTGCCGACGCCGACGTAGGTCGCCAGCCCGCCCCGCTCCTGGACGTGACTCATCAGGTAGGTGGCGTCCTCGCTGCCGCCGAGTTCGGCGCGGTCGAGCACGCTGTCGACGCCGGCCTCTCTGGCGACGCCGGCGACCAGGTCGACGAGCGCCTGGTCGCTCTCGGCGCTGGGTGCCTCGCCGCTCTTCCCGACGGTCACCTCGCAGTCGTGGGTCGCCGCGGCGCCCTCCATCACCGTCCGGGCGCGGTCCCAGGTGTACTCCATCAGCTCGGTCGTCTCGCCGCGCACCTCGCCCATCATCGTGGCCTCCTCGGCGACGATGTTGGCGGCGTTGTCCGAGTGCACCTGGCCGACGTTGACCCGCGTGGCCCCGTCCTCGTGGCGGGCGATGCCGTACAGGTCGCCGATCGCGCCGGCCATCGCCTGCACCGCGTTGTGTCCCTGTGCCGGGTGGGCGCCGGCGTGGGCCGGCTCGCCCTCGTAGACGGCCTCGAAGTGCGAGACGGCGAGAAAGCCGCCGACGCCCGCCACCACCTCGCCCGTCGGGTGGTCGAGCCCGAGATGCGTCGCGAGCAGGTGGTCCACGTCGTCGAAGTGACCCCCCTCGACGACCGCCCGGCCGCCGCCGACGACCTCCTCCGCGGGCTGGAGCACCAGCTTGAACGTTCCCTCGAAGTCGCTTCGGTGCACGCGCTCCAGGACGCCCACCCCGATCGCGGCGTGGCCGTCGTGGCCGCAGGCGTGCATCGCGCCCGTCTCCGACCGGAAGCCCTCCCGGGCCGGCAGGTGCTCCTCGCTCTCGGACTCCGCGCGGGGCAGGGCGTCGATGTCCGTCCGCAACGCCACCGTCGGCCCCTCGCCCGTCCGGAGGACGGCGACGGCGCCGGTGACGCCGCCGGCCATCCTCTCCAGCAGGTCCGGGTCCGCGCCCGCCTCGCGAGCCCGCTCGCGCCACTCCTCGATCTCGGCCTCGGGCGGGAGACCCATCCGCGCTTCCGGGTCGATCGCCTCGGGGCCGACGTACAGCTCGTCGACGCCCGTCCGCTCCAGCTCCTCCACGAGTCGAGCGGTGGTCCGGAACTCCCGCCAGGCCGGCTCCGGGTGGCGGTGCAGCTCGCGGCGCAGCGACGTGAGGCGGTCACCAGCAGTCTCGCTCATGTCTCCCCCTCGAAGCCGGGGGTGAAAAGTCACACCGTCGCGACGAGCCGGCGACCCGCACAAGACACTTGCCAGCCCGCCCGACAGTCGACGCATGGAACTGTGCCGCCGCCGACTGCTCCGGGTCGGCGCGACCGGAGCCGCGGCGGCCGTCGCCGGCTGCGGGAGCGACCGGTCGAGGCCCGGTGAGTCGACGTCCGCGACGCCCGATGGGACGACCGCCACGACGTCGGAGGCCGTGCCGCTCGGCACGACACGGACTGTCGACGCCCGCGAGGTCGCACTGACGGGGGCGACCGTGCGCGACTCAGTCTTCACGCGGCCGTTCCCCGACACGGTAGGTGTCGACGGAGCGGAGGGCGGGCGTTACGTGTTCGTCCGGGTCGAGACGCCGGCGGGGACGGGACCGCCGTCGGAGCGGTTCGCCCTCGTCGCCGACAGGGACCGCTTCCGCGGCGAGGTCGACTCGTCGTGGTCCGACGCGACGCTCGACTTCGGGGCGCCGTACGACCCCGACGACGGGACCGCCGGACACCTCGCGTTCCGCGTGCCGGCCCCACTCGACGCGGGGCGACTCCGCGTGACGGTCGGCGGCACGCCCTGGCGACTCCCCGACAAGGTCGGCGAGCGCCTCGCCCGTCCGTCCCCGGCGTACGAACTCGCGAGCGCCGACGTTCCCGACCGCGTCGCCGCGGGCGAGGCGTTCGACCTCGCCGCCACCTTCGAGAACGTCGCCGACGTCGCGGGCGACCTCCGGTGTGCGTTCGTCGTCTCCGGCGCGGGGTTCCCCTGCTGTCCGTCGCGGCCGCGGACCGAGGCGATCGGACCGGGCGAGAACGGGACGGTCCGAGCGACCTTCGGCGACGGGGACGAGACCGTGCCCGAGAGCGGCGAGGTCGACGCCCGACTGAGGTGGCCCGACGGCTTGCGGGAGTACGGTGTCGTCGTCGACGCGGCGTGATCAGCCGCCCGCGCCGGCCCGCCTGTCGACCTCGACCTCCAGGCGGACGGCGGCGGGAAACGCCCGGCTCGTGACGGCGCGCACGAACGACTGGCGGCCGACGATCTCCAGTTCGCGCTCGTAGACGGTGTAGCGCCACGTCCCGAAGGTGTCGTCGACGGTCCTCACCTCGGAGTCGTCCTCGCCGCTCGCGTTCGCGCCCCCGAGGCGGGCGGCGCCGGGCGGGGAGCGCCGGTACTGCGGGACGGCGAGGTCGGTCGGCGGCCGGGAGTGCGGGCCGGTGAGCTCGACGCCCTTGCGCTCCGCGGCCGTCTTGACCTCCGAGACGACGTCTTCGAGCGCCTCGCGGTCGCCGCTGGTGACTCGCAGCCGCGTGACGTACGCCACAGTACTCACTCGACGTCACCACTCAAAAGCACACCGCGACGCGCTCGCCGGCGACCACACACGCGACGGCCGACGGGACGAAGCCGCCGGGACCGGGGTTCGGTGTGGACGCCCGCCGAGACCGGGGCCGGGGCAGGAGGTCCGGCCGACGACGGCGCGGCTTCCCACCGCCGTGTGGCGGCCGGTTCGGGAACCTCGGGTTCGCACACCGACGAGTGCCGGGAGTGCCACGCCTCCGGTACTCCTATTCCGTGGGAGATTCGGGGGTATCTTGCTGTTCTGTGTCGGTAGCTCTTCCTCTCCCGCAGGGAACACCTGCGAGAGTCCGGCAGGGATCCCGAGATCGTTCGGTCGTCCCGACATGGGGGCGGTCGTGCCGTGGTTCGAGAGACGAAGTCTCTCGTCATCACGAAAATCGGAGATTTTCGAACGACCTCGATTGGACGTGCGGACGTGACGAACGGGTAGAACCTCCCGCTATTCCCCGAGGCTAATGCGATTTGCGCCCGATCTGAAAGGACGAGGCACTGTGTGGCGGCTTCGCCGCCGCATTGTATGGCGGCCGGTTTCACCGGCCGTCCATTCGACGAACCCGGACGTTCGCGTCGCTATGCGCCGCGAGCAGAAGTCGAGCGTGCCGAGGGCTTTCCGGATCCCGCAATCTGTATCTGAACACTACCCGGTCGACACACGACAACGGTTAGGTCGCTCGAGACACTGTGTCGACACGATGACGCGGATCGCCATCACCGGTGCCGGTGGGAACGTCGGCCGGGAACTGCTCGACGCCTTCGACGAGAGCGAGGTGCTGGCGTTCACCCACTCCGAGCACGACGACATCGACAGTGACCGCCTGGACGTAACGGACCCCGACGACGTCGCCGAGAAACTGGACGATTTCGACGTCGTCGTCCACCTCGCCGGCGCCTCCTCGCCCGACGCCGGGTGGGCGACCGTCTCGGAGACGAACGTTCAGGGGACGAAACACGTTCTCGACGCGGCCGTCGAGAACGACATCGACCGGGTGGTGTTCGCCTCCTCGAACCACGCCGTCGGCCGGTACAACGCCGATGCCGACGACCCCGAGACGATGACCCTCGGCCACGCCGAGACGGTCGACGCCGAGGCCCCGACGCGGCCCGACTCGTACTACGGGGTGAGCAAGGCCGCCTGCGAAGACCTGACGAGATACTACGCCGACGTCGAGCGGCTCGAGGTCGTGAACCTTCGCATCGGTTGGTACATGACCCGGGACGCACTCCAGGAGGAGACCGCCGACGGTGACCCGGGACACGTCCGCTTTGCCCGCGCGACCTGGCTCAGCCCGCACGATTGCCGGGACGTCCACCGAAAGGCCGCGACCGTCGACCTGCCCGAGAACCCCGTGACCGTCAACGCCGTCTCCCGGAACGACGAGCGGTTCCACTCCGTCACGGAGACGATGCGTCTGTTAGACTACGAACCGCGTGACAACGCCGCCGAAGTGCTCGACTCGTGATACTGTCAGTCATGGATACGTGAACCGATGGTCGCACAGGTGGGCTGTACGTGGCCTCGTACCGATTGCCGTGCGTCATTTCGGCATCGACCGCACGACGGCGTACGGTCGTACCGGTATACGGCTACAGCAATCAGTATCAGACGGACGAACGTGAATCGTCGCTCCGGAGGCCCACGACCGACGGTACGAGTCGGCCGCGCCGGACGAGTTTTCGCGGCGAGAGCGTCCGGGCGGGCGAGGGCCGGGGGGTTTGAGAGACTCAGCAGTGATAACGGCCGAAGACACTATGAAGGCGACGGGACCGAGTGACGAACACGGATGACGTCTCAGGACCCGCCGAACGTCCTCCTGATGCACTGCCACGACCTCGGACAGTACGTGGGCTGTTGCGGCGTCGACATCGAGACGCCGAACATCGACCGTCTGGCGGCGGGCGGCGCGCGGTTCGAGAACCACTTCGTGACCGCGCCGCAGTGCTCGCCGAGTCGCGGCAGCCTCT
>PXSK01000041.1:40679-134265 GCA_003022865.1 Halobacteriales archaeon SW_5_70_135 | reverse complement strand
CATCCGAGAGCTCTCGTTCGAGCCGCCCGCGCTCGTATTCGAGTTCACTGAGACGCTGATACTGGTCGAGAAGGTCACTCTCGCGGAGTTCCTCGGTCTTTTCGATGTGCGTCTCCAGCATAGACACCTCCTCGCGTACGTCCTCGGCATCGGCTTCGAGTTCCTCGATGCGGCCCTCTCGCCGGTCGAGTTCGGCGTCGATGTCCTGAAGCCGCGATTCGAGGCGCTCCTGCCGGTCCGTGACGGAGCGAAGTTCGTCGCGACGGTCACGTAGCCCCTCGAGCCGGTCGCGCGTCTCCGCCCGCTTGCTCCGTTTCTCGGAGACGAGCGTCTCGAATTCGCTCAACCGGTCCCTGATGTCGCTGGTCGTCACCTCGCTGCCACAGGTCCAGCACTCGACGGGTTTCGAGCCCGGATCGAGTTCCGCGGTGACGTCGTCGTTCGATTCGGTGCCCGGAAGGTCGGGACATCCATCATCGAGGAAATCGCCGGTGAACTCGACGACTGCAGAGAGGTCACCGACGACATCATCGTACGCACGCACGCGCTCCTGTAACCGCGTCAGTTCCTGCTCGATCTGTTCCAGTTTCTCGTCCTGTGTGGTGAGTTCTGCGAGCTCGGCCTCGACTTCAGCGCGCTCCTCTCGAAGCGCTTCGATGCTCGCCTCCTGGGTGTCGATATCGTAGTGAACAGAGCGAAGCCGGTGCCGAGTTTCATCGAGTTCATCGATGGCCTCTTGAGCGGTTTCTGCTGCGTCTGCGTCGGCTTCGTACTCGTCGACGGTCGATCGAACCGCCTCCAGCTCGTCGTCGAGATCTGCCAACTCCTCTTGAAGTTCCGACCGGCGCGTTTCCAGCTGGGGGAGCTGATCGCGTTCACGTTCGATCTCGTCGAGCCGCTCGCGGGTCTTATGACGCTCCTGTTCGATACTTCGAATCCGCTCTTCGATAGCGTCGGTGTCGACGGGTCGCATCAACACATCACGAAGATCCTCGCCGCGTTCGACGGCCTGTCGAGCCGGATTGGCCTCGAGGAGTGACGCAAAACAGTCGACTGTCTCCGTGGCGTCCGTGTACGAATCCCCCTCGGCCTGAACCTCACCGCCGTGTCGCACATATTGCCGTGTGTATTTGGAGCCGTCGAATGTCAGTGTCACCGAACCTTCGTCGGCATCGCTTTTCAGCGTGGGTCCTATTCCACCGAGCACACCAGCAAGAGTAGTTAGCAGAGACGTCCGGTTCGTCGCGTTTCGGCCTTCGAGGACCGTCACACCGGGTCGAAACGTTACCTCACAGGTATCGATCCCGCCGAGGTTTCGCACGGCGACGGTCGCAGTCTGTTCGTCGGCCTGCTGTGACATACGCCGTTCTTGTCGCTAACAACTATTTATTGATCGGGTTTCGATGGGACCGTCCTCTTATTTGAAGGCGTCCAGTTATTTCTCCATTGGACAGGAATCTGTATTCAAATAATAAAAGTATCCGGTCGGTGAGCAGGCGGTGCGATAATAAAACCGTCCGCTCGTTCAATTCCGCTACGATGACGGTCGTCAGGATTTGTCGATCGAACAATCGGACTGGCCGCTGCCGTCACACCCACAGCTACCTCGATCGAGGAGATCAGCCACCCGGTAGGTCTCACCACACCCAGTACACGTGACCCGAACGGTCTGGGTCACGTCGAGATCGTCGGTTGCGAGTTGATTCGCGTTGCGTAGCTGGTCGAGCGTCCGTTTGATTACGGCTTTCGAGCGCGATCCCGCCCAGTTGATGTTTCGTGTGGCGCGCTCGATGTCGATAGAACTCTGTCGGCTCGTATCAATATCGAGACATTCCTTCAGGTGGTCACGGACAGTCTGGTGGGAAACGAAGTCATTCTCGACTGCTTCGACATCGACTCCCGACCGTTCCAATCTCGACCGTAGTTCCGCTTGCCGACCGGAACTCACCTCGTCGTCTCGGAGAAGGCGATAGATGTTCTCCGGATCACCGACAACATCCGCATTAATGTCGGCCAGCGCACGTTCCAGAATGCGTTCGTTGACGAATTCCTGGAGATCGCGGAGACTTGCCCCGTCTGCTCGGCGGCGACACAGATTCTCGTTCAGTTCCGAGAGGTCGTACTTCGCGCGGTCTCGACCGATTTTACAGCAGGTATGTGCCGGACTATCGCCCATTAGAACCACCTCGCCGAGTGTATCGAGGGCGACCGTGACTCATACGACTCTCGTCGGAAGAGGGCGACCGTTGCGACGCCGACGAGATCGGAGTTCATACGTATCTCTTGACCGCTCGGGCATAAAAATAACACCTGGCTCTGGTTTTGTTCGTGGACGCCAGAGCCACCGAGCGATGATAGGTTTATAACACAGCCAGCCGATATTTGTCACGTATGTCCACAGTAGCGGTCGTCGGCGGCGGACCTGCCGGTTCGAGCGCGGCGTTGTTCACGGCGAAGAACGGTCTCGACACCGTCCTCTTCGATACGGATCAGACATGGATGCACAAAGCACATCTGTTCAATTATCTCGGTATCAAGAGCATCGACGGCGATGCGTTCGTCGAAACGTCCCGCGATCAGGTCGACGAGTTCGGCGTCGACCGCCACCAGGGGGAAGCGGTCACAGGTGTCGAAGTCAACAGTGAGGAATTCTCGCTCGCCACCGACGCCGACGAATACACTGCCGAGTACGTCGTGCTCGCGACCGGAGCGACCCGTGATCTCGCCGAGGAACTCGGGTGTACGTTCACCGATGAAGACGTCGTAGCGGTCGACGTAACGATGGAGACCAGTATCGCCGACGCCTACGCCACGGGTGCGATGGTGCGGGCCGAGGAGTGGCAAGCAGTCATCTCCGCAGGTGACGGAGCCGCCGCCGCGCTGAATATCCTCACTAAAGAAAAGGGCGAACACTTCCACGACTTCGACACGCCCGCCGACGCCGAGTAAACCCATGAACGAAGATATCCACCAGTACTCGGGCGAGGAGATCGAGGTCAGTTACGACGTACTGCGCTGTACTCATGCCAGAGAGTGTGTCGAGAAGCTGCCGGAGGTCTTCGACCCCGACGAGCGGCCCTGGATCGACCCCGACAACGCCGACGTCGACGATCTCGCGGGGGTGATCACGCAGTGTCCCACCGGAGCGCTCCAGTTCGAGCGAAGCGACGGCGGCCCGTCCGAACCCGTTCCCGAAAACAATACAGTTGCTGTGGTGCCCGATGGCCCGCTCCACCTTCGAGGAGACATCGAGATTGCGAACCCGGACGGAGAGGTGGTTCTTGAAGACACCCGGGTCGCGCTCTGTCGGTGTGGCGCGTCACAGAATAAACCGCTCTGTGACAACAGTCACGTCGATATCGACTTTGAGGCGGATGGACGCACTGTGAACGACCGCTCCCGAGCCGACGACGACGGCCCGGTCGATGATGTTCTCCGGGTGCGGACACTTCCTGACGGACCGGTCACGCTCGACGGGGAGTTCGAGATCCGGGGCACCGACCCCGAATCCAGCGTTCACGGTACCGAGACGGCGCTCTGCCGGTGTGGTGGATCAGAGAACAAGCCCTTCTGTGATGGGGCGCACACGGAGATCGGCTTTATCGACGACGACTAAATCTCGCGGATTCGGGAGGGTCGTTCACTTCCACCGTGGCTCCCGAGGGCTTTTCCTCGTCTTCAGAGTCGTTCTGTATGGCATCGACGCCGTCAGAATACGACGATGACCGAGATATCACCGACATCCTCGCTGAGTTTGCAACCGAGAGAGCGTGTCCCAACTGCGGCGATCACGCACTCGAGTTCGTCCGGCAGGTCGCCCCGGAAGGGGAAGCAAACGAGAACGTCGAGATGTTCACTGGTGGCCTCGGAGGGGCCCTTGCTGGGGGACTCGGCGGAGCGGTCTTCGGTCCGACAGGGATCATCGCCGGGATGACCACCGGAGCGCTACTCGGGGGTCATACGGCAAGGGTCGGGCCGAGAAACAAGAACTGAAGCGTCGGACGGATGTTCGGTGCCAGAACTGTAGTTATCACGGACGAGCCGACGGAGGTCCAGCGGAATCCAGACGAGCGACCGCCGGCCAACTACTCGACTGGAATTTCGACCAGTGCCATTCCGTCCCCGATAACGGCCTCGAAGACGTCCCGGAGTTCGGCGGGGGACTCCGGTCGGTAGCCGTCGATACCGAAACTCTCCGCGAGGGTGACGAGATCCGGGTTCGTCAAGCCCGTCCCGAACGCCTCACCCGTGTGGTCCAGCTGCTTCTCGGAGATCAACCCGTAGTCGTCGTCGTTGAACACGACGATGGTGTAGCCACACCCCGTGCGGATCGCGGTCTCTATCTCCGCGGCGTTCATCAGAAAGCCACCGTCTCCGGTCGCTGCGACCACGTTCTCGTCGATCGCGAGGTCGGCCGCGAGCCCGCCAGGAACGGCGATCCCCATCGAAGCGAGCCCGTTCGAGATGAGACAGGTGTTGGGCTCGTACGTGGGGAAGTTCTGTGCGATCGCCATCTTGTGACTCCCGACGTCCGAGATCAACACGTCGTCGGAAGCCATCGCCTCGCGCAGTATCGGAAGGACGTCCCGAACGGTGAACGGCGGTGTGTCGGCTGGCTCGCGGTCGATATCAGCGACGATGTGTTCACGGAGGGCCGAATACCACTCGGTATCGAAGCTCACTGCCGTCGCCTCACACCACTCGGTCAACTCCTGGAGGGTGCGACCGATGTCCGCGACCACCTCCACATCGGGATTGTACGCTTCGTACACTTCGGCCGGCTCACTGTCGATGTGGACCACGGCGGCGTCTTTGCGTCTCCAGTCGGCGGGATCGTGTTCGGCGACGTCGTAGCCGACGGTGAGCAGGAGGTCGGCATCCGCGATAGCATCGGCCGCTTCCTCGTGGGCACCCGAATCGAGCGTCATCAATGAGTGCTCGTCGTCGTCCGAGACGGCGCCCTTGCCCATATAGGTGGACACGACCGGGAGGTCCGTCACGGCCACCAGATCGCGGAGTGGAGCCGCAGCCTCCGTGCGGACAGCGCCGTTGCCCGCGACGAGCAGGGGTCGCTCGGACTCACGGAGCAGCGCTTCGACGCGGGTGAGGGACTCCGGGTTCGGGGCCGCACCCCGAACACGCTCACGGACCGAAAGCGGACCGACCTCCGTGTCCTTGCCCGCGACGTCTTCGGGGAGTTCGAGGTGGGTCGCACCGGGTTTCTCGTACTCGGCGATCTTGGTCGATCGCCTGATGGCTCTCCTTGTGAAGCCGTTCGAGGCCGCCCTGTGCGGTGATCGCGACGAGCGGACTCTTGTCCAAGTGGGCGTCCGCGACGCCTGTCAGGAGATTCGTCGCCCCGGGCCCCAGTGTCGCCAGACAAACGCCAGCATCGCCTGTGAGCCGGCCGTGGACGTCGGCCATGAATGCCGCACCCTGCTCGTGGCGCACCGGGACGAACGTCACGTCCGACGTCCGGAGCGAGAACAACAGGTCCTCCATCTCCTCTCCCGGCAGGCCGAAGACGTAGTCGACACCCTCGCGCTCGAGACAGGCTACCAGCAGATCCGAGGCCGTCATTTACTCCACCCAGACGGTCTTGCGGTTGACGAACTCCGTGATGCCGTCCTCGGAGAGTTCGCGCCCGTATCCGGATTCGTCGATACCACCGAAGGGAACCCGTGGGTCCGACTTCACGAGCTGGTTGACGTAGACACAGCCGGCCTCAACCCGTCGGGCAACGCGCTCGCCGCGGTCGCGGTCTTCCGTCCAGACACTGGCACCGAGGCCGAACTCCGTGTCGTTCGCCTTCTCGACGGCTGCGGCCTCGTCGTCGACTTCGTACACCGCAGCGACCGGACCGAACACTTCTTCAGTGTCGACCGGACTGCCCTCGGGGATATCCGTCAGCACTGTCGGAGGGTAATACGCTCCGTCTCGGTCCATCGGGTCGCCACCCGTGACGACCCGTGCACCGCTGGCGACGCTCGCTTCGACCTGTTCGTGGAGGTCGTCGAGGAGACCCTGCCGGGCCTGCGAGCCGACGTCGGTTTCTTCGTCCATCGGGTCGCCGACAGTGAGTGCCTCGACCGCTTCGAGGAACCGGTTCAGAAAGGTGTCGTATACGTCGGTGTGAACGACGAACCGCTTGGCGGCGATGCAGGACTGTCCGTTGTTCTGGTTGCGCGCCCACGCACCGGTCTCGGCCGCCGCTTCGATGTCGGCGTCGTCGAGGACGACGAACGGGTCGCTCCCGCCGAGCTCGAGAACGGTCTTTTTGAGTTGTTCCCCGGCCGTCGACGCGACCGCCCGCCCAGCCGGACCACTTCCGGTGAGAGTGACCGCCCGTAGCCGGTCGTCGGCGAGCACGTCGTCGACGAGATCCGAGGAGATCAACAGCGACTGAAAAACGCCCTCGGGATAGCCGGCTTCCCGAAATACCTCCTCGATGGCACGCGCACACCCCGGGACGTTCGAGGCGTGTTTGAGAAGCCCGACGTTCCCCGCCGTGACGTACGGCGCTGCGAAGCGGAACACCTGCCAGAAGGGGAAGTTCCAGGGCATCACCGCGAGGACGGGCCCGAGCGGTTCGTACACCGTTTTGACCGTCGACCCCGGTGGACTCGGATGCGGTTCGGGGTCGAGGTAAGCACTGGCGTGCTCGGCATAGTATTCGCAGACCCAGGCACACTTTTCGACCTCGGCGAGCGCCTGGGTGATCGGCTTGCCCGTCTCGCGGGTCATCGTCTCGGCGTATTCGCGCTTGTTCTCCCGAAGGACGTCCCCAGCCGCATCGAGGAGGTGTTCGCGGTCACGAATCGACCGGTCACGCCACTCGCCGAACGCATTTGTCGCCCGACCGAGTGCTGCGTCAACATCCTCGTGGGTGTCTTCCTCGTACGTCTCCTCCCGTTCACCGGTTGCAGGGTTGATCACGTCCATACGCCAGACAGTAGGGCAGCCGAGGGCATTAACCTTCAGTCGTCCGGTGAGTCACCAGCTGTGGCGGTCGTGTCGCTCCCTCTATCGATTTCATCGGAAGCCAGCAGGAGGCCGCGAGCATACTCGTCGCGTCGCTCCTCGATAACACCCGGGCGTTCCCCACGGTCAGCCGACTCGTCCCGCACGAGCGTGGCGAGCGTCCGCTGATCGAACGTCTGGGACACCGGCCACCGCTCGGTCGGTGAGTCCCGAGTTTGCAGTAACTCCGCAGCCGCGCAATCACCGGATCGGGGAGACTCGCTGCGTCCCACTGCTGTTTCTTCCGGTAGACGTCCATACTCCCGTCGTCGAGCGAAAGGTCCTCCCACCGGACGCCGCGCCGACGCGAGTCGTTCGGTTCCTGGAGTAGTTCTCCGACCCGACGGCGGTGTACGCGAGGACGAACGCGAGCGCCCGGTCACGGGTCGTCCAGCGCCGCGTAGCGCGCTCGCTGCTTGTCGAGGGAGGATCAGTATCCTCCGGAAGTGTTGTGTACGCCTCGACGGCGTTGCGGGCTCGCTCGTCGACGTGACGGATAAGCGCGTGGCGCTCTCGGACGTCCAGGCCTGCTGGTCGCCAGGCTTGCGACCGTCGTCCTCGGGGAGCGGCGCCGTCGCACCCGCCCGCTGCGCGTAGTGTGTCTCGAGATACCCCTCGTTGACGCACTAGCCACACCACGCCGAAATGTAGGCGTAGTACGTCCGAACGGTTCTTACTTGAGTCCCCGATCGCCGGCGAGATGTCGAGCGCACTCGTGGAAGACACGTTCGTCGAGGTCTTCGAAAGTGGGCTCTCTGTCGACGTCGTCGGGGACGACGCCGGTCCAGTCGTCGTCACCGCGGTCGCCGGCGGCCCACTCGGCGAATCGCTCGAGTTCGCGCGCTGCGTTGCGTCGATAGTTCCCACCGTCCCCACCGCGACCCTTGCCCTTATTCTGGAGATAGCACTCGACGGAGCTTCGCAACGGTCGCGTTGCGGGTTCTTGACCGGTGGTTTCCGTCGATCATACGGGGTCAGCAGTCTCCGAGCTGTCCAGGTAGGAAATCGTTGCCGTCGTAACCTGTTCGGTGAACTCATCGGTGACCGAGCCCTGCCGTCCGACGACGTGGAGGTCTTCTTTCAGCGTGGCGACCGTCCAGGGTAAAACGTAACTCTGCTGGCCTGGTTCCCCGCGAATCCACGCCTCGCTCGGCACGGCGAAGCTGCCGGCGTGGTGGGATTGTGTCATGAACGCGACGGTGATCGACTCCTCATCGGGATAGGGCAGCCGCTCGCCGGAAACGACCAGCCACGGACGAGGGTTCCCACTATCCATTTTGAACGGATCGGGAGCCCAGACGACAGTTCCGCGGTCAGCCATCCGGGATCACGACCCCTCGTCCGACTCGGTTTCAGACTCGACAGGGTCGACCGCGGTCTCCATCCAGGCCTCGACGTCGTCGTCGGAGAACCCGCTGTCAATATCGTCGGCCGTGACAGCGCCGTGAAGTCCTGCCGACGCGACCGCGTGCTCGGCGTCAGCGATCGTCCAGAATCGGTCGCGGTGTTCGGCGAGGCCGTGTTCCTCAAGACGCTTCAGCGTGGGGCCGACGCTCCCCTCCGGAACGTCGACGGCGTCGACGACCTCCCGCTGGCGAAACGCCTGGTCGACGTGCTCGAGAAGGAAGCGGTATACCGCACCCTGGGTGGTGTCCGGTGCGAGGTCGGGGAGCGACGGTCCATCCTCGTCGATAGATCGAAATTCGTCTTTCGAGATAGGCATTCTAGGTATTGGTTTGTATTAGAAGCTATTAGGTCTTATCGACGGGGTCCTCAATATAGATTGGAGGACGGCAGTGTTCGCAGCTTTTTCCCCAGGTTCGAGGTTCTCTTCGTGCGGTTCCATGTTTCGAGCTTCACCGACGGCGGCGGAGTACCTCAGAGCGGTCGTGATTATTTCAATAATTACGTCCAGACGTGCATTCGCTCGAAGTGCCGAGTTCCGGTTGTAGCAGTACTAACAGCCATGTGTATGAATGTGTAAATCATATACCGCTATACTAAAAACTGAGCTACCGGTCTCGACTGATCCCGACTTACGAGGAGGAAGAGTCGGCTACTCTGGGACCGCTGTCGAGATATTGTAGAACAGTATTCCAATTTTAGAACAGCGTGTTATTTATTCGACTCCAGAAGTGGATTCGCGGGCTCGTCCGGACCGTCCGGCCGTCATCGGCTGCAGTAACTGAACGTATTTGAAAACGAAGACGTTTGCCGTTTTACCTCTCTGAAGATACGTTCGGTGGCGTTCCGATTTTCGCGGCGACGTATCCGAAATCGGAGTCCGAGTCACGACAATGCAGCCTTGAGATGGTGAGCATCATCGACTAGAATCGCTGCTCGAGTGACCGGCACGCGCTACTGCAGTTCCCGCGGAAACAGCACGGTAAGTCGCGTCGTTCCGGTCGGAAGGAGCCGAACGTGGAGGAATCGTTCGTCTCGGGATTGACGGCAGCGTACAGCCAGCGACGTTTATCATTCACCTGAATCGCCGTCTCGTCGATCACGATATGATCCGGCGTCGCGTCGTTGGTCGGCCGTAACTCGACTGTTTATACCCAGCTGTGGATGGCCGTTCGACACCCAACCTCTAAAGATACTGTTTGGTATCCGAAATTGATAGGACCATCAAATGCAGCTGAATACCGACTCCAATAATCCGCTCGGGTGTCCGCTCTCGCTGGACGAAGTCTGAGTCTGTTCAGTCGATACTGCCGCTGAGGCGATCGGTTTCGTATGTGGACACGCAGAAAATCTACCGCCTCAATTTTGATCCAATATCGCCGGGGTAGTGAGCCCCGAATTTTTGTAGGAGACCGGGCGCACTCGGCGTATGGTCACCGAGACGGAGTGCATCGAGGCGCTCCAGGAGGCCGCCCGGCGGCTGGGCGAATCGCCGACGAAGACGGAGTACGAGAAGCTCGACATTCAGCCGTCCTCGACGACCATTGTTCGGGTCGTCGGGGGATGGAACGAGGCGAAGACGCTTGCGAATCTGGAAACGTACACGCAAAAAGAGGCTGGCGGGACCGAGATAGCGCCGAAACCGGGATCTGTCGAAATCCCTGACGACGAGACGTGGACGGAGCTAACCGCACAGCAACGCTGGTACTACAAGAATCGCAAACGACGGATAGCAGTCAAGGACGAACGTCGTGTCGAACTCCGACAGTGGTTTCGCGAACGCAAGCGGGACGAACACGAGTGTGCCAGGTGCGAGGAGTCTCGTCCTGCCGCCCTGGACTTCCACCACGACGGTGAGGGCAAGCAGAAGGGAGTCACGCAGATGGTCAATCACGGCTACTCGAAGACGCGCGTTGAGGAGGAAATCAGTCGATGTACCGTCCTCTGTGCGAACTGTCACCGGAAAGAACACTACGACGGCACGGCCCCTGCGGAGCTACCGCCGGCGCCCGAAATCGAGGCCGAAATAGAGGATTCGAACGAGACCAGACTCCGTGAGAGACGGCGTGCATGGGTCGTAGCGCACAAACGGGACAGCGACGGATGTCGAAGCTGTGGGGAGTCCGACCCGGTCTGTCTTGACTTCCACCACGTCGATGAGAAGGTTGGCTCGATTTCTACACTGGTCGCGGAGCGTCGTTCGCTGAGTACGATACAACGAGAACTCCGGAAATGCGAACTCCTCTGTGCGAACTGCCACCGGGAGCGACATTTCGACCCGTCATCGCTCTCAGACGACCGGACAGCATCGGTCAAACACGACAATAATAAATAGAACTACGGCGTTCTTTGGTGCACAAGCAGTCCCGTGGTGTAGTGGCCAATCACGTGGGCTTCTGGGGCCTGCAACGCTGGTTCGAATCCAGCCGGGACTACTTAAAAACTTAACATAATTCACACTTGAATAAACCGTCTCCTGGCGGTTTTACTACTTTCATAAGTGAAACCCCGGTGCTCGTGGAGATGCCTGTACACCCCGACCCATCGAGCGTCACGGTCCGAACTCAACACAGTTCGAGGCTATTCAAGGGTCGTGTTAAGTTACGCAAGCATCGAAGGACCGAGCGACAATCGTCAGGGTTTGGCCGAATAAGATCTTCAGGCGGGAGCCAGTCGGTTCGTATCAGTTCCGGCGAGCCACTCAATTCGAAGCAGTTGAGCCCGTTTCTGACAACTGTTCACTATGAATTAGGGTGGAGATCGGTCCGCTCAGAACCACAAGGCAGCGACGGGTTCCGATCTTAAATGAACACGACCGTTGGATAGGGAACATCATTAAAATCACGACCGTGCTTCTACCGAATTGTCTACATAGATCGCTTTGAATTCGTAGAGGTGGTTCTCAACATAGTCTCTGTGCCGTCTCCCGTATGAAGACAAGTCAGTTACAATCCAAAAACTGACCTTTTTACCAAAACCGGGCAGATATCCGCATGAACTCTCCGACGGCGAGAATCAGCGCCATCGCGTTCCTTGCCAGCATGCCTCTCAAATTCATGATGAAAGACCGCGTCGATCTCTGTAGCAGGCAATCGAATCGATACACGTGAACGGGAGGCCTCTGCTGTCAGGAATTAATTGTGGAGGCGATCTCACCTAGTACGTGCTTACTCAGTAGTGCGCGGGGAGAGGTCAACCTGCTGGGTTGCCGTGGCTACCGAGGCAACACCACCAATGACGCCGCCGAGGAGGACGAAGCCAATGTAAATTTCGCCGGCGGGAACCCGGTCGCAGGGTGAGGGAGGACTAAGAGAGCGAGATAGCCCACACCGATGCCGTAGCCCAGTCCCGCGGCAATATCAACAGGAACACGGGCTCGCCGCCCGAGGCCTTCATACCCAACAACAAGCAGTGAAGCCATCAAAAATCCCGGCAAAAATACCCGTGGGGATGCCGATCACTCCTTTGAACCCGCCGGTTTGGGTTCTCATGGTAACTATCGCAACAAGCAAAAATACGCTAATGCTGGACCCAACCGCCACGATCCATCTTTGTCGTGGTAGCACAGTATCATTATAGATCAATCATATAAATACTTCCTAGTACCCTAGACTGGCACTGTTCAGATTATAATTGGAGGAATGAGACGAATGGGATTTCCATACCAATCCAGGCCAAATCGACCGCCGCAGCCACGGTAACAACTGGATCGAATCGAGTTCGTGAAGGAAAAATTATCGAAAGAGGTGACGCGGTTCGGAATTGAACTGCATCTCGCCGGCTTATCACTTGCAGAAACTACATCGGTTCTTGAGAGGTTCGGCGTGGATCGCTGTCGAAGCACCGTCCGCAATGGGTCCGAAAGACCAATCTCACGCCAGCTAACGGCGCTCGGCCGAAGCAGGTTGCTGCCGACGAGACCGCGATCCAGGTCGCTGATCAGCGTTACTGATTGCTCGCTGCCGTCGACCCCATCGAGCAACCGATTTCTCCACGTTCGGCCGTTTCCAACCCGAGCGACGGTGATCACGCGACTGTTTCTCGACGAGTTCACGGAGAAACACGACGTGAGCGATGCTGAATTCCTCGTTGACAGTGCGCCCTGGGAGAACGAGCCGGGCGTGTTGCTCACGAGGCGGACGATCGAGCCGCGGATCTGGTTCTGGCCAGGGGGACGACTGTACAAGGGCGAACACTTAGAGGCGGCTGCCCGCCGGGTCGCCGGCGAGGAACTGGCCATCGAGGTGCGGCTGCTCGACCGACTGGGGACGTACGCTCACTTCTGGGCCGAAAGTCCGGTCGAGGGGTCGCCGAGCCGGCACACGATCAACGTGGTCTTTCACGCCGTACCCGTCGCCGACGAGTACGAGATCGCTCTCGACGACCAGCACTCCGCGTACCGCTTCGTCTCCGCGGTCGAGCCCGGCCTGCACGAGTACGTCCGGCTGTACCTGCGAGACAACGACCTGGTGTGAGTCGACCGGGACGGGAGCGCCGCATCGCCCGAGCCACTCGCGCACCTCGGCGACGCGACGGCCGTACCGCCGCATCGAGGTGACTGCCTCGGCTGCCCGCGTATCCCGCCCACCGTCAGGAGTCGGAGAGCGCCCGCTGGAGGGCGGCGGCCCGCTGCTCGGATGAGACGGTGGTGGCGACGGTCTCGTCGACCGCCCCGCGGTCGTCCGCGTCGCTGTCGATCGCTCGAGTCGCGCGCTCGACGTCGACGTGGGCGCCGGCATCAGCGTACGTGTCGTACGTGACACCGCTGTCGGAGAGGACGACGTGGACGTCGACGTCGTCGAGGTCACGACATAGAAGTTGACGAGTCGCTGGTCGGTGTCGTCGATCGTACCGTCGTCGGGAGCCGTCTCGGAGAAGACGGCGCCGCCGCCGAAGGACGGTTCGTGGTGACTGTCGTAGCTCTCGGGGGAGCGCGTGCGCAATTCATCGAGCAGTCGACGCTCGCCTCCCGCCCACTTCGGAATCGGCTCCACCATGGTTCTCTACACTGGTTTCTGTCTGTTGCACGGCCCTGTCGGTGGTTCGGCCGGCGCACACTCCCCGGTGTTTTGCGGACTCCGAACTCCGCTCGCGGGCCCGCCGCCGCCTGACGCTGTCGGCGACGGGGTGACGGAGTTCGCCGAGTCCGCCGGTTCGCGCTGTCCGGACGCGCCGGGGCGTCGGCGAACGTCGTCGGTCGCGACGGCCCGTGCCGGAAGGGCGGTCGCCGACGGCTCTCGGTCGCCGGAATCCCCACGCTTTTCGCCGTGCTGGCGGTACTGGGACGCGGACATGGATTTGGACTTCGTGCCGCTGGGCGAGACCGGCCTGCGGACGATCGACACCGCCGACGTGTACGGCGGCGGCAAGTGCGAGACGTGGATCGGCGACTGGCTCGCCGACCGGGACCGCGAGCGGTACACGATCGCCTCGAAGATCTACTGGCAGATCCGCGACGGCGACCCCAACTCCCGGGGCACCAATCGGAAGAACGTCCGACACCGGATCGACGCCCTGCTCGACCGACTCGGCACCGACTACGTGGACGTGCTGTACATCCACCGCTGGGACGACGAGACCCCCGCCCGAGAAACCATGAAGACACTGAACGGCCTCGTCGAGTCCGGCATGGTACACTACCTCGGCACCTCGACGCTGTACCCGAACGGATGGAAGGTGGCGAAGGCCAACGAGATCGCCCGCGAGGAGGGCTGGGAGCCCTTCACCGTCGCCCAGCCGCGGTACAACCTCGTCGACCGCGAGATCGAGGGGGGGTACCTGGAGATGGCCGACCACTACGGGGTCGCGGTCTGCCCGTGGAGTCCGCTCGGACAGGGCTTTCTCACGGGGAAGTACACCCGCGAGGAGGGGCTGGTCGGCGAGTCCCGCGCCGCCGAGTCGTCGCGGTTCGAGGACGCCTACCTGACCGAGGAGAACTTCGACGTGCTCGACGAGCTGCGCGCGGTCGCCGAGGAGGTCGACGCTACCGTCGCCCGGACCGCCCTCGCATACCACCTCGCACACGACGGGGTCGCGGCACCGATCGTCGGCGCTCGCACCGTCGACCAGCTGGAGGAGAACCTCGGCGCGGCCGAGGTCGACCTCTCCGAGGCGCAACTGGAGCGCCTCCGGGAGACGAAGGGCGGTCCGTACAGCGACGTCTGACCGGTCCGCCCGCCGCCGCCGTCGTCACACGGCTCCGCTCGGACGGCAGCTGACACGGTTCGTGTCTCTCACGCCGCCCGTTCTCTGACGCTTTCGCAACTAGATGAAATAAAGTTTTAATACGACAGAAAGCACTTGCCGCTGTTCGTCAGTCTCTCTGGATACACATGCCCAGCAACTCGACGCGGCGAACCCTCCTCCAGTGTGTCGGCACGGGTCTGGCGGTGTCGGCACTGTCGACGACGGCGACAGCACAGTCCAGCGGCGAGTGGACGGCGGCGACGTCGCCCGTCGACGGACGACTGAACGATGTCGTGCAGACGTCGACGGGCCCGTACGCCGTCGGCGACGACGGTATCGTTCTCGAACGCACGAGCGAAGGCTGGCGGACGGTGATTCGGGACGGTCCGGGCAGCGACGGTAACAACCTGCTCGGCGCGGGCGTCACCGACGACGGCGACCGCCTGTGGTACGTCGGGGCGAGCGGTGCGATCGGCGAGTTCGACGTCCGGACCGGATCGCAGGTCGCGGACCGCTCGGCGCCGAACGACGTCACCAACAACTTCAACGACGTCGCCGTCGCCGGCGGCGCCGGCGACGCCAACGTCTACGTGGCCGGCGACTCCGGGCAGATCTACTACTCGTTCGAGAACGGCACCGACGAGACCTGGAACGGAGTCACTCCCGGGTCCGGGTCGGCGATCAACGCGATCGACTTCCACGGTCCGCGGTCGGGACACGCCATCGACGCGAACCAGACCGTCTTCGAGACGATCGACGGAGGTACCTACGCGCCGATCGGTATCGAGAACTCCGACGTGAACTTCTACGGGCTCGACTCGGACGGCACCGACGACGTCCGGGTCGTCGGCGCCGGCGGGACCGTCTACCGTCGGGACGGCACCGAGTGGACGCCGGAGTCGATCGCCGAGGTCGCCCTCTATGACGCCGAGGTCACGAGCAGTAACGGTATCGCCGTCGGCGACGGCGGCGGTACCTTCGACCTCGCGAGCGGTTCCTGGAGCCGGGCGACGACGCCGAACAGCCAGAACATCGCCGCGGTCGCCACGGGATCGCCGAGCGTCGCCGTCGGCGCCAGCGGGACGATACTCGAACGGACAAGCAGTGACGGCACCGACGACGGGACCGACGACGGAACGGATGACGGCACGGACGACAGCACTGATGACGGAACGGACGACGGCACTAATGACGGCACTGATAGTGGAACGGACGGCGGCACTGATGACGGGACGGACGACGGCACTGACGACCCGCTGTCCGCGAACGTCGCCCGCTTCGACGAGGACGACGACGGCGACATAGACTTCGGTGAAGCCGTGGACGCGATCACGGCGTACAATCAGGACCGGACGGTCGCCGGCGACCCGGTCGACTTCGACGACGTCGTCGACGTCATCGGGGCGTACAACGACTGACCGGGGGTCGTCACGGTCGCGCCTCTCTGGAGGAGCGAGCCACCCGACACAGCCGTGCCAGGTTCGCGACCTCCTTCGATCGGCCTCAGTACCAGTCGGCGACGACCGGCCCCAGTGCCCTCGCCACCGCCGCCGCAAGCACCCGCTCGCGGTCGGTGCGGCCGTCGGTCGGCACGCCCGCCACCCCACGGTCGTGTTTCACGCCGCGGTCGCCGGTCAGGTCGTCCATCTGGGGCCGAGCTCTGCCCCCTCGCGCACCCGGGCGGCGACCCCCGACGGGAGCCGTAGCGACGGTCCGGCGCCGCGACCGACGCGGTCGCCGTCGGTCACCGCCGCCCACACGACCAGGTAGAGTCCGTCGACGCCCTCCCGTTCGGCGACGCCGCCCTCGGTCCCCACGCTGAGGTCGTCGCCGCGGTCGGTCGCCGTCTCGCCGAGCGCCCGTCGCGCGCGCTACCGCTCCCTCGACGGTCTCCGCGACGCCGCGGGGCTGGTCGGGGACGCCGGAGTCGACGGCGACGGCCTCGACGGTCGTCGCCGAGAGCGTCCCCTCGCGAGAGCGCTCGCTCGGTGGCGGCGACCTTCACCGGGTTCGTGCTGCCGACGGCCACGCGGACGCCTGTCGCCTCGTCGGTCGGTGACATCGCTCGGACGCTCGTGCGACGCGACGAAGCCGACGGCGGCGGCGATGCCGGCCGGGACCCCGACGCCGACCAGCAGAGAAAGGAAGCCGACGACGCGATCGCTCACGCCGGCGCCGTCGACGGCCGGGCTCAGCATCACTAGTGGCACCAGCAGCAACACGATCGCCACACCGTAGGCGCCGCAGGAGACGGCGCCGACGACCGACTGCCGGCGAACGAGGTAGGCGGTCGAGCCGAGCCAGGCGACCAGTCCCAGGCCGAGCCCAACGACGGCGTTCGCGCTCGCGAACAGCAGCGCGAACGTCGCCACGATCCCGATGACGACGCCGGCCACGATCCCCGCGACGGCGGTCAGCGTGTCGTCGACCACGCTCTCGGGGTCGAGCAGCGCGCCGTCGGCGTCCGACCGGCTCGCGGTCGTCTCGTCGCTCGGTGCCGAGGGGTCGCCGCCGGACCATTCCGGCACGCCGTCGCCGGCGTCGTCGCTCCCCCACCCCGAGTCGCCGTCGCTCCCCTCGCCGCTTCCCTCGGTCTGGAACTCTTCGAGCCCGTACTCGGTGCCGTCGTCCGGCGACTCGCCGCTCATGCTTCCCCTCCCCTCCTGACGCCTCGACCGAACATCGCTTCACACGTTGCCGTCCCACTGGCTTTAGCGTTCGGGGGCCTCGCCGCCGACGGTCCGTCCCCCGGCGACCGCTCCGTCCTCGACCGGTGCCGGCGCCGTCGCCCGGCCTGCCGCCGGGCGGTACGCCCCCGTTTCGGGTGACGCGTCAGACGCGCCGCTGGCGGGCGGTTCGCAGCCGAGACGAGGGGGGTCCGACCCCGCGACGGCACCGTGACGGCAACGGCTCAGACGCCTGGAACGACCCAGCGCACCAGCCGTACCGCGGCCTTCAGCGGGAACAGCAGCAGCCGCAGGAGCAGTCGCATCGGCAGCGACAGCAGCTTCAGCGCTCCCAGTGCGGTCCCGGCGACGATCAGCACCGCGCCGAGTACGACCGCCGGGACGCCGACGACCAGCCCGACGCCGGTCAGCGACGCTATCACACCGCCGACCAGCAGCAGCAGGCCGAGCAGTACGAGTCCCATACCCTTATCTCGGGCCGCCGGCTGTAAGTGTCTTGTCCTCGCCCGGAGGTCACGACGCCGCTGGCCTGCGGTCGGAACTCCCGAGGTCGGCGTCAGCGCAGCGAGACGTCGATCGCCTTCGTCCGCGTGTACTCCTCGACGGTCTCGAAGGCGGTCTCGCGGCCGATGCCGGACTGCTTGTAGCCGCCGAAGGGCATTCCGGCAGGGAAGTCCTGGTACTGGTTCACCCAGACGGTGCCGGCCTCCAGGTCGCGGGCGCAGTCGTTGGCCCGCCCGAGGTCCTCAGTCATCACGCCCGCCGTGAGTCCGTAGTCGACGTCGTTCGCCCGCTCGACCATCGCGTCGTAGTCGCTCCACTCGAACAGCTCGAGGACCGGCCCGAAGATCTCCTCCTGGACGGGGTCGCTGTCGTGGTCGAGTCCCTCGACGACGGTGGGCTCGACGAAGCAGCCGTCGGCGTACGGCTCCTCCTCGACGCGGTTACCGCCGGCGCGGAATCGCCCGCCCGACTCGCGGGCGCTCTCGACGTACGCCATCGTGCGGTCGACCTGCTCCTTCGAGACCTTCGGCCCGAACGACGTCTCCGACAGCAGCGGGTCGCCCGGCTCCGTGTCGCGGGCGGTCTCGACGAGCGCCTCGGTGAACTCCTCGTAGACGTCCTCGTGGACGAACATCCGCGAGCCGGCCGAGCAGGTCTCGCCCTTGTTGTAGAAGATGGCGAGGAAGGCGCTACGGACCGCGCTCCGCACGTCGGCGTCGGGGAAGACGACGACGGGGTTCTTCCCGCCCAACTCGAGGGTGACGTCGGTGACGTCGTCGGCGGCGTTACGCATCACCTGCTTGCCGACCGGCGTCGAGCCGGTGAAGGCGATCTTGTCGACGTCGTCGTGTTTCGTCAGCGGCTCGCCCGCCTCCGTTCCGTAGCCGGGGACGACGCTGACGAGGCCGTCGGGCACCACCTCGCGGATCTCGTCGGCGAGCTTCAGCGCCGTCAGCGGCGTCTGTTCGGCGGGCTTGTGGACGACGGCGTTGCCCGCCGCCAGCGCGGGCGCGAGCTTCCAGGAGGTGATGAGCAGCGGGAAGTTCCACGGCGTGATCGCGCCGACGACGCCGAAGGGCTCGTGGACCGTCCGCACCGAGCGGGTGCCGTCCGGCGGCAGCGTGATCCCCTCGTGGTGTCGCGTCGCCGCGGCGAAGTACCGGAAGTGGTCGACCGCCGCCGCCACGTCGCCCTGTGCCTCGCGGATCGGCTTGCCGTTGTCGAGCGTCTCCAGCTTCGCGAAGACCTCCCGCTCGGCCTCGATGCGGTCGGCGATCTCGTGCAGCAGTGACTGTCGCTCGCCCGGCCCGGCGTCCCAGCCCTCGAAGGCCTCGCGGGCGCTCTCGACGGCGCGGTCCACGTCGGCGCTCGTACCCGCCGGTATCTCGGCGAGCACCTCGTTCGTCGTCGGGTCCCGCGTCTCGAAGCTTCCGCCCTCGACGGCGTCGACGAACTCCCCGCCGACGAAGACGCCCGTCTCAGGGACGACCGCCTCGGCGGCCTCCCGGTGTCGCTCCCGGATCGACTCACGCGTCTCGCCGCCCTCTGCGTCCGTAGGGAACTACAGCACCAGCGAGACGATCGCGAGCACGACGAAGATGATCACGAACCACTTGGCTATCGACATACTCAGGCCGGCGACGCCGTTGGCGCCGGCGATCCCCGCGACGGCGGCGAGGATCAGAAACAGTACGGCGAGCTCGATGAAGCCTCCGCCGACCTGCAGTAGTTCCGCTCCGACGCTCGACGCTACTGCTGACAGTGCAGTTACCATACTCAGTTCACATGGCTCCAGATATAAAAATCTCCGGTCGACTTCGAGCACTCAGCGCCGGACAAGGAAGGAGGTCTCCCCGCCAGCGCGGCGCTCGCGGGAGTTCCGGCGGTCCGAGCGTGACACGCGAAGACTTACGTCGCGGTGCTCGAAAACGAGCCATGAGCATCCCGGAGCGCGAGGAGGTCGAACGGCAGTACCGCTGGAGTATCGAGTCGATGTTCGCCGACCGGGAGGCGTGGGAGGCGGCCTACGACGACGTGCGCGAGCGGGTCGACCGCCTGCGGACGTACGAGGGTCGCGTCGACGAGAGCGCGGCGACCCTGCTGGAGCTGCTGGAACTGCGGGAGTCCGTGCGTCGCGACCTCTCGGTCGTCACCCAGTACGCTCGGCTGCGGGCGGCCGAGGACACCCGCGACCAGGAGTACCAGGCGATGTCCACCCGCACGAGTACGCTCTCCGCCGAGGTCGACGAGGCGCTGAGCTACCTCCAGCCCGCGCTGACCCGCATGGACGAGCCGGAACTGGAGACCTTTCTCGACGAGGAGCCCGCCCTACGGGAGTACGGACACTACTTCGACGACGTCCGCCGGCTCGCCGAGCACACCCGCGCGCCCGAGGTCGAGAGCGTCCTCTCCGAGCTGGGCGAGGTGTTCGACGCCCCGCGAGAGGCGTACTCGATGCTGACCAACGCCGACATGGAATTCCCGACCGTCGAGCACGACGGCGAGACGGTCGAACTCTCGCTGAGCAACTTCACCACGCAGCTGCGCGACCCGGACCGGGAGTACCGCCGGCGTGTCCACGAGACCTTCTACGAGGCGTGGGGCGACTACCGCAACACCGTCGGCACCACGCTCCAGAAGGCCGTCACCGCGAACGTCAAACGTGCCCGCGTCCGCGACTACGACACCGCCCGCCGGGCCGCGCTGAGCGGCCCGAACGTCCCGACCGAGGTGTACGACACGCTCGTCGAGACCGTCCACGACCGCGTCGACGCCCTCGGCCGTCATACGGACCTGCTACGGCGCTCGATCGGCGCCGAGCGACTGGAGATGTGGGACGTGTACGTCTCCGCGACCGGCGACCAGAGCCCGGAGGTGCCGTACGAGCGGGCGACGGACCTGGTGACGGAGGCGGTCGCACCGCTGGGCGAGGCGTACCGAGAGCGCACGGCCGAAGGACTGGAGTCACGCTGGGTGGACGTCTACGAGAGTCAGGGCAAGCGCACGGGGGCGTTCTCCTCGGGCACGTACGACACCCAGCCGTACATCATGATGAACTACCAGGACGACGTCTCCTCGATGTACACGCTCGCCCACGAGCTGGGTCACTCGATGCACTCCGAACTGGCGAACGACGCCCAGCCCTGGCAGTACGCGAGCTACGACATCTTCGTCGCGGAGGTGGCCTCGACGGTCAACGAGACCCTGCTCACGCATCACCTGCTGGAGCACGGCGACGAGAAGCTCCGGGCGCACGCACTGGACCAGTACCTCGAGCGGTTCCGCTCGACGCTCTACCGGCAGACGATGTTCGCCGACTTCGAGCAGCGGATACACGAACGCGTCGAGCGCGACGAGGCGCTCACGCCCGACGTCTTCGACGAGATCTACGGCGACCTGAAGGCGACCTTCTACGGCCACGACCACGTCACCGTCGACGACCGCATCCGCCGGGAGTGGATGCGCATCCCGCACTTCTACATGAACTTCTACGTCTACCAGTACGCCACCGGCATCGCCGCCGCGACGGCGATCGTCGACCGCATCCGCGAGGAGGGCGAGACGGCGGCCGCCGAGTACCGCGAGGCGCTGGCGACGGGCGGCAGCGACTACCCCATCGAGGTACTCCGCGCCGCCGGCGTCGACATGACCGACGCCGACCCGATCGACGCCGCGATCGACACCTACGAGGACCTGCTCGACCGCGCCGAGGAGCTGTTCGACTTCGAGAACGCATAGGAGAGATCGAGTACCGTCTCGACGACCGACGTAGATGACTCTGAGGTCAAGGAGCCCCCGGCGACTCGCAGAACGAGACGACACAAGCATTGGAGTGAGCGCAGCGAACGAAGCGCGCAGCGAGTCGCAGCCTGCGAGCCGCCGGCCCCTTTCGGTCCCGCCCGTCCTCGGCTTCCACGCCGGGCGGGACTGAAAGGGCCCGCCCGTCTGCGGGAAGCCGGCTGACGCAAGCACCGTCGACGAGCGAATGGAGTGAGCGAGCCGAGGCGCACAGCGGAGCCCGCGACCAGCGAGGCGCTACGCGCCTCGGGCAGCCGGCGGCTTCGCCGCCGGCGACGCAGACGGGCAGGGGTTTTCTGATCGAGACGACGAATCCGGCGACCGGCGAGCGCATCGACAGCTACGAGACGCCCGGCGAAGGGGAGATCGAGCGGGCCGTCGAGTCCGCCCGCGAGGCCTTCGAGGACTGGCGTGACCGACCGCTGCGGGAGCGCGAGCGGCTGCTCGCGGCCGCCGCCGACGTGCTCCGTGCCGACCGGGACCGCTTCGCCCGCACCGTGACCGAGGAGATGGGCAAGCCGCTCGACCAGGCCCGGTCGGAGGTCGAGAAGTGCGCGTGGGTCTGCGAGCACTACGCCGAACACGCCGGCTCCTACCTCGCCGACGACGCTCACCCGTCGCCGCCCGGCACCGACGTGCGGACGGTGCACGAGCCGCTCGGTCCCGTGCTGGCGGTGATGCCCTGGAACTTCCCGCTGTGGCAGGTGTTCCGGTTCGCCGCGCCGTACCTCACCGCGGGCAACGTCGGACTGTTGAAACACGCCCCCTCGGTGCCGGGCTGTGCCCGCGTCGCGGTGGAGGTGTTCGAGCGCGCCGGCTATCCCGAGGGCGTCTTTCAGGACCTCACCGTCGAGGCCGAGCGCGCGCCCGACCTCGTCGCCGACCTGCTGGCGGACGACCGCGTCCGGGCGGCCACCCTGACCGGCTCCGGACCGGCGGGGCGGTCACTGGCGAGCGAGGCCGGCGAGAACCTGAAGAAGACCGTCCTCGAACTCGGCGGCAGCGACCCGTTCGTCGTCCTCGACGACGCCGACCTCGACGCCGCCCTGGAGGCCGGCACGACCGCACGCACGCTCAACTCCGGGCAGTCCTGCATCGCCGCCAAGCGCTTTCTCGTCCACGACGCCGTCTACGACGAGTTCCGCGACGGGCTGGTCGAACGCTTCGAGGACCTGACCGTCGGCGACCCGTTCGATCCGGAGACGGACGTGGGACCGCTCGCCGGCGACGAACACCTGGAGCGACTGGCCGACCAGGTCGAACGCACTCTCGATGCGGGCGCTCGCGCACCCGTCGACGGCGAGACGCCCGACCGCGACGGCGCCTTCTACCCGCCGACGGTGCTGGTCGACGTGCCCGCGGACTGTCCGGCGACCGACGAGGAACTGTTCGGTCCCGTCGCCGCACTGTTCCGAGTCGAGAACGAGCGCGAGGCCGTCGAGCGGGCCAACGCCACCGACTACGGCCTCGGGGCGTCGGTCTGGACCGAGGACCGCGAGCGGGGACGCCGCGTCGCCGGCGCGGTCGAGGCCGGCTGTACCTACGTCAACCAGCTCACGAAGTCAGACCCGCGGGTGCCGTTCGGCGGCGTGAAGGGGTCGGGCTACGGCCGCGAACTCGGCGGTCCCGGGGTCCGAGAGTTCGTCAACAGGAAGACGGTCTGGGTCGAGTGAGTCACCGCGACGCGCCGGCTTCCGCCTCCGACGGCTCGGCCGGCAGCCCGACGTCGGCCTCCTCGCCGACCTCGACGTCGGGGTCCGCTCCGGTCGCGGTCGCCGTCGCCGTTTTACCCCCGGTGGCCGTCCGCTCGCTCGCCCACTCGGCGAGCGTCGCCGACAGCGCCATCAGCGCCTGCTCGTGTTCGACCTTCGTCGCCTTAAACTCCGCCGGAGCGACGTCGTGCTCCTCGTACGCCTCCAGGCGGCGGTCGTCGAGGCCGTCCTCCTCGAACTCCGCTCGGATGGCCGCCAGTAGACGGTGGAGATGGATCACGTGACTCGCCCGCAGTTCTCCCACCATGACTCTGTCTACGTCTCTCACCCCGCTCCGCAATAACGTAGCGATGACTGAAACGCCCGTTTTGTCGACCGTTCGAAATTATCGACGCGGAGACTGTCGGGCGTTTCGGGCCCACTGACGCCGACGCCGTGTTCGCGTGCCGTCTCGGGCCGCAGTCCCGAGGAGGTACAGTTAACCCCGCCCGTCCCCGTGGCTCGAACATGCGAGTGCTGGTCACGGACCCGATCGCCGACCGCGGGCTCGACCGGCTGCGGTCGGCCGGACACGAGGTGACGACCGCCTACGACGTCACCGGCGAGCGACTGCACGGGGCGGTCGCCGACGTCCACGGGCTGGTCGTCCGCTCCGGCACCCGGGTCGACGAGCGGCTGCTGTCGGCCGCCGAAGAGCTGTTGGTGGTCGCGCGGGCGGGCATCGGCGTCGACAACATCGACGTCGAGGCCGCCACGGAGCACGGCGTCGTCGTCGCCAACGCCCCGGAGGGCAACGTCCGCGCCGCCGCCGAGCACACCGTCGCCATGACCTTCGCCGCGACTCGATCCATCCCGCAGGCACACGCCCGTCTCAAGGGCGGCGAGTGGGCGAAAGGCGACTACCTCGGCCGCGAGGTGGGCGAGGCGACCGTCGGTCTCGTCGGTCTGGGGCGGGTGGGTCAGCAGGTCGCTCGCCGGCTCGACGCGCTCGGCAGCGACGTCGTCGCCTACGACCCCTACATCAGCGAGGAGCGCGCCGACCAAGTCGGCGCCGCGCTGGTCGACCTCGACGCCTGCCTGGAGCGGGCGGACGTGCTGTCGGTCCACACGCCGCTCACCGACGAGACGGCCGGTCTGATCGACGAGGCCGAACTCGCCGAGCTGGCGGGCGGTTATCTGGTGAACTGCGCCCGCGGCGGCGTCGTCGACGAGGCCGCTCTCGCCGCCGCCGTCGAGGGAGGGACCCTCCAGGGCGCCGCCGTCGACGTGTTCGCCGACGAGCCCGTTCCGGAGGACAACCCCCTGCTCGCCGTCGAGGACGTCGTCGTCACCCCCCACCTCGGCGCCTCGACCGCCGCGGCACAGGAGAACGTCGCCGTCTCCGCGGCCGAGGCGGTGCTCGCGGCCTTCCGCGGCGAGCCCGTCGTCAACGCGCTGAACGCCCCGAGCGTGGACGAGAGCGCCTTCCCGCGGATCGAGCCGTACCTCGACGTCGCCGAGACCGCCGGTCGGATCGCCACCCAGCTGCTCGACGACCGGATCGAACGCGTCGAGGTCGCCTACCGCGGGGAGATCGCCGCCGAGAAGGTCGAACTGGTGACCGCCGCCGCCCTCCAGGGCGTCTTCGCCCCCTCGGAGTGGCAGGTCAACGCCGTCAACGCCCACAGCGTCGCCGAGAGCCGCGGCGTCGAGGTGACCGAGTCGAAGTCCCGACAGGCCGAGGACTTCCGTTCGCTGGTGACGGTGACGGTCGGCGACGGCGACCGCTCGGTGGCCGTCTGTGGCACGCTGTTCGCGGACGACGACCCCCGCATCGTCCGCGTCGACGGCTACCGGGTCGACGCCGTCCCCGAGGGACACACCCTCGTCGCCCGCAACCGCGACGTCCCCGGCGTCATCGGCTTCGTCGGCACCGTCCTCGGCGAGAACGACATCAACATCGCCGGCATGTTCAACGGCCGCGAGACCATCGGCGGCGAGGCGCTCACGCTGTACGCGCTGGACGACGCCGTCCCCGCCGCCGTGCGCGAGGCACTGCTCGACGACGACCGCGTCACCGAGGTGCGCTATATCACCCTCGACTGACCGCCGCCAGCAGCCGTCCCAGCACGCCGCTCCCGTCTCCGGCCGCCCGCTCGCGTTCGCGTCTCCGCTCCTCCCTCGTCTTGCCCGGTCGCCCCGCCGTCGCGATCCCCGCCGGGTCGCCGCCGTCGGCGACCGCTCGCTCCGCGTCGGTCGCCGCTCCGCCGGACCGCGGCACCGTCTCACCCCACGCCTCCCGGCGGTCCAGCAGCGCCTCGTAGCGGTCGACGACCCGGCGGCGCCGTTCGCGCGAGCTGATGAGCTCGCCCTCCAGGGCGGCGACCTCGCGCTCCAGCGCGTCGATCCGTCGTCGCATCGCCTTCAGGTCGCCCCAGTACACCGGCACCGTCTCGCCGGACGCGGCGGGCACGCGCTGCCACGCCGTTCCGTCGGCCGTCGCCGCCCGGTCGTCGTCGGCACTGCCGGTGTGGTCCGCGGTATCATCCATCGGACGAACGGCTACCGACCGCTGCCGGGTAAAACCCCGGCAGACGGCCGTCCGACGCCGTCTCGACCGGTCACAGGACGTCGAGCACGCCGTCGACGTCGGCGGGGACGGGCTCGGGCTCGGTGCCCGCGCGGGCCGCCGCGTCCGGGTCCTTCAGCAGGTGGCCGGTCGTCAGGAGGACGACCGACTCCCCGGCGTCGACGACCCCCCGCTCGCGCAGCTCGCGCAGGCCGGCGAGCGAGGCGGCCGACGCCGGCTCGACGCCGACGCCCTCGCCGGCGAGGTCCCGCTGTGCCCGCGTGATGGCGTCGTCGGAGACGGCGACGGCGGTGCCGCCCGTCTCGCGCACACCCGGCAGTGCCTTCGGCGCGTTGACGGGGTTGCCGATGCGGATCGCCGTCGCCCGTGTCTCCACCTCGGGCCAGCGCCGCACCGCGTCGCGGTCCGCCTCGACCGCCTCCACGAGCGGGGCGGCGCCCGCGGCCTGTACCGGCGTCAGCCGCGGCACGTCCGCCCGCGCGAGCGACCCGGCGGCGACGAGCTCGCGGAACGCCTTGTACAGCGCGGCGGTGTTGCCGGCGTTGCCCGCCGGCAGAACGATCCGGTCCGGGGGCTCGCCGTGGTCGTCCAGGAGCGTCTCCAGTATCTCGAAGCCGATCGTCTTCTGTCCCTCCAGTCGGAACGGGTTCAGGGAGTTCAGCAGGTAGGCGGCGCCGCGGTCGGTCAGCCGCTGGACGACGTCGAGACAGTCGTCGAAGTTGCCGTCGACCTCCAGGATGCGGGCGCCGTGAAGACTCGCCTGGGCGACCTTCCCCGCTGCCACCTTTCCCGCCGGCAGGAGCACGAGCGTCTCCATGCCGCCGCGGGCGCCGTAGGCCGCGAGGGCGGCGCTGGTGTTGCCCGTCGACGCACACGCCAGTCGGTCGACGCCCACCCGCTGGGCGACGCGAACGCCGACGGTCATGCCGCGGTCCTTGAACGACCCTGTCGGGTTCATCCCCTCGTGTTTCACTCGCAGCCGCCCGACGCCCACCTCGTCGCGGAGTCGGGGCATGCGGTGCAGCGGCGTGTCCCCCTCCGGCAGTGAGACGCCCGCGTCGACCGGCAGTGCCGCCCGGTAGCGCCAGACGCCCGGCTCGCCCTCGAAGTCGTCGACACCCGCGGGCGAGGCGTACCGCACCTCCAACAGTCCGTCGCAGGCCTCACAGCGGTAGCGCACGGCCTCGAAGGGGGGAAACGTCTCCCCACAGGCGACACAGGTCAGCCAGACGCCGTCGGCCGCCGATGGCGGCGGCCCCGGCCGGTCGACGGCGGCCGACAACGACAGGTCGGCACGCCGCTCGCGCGTGCTCCGGGAACGACTCATACCGGCCTCTCGTGAGCGCGAGATAAAAAGCGCGTCCACGAGGAGATCGACCGCTCCCGGCGTCGTCCTCCTCACTCCTCGACGCCGAAGCCGTCGATCTCCTCGTGGACAGTCTCGACCCAGGCGTCGAGGGCGCCGTGTAGCATCTCCTTCGCCTCCGGCAGCGGCGTGGCGGTGTACTGGTAGACGTAGCCGCCGGGTTCGAGCAGGCGCCGCTCGCGACTCGCCAGTCCCGTCTCGAGCAGCGTGCTCAGCGACCGGTTGACGTTGCTGCGGTCCCGTTCCAGGGCGTCGGCCAGCTCCTCGACGGTACTGCCGGGTCGTTCCAGCAGCGACAGGTACGTCCGCGTCTCGTGTTCGTGGATGCCGAACACGCAGCTCATGACGCCGGTGAACGCCGGGTCGGAACGGTCGAGCAACTCGTCCACGCTCGGCGGCCGCTTCTCGTCGCCCTCCGGTCCCGGCATCCCGCCCGCCGGCTCTCTGTCTGCCCCACCGTCTACCATGTTCCCGACCACGTACCGGACGATCAAAAATTCACCGTGTCCACTTTCGCCGCGCTACGAGCCGTCACCGCCGTCGCTGTCGTCGCCGACCTCCTCCAGTTCGGCGATGTAGCCCTGTTCCGTGATACAGCGCCGCATCTCGTCGCGCGTCTCGTGTCTGTGAAGCGTCGTCGGCGTGTCACAGTAGTACCGCTGCCCGTCGTGACGCAGGGTCACGTCGTGACGCGTGCCGAACCGCTCGACCGACAGGACCACCCGTCGCCCCTCGTCCAGCGCCGTCAGTATCTCCTCGGCGTTGAGGTCGCCGGCCGTCGCCCTGAGGGTGTCCTCCGCCATCGCCGGACGTTCGACGGCCGGACCTATCAACCGTTCGCACTCCGTCGCCCGTCGCGACACGACCCTATCTGCCGCCGTCGCCGTCGCCGTCGCCGCCGCCCTCGTCACCCGCTCCGGTGTCGTCCGGCGCTCCGGACTCGCCGCCGTCCCCGGCGTCCTCGGACGGGCCGGAGCCGCTCTCGTTGTCGTCGGATGGTCCAGCGCCCTCTGGCGGTCCGGTATCCTCTGGCGTACCGGAGTCGCTCTCGTCGCCGTCGGGTGGTCCGGTGTCCTCGGGTGGACCGGCGTCACTCTCGTCGTTGTCGGACGGTCCAGTATCCTCTGGCGGACCGGCGTCACTCTCGTTGTCGTCGGATGGTCCAGCGTCCTCTGGCGGTCCGGTATCCTCGGGCGGACCGGTCTCGCTCTCGTTGCCGCCGGGTGGTCCAGCGCTCTCCGGTGAGCCGACTCTGCTTTCGTGTTGTCGGGCGGTCCGGCGTTCTCGGGTGGACCGACCTCACTTTCATTGCCGTCTGGCGGTCCGACGTCTTCGGGTGGGCCGACTTCGCTTTCGTTGCTGCTGGGTGGTCCGGCGTTCTCGGGTGGTCCGGCGTCGCTCTCGTTGCTGTTGAGTGGTCCGGCATCCTCTGGCGGTCCGGCCTCACTCTCGTTGCCGTCGGGTGGCCCGGCGTTCCCGGGCGGGCCGACGTCGGAGACGTTACCAGGGATTCCCTCGGGCGGCCCGCGGTCCTCCGGCGGACCGGCCTCCCTCCCCGCCTCGGGCCCGGCGATGTCCCGGGCGATCTCGGCGACCTCCGGTCCGCCGAGCTCGCTCGCGTTCCGGCGCAGTCTCTCGATCCGGCTCACGTCGACGCCGTTCTCCGCGAGCCTCTCCTCGGGCAGCGACGCCGCCGCGAGTGCGCTGTTGTTCAGCATCCGCTGGGTGCTCGATATGTTGGCCGCGAGCACCGCCGTCCGGGCGCGGAACTCGCCGGGGGTGATCGAGCCGTTCCGCACTGCCGCTCGGAGGCTGTTACGCTGTGCTCGCAGCCGGTCGAGCCGGTCACGCAGCGTCTCGACCTCCTCGGCGACGATCGCCGCCCTGCTCTCGTCGCTCGTCGCCGTCTCGAAGCGGACGGCGAAGCGACGCTCCGACACCTCCGAGCCGATCTCCTCGCCCTGCACGCCGATCACGCCGGCCAGCCGCTGTCCGGGACTCACGTTGCTGTCGTCCGACCGGTCGACGTCCGTCGCCGTCGCGCCGGCCGGCTCCGTGTCGCCGGCCAGGTCGAGGCCGACACTGTCGCCGACGGCTCCGAACGAACCCACTGCCGCCGCCGGAAGCACGACCCCCCCGAGCACGACGGCGGCGACGACGGCGGCGACCGCGGCCGGCGCTCTCATCTCGTCCACCCTTCTGTCGTACACCGTCTTGTAGAACCCAGATCGTCCACGCCGATCAGCCTCAGTTTAGCCGGATTAACCGCCGACCGGCGCCGTCCGGTCCTGCGGCCCGTCGCTTCCCCCCTCGCGCCCGTGAGCGGGCGGTTAGTCACGCTCGTCACCTCCGTCGGCGGGGGGCAGGTCCTCGTCCGGCAGCGCGAGGACGTTCTCGCGGCCGAGGCGGAACCCCTCGATGGTGCCCTCCTCGCGCATCCCGCTGACCACCTGACTCGTCTTCGCCTCCGTCCAGTCGAGCGTCTCGGCGATCTCCTGTTGCCTGATGCGACCGCCGCGACGTTCGAGCAGCCCGAGCACCCGCTCCTCGTTGCTCAGCAGCTCCTCGTCGACCGGCTGCTCGGCCGTCGTCTCGTCCCCGCCGGCGTCCCTCTCGCCGGTCGCTGCGCCGGCACCGCCGCCCTCGGCCGCCGCCGTGTCGCCGTCGTCGTCCGGCCGGTCACCGTCCGCCGGTGGCGCCCCACTGACCACACCGCCGCGAGCGAGCACGAGACCCACGACCACGACGGCGACGAGGACGCCGACGAGCACGAGCGGGAGTCCGTCGCCGGCTCCTGGGGGTTCGGTGCCGTCACCGCCGTCGCTTCCGCTGTCGCCGCCACTACCACTGTCACTGCCACTGCCGCTGCCGCTCGTCGTCGACGCGCCCTCCTCGACGACCACGCGCGGCTGGTCCGGGCCGAACTCGGTGTCGGTGCCCTCCCACGTTAGCGAGCGACCCGACCGGTCGGCGGGCTCCGGTTCGACCCTGACGAGCCCGTAGCTCTCGGGCCACTGGACGGTGAGACTGGTGCGGTCGTTCAGGAAGAAGCCGGCGACCGCGTCGCCGACGACGAGTCGGTTCCCGTCCGTCCGCGCGAAGTTCGTCCACTCGTAGGTGTAGGTGATCACGCCCTGACCGTTGAGCGAGTCCGTCCGGGCCTCGACGCTGACGTTCCGGGCGCCCATCTCCCGACCGGTCGCGTTCTCGGCCGACTGTACCGTCGTCCGAATGCGGTCGGCGAAGCGGTCGGTGTACTCCTCGGGGTTCGCCTCGACGTCCTCCGCGATCGACTCGAACGCCTCGGTCGTGTTGCTGTCGTCGAGGGTCGTCCGGTACTGCACCCGCCAGGTGGCGTCGCCGTCCGCCCGCACCGTCGCGACGAGTCGCACTCGGTCCGTCTCGACCTGTGTCGCCGGGTCGGCCCCGGCGTCGCGTCGCTCGGCCGACCTCCATCGCTCGGTCCTGCGACCGGGAGAGGCAAATCGGTTGTCATCCCACCCCCCTCGGGCCGGAGGGCTTTTGCTGACGGCCCCCCGATCGACGGTCGTGTCCGCCGAGACCTTCGCCGTCGATCCCGACGGCGTCGCCGCCCCTGCCCCGACAGCGTCGGTGCCGCCGGTCGCCGTCGCCGGCCCGCAGGCCTCGCCGCTGACCACCGTCACACGCCGGTCACGGGGGCGGCCGTGATCCCCCGCGCTCCCGGTCCGGACGCCGCGGGAGGCCGACCGTGACGACGCTGAGTCTCAACGTTCCGGTGCCCTCGGCGGTCGCCGCCCTCGCCGACGACCTCGCCCCGGCGCTCACCCCCTTCGACCGTGTCCGCGACGACCACACCTTCGTGCTCAAGCGCCTGGCCGACGGCTCCCCCCACCCTCACCGTCTCCGCGAGCAGGCCCGCACCGCCCTCGCCGGTGCGGGGCCTGCCCGCGCTCGCGTCGACGGCCTCGGGGTCTTCGAGTGGCCGCCGAGCGGCCCCGGACCGGTGCTCTACCTGGCCGTCGAGAGCCCCGGTCTGGTGGCGATGCACGAGACGCTCGTCGACGCTCTCGGCGCCGTCGAGGGACTGGAGGGGAGCGACTACACGCCACACGTCACCCTGGCCCGCGGCGCCGACCTCCCCCCGGCGGCGCTGGACCGTCTGTGTGACCGCTCGGTGCCGGCCGTCGAGTGGACCGTCGACCGGCTGCTCGTCTACGACGCCGGCTACGACGAGGTCGCCGCCCGGCTGTCGCTGCCGGTGTAGCCCGCCCTCGCCCCTCGCCCTCAGGGCGCCGGCGGCGTCCCCTCGTAGCAGTCGTGCCCCGAGAAGAAGTTCAGCAGCGCGAACCGGAGCTTCTCCGGCCGCACGTCGACGGTCTCCTCGCGTTCGGTCTCGGGGAACGTCTCCCGCACCGAGTAATCGCCCAGCTCCTCGCGAGCGGCGGCCGTGTAGCGGCGGTCCACGAGCACCCGCGCGCCGACCTCCTCGGGGCCGCGGACGACCCGCCCGAGCGCCTGTCGGGTCTTCCGCACCGTCGGTACCTCGACCGCGTAGCGCCAGCCGACGTCACCGTCACCGTCACCGTTACCGTTACTGTTACCGCCGTCGTCGCCGAGGGTCGACTCGGCGGCGAGCTCCTCGTAGGCGGCCTGTACCGCCTCGGTGCGGTCGTCGATCCGCGGGTACGGCACCCCGACGACGACGACCGTGCGGGCGTCGTCGCCGTCGAAGCTCACCCCCTCCGTGAGCGTCCCCCACAGTGACGTGCAGAGCACGCCGTCGTCGTCGTCGGTGAACCGCTCGCGTAGCCGCTCCGCACGGCTGCCGGCCCGGTCGCGGTACACCGTCGCGGTCGTGTCGATCCGCGAGGCGTACCGCTCGGCCTCCCCGTAGCTCGGGAAGAAGGCGAGCGTGTTGCCCGGCGTGAACTCGACGACGTCCTCCAGCGCCTCCGCCACCGTCCGCTGTACCTCCGGGTCGTCTCGCCGGCTGGCGAACAGCGCCGGCGTGTCCACCGCGAGCGTCCGCCGGTTCGCCGCCGGAAACGGCGACTCGAAGGCCATCGTCTCCGGCTCCTCCAGACCGAGCACCGCCGCGGCCACGTCGAACGGCCGCATCGTCGCGCTCATCAGCACCGTCGCGTGTACGTCCTCGAACAGCGTTCCCGTCACCCGCCGCGGGATGCAGGTGTACAGCTCCGCCCGTCCGTACGGACCGTCCGACCCCGCCCGCACCGCCGCGACGGGGTGGCGACCGTCGGCGCTCAGCCACCCCTCGACGAACTCCGCGACCGTCCCCGTCGGACACTCCCGGCGGGCGTCGGTCTCCCCCTGCCGGTAGGCGCGCTCGTACCGCTCGCGGAGCTCCTCGGCGAGGTCGAGCGCCGCCTCCAGGTCGCCCTCGATGCCGCGGCCGGTGTACCCCCGCAGGAACCGCAGCGTGAGGTCGTCGCGGCCGTCCTCGTTGGCGACGGGCACGTCCGCCCACTCGTCGCCCGGCGAGACGTCGGCGTCGGCACACACCCTCCGCAGCGCCGCCCGGAACGCCCGGACGACGTTCTCGGCGCGGTCGGCCCGCGGGTCGTCGACGCCGGCCAGTTCGTCGACGGCGCCGTCGAGCGTTCGCTCGGTGAGCTGCCGGCTGGCGTAGTCCCGTGCCGCGCTCGGGACGTTGTGGGCCTCGTCGAAGACGACGACCACGTCCTCGGGGTCGCGGCCGAGCCAGTCGAAGAACTGCTCGCGGATGACCGGGTCGAGCAGGTGGTTGTAGTTACAGACGGCCAGGTCGGCCTCGTCCATGCCGTCCTTCAGCAGCTCGTAGCCACACAGCCCCCGCTCGTCGGCGTACTCGTAGACGTCGTCCGGGGTGCGGACGTCCTCGTGGAGCCACCGCTCGAAGCCGGCGACCGCGCCGTCGTCGGTGAGGTTGCGGTAGTAGCGCTCGCAGGTGTTCGCCGCCTCCAGTTCCTCGATCTCCGCGTCGAGGGCGTCGAGCTCGTCGGCGACGGCGGCGTAGGCCTCCGCGTCGGCGCCGTCCGTGCCGTCCGCGGTCGCGGTCGTCCGTCCGTCGTCACCGCCCTCGCGTCCGCCGGCCCGCAGCTGTGCGGCGCGCTCTCCGAGTTCGGCGCGGTCGGTCTCGGCGTCGACCAGGTCGCGGGTGGTCTCCCGGAGCGTGCGACACTCCTCGTAGCCGACGTCGATGTGACACATCGAGCTCTTGCCGCGGAAGACCACCGCGCGGACCGGTTCCGTGCGGGTGATCGCGCGGGCCTCGCGGACGAACTGGCGGGTCTGCTGGTGGACGTTCGTCGTGATGACGACCGTGCGACCGGCCCGGTCGGCGTGGCCGAGCGCCGGCGCCAGCGCCGCCAGCGTCTTGCCGGTGCCGGTCGCCCCCTCGAAGAGGACGTCGCGGCCGCCGGCCAGCGCCGCCGCGACCCGCTCCATCGCCTCGCGCTGGTTCTCGTACGGCCGCTCGTACGGGAAGAAGCGCTCGTAGCCGTCAGCGGCGTCGTCCGCGCGAGCGTCTCGACCCTCGCCTGACACGGGTTTCGATCGCGTCGCCGCGGGCAAAAACCGCCCGGTCGCCGGCGCCGGCGCGCCGTCCGCGTCGGCCGCGCGGACGGGGACAGGAACGTGGACGTGGATGCCCGCTGCCGGTCAGTCGTCTGCGGTCGGGCCGCCGTCCGTCCGGTCGGACGAGGCCACCGGTCCCGGCTCGACGTACACTCGGCCGACGTTGCCGTGTACCTCGCGCATCGACTCCTCCATGTCGGTGATCGCGGCGTCGATCTCGTCGGTGCTCATTCCGTCCGGAAACTCGACGTCGGCGGTGACGACGACGTTGTCCGGGCCGAAGTAGACGCTGCGCAGGTCGCTCACCGCGTCGACGTCGTCGCGGCGCCGTATCCTGCGGCGCAGTTCGTCCTCGTCCTCCTCGGGGAGGCTCTCGCCGAGCAGCAGGCGCTTGTTCTGCCAGGCGAGCAGGACCGCGAACACCATCAGCAACAGCCCGATCACGAGCGAGGAGGCGGCGTCGAAAACGGGCATCCCCGTCGCCTGAGTGAGGAAGACACCGACCAGCGCGATCGCGGCGCCGGCCAGGGCGATCGTGTCCTCGGTGAAGGCGGTCAGCGTGGTGATGTCCGCCGTTTTGCGGAACGCCTCTCGGTAGCCGCTCCAGTCGTTCTCGCGGATCTCCTTCGTGAGTCCCTTGTTCGCCTTCCACAGTGCGTAGGACTCGAAGACGATCGCGCCGACCAGCACGCCGTAGTTGACCCAGACGGCGGGGAACTCCCCGACGAACGGTGCGCTCGCGGCCATCGTCTCGTGCCCCTCGCCGAGGTGGGTGAGCTCGTGGTAGCCGTGTTTCGCGGACTCCCAGCCGGCGATGCCGAACAGCAGTACCGAGACGAGAAAGGCGTAGAAGAACTGCGCCTTCCCGTAGCCGAAGGGGTGCTGGCGACTGGCCTCGCGGTTGCTGAACCAGATGCCCACCAGCAGGAACACCTGGTTGCCCGTGTCCGATACCGAGTGGTACGTCTCCGACAGCATCGACGGACTCCCGGTCAGGGTGAAGCCGACGAACTTCAGCACCGCGATCGCCCCGTTGGCGACCAGCGCCGCGATCACGACCGACCTGCTGCTTGCCATCGCCGACCGCTCCGACGCCCCGCGTAAAAAAAGTCCGGCCGTCGCGGGAGGACCGGGACGGCCGCGCCGTCCCGGGCAGCGAGTCCGCGCGACGCGAGAACGGCGGCGGGTGGCTCCGCCCGGCCGACGACGGGCGCAGGAGGACGTGGAGGGCCGTCCCCGGCGGCCGACGGACCGGCGGGAGTGCCGTTCGGGTCGAGGCGGCCGGGAGGGCCGACGGGGACACTGCCGACGACGGGCGACGGCCTCATCAACGTCGTGTTGGCTGAAACGTCGGTTTCACCCTCCGTCCCGACTCCGCGAACGTTTAGTGTGAGCGTGCCGCGTGATACGGGTATGGACGCCGACGCCACGGACGCCGACGACGGCGACGGCAACGGCGGGGCGAGCGCGACGGGTCCGCCGCCGGAGATGGCCGAGAGCCGCGAGGACCTCACGCCGATGATGTCGCAGTACTTCGAGCTCTGTGTGGCGTACGACGACGCCCTCGTGCTCTTTCAGGTGGGGGACTTCTACGAGGCGTTCTGTGACGCCGCCGAGGCGGTCTCCCGGGTCTGTGAGGTCACCCTCACCCAGCGGGAGGACTCCACGGGCACCTACCGCATGGCCGGCGTGCCGGTCGACAGCGCCGCCGGCTACGTCGACTCGCTGCTGGCGGCCGGCTACCGGGTGGCGATCGCCGACCAGGTCGAGGACCCCGACGAGGTCAGCGGTGTCGTCGAGCGCGCGGTCACCCGCGTCGTCACGCCGGGCACCGTCACCGACGACGAACTGCTCGCGCCCGGCGCCGCGAACTACGTCGCCTGCCTCGCCGGCGGTCCCGACCTCGACCCGGCACACCTCGTCGCCGGGGCCGACCTCGACGACGCCGGTTTCGACGCCGACACCGACCTCCCGCCGGGCGAGTACGCCGTCGCCTTCGTCGACGTCTCGACGGGCGAGGTGACCGTCGCCGGCGGCTCGTGGGAGACGGTGTGCGAGGAGACCGAGCGGTTCGACCCCGCGGAGCTCGTCGTCGACCCCCGGCTCGCCGTCCCCGACGTGGAGGCCGACCCGACGGTGACTCGCGGCGCTCACGACCCCGCGGCGTTCGAACTCGACCGGGCGGCGACGACACTGGAGGAACACGTCGGCCCGCCCTCGCTGACGGGCGACCGCGCCGAACTGCGGGCCTGTGGCGCGCTGCTCGCGTACGCCGAGTACACGCAGGGCGGCGCCGACGGACGCCTAGGTCACGTCTCCCGACTCCGCCGGTACGACCCCGACGACTACCTCCGGCTGGACGCCACCGCGACGCGCTCGCTCGAACTGTTCGAGACGCGCTCGACCGGCGAGGGTCCGACACTCCGGGACACTGTCGACGCGACCGCCTCCGCGCCCGGCCGGCGCCGGCTGACGGCGTGGCTCCGCCAGCCGCTGGTCGACCGCGACGCGATCGAGGCCCGCCACGACGCCGTCGCCGCGCTCGTCGACGCCCCGCTCGTCCGCGAGGACCTCCGCGACGCGCTGGGCGCGGCTTACGACCTGGAGCGACTCGTCACCCGCACCACCCGTGCCCGCGCCGACGCCCGCGACCTGCGATCGCTGCGAACCACGCTCGACGTGGTGCCCGACGTCCTCGACGCCCTCGACCGACTCGACCCTCCGGACGCCGACGGCGCGGACGGAGACGCCGGCCTGCTCGCCGGCCTCCGGGCCGACCTGGACCCGATGGACGACGTCCGCGACCTGGTGAGCGAGGCGGTCCGTCCCGACCCGCCCGCCGAAATCACCGACGGCGGCGTGATCCGCGAGGGCTTCGACGAGGAGCTGGACGAGCTCCGGGCCACGGAACGGACGGGCCGCGAGTGGGTCGCCGACCTCGAAGCGCGGGAGCGCGAGCGCACCGGCATCGACTCGCTGTCGGTCGGGTACAACGACGTCCACGGCTACTACATCGAGGTCACAAACCCCAACCTCGACCGCGTCCCGGACGACTACACCCGGCGACAGACGCTGAAGAACTCCGAGCGGTTCTACACGCCCGACCTGAAGCGCCGCGAGGACAAGATCCTCGGCGCCGCCGAGCGGGCGGACGCCCGCGAGCTCGAACTGTTCCGCGAGGTGCGTTCCGCCGTGGCCGCCGAGGCCGACCGCCTGCGAGCGGTCGCCGACCGGCTGGCGGCGCTGGACGCCCTGGTCGGCTTCGCCGTCACCGCGGTCGAGTACGACTACACGCGCCCGACGATGGGCGCCGACGGAGTCCACGTCGAGGCCGGGCGCCACCCCGTCGTCGAGCGCACGCGGGAGTTCGTCCCGAACGGGCTCCACCTGGAGGAGCGGCCGGTCGCGCTGATCACCGGGCCGAACATGTCGGGCAAGTCGACGTACATGCGCCAGACGGCACTCGTCGCGGTGCTCGCCCAGGCCGGCAGCTTCGTCCCCGCCGAGGAGGCCCGGCTGCCGGTGCTCGACGGCGTCTACACCCGCGTCGGTGCCAGCGACGACATCGCCGGCGGCGAGTCCACCTTCATGCGGGAGATGACAGAACTGACGACGATCCTCCACGCCGCCACCGAGGACTCGCTGGTGCTGCTGGACGAGGTCGGACGGGGGACGAGCACCGTCGACGGTCGCTCTATCGCCCGCGCGGTAACGGAGTTCCTTCACGACGAGGTCGGCGCCTACACGCTCTTTGCCACTCACTACCACGAGCTCACCGCACTGGCGGCCGACCTGCCGCGAGTGCGGACGCTGCAGTTCGGCGCCGAGCGGACCGGCGACGACGTGGCCTTCCGCTACGACGTGCGCGAGGGGGCTGCCTCCTCCTCCTACGGCGTCGAGATCGCCCGCATGGCCGGCGTTCCCGACCCCGTCGTCGAGCGCGCCCGCGAGTACGTCGACGAGACGACCCGCGGGTCCGACGGCGTCGACGGGACGACCCGCGGGCCCGACGGCGACGCCGCGACCGGCTCACCGGCGACGAACGGTACAGGCCCCGAGCCGCCGGCCGAAAACGGGACCGGCGACGAGCCGGAGGGCGACCCGGTCAGAGAGCGCCTCGCGGCGGTCGACCTGGCGACGACGACGCCGATCGAGGCGCTGAATCTGCTCGCCGAACTCGAATCGCTCGCCGCGGACGAATGAGCCGGAACACGAACGGCGGCGACGGCCCCGACGACGGCGAGCCGGACGGCGAGACGCCGCCATGGGACCACGAGGGCCGCGTCGAACGGCTGCCGGCGGCGGCCGTCGAGCGCATCGCCGCCGGCGAGGTGGTGACGGCGCCGGCGGACGCCGTCGCGGAGCTCGTCGAGAACGCCCTCGACGCGGGCGCGGAGCGGGTCGCCGTCGCGGTCGACGGCGGCGGCCGCGAGCGCGTGGCCGTCAGAGACGACGGCCGCGGGCTGGTCCCCGGCGACGCGGTCCGGGCGTTCGAGCGTCACGCGACGAGCAAGCTGCGGTCCGCCGCGGACGTGACTCGCGTCGAGACGCTCGGCTTCCGGGGGGAAGCGCTGGCGGCCGTCGCCGAGGCCGCCGGCGCGGTCGAGCTGACCACCCACGCCGACGGGCACGAGGCCGTGGCAGTCCGTGTCGAGGAGGCCGTCGGCGAGCCGGAACCGGCGGCCCGCGGCGTCGGCACCACCGTCGAGGTGCGGGACCTGTTCGCGGACCGGCCCGTCCGCCGGGCGTCGCTGGCCTCGTCCGCTCGCGAGTTCGCGAAGGTAAGCGACGTCGTCTCGCGGTACGCGCTCGTCCGGCCGAACGTGCGCTTCGAGCTGACACACGACGGCCGCGAGGTGTTGCGGACGCCCGGGGCGGGCGACCGCGTCGAGGCGCTCCTGTCGGTGTACGACCGCGACGCCGCCGGCGCCGCGGTGGAGTTCGCCGACCGCTCCGGTCCGGTTCGCGTCGAGGGACTCGCCTGTCGGCCGACGGTCACCCGGGCCAGCCGGGAGCACGTCCACGTCGCGGTCGCCGGGCGGGCGGTGCGGGACCCCGACCTGTGCCGGGCAGTCGTCGACGGCTACGACGGACTGCTGTCGCCCGACCGCTACCCGCTCGCCGTCGTCGACGTGACCGTCCCGCCCGAGCGCGTCGACGTGAACGTCCACCCCCGCAAGCGGTCGGTCGCCTTCGCCGACGCCGACGCCGCCAGTGAGGCGGTCACGACCGCCGTCGGCGAGGCGCTGTCGACCGCCGACGTCGAGGTCGTCGGCCGCGCCGACCTCGACCTGGCCGGGGTCGCCGAGCCGATCGAGGACGGGGTGCTCGCCGACGCCGAGGTCGTCGGCGTCTTCCGCGAGCTCTACGTGCTCTGCGAGCGCGGCGACGAACTGCTCGTCGTCGACGCCCACGCCGCCGACGAGCGGGTCACCTACGAGCGACTGCGTGACGCCGCCGACGGCGTCGCGAGCGTCGCCGTCGACCCACCCGCAGGCGTCGCGCTGTCGGCGAGCGAGGCCGCCCTGCTGCGGGGCGAGGCGGTCGCGGCCGCCGTCGAGCGCCTCGGCTTCGGGGTCGACGTCCGCGGGGACGACACCGCCTGCGTGAGCGGGGTGCCGGCGCCCGGCGGCGACGCCGTCGCCCCGGCGGCCCTGCGGGACGTACTCGACGCCGTCGCCGCCGAACGACCGGGCGCGAGCGACCCGGCGGACGCGCTCGACCTGGAGCGACCGCTGGTCGACCTGGCCTGCCACGAGTCGCTCCGTGCGGGCACCGTCAACCGTGCGGCCGCCGAGGACCTGCTCGCCCGACTCGGGGGGTGTGACCGGCCGGACGCCTGTCCGCACGGCCGACCGACGGTACTCGCGGTCGACGAGGCCGACCTCGCCCGCGGGTTCGACCGACCGAACACGCGGTTCGACTGAGCCGGCCGCCCGCGCTACGGAGCGTCACTATTTAAGTACGGTCGCCGTCCGACGGCCGTCTGACGGGCCGCGCCTCCCGTTCCCGGCACGCAGTTTCACTTTCACTCCGCACGGGGGAGGTATATGTTCGCCCGGTACTCAGAGACGTGTGCGGGAACGAGTCACCGACGATGTCCACGACACCGCACTCCAGTGACGCTGTCGGTCGCTGCCCGACCTGTGGGTCCCCGATCTCGTCGGAGCGGGTGCTGATAGAGTACGAGCGGTCCGGTACCGCGGCCGCCTACGCGGAGTGTCCCTCGTGTCAGGGTGTCGTCCGCCCTGAGTGACCCCGGCCACCCGTTCCCGCCCTTCCCCTGACCTTCCCCGAACGCCCCGCAGTCGTCACTCTCCCACCACGGACGCTCACAGCCGCCACAGCTCTCGCTGTGGCTCGCTCACCCACGCCGCCCCGCCGTCGGTGACGACGACCATCTCCTCGCCGCCGACGTACCCCCACTCCGTGTCCACGCCCAGCTCGACGGTGTACACCTCGCCCTCCCGCACCGGTCGCTCCGGCGCCGTACCGTAGCGCTCCCAGCGCGGCCCCAGCAGCGTGCCGCCGTCGTGGGCGTGTCGGCCGACCTGGTGGCCGAGCGCGTGGGCGTACTCGTCGTAGCCGCGGTCGACGACCGTCTCCCGGGCCGCCTCGTCGGCCTCGTGGCCGGCGATCCCCGGTTCGATCGCCGCCTTGCCGGCGTCGATTGCCGCGTGGACGGCCTCGAACGCCTCCCGCAGTCCGGCGGGCGGCTCCGCGCCGTCCGCCGGGCGGTAGAACGTCCGCTGGAGGTCCGCGCAGTAGCCCGCGACGCGCACGCCGAAGTCGACGTGCAGCAGTTCGCCCGCCGGCACCCGCCGGTCGCCGGGCCTCGTGTGGCCGACCTCGCCGTCGCTGCCGGCGTGCACCGAGGGACAGTACGCCCGGTCCCACGCGGTTCCCAGCCCCAGCGTGTCCGCCCGGCCGCGCAGGTGCTCGGCGACGTCGCGCTCGGTCCAGGCCGGCTCGTAGTGCTCGCGCAGGTCGCCGAGCAGCCGCTCCGTGGTGCGGACGGCGGCGTCGACCCGCTCGCGCTCCCGGTCGGTCTTCGCGCCGCGCACCTCGCCGACGTACCCGGCGGCGCTCACGAGTTCGCGGTCGGGCAGCAGGTCCGTCAGTCGCCGGTAGAGCCCGTGGCTCAGCCCGTCGGCCATCGGGTCGTCCGGGTCCCAGTTGCAGCCGACGCGCTCCGCGCCCACGCGCTCCATCACCGTCGAGAGCGCCTCGCGGATCGACTCGTCGTACGGGTGGACCTCGTGGACGCCGAGCGCGCGGGCATTCGGCGCGTCGTGGCGTCCGAGGACGACGTGTGACTCCTCGGGCGCGACGACGACGGCGGTGGGCCAGACGACGCCGAAATCGAGCAGGAGCGGCAGCGACGGGTCCGGCGTCGCCGTCGTCTCGCGGGCGAACGTGAGCCAGCAGTCGACGCCGTCGTCGTGGCGGTCGAGCGCCGCCCGCGCCTGCCGAGTCTTCCCCTCGATCAGCGCGGCGTCGGCCTCGAAGTCCAGACCGACCGGGAACGCCTCGCGCTCGTCCGTCGCGGTCATGCACCCTGCCTCGACGGGGTCAGTAAGAGTCTTCGCCGGTCAGTCCTCGTCCGTCCCGGCCTCGCCCGCGGTCGCCGGCGGGTCGTCGCCGGTCGCGTCGACGGCCGCCGGCTCCCCGTCTCCGTCCTCGTCCTCGCCTTCGCCCTCGTCTTCGATATCGACGTCGGCCTCCGTCTCGCGCACCCGCACGCCCTTGCTCGCCAGGTGGCGGGTGCGCCCGCGGGCGAACTCCTCCTCCTCGGTGCCGCGGGTGGCGAGGACGTACATCCGCGCCCGGCCGAGCGGTCGCATCGTCCGGCCCGCCCGCTGGGTGCCCTGGCGGCGGGAGCCGCCCAGCCCCGAGGCGACGATCGCCGTCTCCACGTCCGGCAGGTCGATCCCCTCGTCGGCCACGCGGGAGACGACCAAGAGGTCGCGCTCGCCGTGCCGGAGTTCGGACAGTAGCTTCGCCCGGCGGGCGTGACGGGTCTCCCCGCTGACGAAGGGCACCTCCAGCGCCTCGGCGATCGCCTCCCCCTGGTCGAGGTAGTCGACGAAGACGAGCGCCTTCCCTGCCGTCTCGTCGAGGAGGTTCTCGACGGCCCGCACCTTCGCGGCGTTCGAGGCGACGACCTGTCGCTTCCGGTGGCCGGAGGCGGCGGCGTACTCGTCGCGGCTCTCGGGGTCCCAGGGGACGTACCGGATTTCGACCTCGGGGCGGGCGACGTAGCCCGCCTCGAACAGCGCCGTCCAGTCGGTGCCGACGGGCGGGCCGACCAGCGTGAAGATCTCGGACTCCTTGTCATCTTCCCTGACCGGCGTGGCGGAGTTGTGACAGAACAGGTGGTTGCCGAGGAAGTTCTCGGTCCCGGTCGAGACGTCGTAGACGTGCTCTTGATCCTGGTCGTCTGCCGGTGTGACGCTGTCGACTTCGAGCATCGCCACGTCCGTCTCCCGCAACCAGCGGTGGTCGTCGTTGTCCGAGCGGAACAGAATCGTCTGCAACTCGTCGGACGAGAGCCGACTCCGGTGTTCGAGTCCGCTTCGCAGTGCTCCGCCGTCCGCGCTGTACACGCGGCTCTCGTTTCGCTCGGTCGACTGGTACAGCTCCCGCAGCTCCTCGGTGAACGGCGTCATCGCCTTTCGTGGGGTCTTCCGGCGATTCTTCGGGTTGTACCGGATCATGTTGTTCGTGACAGTGTCGTGATCTCCCTCGCGGACGGCGACGTCTGGCTCGCGGCGGTAGTTCCCCCCCACGTGGCCGAGTGACGCCAGTACGAGATTCAGCCCCTGAGCGAGTTCGTCGCTTGACGTCGAGATCGTGACCGTCTCCTTCCCGCGATCCCGTTTCTGTCTGTAACCGTCGCCGAGAACGATCCCTTCGAGAAACGCCACACGCGCGAGGGGGTTCGACAGCACGAACGACGGCACGGACTTCTCGCGTGCCGTGCCGGCGAGTCCGACGTTCTCGAACAGGGGTGCGAGGGGACCACCAACTCTGACCGTCGTGCAGTTCTCCCCGTTCCCCGTCGTATATACGTTCGCCTCCGGTGCGACCGCACGGACGATTGAACGGAACTCCTCGACCTCTGAGTTCGTGTCCGAATCCGCCGCGTACAGATCGATGCGGTGGCCGTCAACGTTGCCGTCGGCCACGAACAGCCCCGCTAAGCGTGCGAAGTCCTCGATATCGACGTCCGGCGGGAGGTACTGATCGCGCTTTCGGACGTACACGCCGCGTACGTGCTCCCTGTCGAGACCGATCTCCCGAGCGACTGACAGCGGGAGTGACCGCCGTGTCTTCCAGTTGTACCTGTTCTTGTTGCTCCCGATCCCCTCCTCGTACAGCGGGTCGAACACCGATACGGGAGCGTCCTCGTCGACCAGGACGTACCCCTTGTCGAGTGCTCCCATCACGTCGAAGGTCGACTGTGCGCCGCCGACTTCCGGGAGCGTCGCAGGCTGCAGGAGATAGTCGGTATCCCCGAGTTCCTGTGGCGTCCGCTCGACGATCTCCATCTCGTCGCCGTCGAAGGCGATCAGCGAGTGGTCCTCCGTGACGGTGACCTGCCGGCCGTTACTCGCCCTGACGGTGTAGCGGTCGCTCGTGTTCTCGTGACGCATCGCGCCCGTGACGTCCGTCCACACCACCTCTCCCTCGTCGGTGATACCGAGTGTCTCGGCGTCGGTGACCGAAGCAACGCCAGTATGGTCCCCGAGGTACTTCGAGACGAACTCCTCGATAGTCGTCGTCTCGACGATGCCGTCACGTCGTACGGGGATGACGGCGTCACCGTCGACGGACAGCCCCAAGCGCGATTTGCTCTGCAGTTCGGCGCTGCGGCGGGCGATCGGCGCCGGGACGTGCTGGACCTCGTCGTAGACGATCAGCCCCCAGCGGCGGGCGTCGAACAGCTCGCGGTGGCGGTCCATGCCCGCGGTCTGGTAGGTGGCGATCGTCACGGGTGCCATCTCCTTCGTGCCGCCGTGGTACTCGCCGACCTCACCTGGAGAGAGCGTCGTCTTCGAGAGCAGTTCGTCGTGCCACTGGCCGGCGAGTTCGCGGGAGGGGACGAGCACCAGCGTCTCGCCCTCGATCGCGGCCATGACCCCCATGGCGGCGACGGTCTTGCCGCTGCCCGGCGGGCCGACAAGTACGCCCGCGCCGCGCTCGGTGAAGCGGTCGACCCAGTCGCGCTGGTAGTCGCGCAGCTCCAGCTCCAGGTCGAGCGGAAGGGTCTCGCCCTCGTCCAGTCGGCGGTCGTCGCGGACGGGGTAGCCGGCGTCGTACAGCTGTCGCTTGATCGCGGCCTCCTCCCCCTCGACGACCCACGCCTCCGTGTCGCTGACGAGCCCGCGGACCAGGTCGTCGTCCAGCCTCTCGCCGTCCGTGCGCAGGCGGAACTTCCGGGTGCGCTCGTACTGGGCGCGCACCCACTCCTCCAGGCGCTCCCACCGACCGAGCACCGACCGCATCGCCGCGGTCAGCTCGCCCAGGTCCTCGTGGGGGGCGGCCCAGACGTCCGAGTCCCGGACCTCGTAGATGTAGCTCCCCTCGCCCGAGGTGGTGACGAGGCGGGCAAAGCCCGACAGTCGGGCGAGCGTGTACTGGTCGGGCTGGTCGACGACGACCTCCCGGCGGTCGGGGAAGACCACCACGCGCTCGCGGTCGGTCAGCGTCTCCAGGTCCTCGGGATACCAGACGACCGGGTCGTTCGAGACGTCGAGCCGGTTCGCGTCCGGCAGCGCCGCCAGCAGGTCGTCGGCCGCGTCGTGGCTCAGCTCCGTGCGACGCGCCACCTCGCCGGCGGTCGCCACCGGTCGACCCACGGACTCCAGGGCGTCGTAGAACGCCGCCGTCCGCTCCTCGCGCCGCTCGGGGTCCAGGTCGTCGGGTGGCCCGTTCCCCTCCTCGCCGGGCGACTCGGCGGCGTCCCCGTCCGTCTCGTCGCCCGCCCCCGGGTCTAAATCGGGGTCGGCGTCGGCCTCGTCCATGCGCGACGTTGCCGCCGGTCGGCTATAACCCCTCGCTTCCCGCGCTCACTCGACGACGGCGGCCGCCCGCGCCGGCGCGGCGTCGGCGTCGAGCGCGAGCGGCGGCGCCCACAAGTCGAACCGCTCCGGCACCGCCCCCAGGCCGGTGAGGTTCTCGACGATCAGCCGCCCCGCCCCCAGGAGGGCGTGATGGGCCGCCAGTCCGTCGCCGTGGCCGCCCTCCGTCTCGGGTCCGCCGGGGTCGGCGTCCTCGCTCGCGTCGGTCGCGTGTGCCGTCCGAGCGGCCGGCGGCGTGGGGTCGACGCTGGGGGCGTCGACCGCGACGTCCAGCCCGCGGCGGGCACACTCCCGGGCAGCGGCGGGCGCGAGCCACGGGTGGTCGCGGTAGCGCTCCGTGCCCCAGTGTCGGTCCCAGCCAGTGTGGACGGCCAGCAGGTCGACGTCGGCCGTCGCCTCGGCCGGCGGCAGCCGCTCCGCGGGCACGGGAGCGCGGGCGTGGAGGTCGGTGCAGTCGACCCGCAGCGTGCGCCAGCGGAACCGCTCGACCGGGAACGCGCCCAGCGTGGCGCCGTCGGGCTCGGTGTGGGCGGGCGCGTCGATGTGCCTCGACGCTCGTCTCCGGGTCGCCGGGGTACGTCCAGGCCGGCGGCAGCGACTGGCTCAGGTCGATCACGCTGGCCTCGCGGAATGTGCTGTCTTACTCTCGCTGTCGAGCGCGTGGGCCGGTCGCGTGGTGACGTCGACTGTCGGTGCTGGCATACGCACTGTTCGGCCGGGTGACCCTTCGTGGTTATGCTCGGTCTCGTCGTCCGTCGCTCTCGGTCCCGACGAAGTAGCCCACGATGCCCCCGGCGCGTTCTCCTCAGTTGCTCTCGACCTCGTAGCCGTATCTCACGAAGCCCTGGCGTCACCAGACCGCTCTGCGGTCTGGTTGGCTCGAAAATCTACGATTTTCGACTGTCACCAGAGCCGGCGGCTCTGGCTGGCTCGAAGATCGTCGATTTTCGACCGTCGCCAGAGCGGGCAGCTCTGACTGGCCCGAAAATTGTAGATTTTCGACCGTCGCCGGCGCTTGCGGCGTCACCAGAGCCCGCAGGGTTCTGATTGGCCCGTCAGAGCGCCGCTCTGACGAACGTCATCAGCACTCTTCGAGTTCTGACTGGCTCGCGGCAGGCGAACGGCCGTGAACGGGGGCTCTCCGGGCCGACCAAGAGGCCGAGAAGACCGACACGTACCGAGAGAAATGACGAGACCCGAAAAACCGATCACAACGAGACGCCGTACAGCGAGGAGAACTTCTCGCGGGCGTACTCGAGGAAGTAGTCCGCCGTGAGCGCCTCGCCGGTGGCCTCCTCGATCAGTTCGGGCGTGGTGTAGCGCTTGCCGTGGCTGTGGACGTTCTCGACCATCCAGTCGTGGATCGGCTCGAACTCGCCCTCGCGCACCAGCCCGTCGACGTCCAGATCGTCGCGGACGGTGGCGTCGATCTGGGCGGCCAGCACCGAGCCGACGGTGTACCCCTGGAAGGCGGCGAACCGGGAGGTCCAGTGGATGTCCTGGAGACAGCCCTCCGCGTCAGTCTCCGGGCGCACGCCGAGATACTCGTCCATCCCGTCGTTCCACGCCTGTGGCACGTCCTCGACGGCGAGGTCGCCCTCGACGAACTGGCGCCCGATCTCCGAGCGGAGGATGATGTGCATGTGGTAGGTGAGCTCGTCGGCCTCGACGCGGATGAGGTTGTCCGGGTAGATGCGGTTGGCGGCCTCGTAGGCCTCCTGTGGGGTGACGTCGTAGCCCGGCAGGTCATCGATCTCGGGGAGAAAGGCCTCCCAGAACGGCTTCGTGCGGCCGACGTGGTTCTCCCAGAACCGGGACTGTGACTCGTGGATCGAGCCGACGGACTCGCCCAGCGGCGTGCCGTAGTGTTCCGTCGGTAGTCCGAGCTGGTAGGTGGCGTGGCCGAACTCGTGGACCGTCGCCGTCAGCGGGTCCATCGGGTCCTCGGGGTTGAACCGCGTGGTCACGCGGGCGTCGAACTGGTTGCCGGCCATGAACGGATGCGGCGCCGTGTCCAGCCGTCCGCGCGAGCGGTCGTAGCCGAGGAAGTCGAGCGCGCGCTCCGAGATCTCCCGTTGGGTCTCCTCGTCCGTGGGCTCCTCGACGCGAGGCAGCTCGTCGCCCTCGGCGCGGATCGTGGCGACCATCGCCGGCAGCTCGTCGGCGAGACGCTCGAAGACGCGTTCTATCGTCTCGATCGGCAGGTACGGATGGGAGTCCTCGTACATCACCTCGTACGGCGACGTCTCGGGGTCGACGTGCTCGGCGCGCTCGACCTGCAGGTCGCGGGTGCGCTCCAGTCGGGGGGCGTACGCCTCGAAGTCGTCCTCGGCCTTCGCGTCCTGCCAGATCTGCTGGTTCTCGGAGGCGGTCTCCGTGATTTCGGCCGCGAGGTCGGCGGGGACGGCCTCGCGGCGCTCGTAGTCCCGGCGGATCTCCCGGACGTTCGCCGCCTCGCCCGGGTCGAGATCCGCTTCTTCGAGGGCGGCGAGCCAGTCGCCGACGGCCTCGTCGGTCAGCAGCTCGTGGGTGGTCTCCGAGAGCGCGGACAGCTGCCTGGCGCGGCCGGCGGCGCCGGCCTCGGGCATCGTCACCTGCTGGTCCCAGTTGAGGTACATGCTCGCGTAGTTCAGGTTCGACACCCGCTCGTACCGGTCGATCAGCTTCTCGTAGGCCTGTGGCGCGTTCGCGACGTCGGAGTCTGTCGTCGCCATAGGCATCCGTCGGTCCGTCACCGCTTCACTCTTGGGCTCGCGGCACTCTCGCCGACCGGAGTCGTCTCCTCTGCTTCTGCCGGTCACCGCTTCACTCTTGGGCTCGCGGCACCCGGCTCAGGAACCGTCGGCCCAGCGGGCGTCGGCGAGCGTGCGCTGCACGGCGGACTCGCCGACGGCCTCCGCCAGCGCCTCGTAGCCCACCCGCTCCGGGGCGTCCTCGGCGTCGGCCAGCAGGCGGGAGACGATGAACTCGGGCGTCGACCGTCCGACGGTGTCGAAGCGGGGCTGGTAGTCCACCCGCAGTTCCAGGTCCGGGCCGAGCCCCTGTGCGAAGATGCCGTCCGTGCGAGCGGCCTCGGGCAGCGGTTCGAGGTCGTCCGCGAGGTGGGTGACGAACACGCCGAGTGCGTCCCGCTCGACGGTCAGTCCGACCAGCCCGTGCAGCAGGTCCGCCGCCCGGCCGGGTTCGGTGATCGCCTCGAACTCGTCGACGAGCATCAGCGTCCGCTCCCGGCGGGTCAGCGGCGGGACGACGTTCGACAGCGTCGACTCCAGCACGCCGGCGTTGAACGAGGCGTGTCGCCGGTGGAAGACCACCGCGTCCAGCCGCCCCACCGTCGCCCGCTTCGCCGGGACGGGCAGCCCCATCGACGCCAGCAGCACCACCTGACACAGCGTCTCAAGCAGCGTCGTCTTCCCGCCGCTGTTGGCGCCGGTGAGCACCGCCACCCGCGCCGTCGGCGGGCGGGGGCTCACACTCGCCTCTACCCCGACGTCGCCGACGGCGTAGGTGACCGGCTGGACCGCCTCGCCGGCGGCCGCCAGGTCGAGGTTGCGGCCCTCGACGACGGCGACGCCCGGCTCGTCGGCGTACTCCGGGGCGCGCAGGTCGTACGTCTCGGCGAAGCGAGCCAGCGAGACGTGGACGGCGGCGTCGTCGACCGCCCCGACGGCGGCGTCGACCTCTTCGCGGGCCTCGCCGACGGCGTCGCGCAGCCGCCCGCGGACCTCGGTCTCGCGCTCCGCGACCGCCGCCGCGAGGTCGTCGACCAGCGTCCGCAGCGTCCCGCGGACGAAGTCGGCCGCGTCGCGGGCGTCCGTCGGCGTCGCCGCCCGCACGCGGGCGGTCTCGACGCCCGTCTCGTCTGTGACCCGACGGACGAACGCACTCTCCAGCGCCTCGGGGTCGCCCCGGCCGAGGTCCGCGACGATCTCGCCGGGCGTCGTCGACAGACGGTCGACGGCCGCGTACTGCTCGCGCAGGGCGTCGAGCCGGTCGTCGACGCTGTCGCGGACGTCCTCGCCGTCCAGCCCCCCGAGCGCCTCCGCAGCCGAGCGCAGTGTCTCGCGGTTGAGGTCGCCCAGCGGCTCGAAGACGCCCTCGGTCGCGCCGGCGGCCGCCAGCACCAGTGCGGCCTCGACGGCGGCACGCTCGCCGGCCGTGCCGTCGTACGTCTCGAAGGCGTCGACGACCGCCGCCCGCGTCGACTCGTCCATCGCGGCCCAGGACTCCCGGGCCGCGATCACCTCGGCGACGCGCTCCCGGGCGACCTCGCGGTCCGACAGCGGCGTGCGCACGCGGATCCGGGGACGATCCGGGTCGCTCGACCACCCGACAGTCCGGCCTCGGTGAGCGTGCGCACGTCCGCCGACTCGATGGCCTCGACGGCCTCGCTCGCGCCGACGGACTCCCGGAGCAGCGCCGCGGTCTTCGGCCCGACCCCCCAGTACTCCTGCAGTCGGCTCATGCGCCTCTACGCGTTGGGCGGTGAGGTGTGTCTGACGGTTCCGGCACGAGGGGACGGAGCGGGGAGGGCGGGTCGGTCATCGTCGGCCGGCGTCTCGGCGGCGACCCGCGGATCGACGTTGACGTTGTGCCGGAGGACGTTCTCGGGGTCGTACTCTCGCTCGATCGCCGCGAGGCGGTCGTAGCTGTCGGCGTACACCTGCTCGGTCCAGTCCTCCCGGGCCTGCTCCTCGACGCCGGCGAAGCCGGCGTAGGCGCCGGAGCCACCCGCCTCGCGCAGGCGGCGCTCGGTCTCGCGCGCCCACTCGAGGTTGGCCGCGCTGTCGTGCTCCTCCCGGTCGCCCTCGATCGTGATCACGAACTATTTCATGATTTCGATCCTGAACACACAAATTTGACGGCACCACTCAGACGAATATCACAAAATACACATTACGTCGTAAGGTGTAACAGCCTCATGAGGCGACGCCAGGCACTAAGCGCGCTAGTTCTTATTGGCGTTCCTGGTTGTTCTAGCTTTAGCAGGACTGATGACACGGGCAGGACTGTCTCACCAGTTGGTAGCTCTCCCAGCTGGTTGACAACTAGTAGTGACTGTGAAGAACGGGATGACAGATACGCGATCAGTAGATTGGAGATCGCAGAGGGAATGGACACCTCAGTTAACGAGTCCAGTACTGTGACAGTTGATTACGAAATGTTCAACCAACACTCTAAAACCATTATAAAATTTGCGATAGAAAACGAGGATGCATCCACATGTAAAGAGGAAGGAGCTAACTATTTCCGTGATTTTTGGAGCACAATCAAGCAGGAAGGATACAATGAATACTGGAGAGAAAACGACGACAAGCCGGCCTGGGTTTACATAAGGATCAACGACATGCATCCAATAAACGAATTCAGTCACCGAGATGTGACGTATTATTAAAAGATTCTTTATCAAATGTATTTATTCGACGGAGATCACTATCGGTCCGCAAGAGTCTGGACGTCGAGCGGCGACACTCTGTACGGCGTATGATCGTCGTCCCGGACACGAGCGTCGTCGTCGACGGCCGTCTCTCCGAGCGCGTGGAGAGCGGCGAGTACGAGGGCGCCACGGTGTCCGTTCCGGAGGTCGTCGTCTCCGAGCTGGAGGCACAGGCCAACCGCGGATTCGACACCGGCTTCGACGGCATCGAGGAGCTCGACCGGCTGGCGACGCTCGCCGGCGAGGGCCGGGTCGACGTGGAGTACGCCGGCGACCGGCCCGGGCCGGCGGCGACGGAGGCCGCGAGCGAGGGCGAACTCGACGCCGCCATCCGCGACCACGCCGCCGACCTGGGGGCGACGCTGCTGACCAGCGACCGGGTGCAGAGCCGGGTCGCCCGCGCGAAGGGGGAGTTCGACGTCGAACTGCTCGAACCGCGCACGAGCGAGGTGGAGGCGCTGTCCGTCGCGGAGTTCTTCGACGAGCAGACGATGAGCGTGCACCTCCGCACCGGCGTGCGACCGATGGCCAAGCGGGGGGCCGTCGGCGAGATGCAGTTCGAGGCCGTCGACGACGACCCGCTCACGGACGCCGAGCTGGAGGCGTACGCGACCGAGATCGAGAGCGCGGCCCGCGCGAGCGAGGACGGCTTCGTCGAGCTCTCCGAGCCGGGGATGACGATCGTCCAGTTCCGCGAGTACCGGGTCGCGATAGCCCGGCCGCCGTTCTCGGACGCCCGCGAGATCACCGCCGTCCGCCCGGTCGTCAAGACCGACCTCGACGACTACGAGTTCGCCGAGGACCTCCGCGAGCGGCTGCTCGAAGGCTCGCGGGGCGTGCTGATCTCCGGGTCACCCGGCGCGGGAAAGTCCACCTTCGCGCAGGCGGTCGCGGAGTTCCTCGCCGACGGCGGCTTCTCGGTGAAGACGATGGAGAAACCGCGCGACCTACAGGTGCGCGAGGACGTCACCCAGTACACCGCCCTGGACGGCAGCATGGCGAAGACCGCCGACGCGCTGCTGATGGTCCGCCCCGACTACACGGTCTTCGACGAGGTGCGCAAGACCGACGACTTCGAGGTGTTCGCGGACATGCGCCTCGCGGGGGTGGGGATGGTCGGCGTGGTCCACGCCACCCGCGCCATCGACGCGCTCCAGCGACTCGTCGGCCGCGTCGAGCTGGGCATGATCCCCCAGATCGTCGACACCGTCGTCTACATCGAGGAGGGTCGCGTCGACACGGTCTACGACGTCTCCACGGAGGTGAAGGTGCCCGAGGGGCTGACCGAGGAGGACCTCACCCGACCCGTGATCACGGTGCGGGAGTTCCAGACCGGCCGCCCGGAGTACGAGATCTACTCGTTCAACCGCCAGGTCGTGACGGTGCCGATCGGCGACGGCGACGGCGGGGAGACCGGCGTCGACCGGATCGCCCGCTCGGAGATCGAACGCGAAGTGCGGGCGATCGCCCGCGGTCACGTCGAGGTGGAGGTGACGGGGCCGAACTCGGCGATCGTCTACGTCGAGGACGACGACATCTCGCAGGTGATCGGCAAGGGCGGCCGGCGCGTCTCCGGCGTCGAGGACCGCCTCGGCATGGAGATCGACGTGCGCACACACGACGAGAGGCCCGGGCAGGGGCAGGGGCAGGGACAGGGTCGGAGCGGCGGTCCCGGCGGGGGCGGCGACCCGGCACGGCACACGCCCGGCGAGGGCGAACTCGTCGCGCCCGAGATAACGGGCCAGCACGTCGTCGTCCCGGCGCAGGGCTACGAGGGCGAAACCGTCGAGATCCGCGCCGGCGAGGTGTACGTCTGCACGGCCACCGTCTCACGGGGCGGCGAGGTGCAGGTCTCCCGCGGCTCGGCGATCGCCGAGGAGATAGAGCGTGCCGTCGACCGGGGCCACGAGGTCAGAGTCGTCCCGAGCTGAGCGGTCGCCGGCGCCGGGGGGACGGAGTGTCGGCCACAGGACAGGAGGAGTCACTCGGCGGGATAGGCGTCGGCACCGTTCTCGGTGACGGTCGCCTCGGGGTCGATCTCGTAGAGGCTCTGTCGGGCGTCGGCGAAGTAGACGTCCTCCTCGACGGCGTCGACGTTCTCCAGGCGTTCGAGGGCGTAGCGTACCGTGCGCGCGGAGAGCATCGACTCCTCGACGATCTGTTTCTGCGTGAGCGGTCCGTCGTACTGTAACACCTTGAGCACCAGTTTCGCGCTGGGAGGCAGGTCCTCGATGTCCTCGTCAGCCATCGTTACGAATCGAAACGAATGCCACCCTCATAAGCTTGGCGTGCGACGACCGCGGCGGGTGGAACGAACGGCTTTTGCCGCGGCGCCGAGAACGTCGGCTATGGCGACCGAACAGGCCGACGCTGACGTCGACGCCGAGGTCGACGGCGGCGCGGGCGTCGACGACCACACCAGGGCGGTGCTCGTCACTGCCGTGGCCGCACTCTCCGGTGTCGGGGCGGCGTTCGTCTCCCAGGAGCTGACCGCCGGGCTGCCGCCGACGGACGCGGCCACCAGTCTCACGCCGGTGATCATGGTGTTCGCGCTGGTCGCCGTCCAGCCGGCGGCACTGCGGGCCGTCGGCCTCCTCAAGGACGACTTCGGCGCGAAGGACTTCCTCTACCTGCTCGTGATGACGTTCGGACTCTGGTTCATCACCTGGGGCGTGTTGCTCACCAGCGGGGCCTGAGATGGCCGACGACAGCATCGCCGTCGTCGACCTCGACCGGTGCCAGCCAGACCGGTGCAACTACGAGTGCAAGAACTACTGCCCGCCCAACCGCACCGGCAAGGAGTGTATCACCCTGCGCGGCGAGGACGCCGAGCGCGGCAAGCCCGACCAGGTGCGCATCAGCGAGGAGATCTGTCTGGGCGAGTCGTGTGGCATCTGCGTCGAGAAGTGCCCCTTCGACGCCATCCAGATCGTCAACCTGCCCTCGGAGTTGGAGGAGCAGCCGGCGCACCGCTACGGCGAGAACGCCTTCTCACTGTACGGGCTGCCCGTGCCACAGCCGGGCGGCGTCACCGGCATCCTCGGCCCGAACGGCATCGGCAAGACCACGGCCGTCCACGCCTTGGCGGGCGAGACGGTGCCCAACCTGGGGCGACACGCGGAGCCGCCGGACTGGGACGCCGTCGTCGACGCCTACCGCGGCACCGAACTGCAGGACTACCTCGCCGCGGTGCGCGACGACGAGGTCAGCGTCGCCCGCAAGCCACAGTACGTCGACCGCATCCCGGACCGGTTCGAGGGCGTCACCCGCGACCTCTTGGAGGGCACCGACGAGCGGGGCGTTCTCGACCGGCTCGTCGACCGTCTCTCGCTCCGGCCGGTGCTCGACCGCGCGCTCGAAGACCTGTCCGGCGGCGAACTCCAGCGGGTGGCGGTGGCGGCCGCCCTCGCCCGCGACGCGGACTTCTACTTCCTCGACGAGATCACCCCGTACCTGGACATCGGTCAGCGGATGACCGTCGCCCGGCTCGTCCGCGACCTGGTCGAGCGCGACCCCGAGCGGTCGGTGCTCGTCGTCGAGCACGACCTGGCGATTCTGGACCTGCTCGCCGACGACGTCCACGTCGGCTACGGCGAACCCGGCGCCTACGGCGTGCTCACCGACCCGAAGTCCACCCGGGTCGGCGTCAACGAGTACCTCTCGGGCTACCTGGAGAACGAGAACATGCGCGTCCGCCCCGAGCCGATCGAGTTCGAGCAGCACGCCCCTCGACCGGTCGTCGAGTCGACGCCGCTGGTCGACTACCCCGACCTCACCTGGCAGTACGGCGACGACGGCTTCCGCCTGGAGGTGGAGGGCGGCACGCTGTACCGCAACGAGGTGCTCGGCGTCGTCGGGCCGAACGGCATCGGTAAGTCCACCTTCGCGAAGGTCCTCGCCGGCCGACTGCGGCCGGACGAGACCGCGCTGGGCGCGGGCGTCGACGTCTCCTACAAGCCACAGTACATCGAGATCGACCAGCCGATGCGGGTCGACGCCTTCCTCTCGACGGTCACCGACGACGTCGGCACCTCCTACTGGAACACGGAGATCGCCCAGCCGCTGCAGTTAGAGCGGATCATGGAACAGCAGCTCACCGACCTCTCCGGCGGCGAGCGCCAGCGGGTCGCCGTCGCCGCCTGTCTCAGCGAGGAGGCCGACCTCTATCTGCTGGACGAGCCCTCCGCCCACCTGGACGTCGAGCAGCGCGTACTCGCGACGAAGGCGATCCGCCGCTACGGCGAGTCCCAGGACTCGACGGTGATGGTCGTCGACCACGACATCTACATGGTCGACCTCGTCAGCGACCGACTGATGGTGTTCGACGGCGACCCCGCCGAGCGCGGCCACGCCGGCACCCCGCAGTCGATGCGGGACGGCATGAACGACTTCCTCTCGAACCTCGGCGTGACGTTCCGCCGCGACGGCCGCGTCGGCCGTCCACGCATCAACAAGCCCGACAGCCAGAAGGACCGCGAACAGAAACGCGCCGGCGAGTACTACTACGCGCCCGAGGACTCGTGAGGACACGAGCCCGTCCCGTGACGCCGGCTCCCGACCCTCCGCCGACGAGAGCCGGCGGCGAGGAGCGGAGCGACGATTTATCAGCCTCCGTGCACACGTCCGGATCGATCAACAGTGCGCGTCGTCACGCTGCTGCCGTCGGCGACGGAGATCGTCTGTGCGCTCGGGATCGACCCGGTCGGGGTCTCTCACGAGTGTGACCACCCGCCCCGCGCGACCGAGTTGCCGTCGGTCAACCGCTCTCGCGTCGACCCCGAGGCGTCGACGACGGAGATAAACCGCCAGGTCGTCGAGGCCGAGCGCGGCGGCGGCGTCTACGAGGTCGACGTCGAGACGCTCGCCCGCCTGGAGCCGGACCTGATCGTCACCCAGGGCGTCTGTGAGGTGTGTGCCGTCGACAGCGTGCTCGTCGAGGAGGCCGTCGAGCGGGCCGACCTCGACTGCGAGATACTGACGACGGACCCGCACAGCCTGGCGGACGTGCTCGACGACGTCGAGCGCGTCGGGCGGGCGCTCGACCGCCAGCGGGAGGCGGAGGCGCTCGTCGACGACCTGCGCGAGCGGGTCCGCTCGGTGGCCGACCGGGTGCCGGCCACGCCCCCGGCCGCCGCCGCCGGCGACCTGGGCGTTCGACCGGCGGCGGTCGGCGCCGACGGGGACGAGGACGAGAACGGGGCGGTCGAGCGCCCCCGTGTGACGGTGCTCGACTGGACGGCGCCGCCGATGGTGGCCGGGCACTGGATACCGGGGATGGTCGAGTTCCTCGGCGGCGCGTACGGTCTCTCGGCACGGGGGTCGGCCTCGGCGGTCCACGAGTGGGCGGACGTCCGCGGGTACGACCCGGAGTACCTCGTGGCCGCACCCTGCGGGTTCCCGGTCGAGCAGACCCGCGAGAACGTCGACGACCTCGTCGAGCGGCCGGGCTGGGACGAACTCGCCGCGGTACGGACGGACCGTGTCTACGTGATGGACGGCCACGACTACTGCAACTGTCCGGGGCCGCGACTCGTCGACACCCTGGAGTATCTCGCCTGGGTGCTGTACCCCGGGCGGTTCGAGCGGCCGCCCGAGACGGCCGTCGCGCCCGTCGACGCGCTCACGCCGCGGGCCGACGCCGACTGACCCCGGACGGGTCAGTCGCCGACGACGCAGGTCCCCTCGTAGGTCACGGCCGCGAGCGACTCGATCGGCGCCTCGCCACAGACCGGACAGTCCGCCCGGGAGGGGAACGGCACCGTCTCGACCTCGCTCCCGAGAGCGTCGTGAACGACGAGCCGGCCCGAGAGCGGGTCGCCGACGCCGAGCAGGCGCTTGAGCGCCTCCGCCGCCTGCGTCGCTCCGACGACGCCCGGAACGGGGCCGAGCACGCCGACCTCCGCACAGGAGGGTACGGTGTCCGGCTCGGGCGCCTCGGGGAACACACAGCGGTAACACGGGTCGCCGCCGGCGTCGACGCCGACGAGTCGGCCCTCGAAGCGGTGGACGGCGCCGCCGACGAGCGGCACGCCGGCGAGCACGCAGGCGTCGTTCATCAGATAGCGAGCGCGGAAGGAGTCGGCACAGTCGAGTACCAGGTCGTGAGCGGCGACGAGGTCCCGGGCGGTCTCCGGGTCGACGACGCCGTGGGTGTACACGTCGACGTCCGGGTTCAGGCCGGCGACGAACTCGCGGGCGCTGTCCGTCTTGGGGCGGCCGACGTCGTCCTCGCCGTGGACCGGCTGGCGGTGGAGGTTCGACCGCTCGACGTCGTCGCCGTCGGCGACGGTCAGGGTGCCGACGCCGGCGCCGGCGAGGTACCCGATCGCCGGCGCGCCGAGTCCGCCGGCGCCGACGACGAGCACCGCGGCTCCGCGCAGGCGTCGCTGGCCCTCGCTGCCGACCTCGCGGAGGACGACCTGTCGCGAGTAGCGATCGAGGGCGGTCGGGTCGAGGCTGGCACGGTCACGGGCGTCGTCGGGGCGGCCGCCGGCGGCCGGCGTCCCCGCTTCCGGTCCCTCTCCGTCTGCCGTCACGGACGGCACTCGGCGCCGCGGCCACGTAACTCTCCCGGGCGAAGCGCTTTCGACGGTCCGCCGCGTAGCCGCCGGCGATGGTCGAGTCGATGTCGGTCGCGGACCTACGGGCACGCATCGAGGGCGGAGAGCCGTCACAGGTCGTCGACGTCCGGCGGGCGTGGGCGTACCACGAGGCCCACGTACCGGGCGCGGTGAACCTGCCGCTGCCGGAGTTGCCCGAGCGCGTCGACGAGGTGGACTGGGAGGCGGAGATCGTCTGTGTCTGCCCGAAAGGCGAGAGTTCGCTGCGTGCGGCGCGACTGCTCGAGGCGTACGAGGGCGTCCCCGACGGGGCGACCGTCTACAACCTCGACGACGGGCTCCGGGCGTGGGACGGCCCCGTCGAGTCCGGCGCCGACCGGACGACGGCGTCGGCCGACGGGGAGGACGCCCCCTTCTGACTGCCGTCGTCCGCTCCCGTCGGGGCGGAGTCGCCGCCCTCGCGGCCGGTCGTGTGAGGTGTGTCACCGCGACCCGAGGGTTTATATTGGTCTGCACCGTAGCGCGGCCATGTCGTCTACTTCCGGCGACGCCGACGAGGAGGCCATCGACCGGTTCATGACGCGGCGCGACCTGTCGGAGTCGGCACGTTGGGAGGAGAGCTACAACAAGAAGCAGTGTCCGGAGTGTGGCGGCGTCCACGAGCCATCGGCGACGGCCTGCTCCGTCTGCGGGTGGACGCCCGAGTGACGCCGTCGCGCCGGGACGCCCGACGACTCCCGTACCGGTGACGGTACCGCACATCCGCGCCGGCAGTCTTCTGTCAGAAAGCAACTGAAAATTCAGCGCCACCGACCGGTGCTCCGCCGGCCGCGTTCCGTCGGCACGAAGCCGGCAGAATCAGGCCAGGGCGCGTGTGTAACGACAGTATTATAGCATGGGGTGTCTCAACCTCGCACGGACCAACAATGCCGGAGTGTCAGAACTGTGGGGCGTTCGTGACGGAGGCGTACGCACGAGTGTTCACGCCGCGTGGGATCGACAACCCGCGGGTCTGTCCGGACTGCAAGGACAAGATCCGCGACGGTAGCGAGGTACGCGAGGCGAGGTCACCACGCAACAACTGAGAGCACCGCCGCGGTACCGGTCTTCTCCCTCGGTCGTGACCGTAAGTATATTCCGAGTCGTTTTTAGGCGACGATCGCCTGAACGTGTACGATGGACAGCGAGAGCCCACAGGTGATCCGCCTGTTCGGCGGGCCGGGGAGTGGGAAAACGACGGCACTGCTCGACCGCGTCGAGGGGCTGCTCGACGAGGGCGTCGACGTCCGTGACGTGCTGGTGGTGTCGTACACGCGGGCCGCCGCGGCGGAGATCCGCGAGCGCCTCGCCGAGCGACTCGACGAGAACCCTCGGGCGCTGCAGGGTAACGTCTGCACGATGCACGCGAAGGCGTACGAGCTGCTCGACCTCTCTCGTGGCGACGTCGTCGGCGAGGACGAGAAGAAGGAGTTCTGTGAGGAGTACGGCCTGGAGTTCGAGGACGAGTACTCCGGCGCCGCCCGCCGGACGGCGCGGTCGACGACGCTCGGCAACAAGACGATCGCCACGAGCCAGTGGCTCCAGCGTACCGACCGCGAGGTCGCCGACTGGTACGACGTCCCGTTCAAGTGGAACGACAAGACCGTCCGGCTGCCGCCGGCGATCGACGACCGCGCCCAGGACGGCAACAAGTACACTCCGACCTGGCCCAGCGACGACGACCGCGTCGACGTGCCGGAGGCGATCCGGGCGTGGCGCCGCTACAAGGGCGAGAACGACCTCGTCGGCTTCGCGGACATGCTGGAGCGGGTGAAACAGGGGTCGCTGCTGCCGGACGTCGACTACCTCGTCATCGACGAGTTCCAAGACATCACCACGCTGCAGTACGACGTCTACGAGGAGTGGAAACCCCACATGGACCGCATCCTGATCGCCGGCGACGACGACCAGGTGGTGTACGCCTGGCAGGGAGCGGACCCGCAACTGCTGTTGAACGAGGGCGGCGAGGACGTCATTCTCGACACCTCCCACCGACTGCCCTCGCGCATTCTCAACACCGTCCAGCACGAGGTGGGTCACATCGACCAGCGCCAGGAGAAGAACCTCTCCCCGCGCACGGAGGGTGGCGCCGTCGAGTCGATGTCACACCCGTCGATGCTCGACCTCGCCCGGGACGTGCGACGGACGGTAAAGGGCACGAGCGAGACGGTGATGGTGCTGTTCCGGGCGCGCTACCAGATGTTCCGGTTCGTCGACGAGTTCATCACCGAGGGGATGCCGTTCCGCGCGATGACCGACCAGCGGCTGTGGACCGACCGTCTGACCGACTTCGTCCGCGGGATCGAGGCGATCCACGAGGGGGAGCCGCTGACCGGTCTGCAGGCGCGTCGCCTGGCGGACATGCTCGACGCCACCGCCTTCGGCGCCAACGACCGCGACGCGCTGTTCGACGCCGTCGACGACCGTCAGGAGGAGGCCGGCGTCGAGGACCTCACCGAACTGCACGTCGAGCCGGAGTTCGTCGAGGAACACGCCCCCTTCGTGCCCGACCCCGCGGCCGCCTCGGAGATGGTCCGGAAGGCGACGAAGTTCCAGACGAAGTCGATGAAGGCGTACTTCGCGTCGGGGCAGTACGCCGGCATGGACTCCTCGCGAGTCCGCGTGGGGACGATCCACTCCGCGAAGGGTCGCGAGGCCGACCACGTCTACGTCGCCACCGACCTCACCGAGAAGGTCGTCGAGCAGATGGCCGCCACCGTCCCCGACCCGACGGACGTCGAGGGCGTCGACGAGTTCACGAAGACGACCTCACCCGTGCCGACGCTCACCGACAACGAGCGTCGCGTCTTCTACGTCGGCATGTCCCGCGCCCGGCAGCGACTCGTCGTCCTCGAGAACCTCGTCGGCGGCGCGCCCACACTCCCGATCGACGTGCTGTTGCACGACAGCCCCCAGGAGACGCCCACCGAGGAGCTCGTCGAGGCCGCACGAGAGCCCCCCGAGGGCCACACGGAGGCCGAGGCCGAGACCGGGACTGAGACCGAGGAAGAGGCCGAAGCCGAGGCCGAGCCGGAGCCACAGCCCTGAGCCGGTCGCCGACCGGCCCGTTTCAGAACTGACATCCACAACGCTTTCGAGACGTCGGGCCCCAGCGGTGGTATGTTCACCGGCATCGTCGAGGGAACCGGCGTCGTGACCGACGTCGACGCCGACGAGGAGGGCCGCAGGCTACGGATCGCCGCCGACGTCACCGACCTGGAGGGGGGACAGTCGATCGCGGTGAACGGCGTCTGTCTCACCGTCGAGGCACACGGCCGGTTCGACGGCGACCCGCCATCGGTCGGCGGGCTCGACCCCGACGACCTCGGGGGGCAGCGGTGGTTCGAGGTCTTCCTCGCACGGGAGACCGTCGAGCGGACGTATCTCGACCGACTCGGCGCCGGCGACCGCGTCAACGTCGAGCGGTCGCTGCGGGCGGACGACCGGCTGGACGGACACTTCGTGCAGGGACACGTCGACGGCACCGCCCGCACGGTCGCCGTCGACGGGGTCGGCGACGACTGGCGGTTTACCGTCTCGCTGCCGGCCAACCTCGCGGACTACGTCGTCGAGAAGGGGTCGATCGCCGTCGACGGCATCAGCCTCACCGTCGCCGCCGTCCGCGACGAGGAGTTCGAGGTGGCGATCGTCCCCGAGACGTACCGCCGCACCACGCTGTCGGGGAAGGCTCCCGGCGACCCCGTCCACCTGGAGGTCGACGTCGTCGCGAAGTACGTCGAGTCGCTGGTCGACCGGCAGTCGCGGTAGCGGTCGCCGTCGAGGTCACTTCCCGGGCTCGGTCTCGGGCTCGGACCCGGGACCGGAGCGGGGCGCGCCCCCGCCGTGGCCGAAGCTGTCGTCGAACTCGGTCACCTCGGGCGTGGGGTCGGGCGTGCCACCGGCGCCGACGTCGTGGTAGGTCCGCCGGTAACGCTCCAGCTTGCGGTAGAGGTAGTAGCCCGCGAGCGAGTCGTAGACGACGACGAAGCCGACGAAGCCGACGACGAGCGGGACACCAGTCGAGACCGCCAGCAGCGACGGGGCGATCCCGGCCAGGGAATTATACAGCGCGTGGACGACGGCGGCGACGAGCAGCCCCTTCACGACGAGTGGGCCGGCGTCGTCGGGGTTGAACTTCGCCAGCCCGAGGTAGTAGCCGGCGATGCCGGAGTAGATGACGTGGCCCGGCCCCGCCAGTGCTCGGACGGCGGTGACCCCGACGGCGGCGCCGTCGCCGTTGGCCGCCAGCTGCTGGCTGATGTAGAGGGCGTTCTCGACGGTCGCGAAGCCCAGCCCGGCGACGGCACCGTACACCGCCCCGTCGACGACGGCGTCGAACCGCGGGTCACGGTAGGCATACAGCCGCACCGCGGCGAGCTTGACGACTTCCTCGCCCGGACCGACGACCAGAAAGAAGAAGGGGACCGCCAGCAGCGTCGAGTCGAGGTCGACCCCGACGGCGCCGCTGAGGGCGTCGTTGACGACGCCGGCGAAGGGGGCGAACAGCAGTCCGAGCAGGAACGTCGCCACCAGCAGCCCGAGCGGCTCCTCGGTGGTGACGTCCGCCCGCCAGACGTACGCCGCCAGCAGCAGCGCCGGCACCGCCGACAGCGCCACCAGCGCTCCCACCTCCGGTTCCAGCACCGCCGACAGCACGCCGCCGACGACCAGCACGACCAGCAGCACCACCGCCACCAGGATTAGCACCGCCCGCACCGTCGGCAGGATCGCCCCGTAGAGCCGCGCCGCCAGGCGGTCGACGGCGCTCCGTGGCTCCCACGTCGCCACGTCGTACAGGTCTTGCTCGCTCCTCGCGGCTCGCTCGACCGGGTCCCGCTGCATCTCTACCCGACCTCGTAGCGCCGCTCACTAACGACTTTTCCCCGTTTACCGGTCTCTCTCGACGCGCTCTCACCGACCGTGCTCTCGATCCCGGATGGGTCTCCGAACCCCTCGGCGCGCTCGGACCCGGTCGCTCTCGGGTCCGATGGGGCGACTTCCGAAGCCCTCGGCGCGCGCGGCGTTCGCCGGCTCGGCGATCACACCGCCTCGCTCGGCGGCGCGTGGCGCCGCCCTCTCCTCACACGTATCGACCGCGACTCCTACTGGGGGGAGCGAAGCGCTGCGTGCCTCGAGCAGCCGGCGTCGACGAGAGCGACGCTCTCGTGAGCCGATCAGAGTCTCCGACTCTGATGACGTTCGTCAGAGCGGAGCTCTGACGGGCCAATTAGAACCCTGCGGGTTCCGGTGATGCGGAGCCGCCGGCGATATAGTCGGGCAGCGGGAAGACTCTCCGAGTCTCCCTGGCAGTCGGGCCGGTGGCCCGACGACGGCGAGAGGGCAACGCTCTCTCCGGCTCGGCAGCTTGCCTGGCGTGGACGAGGGCTCTCTGGGCCCCCACAGGAGGATCGAGGGCACCAGTAGCAGCCGAAAGCAGGCGGGCAGGACCTCGTCGAGACGACACCGAAAGAGCGAGAACACCGGCGACCCAGCCGAGTGAGTGCGTGTCGTCACGCTCTTTTGGACCGCCGACGAGGGGCGGACGATGACAGCCGACGGCCGGGAGCCGGTGCGGGTGCGGTGTCGCGGGATATACGCGACGGCGCTGACGGCACTGCTGTCGGGCGTCGTCGACTCGTCCGCCGAGGCCGACGAGTTCGCGGTCACGCGGCCCTCCGAGCCGGTCCGCCGGCGGTTCGACGAGAGCGAGTTCGCGGACACGCCGCCGGCGGTACGGGTCGGGGACGCCGCCGACCGGACCGGCGTCGCGGTCACGGGCGAGCCCGAGGCGGTGGCACACCTGACGCCGGCGCTGTCGGGGGTCGCCGCGGACACACTCGCCGTCCGCGACGCCGCGCCGCGGGGAGCGGCCTTCGAGGCGGCCGTCGACCGCACCGTCGGCGGCGGCGCGGTGCTCGACCTCGGCGAGCGGGAGGCGTACCTCCCGTTCGACCGTGCCGACGACTACGTGGAGGCGAGCGACCGGCTGCGCGTGCAGGTCCACGAGACGGCGGCGCCGTGGAGCGACCGCCGGCCCGAGGCGGGGACGGCGGTCCGAGTGGGCGGGCCGGTCGTCGAACTCGTCCGCGGCGAGTCGGGCGCGAGCGCGGCGACGCCGAGCGACGACGAGCGGGAACTGCTGCGGACGACGGAGCTGCTGTCGGCGACCGCCCCCGACGGGTGGGGGATCGCGTGGCAGTATCCGGCGCTGGACGTCGGCGTGAGCGCGATGGACACCACCCTCTCGGCGGCGAGCGAGCGCGCCGAGGCGATGGACGCCACCCTGTCGGGGAGGGCGACCGCGAGTAGTGACGACAGCGACGGCGACCCCGAGCGCCTGTCGGCGCCCCGGGAGACGCGGTGGGTCTGGTTCGGCCGCGAGGCGCGGTTCGCGCTGGACGAGCACCGCCGCGCAGTCACCGGGACGATGGCGGGGCACCACCGGCTGAAGGCGAGCACGGAGCGCGCGAGCGACGCCGTCGACTTCGTGGAGGCCGTCCGCGGGAGCGTCGGCCTCGACGCGGCCGACGCGGCCGACGCGACCGACGCGACCGAGAGAGACACGGACGACCTCGACTTCCCGTTCGCGGCGGCGACCAGGCAGTTCGGCCCGCACGAGGGCGAGGCGGTGCGGATCGCTCACGGCAAGCCCGACGGGCGGCTGCTCGACCTCGGCCGGGCGACGGTGACCGAGCGCGACCCGGAGGGACGGGTGGTGCTGGAGCGGGAGCTGTCCTCGTCCGGCGAGTACGACGCGCTGGGGACGCCGCGCCGACCGGGCGACGTGGCGGTGACGCGGGTGCGGGAGGGGCGGTGGTGGTACCCCACCGCCTACCGCGGGGCCGACGGCGAGCGGAAGGGCACCTACGTCAACGTCTGCACGCCGGTGGAGGTGTTCCCCGAGGCCGTGCGGTACGTCGACCTCCACGTGGACGTCGTGCGACGGCCGAACGGCGAGGTGCGCCGCGTCGACGACGACGACCTCGCGGCGGCGGTCGAGCACGGCGACGTGTCCGAGCGGCTGGCCGAGCGAGCGCGGTCGGTGGCGCGGACGGTCGAGCGGGCGCTTTAGGCTTCGGGCACGTCGTCGGTGTCGCCCTCGGCGTCGCGCTTCATCGAGTCGCGGCGGGCCTTCGCGTCCCGACCGGTGGCTTCCTTCAGAAAGTCGTTCTTCAGGGAGACCGCTTCCTCCGCGGCGTCGAGCTGGTCCGGGTCGAGCTCGGTCGGGTCGCGCTCCTCGAACTCGACGGCGAGACGGTCCTTCTTGCTGCTGTACCGGGCCGTGCCGGCGACGACCCGCTCGAAGATCGGGTTGGTAGGCTCCTCGACGACGTAGAGCTCGTCGCCCTCGTGCTCCTCGGTGCCGGTGACCGGACCGAAGTACTCCTCGGTGAACGACTCCACGTCGGGGACGCGCTCCGACAGCTGCTCGCCGCGGCGCATCTTGTACTCCCTCATCGCCTGAGCCGTCGATGTGCGGGCGACCCGCTTAGGGGTTTCGTCCACGCCCCGTCGGGCCACCGGTCGGCGGCTCGACGTTCAGCGCTCGCCCAGATAGCCCGAGCCGCAGTCCGGACAGACGTCACCCGCACGGTGGGGACCGCCGCGTGGCGGCACGCCGAACCCGCAGGCGCGACAGCGCAGGTCGCCGTCGGCGTCCGTTCGCGTCGTCCGGGCGCCCGGTCCGTGCTCGACGGTCGCGTCGCGGCCGCCCTTCTCGACGGTTGGCTCCGCCTCGGTCGCCTCGGCCGAGGCGACAGTCGCCGTCGCCGTCGCGGTCGCCGCGTCCGTCTCCGAAGCCTCTCCCGAAGTCACCCCCGAGAAGGAGGCCTCGCTCGCGTCGTCGGGCGTCGTCGACGCGTCCGCGTCGTCGCCGTCCGTGGGCCCCGGCCACGCGCCGTGGTCGTACTCGGGGTCGTCGCCCGGAGCCTCGTCCGGCCACGCGCCGTACCCGTCGGCGCTCTCGGTCTCGTCCCCGCTTCCGTTCTCGTCCGTCGTTTCCGTCTCTGTCCCCGCTCCGTCGAGGAACACCGCGTCGTTCGTCTCGTTCGGGGCGGACACCGCGGGCTCGTCCTCGCCCGCGCCGGTCGGGTCGACGTCGGCGCCGGTCCGAGCGTCGGCCTGGGGGCCGTCCTCCGGCGCCGCCGTCCGCAGGAAGACGGCGTCGTCCGTCTCGGTCGCCTCCTCGACTGGCGAGTCGTCTGTCTCGGTCCCGCCCGTCGGCGTCTCGACGTCGGCGACGACGGTCGCCTCGGCCGCCGACACCGCGTCGTCAATGTCAGCGTCAGCGTCAGCGTCAGTGTCGGCACCGAGGAACTCGACGCCGTCCTCGTCCGCCGGAGCCTCGACGTCGGTCGGCGTCGCCCCGCCGCTCCCGACCGGGTCGGGGGCGTCGTCGGCGTCGACCTCGTCCGCCGGCTCGGTCTCGTCGAGCAGGACGGCGTCGTCGCCGTCGACCTCGAAGCCACCCGTCGCGTCGTCCGCGACCGCGTCGTCGGTCGGCGGCCCGTCGGGGTCGTCCCGGTCGCCGTCGGCCTCGGCGGCCGGCGTGGTCGTCACGCCGGTGTTCTCGCTTATTACCCGCCGGTCGCCACAGCGGCGGCACTCCTCGTACTCCCGGACCGTAAGCACGACCTCCTCGCCGCGCTGCTCGCGCTCGCGCTCGTGCTCGGTCCCGTCGTACTCGCAGCCGAGTATCGAGCACCTGAATCCCATACTCGTGACACCGACTCACGGGGGAAAAACCCACGTCAGACGCTGGGCTGACGCCGTCGATGCACGCCGCCGAGCGGACGCGAGCGGACGCGACCAGGCGTATAAGAGGTGGGCGTCCCTACGTCGTGTCGATGCCCGCACGCGGGGAGTACCGTGACCGTCCCGACCGGGAGGTGGCGGTGCTCGACGCCCTGGTCGACCGCAGCGAGGAGGGGATGACCGTCCTCGAACTGCGCTCGGGAGCCGACCTCGACATCGACGAGATAGAGACGGCCCTGGAGTCGCTGAAGGCCGACGGCCTCATCGAGGTCGAGACCGACGGCGGCCGCACGACGTTCGCCCCCGACGAGCGGGTGCTGCCCGACCCCGGGGCGGACGAGTCGAGCCTCGCCGACCGCGTCCGCGACCGGCTGCCGTTCTGAAGCCCTTATCCGCGGTCGGCCCCACCGGGCGGCCGTGACACGCGTCGAGGCGGTCCACCGCGAGCTCGGCGCCGTCTTCCGCGACGTCGACGGCGTCCGCGTCCCCGACTCCTACGGCCGCCCGGAGCGCGCCCACCTCGCCGTCCGCAACGGCGTCGGCCTGACCGAGCCGCCGTACGTCGTCCTCGCCGTCGACCGGGACGGCGACGCCCTGGAAGCGGCGCTGTCGAGACCGCTGCCGACGGCCGACGGCCGGGCGGTCCACGGCCGACTCGTCGACGAGACGGTGCACGGCGAGGCGACGGTGCTCGCCGCCGAGGACCGCCTGCTCTGTCTCGTCTCGCCCGGCGCCCGTGACTGGCTGACCGGCCGCGTCGACGGCCGCGACCGGACCGACGCCCTGGCGGTCTTCGGCGTCCACGGGCCGCGGGCCACCGAGAAGGTCGCCGGCGTGCTCCACGGCGCCGGCGCGCCCGAGACGCGACTCTCCTTCGTCCGGGGTCGCATGGACGAGGCCGGCGTCACCGTCCTCCGCACCGACGACCCCGCCGGCGACGAGGGCTACGAGGTGGTCTGCGAGGCGAGCGCGGCCCGGGACGTCCACGACACGCTGCTGGTGCGTGGCTCGAACGCCACCCCGTTCGGCCGTCACACCTGGGAGACGCTCGCACTGGAGGCCGGCACGCCGCTGCCCGCGGACCTCGACGGCTGCCCGGCGAGCGTGCTCGACGGCGACCCCCGCGTCGTCGGCCTGCACCCGGACCGCCGCCCGGCGACCGGCGACGCCGTCCGCGTCCGCGACCGTGACGGCCGTCGCGTCGGTCGCGTGCTCCGGGGCGTCGACAGCCCCTCGCTCGACCGGCCGGTCGCGCTCGCCGCCGTCGGCCCCGACGCCCCCGACGACCTCCGCGTCAACGGCGCCGGCGACGCCGCTCGCGTTTCCCTGCCCTTTTACGACGGCTCTGCCGTCTCCGGGCGTGTCCTGCCGGAGTGACCGGAGCCGTCACGGTGCCGTCGTCGAGGCCGGCCGCGGGTCGGACCGCTACCGCCGGAGCAGCGCCCGCAGTCCCTCGGGGGTGAACAGCGTGCTCGGGCGGTCCATGTGGACGCCGATCTCCCCGGAGAGCGCCCGCAGACCCGCCCGCTGGACCGACTCCGGCAGCGAGTAGGCTCGTCGCACTAGCCGGCCGAGGCGGATCTCCCGCTCCAGGTCCGAGCGCCAGGCGCGCTCGTAGGCCGCAAGTGTGGCGGGGTCGCGGGGGTCGACCTCGCGGGCGGCGTGGTCGGCGGCCTGCATCCCGTAGAGGATGCCGCCGCCGGTGAACGGCTTCGTCTGGGCGGCGGCGTCGCCCAGCAGCAGCGACCGCTGGCCGGTGACGCGGTCGGGCGGGCCGATCGGGATCGCCCCCGAGCAGCGCTCGTCGAGGCGCACGTCGTACGCCTCCTGCAGCTGCTCGAACCGGTCGGTGACGTCGCCGGGCGGCGCCGCGAGGCCGTACTCCGCGCCCGCCTCGCCGCGGGGGATCCGCCAGGCGAAGAAGCGCGGCACCGTCAGGTGGACGTCGACGTAGTCGCCGGGGTCGGGGTCGTCGACGAACCCCAGTACGCCGTGCAGTATCTCGCCCGGCTCCGGCATGTCCAGCGCCCGCCGCACACGGGAGTTGGGGCCGTCGGCGCCGACGACCATCCGCGCCGCATGCGTCTCGGTGTCCTCGGGGGTGCTGACCTCGACCCGGACGCCGTCGGCTCGCTCCTCGACGCCGGTGACGGTGTGGTGTTCGCGTACGTCGGCGCCGGCCTCGCGAGCGAGGTCGGCGAGACGGCGGTCCAGCGCGACGCGGTCGATCACGTTCGAGACTGCCTCGTGCTTGTAGAAGCGGTGGGCGTCACTGCCGGGGCCCCCGGCGTGGAAACGGGCGCCGTACACCTCGTTCTGCAGCAGTGCGTCCTGCGCCCCCGGATCGAGGTAGTCCCAGACGTCGCGGCTGACGTGACCCGAGCACGCGAGCGGCTCGCCGACCCGGCCGCGCTCGAAGACGACCACGTCGCGGCCGCGTTCGGCGACACGCCGGGCGAAGCGTGCGCCCGCCGGGCCACAGCCGACGACGACGAAGTCTCGCATTACTCGTCCGACGGTCGGCGGGCGGTATAGGCTTCCCGATCGACCGTGGCGGAGAGGCCGAACCGGGCGTATACCGAGTGTACGGCGTGAGCGAGATGTCCGCGTCTCGGAGGAAAACGTCGCGGACTTCCGGGCACTCGGCGTCGCCGTCGAGACGTACTGACACACGGCCGCCGCGGCCCGCGGGACCGTAACTACGTCACGCCGCGACCGCCAGTCCCCGGCAGGTCCGACCCGCGAGGTCGTCGCCGAACGCGGCGAGGGCGTCGAAGGAGTCGCCGTCACCGGAATCGCTTGGCGATTCCGGTCGACTCGAAAGAGCAGCGTTCTCTCGAACGTCGTCGACCGACCGGTAGAGGCCGTGGTCGTTGCAGGCGTAGACCTCGCCCGGCGCCGGGGCGACGAGCACGCGGCGCAGCGTCCCCTCGCCGGTCGGCACGCCGCAGTCGTCGAGCCGCTCCCGGACGGCGCTCTCGCGGTCGCCGTCGAGCCGGTAGAGGTGTGCGTCGCCGGCACCCCGGGCGGCCGAGACCAGCACGCGGTCGGGGTCGTCGGGGTCGACCGCGAGCCCCCAGACGTAGCGGTGCTCCAGTCCCGCTTCGGGGTGCGTCCACGACTCGCCGCCGCCGGTGCTCTCGGCGTCGCCGGGCGGCGCCGCCCGGCTGCCAGAGGCGCGTAGCGCCTCGCTGTCGCCGTCGCCGGCCGCCGCGTAGACCCGCCGGGCGCGTCGGGATGGACCGCGAGCGTGTGGTCGTCCCGGCGCGACCGCGGCGGGCGCTCGTGCCAGTATCAGGTGTCGCCCCCGTCCGGCGAGTAGAGGAAGGCGCCGGCCTCGACGCCGACGTACAGCCGGTCGGGGTCTTCGGGTCGACCTCGACCCACCGGACGTGGTGCGTGTCCGGCCGGGGCGGGAAGGACCACTCCTCGCTCGACGGGGCGTCGGTGAGCCCGCCGACCCGCGTCCAGGAGTCGCCGCCGTCAGTGGAGCGGTAGAGCGCGCTCGACTCCGTCCCCGCGAGCACGTGGTCGGGGTCGTCGGGGTGGGCCGCCAGCGACGTCCCCGACTCGGAGGCGATCGCATCGCGGCCGACGCGCTCCCAGGTCTCGCCGCCGTCCTCGCTTCGCTGGAGGCCCGCCTCGAACGTGCCGACGAAGACGCGGCCGCCGGCCGCCAGCGCACACTCCAGGCGGCCGTGCTCCCCGAGTCGCTCGGTCGCGGTCCAGTCCGCCCGGCGCCCGTCGCGACCACGAGGCGGTCCCCATCGCGGCGTACACGGTCGTCATGTCGTCGCGTAGGAACCCGAGCGTCTGATACTCCGCGTCGTCGCGAGGGTCACGGACGACCGCGGGGCTCTCCCGGGCTCAGCGCCCGCCGCGGTCGCGCGTTCGATCGCCCGTCGTCGGTTCGTCGCTCGTCTCGCCAACCTCGCCGGCCTCGCCCGCACCCGCCGCCTCGCCAGTCTCGCCGACCTCGTCGGCTTCGTCGGTCTCGCCGGTCGGCCCGTCGTCGCTCGCCGGCTCGCTCTTCTCGCTCTCGCGCTCGCTCTTCTCGCTCTCGCGCTCGCTCTCTCCGTCGCGCTCGACGCGTCGTTCGATCACCTCGCCGCCAAGTTCGCCGACGAGGAAGCCGAGCAGTCCCATGCCGGACGGAAACGCCGCGACCATTTAAACGCTCGTCAGTCGTCGCCGGTGGCCTCCGCCTCGGTGTCGGTATCGGTGTCGGCGTCGGCGTCGGCGTCGGACTCCTCCGCCCGACGGTCGACGTACTCCCGGTCGGCGCGGGGTCCCTCCAGGTCGACCGCCGGCAGCAGGTCGCGGAGATACCGGCCCGTGTGTGACTCCTCGACGCCGGCGAGTTCCTCCGGCGTGCCGCTGGCGACGACGCGACCCCCGCGCTCGCCGCCCTCGGGGCCGAGGTCGAGGACGTGGTCGGCGTTCTTCACCAGATCGAGCTCGTGTTCGATGATGACGACCGTGTTGCCGTCGTCGACCAGCCGGTGGAGCACGTCGATGAGCTTGCGCTCGTCCTCCGGATGGAGGCCCGTGGTGGGCTCGTCGAGCAGGTACAGCGTGTCGCCCGAGTCGCGCTTGCCCAGTTCCTCGGCGAGTTTCACGCGCTGGGCCTCGCCGCCGGAGAGCGTGGTCGACGGCTGGCCCAGCCGCATGTAGCCCAGGCCGACGTCGTGCAGCAGCTGGAGCCGGCGGGCGATGCGGTCGCTGGCGGAGAAAAAGTCCAGCGCCTCGTCGACGGACATTCCGAGCACGTCGGCGATCGTCTCGCCCTTGTACGTGACGTCGAGCGTCTCGTCGTTGTAGCGGTCGCCGTCACACTCCTCGCAGGGGACGTACACGTCGGAGAGGAAGTTCATGTCTATCGTCACCGTCCCTTGCCCGCCACACTCCTCGCAGCGACCGCCCTTGACGTTGAACGAGAACCGCCCTTTCTCGTAGCCGCGGCGCTTGGAGAGCTTCGTCTGGGCGAACAGCTCCCGGACGTGGTCGAAGACGTCGGTGTACGTCGCGGGATTGGAGCGGGGCGTGCGACCGATCGGCGACTGGTCGATCAGCCGCACCGTCTCGATCCGGTCGAGTCCCTCGATGGCGTCGTGTTCGCCGGGGTCGACGCTGTTGTCGTTCATCTCCCGGGCCAGCCCCTTGTACAGCACCTCGTGCATCAGCGTGGACTTGCCGGAGCCGGAGACGCCGGTGATGGCGACGAAGTTGCCCAGCGGGAAGTCGACGTCCAGGTCGTCGAGGTTGTGCTGGCGTGCGCCCCGGACGGTGAGGTGGCCGTCGGCCTCGCGTCGCTCCTCGGGCGTCGGAGTGTCGATGGTGCGGCGACCGGCGAGGTAGTCGCCGGTGATCGACCGGTCGCTGTCGGCGACCGCCTCGACGGAACCCTGCGCGACGACCTCGCCGCCGCGCTTGCCCGGTCCGGGACCGAGGTCGACTATCTCGTCGGCGCGACGCCAAGTCTCCTCGTCGTGCTCCACTACTAGTAGCGTGTTGCCCAGGTCGCGCAGCTCTTCGAGGGTGTTCAGTAGGCGGTCGTTGTCCCGCTGGTGCAGGCCGATCGAGGGCTCGTCCAGGACGTAGAGGACGCCCACCAGTCCGGAGCCGATCTGCGTCGCCAGCCGGATGCGCTGGCTCTCACCGCCGGAGAGCGTCGAGGCCTCGCGGTCGAGCGTGAGGTACTCAAGGCCCACCTCGGTCATGAAGCCCAGACGGGCGCGGATCTCCTTGAGGATCTCCTCGGCGATCGTCGTGTCGCGCTCGTCCAGTTCGGCTTCGAGGTCCTCGAAGTGCGCCAGTGCGTCGCCGATGCTCGTCCGGTTGACCTCGGTGATCGAGGTGTCGGCGACGAGGACGGCACGGGAGGCGGGCCGCAGACGGGTGCCCTCACAGGAGGGACAGGTGGTGACGGACATGTACTCCTCGATGTGCTCGCGGGTGCCGTCGCTGTCGGTCTCGACGTACCGCCGCTCCAGGTTGGGGACGACGCCCTCGAACGGCTGTTCCTTGTGGCGGGTGCCGTTCGCGGTCTCCCACTCGAAGACGACGTCCTCGGTGGTGCCGTAGAGGAAGGCGTCCTGGATCTCGTCGGGCAGCCCCGAGAAGGGCGTGTCCACCGAGAGGTCGAAGTGCTCGGCGACGCAGTCCAGCCGCCGCCGGTAGTACGAGCGCCTGTAGGTCCAGGGCTCGAAAACGTGTTTGATCGGCTTCGAGGGGTCCTCGATCACCAGGTCCTCGCTGACCTCCTTCGTCTCGCCGATGCCCTCGCACTCCGGGCAGGCGCCGTGCGGTGAGTTGAACGAGAACGAGCGCGTCTCCACCTCCGGGAGGTCGATACCGCAGTGCGTGCAGGCGAACTCCTCCGAGAGTTCGACTTCCAGGCGGTCCGCGTCCGCGTCCGCGTCGCCCTCGTCGCTCGGGGCCTCGTCGCTCAGGTCGCCCGTCGAGCGCGCCCGGGTGCCGAAGGAGTCGGCCGCCGCCGCGGGCGGGTCCGGCAGGATCAGCTTCAGGACGCCGCCGGCCTCGTCGAGCGCGGTCTCGACGCTGTCGGCGATGCGGGAGCGTTCCTCGGGTCGGATCTTCACGCGGTCGACGACGACGTCGACGGTGTGGTCGTAGTTCTCGTCGAGGTCGGGCCGCTCGACGGTGAGGTCGTAGGACTCGCTGTCGACCTCGACGCGGGCGTACCCCTCGGCGACGAGCTCGTCGAAACGGTCCTCGAAGGCGCCCTTCTGGTCGCGGACGACCGGCGCCGCCAGCTTCGCGCGCGTCCCCTCCGGCAGTTCGAGCAGCCGCGTGACCATGTTCGAGGCGGACTGCTCGCCGACCTCGCGGCCACATTCCGGACAGTGTGGCGTGCCGACGCGGGCGTACAGCAGACGGAGGTAATCGTGCAACTCCGTGACGGTGCCCACCGTCGACCGGGGGTTGTTGGCGGCGTTCTTCTGGTCGATCGAGATCGCCGGCGAGAGGCCGTCGACGCTCTCGACCTGTGGCTTGTCCATCTGTCCGAGGAAGTTGCGGGCGTACGCCGACAGCGACTCGATGTAGCGGCGCTGCCCCTCGGCGTAGACGGTCTCGAAGGCCAGCGAGGACTTGCCCGACCCCGACAGCCCGGTGACGACGTTGAACGACTCTCGCGGGACCTCCACGTCGACGTCCTGCAGGTTGTGCTCCTCGGCCCCCTGGACGGTGATGTACTCCTTCATCGTTCCCCCCCGACGTGTCCGGCGACCGGTCGCTCCGCGAGTGACATACGTCCAGGTCGGCCCGGACGTTCATAGCCCCTTCGACCGCCGCCCGTACACACCCTCCGACGCCGCCGCTCCGAGCGGCCCGACCACGCCGACGTGTCTCCGCCGGCGGACGCCCGGACTCTCCGGCGGTCGAACGTCCGCCGGCGTGACGGTGACGTCGGTGCTCGACACGACGCTGCCCTCGGGGAAGAACTTAATTTCCCGGCGTTACAACCAGTTCGTATGTCGACAAGTCACGGCATCACCGGCGTCGACCTGACCGACGACCAGTACACCGTCGAACAGGCGCTAATCCGCAACAAGTACGAGGCGACGAACTCTCGGGGCGAGGTCGTCGTCCGCGGGAAACAGAAGATGCTGAAGATGAAGGAGGAGTTCCCGTTCGTCGACGCGGACGACGAGGAGGTCTTCACCGTGAAGGCCGGCGGCATCATCGACGTCGCCGGCAACTACGCCGTCGTCGACGCCGAGACCGGCGACGAGGTGGCGGTCCTCGACAACGACTACTCGATCATGCAGGACACCTGGAAAATCCGCGACGGCCGCGACGAGCGGCTGATCGCCCGGATCGACTCCCGCGGCGCCGCGGTGACGCTTGCGCGCAATCTCGTCCCCTACGTCGGGACGCTGATCCCCCACAAGTACGAGATCACCGACGTCGACGGCGACCACGTCGGCAGCATCGAGGGACAGCTCTCGCTGAAGGACCGCTACGAGATCACCATCGACGACGCGAGCGGCGTCCCGAAGGAGACCGTCGTCGCGGCCGCGATGGTGATCGACGCGATCCAGGGCAACTGACGGTGACGGCGACGGCAACGGAGACGCCGTCCCCGGTGGCCGGTCTCCCGGCCGATCCGGAGCTTGTCGACGCGGTCCGCGTCGTCCATCGAGGACAGCAGCTGGGAGACCTTCGCGTTCGACCAGCCCGTCTCGGAGACGATCCGCGCCTGCTTCATCCGACCGCCGTTGTCGGCGAGCAGCCGCTCGACGCGTTCCTCGTCGCTCAGCAGTGTCTCGTCGACGGGCGCGGCGTCGTCCGCGTCCGGCTCCGACTCCGTGCGGGCGTCGGCGTCGGCATCGGCGGTCGGACCGTCGTCCGTCGCCTCGGCGTGCGCTCCGTCGGCGGTCGCGCCGTCTCCCTCCTCGCCTGTCGCCGGCGTCGGCTCGCCGTCGGGCGCCGGCGCGGAGCCGCCGACCTCGCCGGCGGTCGGTCCGTCGGCGGCGTCGGCCGCCGTCTCCGTGCCGGCACCCGACGACCCGCCGGTGTCGGGACCGGAGTCGGCGGCCGGCGAGCCGTCGTGGTCGGGGTCGGGACCGAAGTCGGGGTCGCGTCGCACCAGGTAGGCGGCCCCGAGCACGACGAGGACGACGGCGACGAGGCCGCCGAGGAGGCCGACGTTCACACCCTCCCCGGTCGGGGGGTCGGTCGTCGACGTCGAGGTGACCGCCGTCGGTTCGTAGACGACGGAGACGTTCTCGGCGGTCAGTCCGTCGGGCACGTCGTCGGGGCCGTCGATGCGGATCGTCCCCGTGCCCTCGATCGGGAAGGGGCTCTCGGTGACGGCGTAGCCCGGCGGCGGCGCGATCACGAGTCGCTGATTCTCGGGCAGCGAGGTGAACCAGCCGAGGTCGGTTCGGAACACGTCGTCCAGCAGCACGCGGTCGCCGTCGGTGCGGGCGAAGTTCGTCCACGTGAACGACAGCCACAGTTCGCCGGTGTCGTCGCGGACGGTGCCGTTCCACCGCGGGTCGACGACCTCCATGTCGGAGCGACCGGTGTCGGCCGCGACGCGGTCGGCGAACCGGCGGAACGTTTCCGGCGAGTAACCCACCCGCGGCGCCGGAGTCTCCCCGTCGCGCAGGTCGGCGACGAACGCCCGGAACGCCGCCCGGTCGGTTCGGTCCTCCAGCGCGATCCGGGTGACGATTCGCCACCGGGCGTCGCCGTCGCTGGTGAGGTTCACCCGGACTACCGTCGGGGGGTCCGGTCGCTCCTGTGCGGCGGTCCGGACCGCCGGCGTCGACACGACCGCTCCGGGGGCGCGGACGGACTCGTCGTTCGCGGCCACGGCCGCAGTCGTGGTCAGGGAGGTGCCGGCGGAGGGGTGGAGGGCGGTACCGAGACCGACGCCGGAGGTCACGACCGCGAGCGTCGCGACCACGACGACGGCCCGGCGGGGCCGGCAGGGCCACATCTGTGTATCCCCGGTGCCGCCTCTGACGGCAAAACGCTTTCCATCCCCGGAATCCGGCCGTGTCAGGCGGTGACGAGCGGACGACGGTCTCCGACCGGTTTTAGTAGTGGCGTGCGTATCGACGAACGATGAGTCACGCTCGCCGACAGGTCGGGCTGGCGGCCGTCGTGGTGGTCGTCCTCGCCGCCGGAGCGGCGGCCGTGGCGGCACCCGGCGCGTGGACCTGGACCTGGACGTGGACGGGGACGACGGGCGCGACGACCGCGCCGGAGGGGAGCAGCCTCTCCGGCCCCGCGGCGGGCACGGGCGCCGGAGCAGCGCCCGTCGCCGCCGGCCTCGACGCGACGAACGAGACGCCGACACGGCTCGGTCTCGGCCCCGGCGAGCTGACGAGCGAGACGGCGAGACCGACCACGCGGCTCGGCACGGCCGTCGCCGTCGGCGACGACGAACTGCGGGTGCGGTTCGGTCGCTACCGCGTCCGGGAGCTGCTCGACTCGGCGACGACGGACGCGGAGCGTCGGGCGGCGGTACGGCAGATTCTCGAAGAGACGCGGCTGGCGGTCGACCGTCTCCGGGACCGCGAGGTCGCCGCCGTCCGGGCGTACCGGGACGGCGCGACCGACCGAGCGGGGCTGTTCCGTCGGCTCGCGGCCGTCCACCTGGCGGCCGCCGAGCACCGTCGCACGCTGTCCGAACTGCAGCGACGCGCCGACGGCTCGCTCACCTTCGAGCTGGAGACCGAGATCGGCACGCTCGACCGGCGGCTGTCGATGTTCCGGAGTCCGGTCCGCGAGCGCATCGCGGACGGCGCTGTCGGCGACACTGGGGGCGAGGTCGGGGTGAGCACGACCGAGGAGGGGCTGGCTCTGGAGACCGTCGTCGACGGAGCGTACGTCCGCGAGGTCATCAGGTTCGACCGCTACCGGGGCGGCGACGGCGAGTCCCTCGACACCACCCGCGAGGTCGTCGACCGACTGGGCGTGCTCTACCCCTACGCGTTCACGGCGTCACAGCGTCACTCCATCTCTCTGGTCGAGCGACGGCTGTTCGTCGCGGAGTTCCCGCACCCACAGGGACGGGTCCGCGTCTACCTCAACCGCGACACGGGCGAGATCTACCGCGAGGTGCAGCGACTCGAACTCGACCAGGTGCACACCCGGTCGGCGGTCGACCGCACCGTCGAGAGCCTCCGCGTGACCGTCGACCGCGTCGACGGGCGAGACCCGACTCGCGTCCGCGTCAGGGACAACCTCACCGACAACCCGGTCGAGGCGACCGTCAGCGTCGGCGACCGCACCGTCGGCACGACGACCGAGGGCGACCTCTGGCTCGTCGTCGGGACGGCGCCGGTCGAAATGACCGTCGACACCGGCGACCGCACGGTCAACGTCACCGTCGGGGACACAGGGACGGAGACGCAGGCGCAGGCGAACGGACGGGTGGACGCCGGCGACTGAGACGGGCGGGCGTCGGCTCGAACGCACCGACACGGTCCGGCGCTCTCAGTCGTCGGCGCCGGCCGGCGTGGCGTCCGTCTCGCCGGCGGCGTCCCCGGCCGGAACCGGCTCCTCGGGGACGCGAGCCAGCGTCGCGATGGCGATCGTGGGCGCGTAGTCGGGGCCGAGCAGCCGGTGTCGCACGTCGGCGAAGCCGGCCGCCGCGAACATCCGTTCGGCCTCCGCCTCGGTGTAGAACAGCATCATCGCGTTCGCGAGCGCACGACGGACTCGACCGGTCGGCTCGTTGGGGCCGACGACGAGCACCTGACCGCCCGGACGGGCGACCCGGCGCAGTTCCCGCAGCGTCGCCACGGGGTCGGGCCAGTACTCGATCGAGCCGGAGGACCAGACGACGTCGAAGGCGTCGTCCTCGAACGGCAGGCGCTCGGCGTCGCCGAGATGGAAGCGGGCGGGACCGCGCTTGCCGAACTTCGGGTACGCCTGCGCCAGTTGGTGGGGGCTCTGGTCGATCCCGTACACCGTCTCGACCGCCTCGAGCAGGCCCTCGGTGGCGAAGCCGGTGCCACAGCCGACGTCGAGCACGCGGTCGTCGGCGGCCAGATCGAGCATGGCGACCGCCTCGTCGCGCATCGCCTCGGTCCAGACGACCGGGTTCACGCGGTCGTACACCCGCGAGAGGTACTTATAAAAGAGCCTGGCGCGGGCCTTGTCCTCGAGAACGCCCATCACCGGCACGTAGGGGCGGATTCACCTAAGCCTGTCCGATCGACTCCGCAACTACCATATAGCGCAGCGGGCTACCGAGGGGCAAATGCCGAGACCAGAGGTGCTAGAGCGGATCAAAGACGCGGAGCGGGAGGCCGAACGGACGATCGAGGAGGCCGAGCGCGAGCGCGAGCGGATCCTCGAAGAGGCCCGCGAGGAGGCCGAGGAGGTCCGCCAGGCCGCCGAGGAGGAGGCCGAGGAGGTCCGAAAGCGTCGACTGGAGGAGGCAGAGCCGGAGATAGCGGCCGAACGCGAGGACGTACTCGACGGCGGCGAGCGGGAGCGCGAACGGCTCGTCGTGGCGGCCGACGACCGCGGCGACGATGTCGTCGAGTACGTGCTCGAACGCTTCGAGGAGGCGGTGCATGCTCAGACCTGAGCGGATGAGCAGAGTGTCCGTGACCGGCGCCGAGTCGGTCATGGACGACGTGATCGAGACGACCCACGACCTCCACCTGCTGCATCTCTCCGACTACGACGGCTCCTGGGCGGGGTTCGAGCAGGGCGACCCCGTCGAAGGCGCCGACGACGTCTCACAGCGGCTCGTCACCGTCCGCTCGCTCGAATCGACGCTGGGCGTCGACGACGACGAGGTCGACCGCGGCTACGAGATCGACGACCTCGACGCCGAGCTCGAGCGGGTGCGCGGGCGGGCGAACGACCTCGACGACCGCCGCTCCGAGGTCGAGGAGGAGCTCCGCCAGGTCGAGGAGCGCCTGTCGACGATCGACCCCTTCGTCGACCTCGGCGTGGACTTCGACCTGCTCGGGGGCTACGAGACGCTCGTCACCGCCGTCGGCCTCGGCGACGCCGACGCGGTGCGGACGGCCGTCGAGGGCGCCGACGGCGTCGCGGACAGTCTCGTCAGGACGGCCGAGGAGGGCGTGGTCGCCGTCTTCGCCCGGCCGACCGACGCCTCCGTCGTCGACGGGACCGACGCGGACCCGCTGGAGGACGCGCTGGTCGGCGTCGACTTCGAGCGCCTGCAGGTGCCCGAGTACGACACCGAGAACCCGGAGGTACAGCGCCGCGAGCTGCGGGAGCGCCGCGAGCGGCTCCGCTCCCGCCTCGACGAGGTGGCGTCGGAGATCGCCGACCTGCGCGAGGAGGTCGCCCCGTTCCTGCTCGCCGCCGAAGAGCGGCTCTCGATCCGGGTACAGAAGGCCGAGGCACCGCTGTCGTTCGCGACGACGACGAACAGCTTCGTCGCGGAGGGGTGGGTGCCGACGCCCCGCGTCGACGAGCTGGAGGCGGCGCTGCGGGAGGCGGTCGGCGACCGCGTGGAGTTCGAGGAGCTCGAACGCGCCAGCTACACGGAGGACGGTCAGCCGGAGGACCGCGAGCCGACCGAGGAGGTCGACCGCGGTCACGACCGCGATCGCGACCGCGACCGCGACCCGACGCCGGCGCCGGACGGCGGCACGGCGAGTGCGGCCGCCACGGCGACGCCGACGGCGACCGACGGCGCCGGCGGGGGTGAGCCGGTGACGATGGGCGACTCGCCGCCGACACTGCTGGAGAACCCCGCGTACTCGGAACCGATGGAGGTGCTCGTCAACGCCGCCGAGCGCCCGAAGTACACGGAGTTCGACCCTACCTTCATCGTCTTTCTCACCTTCCCGGTGATGTTCGGGTTCATGATCGGCGATCTGGCCTACGGCCTGCTGTACATGCTCGTCGGCTACGGGCTGTACAGCCGCTCCGAGAACCCCGCGGTGAGCGCGCTGGGCGGTGTCGGGATGTGGGCCGGTCTGTTCACCGCGGTCTTCGGCGTGCTGTACGGCGAGTTCTTCGGCTTGCACTTCCTCGGCGAACTCGTCTGGGAGGGACCGATCGGCGCGCTCGTGGGGGTCGAAGACACGCCGATCCACAAGGGGCTGCAGCCGACGTACCAGGCGTTCGCGACGGGCTGGCTGGTGTTGTCGCTGTTCGTCGGCCTACTGCACGTCGGGCTGGGGCACGTCCTGGGGTTCGTCAGGGAGCTGTACGGCCACGGCGTCCGCGAGGCCGTCTTCGCGAAGGGGTCGTGGGTGGCGCTGATGTTCGGCGTCTGGGCGTGGATCTTCAGCACGCACGCCCGGAGCCAGAAGCCCGAGTTCCTGTTCGAGGTGCTCGACACCGGCGAGGCGGCGGCGATCCCGCTGGGCTTCGCGGGCCTGCCGGAGGTCGTCGGCCTCGCCGGTCTGGCGGCGTTCGGCGTCGGCTTCGTCGCACTGATCGTCGGCGAGGGGCTGCTCGCGGTGGAGGTATTGCAGGCGCTGGTGAACGTGCTGTCGTACGCCCGGCTGATGGCGGTGCTGCTGGCGAAGGCCGGACTCGCCTTCGTCGTCAACCTGCTCGCCTTCGGTGCCGTCGAGACCGAGAAGGGTGAGTTCCACTTCATCGCCATCGAGGGGTACGCCGACCCTGCCACCCACGGCGAGGTGATGTTCGCCGGACTGATGAACGCCGGCGGCGGGCTGGTCGGCGTGGTCGGCCTGCTCGCCGGGGTCGTCCTGCTCGTGGTCGGGCACCTGTTCGTGTTCGCGCTCGGGATCATCAGCGCCGGACTCCAGGGCGTCCGGCTTGAGTACGTCGAATTCTTTGGGAAGTTTTATGACGGCGGTGGGCGGAGCTACGACCCGTTCGGGTACAGCAGAGACCACACCACTGAGGACTAACTCAACACAATGCTTGGAACACTCACGGAGCTGACGAGCGTCGTACTGCAGGAAGGAACACAGGCGGGTGCCCAGCCGGCGATCCCGGAGGAGTCAGGCACTGCCATCGGGCTCGGGATCGCCGTCGGGCTGGCCGGGCTCGGCGCCGGCGTCGCGGAGCGGGGTATCGGCGCCGCCGCGGTCGGCGCGATCGCGGAGGACTCGATAGGGCTGGGCACCGCCCTCGTACTAACGGTCCTCCCGGAGACGCTGGTGCTGCTCGCGCTGGTCGTCGCCTTCGTCGCGTGATGAGTCTGGACACCGTCGTCGAGGAGATCCGCGAGGAGGCCCGCGAGGAGGCCGCGGAGATCCGCGAGGCCGCCCGGCAGCGCGCCGACGAGATCGTCACGGCCGCCGAGACGGAGGCCGACGGGACCGTCGCGACCGCCGAGGCGGAGGCCGAGTCGGAGGTCGAACAGCGCCGCCGTCAGCGCGTCTCCGCCGCCAAGCTCGAGGCCAAGCAGACCCGTCTCGAAGCGCGCCGCGCCGCCCTCGACGACGTGCACGAGCAAGTCGAGAGCGCCGTCGTCGACCTGGAAGGCGAGCGCCGCGAGCGGCTCACGCGGGCGCTGTACGAGACCGCCGCCGAGGAGTTCGACGACGACGAACGTCTGCGGGTGTACGGCCGCGAGGACGACCACGACCTGCTGGCGTCGATCGCCGACGCCGCCGACCACGAGGCGACCGTCGCCGGCGACCACGACTGTCTCGGCGGCGTCGTCGTCGATGGCGAGGACTCCCGAGTGCGGGTGGACAACAGCTTCGACTCCGTCCTCGCGGACGTCTGGGAGGACCACCTCCGGGAGGTGAGCGACCGGCTGTTCGCCGACGTCGACGTCGACGTTGACGTCGACGGCGAAAGCGACGGCGACGGCGACGACGGAAGCGAGAGCGACGACACGGACGGAGAGCGATGAGCGCCGCCGAGGGCAGCAACCCCGAGTACGTCACCGCGCGGGTGCGCTCCCGCCGGCGGAAGCTGTTCGACGAGGACCAGTACCGCGACCTGGTGCGGATGGGCCCCAGCGAGATCGCCCGCTTCATGGAGGAGACGGAGTACGGCGAGGAGATAAACCGGATGGGCGCCCGCTACAGCGGCGTCGACCTCATCGAGTACGCGCTGAACCGCAACCAGGCGCGACACTTCGCCGACCTACTGCGTTTCGCGGAGGGGCGACTGTACGACCTGATCGCCCGCTATCTGCGGAAGTTCGACGACTGGAACGTCAAGACGGTGGTCCGCGGGCTCTACTCGGACGCGGCGCCCGAGGAGATCCGCTCCGACCTCATCCTCGCCGGCGAACTCGACGAGGGCGACGTAGACGAGCTGATCGACGCCGGCAGCGTCGAGGGTGTCGTCGAGGCGCTGGAAGGGACGGTCTTCGGCGAGGGGCTGGAGGCGGCGTACGCCGACTTCGAGGCGACGAACAGTCTCGTCCCCGTCGAGAACGCGATCGACCGTGCCTTCTACGAGAGCCTGCTGCGCGGACTGCAGGGTGGGGGCGAGGCCGTCGGGCCCGCCACGGAGCTGTACGTCGAGTTTCTCCAGGCGGAGGTGGACTTCCTCAACGTCCGCAACGCCCTGCGGACCGCCCGGACCGGCGCCGGTCTCGACCCGGGTGACTACTTCATCGAGGGGGGGCGGCTGTTCTCGGCGAGCGAACTCTCCACGCTGGCCGAGAACACCGACGAGCTCGTCGCCCGGGTGCGCGAGAGCACCTACGGCGACGAGCTGGACGAGGCGCTCGACGGGCTGGAGGACGCGGCGTCGCTCGTGGAGTTCGAGACCGCCGTCGACCGGGCGCTTCTGGCGTACGCCGACCGGCTGTCGAGCCGGTATCCGCTGTCGGTCTGTCCCGTGCTCGCGTACATCGTCGCCAAGGAGCGCGAGGTGACGAACATCCGGGCGATCGCCCGGGGGAAGGAGGCCGGACTCTCGCCCGAGGAGATAGAGGAGGAGCTCGTCACATGAGCGCCGACAGCCAGGAGATCGCCGTCGTCGGCAGTCCGGAGTTCACGACGGGTTTCCGACTGGCCGGCGTGCGCACCTTCGAGGACGTCCGCGACGAGGACAAGCCCGACGAACTCGACGACGCCGTCGAGCGCGTGCTCGACGACGACGGCGTCGGCATCGTCGTCATGCACGACGACGACGTGGAGCATCTCTCCCGGGGCGTCCGCGAGCGGGTCGAGCAGAGCGTCGAGCCGGTCGTCGTCGTGCTGGGCGGCGAGGCCGGCAGCGGTCTGCGCGAACAGATCAAGCGGGCCATCGGGATCGACCTGATGGACGAGGACTGAGGACTGACCCGACCGGCGTCGACTTTCTGTCGACCGGCCCGGAGCGGTGGCATGGGTGACTGTCCGGAGAGTGAGGCGATCATGAGGAGAGCGGCGATCTCTAGCCGAGACGTCGGGTCGAAGCCGGGCTTCCTGGCGGCCGAGCGGTTCTACGAAGCACCGTGTGCGACCTGCGGTCGGACCGTCGTCGCGGGCGTAGCCGGGACGTCGGACGGCCGACCGGGTCCGGCACTCTCGCGGGTCCGACCGTCGGACAACGACAGTTACAAGCCCCGCGCGGGACCACTGACGGGCATATGAGTCAGGCGACAGAGACCGAGGTCGGCGGCGAGGGCCGGATCGCCAGCGTGTCGGGACCGGTCGTCGTCGCGACCGGGCTGGACGCCCGGATGAACGACGTCGTGTACGTCGGCGAGGAGGGCCTGATGGGCGAGATCATCGAGATCGAGGGGGACCGCACCACCGTCCAGGTGTACGAGGAGACCTCCGCCGTCGCCCCCGGCGAGCCCGTCGAGACGACCGGCGAGCCGCTCTCCGTCGACCTGGGGCCGGGCATGATGGACTCCGTCTACGACGGGGTTCAGCGCCCGCTGGACGTGCTCGAGTCCCAGATGGGCGCCTTTCTCGACCGCGGCGTGGACGCGCCGGGGATCGACCTCGACCGCGAGTGGGCGTTCGAGCCGACCGTCGAGGAAGGTGACGACGTGGGACCGACCGACGTGGTCGGCGTCGTCGAGGAGACCGAAACCATCGACCACCGCGTGATGGTGCCGCCCGGCTCCGACGGCGGCACCGTCGAGACGGTTCGCGAGGGCGCGTTCACCGTCGAGGACCCCGTCGCAGTGCTCGACACGGGCGAGGAGGTCACGATGCGCCAGGAGTGGCCGGTGCGCGAGGCCCGGCCGACGGAGGAGAAGAAGACGCCGACGGAGCCGCTGATCTCCGGCCAGCGCATCCTCGACGGACTGTTCCCCCTGGCGAAGGGTGGGACGGCGGCGATCCCGGGGCCGTTCGGCTCCGGCAAGACGGTGACCCAGCAGAGCCTGGCGAAGTTCGCCGACGCCGACATCGTCGTCTACATCGGCTGTGGCGAGCGCGGCAACGAGATGACCGAGGTGATCGAGGACTTCCCCGAGCTGCCGGACCCGCAGACGGGCAACTCGCTGATGGCCCGCACCTGTCTCATCGCCAACACCTCGAACATGCCCGTGGCGGCGCGGGAGTCCTGCGTCTACACGGGGATCACGATCGCGGAGTTCTACCGCGACATGGGCTACGACGTGGCGCTGATGGCCGACTCCACCTCGCGGTGGGCCGAGGCGATGCGCGAAATTTCGTCGCGGCTGGAGGAGATGCCTGGCGAGGAGGGCTACCCCGCCTACCTCGCCGCGCGCCTCTCGCAGTTCTACGAGCGGGCGGGCTACTTCGAGAACATCAACGGCCGCGAGGGGTCGATCTCGGCGATCGGCGCCGTCTCCCCGCCCGGCGGTGACTTCTCGGAGCCGGTCACCCAGAACACGCTGCGCATCGTGAAGTGTTTCTGGGCGCTGGACAAGGACCTCGCCGAGCGGCGCCACTTCCCGGCGATCAACTGGGACGACTCCTACTCACTGTACCGCGACCAGCTGGACCCGTGGTTCGAGGACAACGTCGAGGCGGACTGGCCGGAGACACGCCAGTGGGCCATCGACACGCTCGACGAGGAGGGCGAACTCCAGGAGATCGTCCAACTGGTCGGCAAGGACGCCCTGCCGGACGACCAGCGACTCACGCTCGACGTCGCACAGTACCTCCGGGAGGCGTACCTGCAGCAGAACGCGCTGCACGACGTCGACCAGTACTGTCCGCCGGAGAAGACCTACGACATCCTCTCGGCGATCAAGACGTACAACGACGAGGCGTTCGACGCCCTGGACGCGGGCGTGCCGGTCGACGAGATCACGGACATCGACGCCGCACCGCGGCTGAACCGGCTCGGGACGACCGACGACTACGAGCCGGAGGTCGAGTCGATCGAAGAAGACGTCGCGGAACAACTGGAGGCACTCTACTGATGAAGGAGTACCAGACTATCACCGAAGTGAGCGGTCCGCTCGTGTTCGCGGAGGTCGACGAGCCGATCGGCTACGACGAGATCGTCGAGATCGAACTGTCCGGCGGCGAGACGAAACGCGGCCAGGTGCTCGAAAGCGAGGACGGCGTCGTCTCGATCCAGGTGTTCGAGGGCACCGACGGGATCGACCGGAACTCCTCGGTGCGTTTTCTCGGCGAGACGATGAAGATGCCCGTCACCGAGGACCTGCTCGGGCGCGTCCTGGACGGCTCCGGCAACCCGATCGACGACGGCCCCGACATCGTCCCCGAGGAACGCCGGGACATCGTCGGCGCCGCGATCAACCCGTTCGCCCGGGAGTTCCCCAGCGAGTTCATCCAGACCGGCGTCTCCGGCATCGACGGGATGAACACGCTCGTGCGCGGTCAGAAGCTGCCGCTGTTCTCGGGGTCGGGCCTGCCCCACAACGACCTCGCGCTGCAGATCGCCCGCCAGGCGACCGTTCCGGAAGAGAAGCGCGAGGCTGCCGAGGCATCGGACGAGCCGCGAGCCGGCGAGGGCGAGGGTGAGGGCGGTGAGACGGAGTTCGCGGTCGTCTTCGCCGCGATGGGCATCACACAGGAGGAGGCCAACGAGTTCATGGAAGACTTCGAGCGTACCGGCGCCCTGGAGCGGTCGGTCGTCTTCATGAACCTCGCCGACGACCCGGCCGTCGAGCGCACAGTGACGCCGCGGCTCGCGCTCACCACCGCCGAGTATCTGGCCTTCGACGAAGAGTACCACGTCCTCGTGATCCTCACGGACATGACCAACTACTGCGAGGCGCTGCGGGAGATCGGCGCCGCCCGCGAGGAGGTGCCCGGCCGGCGCGGCTACCCCGGCTACATGTACACCGACCTCGCCACGCTGTACGAGCGCGCCGGCCGCATCGAGGGCCAGGACGGCTCGATCACCCAGATCCCCATCCTCACGATGCCCGGCGACGACGACACCCACCCCATCCCGGACCTCACCGGCTACATCACCGAGGGGCAGATCTACGTCGACCGCGACATGAACTCGAAGGGTCACGAGCCGCCGATCTACGTGCCGCCGTCGCTGTCGCGGCTGATGGACGAGGGGACCGGCGAGGGACTGACCCGGGAGGACCACGGCGACGTCTCCGACCAGCTGTACGCCGCCTACGCGGAGGGCGAGGACCTGCGCTCGCTGGAGAACATCGTCGGTCGCGAGGCCCTCAGCGACCTGGACAACACGTACCTCGACTTCGCGGACCGCTTCGAGGCGGAGTTCGTCAACCAGGGCTTCGACACCGAACGCTCCATCGAGGAGACGCTCGAGGTCGGCTGGGAACTGCTGTCGATGTTCCCGAAGGAGGAGCTCAACCGCGTCGACGAGGAGCTCATCGAGGAGTACTACCACGAGGACGCCGAGCGCGAGCCGGTCGAGGCCGACGACTGACCGGACCGGGCGGTATCGTTCCGTCGTTCCTTGTTCCGTCGCGGCACCCCCGTTCGAAGACCGTCACCGACGACCGACGTCAGCGGCCAAAGAGCCGGAAGGTCGTGGCGTCGTCGCAGGCGGGCCACGGGCTCGCACCCACTGCGGCGGAGTGGACCGCGTCGCGGACGTCCCGGCGACCGTCCCCGACGGGGCCGTCGGTTCAGCCGGCGACGAACAGAGTTAACAGGCTCGCGCCCACACCGACCGATAATGGCCGGCGACGACGTCAAACCGACTCGGAAGAACCTCATGGAGATCGAGGACCGCATCGAGCTCTCCGAGCGGGGCCACGACACACTGGAGCAGAAGCGCGACGGGCTGATCATGGAGTTCATGGACATCCTCGACCAGGCCCAGGACGTTCGTGCCGAACTCGAAGGGGACTACGAGCGCGCCCAGCGTCGCATCGACATGGCCCGGGCGATGGAGGGTGACATCGCGGTGCGGGGTGCGGCCGCCGCCCTCCAGGACCACCCCGAGATCACCACCGAGTCGAAGAACATCATGGGCGTCGTCGTCCCGCAGATCGAGTCGACGAAGGTGCGCAAGTCGATCGACGAGCGGGGCTACGGCGTGCTCGGCACCTCCGCGCGGATCGACGAAGCCGCCGAGGCCTACGAGGAACTGCTCGAGTCGATCGTCCTCGCCGCCGAGGTCGAGACGGCGATGAAGAAGATGCTCGACGAGATCGAGAAGACGAAACGGCGGGTGAACGCCCTGGAGTTCAAGCTGCTGCCGGAGCTACACGAGAACGAGGAGTACATCGAACAGAAGCTCGAAGAGCAGGAGCGTGAGGAGATCTTCCGCATGAAAAAGATCAAAGAGAAAAAAGAACGCGAGGAGAAGGCGGAGCGCGAGGCCGCCGACGAGACGGAAGAGGAGCGGGTGACCGCCGACGACTGACCGGCGGGAGTACCGTTAAGTGTCGCCGGACCGTTCCTTCGACGATGCTTCGGACACGTCAGGACGGGGGGTGTGACCGGTGAGCACGCGCCGGAGCGTGCCGACGGGCGTGCAGTTCATCACCGCTGTCGGCGGGTTCGCTGCCGGGCTGGTCACTCTCACCGGCCTGCTCGGGCTCTACGTGGCCGTCCAGGACGGGAACCTCGGGCTCGCGGTGCGGTTCCTGCCGATGCTCGGGCTCGGCGTGGGCCATCTCGCCGGTCTCTACGGGCTGGTGCGGCTCCGGCGGTGGGGCTACCGCTGGACGCGGCGACTGTTCGCCGCCACGCTGCTGATCAATCTGCCCGGCGCGCGGACGGGCGACCCGCTCACCGTCGGGACGGTCGGCTTTTCCGTGTCCGTGCTCGGCTACCTCTGGCTGGCCGACGCCAAGACGTTCCGTCCCAGTCCGGGCGGCTCGACGCCGACCCCCGGAAAGGGGCCGACCGGGACCGCCGACGGACGAGAGCACGGTCGCTCCGAGGAGCCGATCCGGATCGAGGACGTCCACACCGACGACGAGGACGGTGACGGAAGCGACGAGCCGGCGGACCCGCTCGCGAGCGGCGAGTCAGCGGGCGACGCCGACGGGGAGGGGGACGGAGGCGCGGACACCGAGGGCGACGGCGACGACGGCACAGGCGCGGACGCGGACGACGAGGACCACGGCGCCGGCGACGCAGGTGACACCTGAGCGGTCTCCGAGACCGGCGAGGCGGACGGCGGTCGCCGGCGACGAGTCCCGGCGTCCGCCGCACTGACTCCCCGGCGGCCCGGCAGTCGTCGACCGTGACGGCGGGCCTTTATAGGGGTCGCTCCAGAGTGTTCCGGTATGGAGTGCATCGAGTGTGAGGGGGAGACGACGGCGTTCGTGGTGCCGGAGGAACTCCGGCAGCATCTCCCGGAGAGCGCGAGCGCCGCCGCCCTCTGTGCGTCATGTCTCACCCTGCAGCCGCCAGCGCCCGAGGAGACGCGTCACGAGGAGCCGGAGTTCACGCGGATCAGCGAAGCGTTCCCCCCGGACCCGGAGGCCGCGGTGCCGATGGCGCTCGCGGTCGGGCTGCTCGAGTCGCTCGCGCTGAACCGGTCGAAGATAGAACACCTCCTCGGACACGTCGAGGCCGCCGGTCACGACCCGCTGCTCGTGCTCGACCGGCTCGCGGACGACGGCGCTCTCGACCCCGTGATGGACCTCGCCGGTCGGCGTCGCCAGCTCGAACAGCTGATGGGGTAGCGGCCCGATTTGGAGGAGACCGCGGACTTATGCTCGTGGGGAGTGAGCACTCAGGCAGATGCGGTCCGTGGCGATCGTCGACGAGTCGGATCGCGCCCGACCACTCGTCGATGCGCTCTCCGAGTACGACGCCACGCCGGTCGAGCCGCCGGTACGGGAGTTGACGCTCGCTCGTGGGCGGTGGTGGCCGTCGTCGACGCCGTGCAGGGCGCCGACCCCGTCGGCGACGGCGCGGACGGCCTGGTCGTCCGGCCGATCGACGCCGACAGACTGCGCGAGGTCATCGATCGCGTGGCGGTACAGCGCGCCTATATCGGCACGGTGCGGAGCGCGACGGACGAAGAGCTGGCCGAGGACTGGCACGCGGCCGCGGACGACCTCCTCGACGCGCTCACCGACGACCTCTCCCATCCGGAGCTGTTCCGTCGACTGCTGTGAGCTTCCCGGCACGACCGGAGAAATTAAGGATCAAAAAACGTATGTATTTTTAAGTTAAATTTATTTCGTGTGGAACTTCATCGAGAAACGCGATGTCCGAGAACACGACCGACTCGCGTCTCGCACAGTTCCTGTACGACCACCCCCGCATGATGGGCGTGCTGTTCACGCTGCTGCTGCTGTCGCAGGTCGGGATGGCGGCAGCCGCCGATTCGGGTAGCACGGTCGGCGGCGCGTAACTACTCGGTCGGGAAGCGCGGAAGTTCGAAAGTAGGTAATCACAGTCGTTCTGCCAGACGATCGGAGGCCCGCAGAGCCTTGTCTACGTCTTCATCGGATTTGACGATCACCGGTTCGGAGGTTTGACAGAGGAAATCAATCAGCGGCTCTCGATCGAGACGGACCCTCGGAGTAGTATTTCCGATAAGATAGTAGCCGAAGTCGTCTCGGTGCGGATGAAACACCCCACCGATGCCGTTCTCGCTGGGATGACCCTGGACCTGAAGACAGTACTCGGACGCCGTCGACAAGTCGCCGTCCACCGGAGTCACTTCGTGGACGAAAGCTCCGCCGCTGTCCCGCTGTGCGACGGCGTGCCCGCCGTCGCCGACGATCTGGTACTGGCTACCGGTCCGCGTCGCCTCGTCGACGACGTCGACGGCGACCCTGAGCGGGTAGCCGATGTTCAGCAGTCCGGCGACACGCTTTCCGACCTCGGCGGCCGAGTTGATCGGGACTGGCTGTAGCGTGACGACACCACCGATGGCGCCGGCCTCGATCAGCGCCCGGCCCTGGTCGAACGAGCGGCAGGCGTTCAGCAGGAACGCCTCGGTCTCGGTGCCGCCGATCTCGGCGAACGACAGCGTGCCGTCCGCGCAGTGCAGGCCGTCCGGCTCGGCGTGGCCGATGTAGTGCAGGAAGTCGACGTCCTCGGCCTCGACCAACGTCCTCAGACCGGCCTGCGAGAGGTTCCGGTACGTCGAAACGTTCATCGGCAGCTTCTCGCCGTCGTACAGCTCGGTGACGTCCAGCTCCTCGCTCATGCTGTCGTCGTTGCAGACGACCCCGACGTCTATCGGCGGCGGGTCGGGCTGGCGACTGTAGCGGTTCTCGTACGCCTGTTTGGTCGCCTTCGAGGCGCCGACGGGAACGCCCTTACCCGACCAGACGGTCTCTAGTGCGTCGCTTCCGCCGTCGCGGAGGTCGACGCTGTTCTCGACGGTCCACCCGTCGCCGATGTCGGTGCCTGCGGAGCGGAAGAAGTCCTCGAACGAGGCGTCCTCATCTTCCGGAGCGGCGTCGTCCGTGACCGCCTCGTTGACGGTCGGCTCGGGCGTCGAGAGCTCCGTCGGGTCGACACCACCGTCTTCGGTGGTAGTGCGCACGACCGCGAGGTCGTTGACCAGGTGCGGCAGCAGCTCGGCCTGTTCGGGACGAGGCGCGAGGTGGGCCGCCAGCTCCCAGTCGGGGATGTGCGGGGCGATCGTCTCGTACTCGACCGAGAGGTAGGCGGGCAGCCGGACCTGCGCCGGCCGGTCGAACAGTTCGGCGGAGTCCGTCGGGAGGTCTTCGGCGACCGCCGAGCGTTCGTGCAGGGGGAGTTCGACGAGTCCCTCGGAGCGCAGACAGCACTCCAGGAACAGCACCTGTTTCAGCGTTCGCTCGACGCGAGTCTCGAACCCCTCGCCGGACCGCTGCAGGTCGTACTCGAAGCCGGCGTCGGTCCGAATCTGTGGCGGGCCCTGGTGGGGGACGAGTTCGGCGCCGAGATAGTACACTAGTGGGGCGACCGGGTAGACGTACCGCTCCTCGGGCGGGACGAGCACCTGCACCTCCGGACACGGCGGGGCGAGCCCCCGTGGGACGTCGAGTTCGTCGCCGACCGTGACCGCCGGCGGGTGACCGCGGTGGCCCGGCCAGGAGCGGTCCGGCGTGGTCATCTTCAGCGCGGCGCCGAACGTCGACACCGCCCGCACGAGGCCGTCGGTCGTCGGCGGGACGGTGATCTCCGTCGCCGGACGGTCGTGCTTCGAGCGGGCCCCGAGCAGTGCCTCGGCGTCGTCGCCCACCTCGATCACCGTCCCCTCGTCGGTGGAAACCGACAGTCGCCCGTCGACCTGGAGGTACTGCTTGATCGGCCCGGAGACGTCGACGACGTACCGACCCGGCGGGTACTCCCGCTCGGTTCCCTCGGTGAGGTGGTCGATCATGTCGAAAGAGTCGTCCCGCACCATCACGATGTTCGGGTCGGCCTCGACGCGGTCGGCGTACAGGCGGACGGCGCTGTCGACGGGGGCGACCAGCCGGTCGGTCGGGACCGGCGTCGGCTCGACGACGGGGTCGGTGCCGAGGTGGTCGCGCCTGCGCTCGATGCCGTCGACGATAGTGATACCGGTGTCGGCGGTCTCGAACTGGATCCCCCGAACGTCGTCGTCCAGGGACGCGCCGTCGGCCGGAGTGGGTGTCTTCGACATGTCAGTCGGGGAGCGGCGGTATTCGCGTCCAGTCGCTCACCGGCTCGCCGTCGAGGGAGAGGCGGAACTCAGGCGTCCCGCCGTCGAGCCGTAGCCGGACGACGACCTCGGTCACGGTCGAGAGACCGGACACGGGGAGGTTCTCGTAGGAGTGACGCGTGTGGAAGTGGGTCATCCCGTCGTGGCTGCGGACCTGGTCGGCGAGCAGGTGCGCGAACCGGAGCACCTTGCCGTCGTCGTAGCCGTCGACGAGGTGGTCGAGCGAGTCGACGCAGAGTCGCAACTGGCCGGGGCGACAGCCGTCGGCGTCGCCGCAGAGTTCGGTCACCTGTCGGGCGACGCGCTCGCCGTACGTCGCCAGCGACGGGTCGGACATGGCGGTGACGCCCGCCTCCGGCAGCGTCCCGACGGGGCCGTCGGTCGCGTCGGCGCCGGAGGCAGTCACGCCGGCGGCGGTCGTCGACGCGCCGGCCGCGCCGTCGGCGGTCGCCCCCGAGCGCGTCCAGCCGCCGCCGAGCACGACGCGGAGACGGTCGGACGCCGTCGAGGCGCCGGGCGGGAGCCGGTCGGTGACCGCCTGTTCCTCACGGCTGGTCAGCGCGAGTACCCGCCGCCGGTCGACCTCGGGGCAACCGAGCAGCCGGGCCGACATCGACCGGTGGATCGCCGCCGGAACGGCACCGCTCACCAGAACCGCTATCCCCTCCGCCTTCCGGTCGAGCAGCGCCTCCAGCCCACCCCCGCTGTCGAGGTCTGACATTCGCGTCCCGCTACGCTTCCCAGCGGTATGAATGTCGGGGCCGAATCAGACGCCGGTCGAGTACCGCAACAGCCCGGCGACCCCGCCGAAGGCCTCGTACAGCTGTTCGCCCTTCTCGAAGTCGGTCGAGACGAACTTCGTCTCCGTGCCGCGCTGCTCCGCGAGCGTGATGAGGTGGTCGATCACGTCCTCGCGCTCGGCCGCCTCGCCGGGGACGGTCTCTCCGCACTCCCCGCAGGTGTGTGTCGGCGTCTCCTCGTGTTCGCCGACGAGCTCGCGCTCGACGTGGCCGTCGGGACACTCGAAGCTGACGGCGTCCTTCCGGAGGTCCTCGCTCAGCAGCAGTCGGTCGACCGCGCCCATGTCGAGGTTCCGGCGGGTCTGCTCGAAGCCATAGGTGGCGAGCTCGCCGCCCCGGAGCTCCTCGAAGAACTCGTTCATCACCCGCTTGTCCTTCATTACCTCGGCGTCGGCGAGCGCGTCCTCGGCGGCGTCGACCAGGTCGTACAGGCCGGACTCGTCGGTGTACTCGACGTCGAACAGCCCGAGTACGTTCTCGTCGAGTTCGTGGTGGAGGTAGTCGCCGTCGGCGAACTCGTCCTTCGTCGGCGAGGGGCCGCCGACCAGCACGCCCTCGATCTCGTGTCGCTTCGGGACGAACAGCTCGTTCGCCATCTCGGCGACCTCCTGATAGAAGTTGTCGATCGCCTCAAGCCGCAGGCGGGCGAACCGTTGGGCCGACTGGCCGCCCTTGCGCTGTTTGCCCGGCACCAGCGAGGAGGCCGACTTCACCGGCTCGACGCGCTTGCCGCGGAGCCAGCCGACGTTCGCCTCCCGGCGGTCGAGGACGACCAGCCCGTACAGCCCCTTGTCGGTGAGCATCTCCTCGAGCGGCTCGGTGAGGAAGGCCGAATCGCAGTGGTAGCGAAAGGACTGGATCGGCTGGGGCGGCGACTCGAGTACCTTCGTCACCATCTCCGAGCGGCCGCCGCCGGTGTCGACCGCACCCGAGAACAGTACCATCCCGTTCTCCGGCGGGTACGTGTCGTAGTAGCGCAGCCGGTCTTTCAGGCTCTTCAGGGCGTCTTGGACGTTCGTCCGGGTGGACTTCGACTTGATGTTCGAGGCCTCGCTGTGCTCCTGTACGACGTGCTCGACGACGCTGCTGACCAGCTTGTCCTCGGGGACGTAGATCGAGACGAGTTGTGTCCCGGAGCCATCGTACTGCTGGAGCTCTTCGATGACGCGCCGGAACTCGTACTTCTTCCGGTCGTCGCCCGACATGTCTGACTGTGCCTCCTGCTGATTCACTACCGGACATAGCCGTGGACGGCCTAAGTATGCTTTGCACCCCCGTGAACGGCCGGCACGGACTCGCGCGGCGCCGGCGGCTCGTGGCCGTCACTCGCCCCCGTCCGACCGGTCGTCCGCGGCCGGACCGCGCTCGCGGTAGGCGCGCTCGGCCCGGCGCTGTACCGCTGACCGGACTGCCGGTCTCGTGGGCGACCGCCGGGGCGTCCTCGAACTCGGCGCCGACGTCGACCAGTTCGTCGCCGTCGGTGGCGACATTCACGTCGACGGCGTACGTCTCGTCGCCGACCGTGACCGAGACCGTCTCGACGCTCCGCCGGGGACGGTGACGGTGGGCGGCACCGAATTCGAAGACGCCGAGCGTGCCGGTCTCGCGGGCGAGCTGGACGGCGACCGCCGCCGGGTCGGCGCGACGGTCGACGTCGACGGTGCCGCCGAGACCGGCCGTGACGGCGGCGAGTCGGTCGGGGGAGCGCCCGTCGTCGCTGGCGTCGAG
>PXSK01000041.1:0-40533 GCA_003022865.1 Halobacteriales archaeon SW_5_70_135 | reverse complement strand
ACCCGAGTTATCGATCCACGATCGTACATGAACGAAGTTCAACTGGAGGTGGCGAAGGCCTACCCGAACGACTCCGGACGGGGTATCGCCCGCCTCGATCCGGACACGCTGTTGCACCTGAAGCTGAGCCCGGGTGACATCATCGAGATCGAGGGTGCGGACACGACGGCGGCGAAGGTGTGGCGGGCCGACCGTCAGGACTGGAACACCGACACCGTCCGCGTCGACGGGTTCACCCGTCAGAACGCCGACGTCAGCATCGGCGAGCGGGTGACGATCCGGAAGGCCGAGGCGACGAAGGCGGACCGGCTCGTTCTCGCGCCGCCGGAGGAGGCGTCGGTGCAGTTCGGCTCCGACGCCGCGGGCATGGTCAAGCGACAGATACTGAAGCGGCCGGTCGTCGAGCGCGATATCGTCCCCGTGATGTCGTCGACGAACCATCCGTTCATGCGCTCGCCCGGCCAGGCCATCCCGCTCATCGCCGTCGAGACCGACCCCGAGGGAGTCCGTCTCATCACCGAGGACACCGAGGTCGAACTCCGCGAGGAGCCCATCAGCGGCTTCGAGAAGACCGGCGGCGGCATCACCTACGAGGACATCGGCGGCCTGAAGAACGAGATCCAGCGGGTGCGCGAGATGGTCGAGCTGCCGATGAAGCACCCACAGATCTTCAAGAAGCTCGGCATCGAGCCGCCCCAGGGAGTGTTGCTGCACGGCCCGCCCGGAACGGGGAAGACGCTGCTGGCGAAGGCCGTCGCCAACGAGACCTCCGCGAGCTTCTTCTCGATCGCCGGCCCGGAGATCATCTCGAAGTACTACGGCGAGTCCGAACAGCAGCTCCGGGAGATCTTCGAGGACGCCAGCGAGGAGGCGCCCTCGATCATCTTCATCGACGAGCTCGACTCGATCGCCCCCAAGCGCGAGGACGTCACCGGCGAGGTCGAACGCCGCGTCGTCGCCCAGCTGTTGACGATGATGGACGGTCTCGAATCGAGGGGCCAGGTGATCGTCATCGCGGCGACGAACCGCGTCGACTCCGTCGACCCCGCCCTGCGCCGGCCGGGTCGGTTCGACCGCGAGATCGAGATCGGCGTCCCCAACGAGGCCGGCCGGGAGGAGATCCTCCAGATCCACACGCGGGGGATGCCGCTGTCGGACGACGTCGACCTCTCGCGGCTCGCGGACGAGACCCACGGCTTCGTCGGCGCCGACATCGAGTCGCTGACGAAGGAGTCGGCGATGAAGGCGCTGCGTCGCTACCTCCCCGAGATCGACCTCGACGAGGAGGACATCCCGCCGAGTCTGATCGACCGGATGATCGTCAAGCGGGAGGACTTCGGCGGCGCCTTGAACGAGGTCGAACCCTCGGCGATGCGGGAGGTGCTCGTCGAGCTGCCGAAGGTCAGCTGGGACGACGTCGGCGGCCTGGAGGCGGCCAAAGGCGAGGTGAAGGAGTCCGTCGAGTGGCCGCTGTCCAGCCCGGAGAAGTTCGACCGCATGGGCATCGACCCGCCGGCTGGCGTGTTACTGTACGGGCCGCCAGGAACCGGGAAGACGCTGATGGCGAAGGCCGTCGCCAACGAGACCAACGCCAACTTCATCTCTGTGCGCGGCCCGCAGCTGCTGTCGAAGTGGGTCGGCGAGTCGGAGAAGGCCATCCGCCAGACGTTCCGGAAGGCCCGGCAGGTCTCCCCGACGGTCATCTTCTTCGACGAGCTCGACTCGCTCGCGCCGTCGCGCAGCCAGGAGATGGGATCGAACGTCTCCGAGCGGGTGGTCAACCAACTCCTGACGGAGATGGACGGCTTAGAGGAGATGGGCGACGTGATGGTCGTCGGCGCGACGAACCGTCCAGACATGATCGACCCCGCGCTGATCCGCTCGGGCCGGTTCGACCGGCTCGTCATGATCGGCCAGCCCGACGTCGAGGGGCGCGAACAGATCCTCAAGATCCACACGCGGGACACGCCGCTGTCGGCGGACGTGAGCCTGCGCGAGGTGGCGGAGACGACCGACGGCTACGTCGGCAGCGACCTGGAATCGATCGCCCGCGAGGCCGCCATCGAGGCGCTGCGCGAGGACGACGCCGCCGAGGCCGTCGGCATGCGGCACTTCCGAACCGCGATGGAGTCCGTGCGGCCGACGATCACCGAGGACATCCTCGAGTACTACGATCAGATCGAAGACGAGTTCCGCGGCGGTAGCGCCGACCCCTCCGCCGGCCGGCGCTCCTCCCGCGTCGGCTTCCAGTAGCCGGCACTCACGTCGCCGCTCGCGACTCCCCCCGGTCGCCGTCCGTTTCCGCCTCGCTCCACGCCCGAGAGCCCCGACCGCGTCACACGCCCGCCGTCCAGTCCTCGCGGGCGTCGACCGACCGGCCCCCGTCGATCAAGGAGCTCCGCCCGAAACGGGCTGTGAGACGTCGATAAAACTTTTGCGCCGCTTTCGAGCCGTCTCCGAGTCGATCGGAATCGCGTGAAACGTCGTGAAACGACGGGAAGACTCGCCCGCTTATATGTGCGACGGGGACGATCGGTCGGTATCCCCGATGGTCAGCCCTCCCCTGCCTAACGTCGAACGTCCGGCCCTGCGACGGCTCCGTCGTGTGGGTCGGCAGCTGCGTCGCACGCTCACCAAGGTCGGTTCACTGGTCGGGCCGCCGGCCAGGGCGGCGGCGTTCTGGTCGGCGATCGCGCTCCCGTTCCTGAACGTCGCCCTGCTCGTCGGCGGCATCTCAACGGCGGCGGAGACGGTCGCCTTTCTCACCCTGCTCGTGGCGAACGCCCTGGCGCTGTACGTCGGCCAGCCGTACCGGCGGTAGGCCGCCGTCGGGCGTCAGACGGGGACGGAGACGTCGGGCAGTTTAAGTTACGGCCGCTCTCAGGGACGGTATGGCCGCTCACGGCCGGCCTGCGTTGCGTGACCTGTTCGACGAGTCGCCCACGCCACACATCGCCCATCCGCCGCGCACCCACCACCGCGACTACTACGTCGCCACCGACGGCTCCTATCGCGCCGGCGACGACGGCGGGCTGGGCGCCGTGATCGAGACCCGCGACGGGCGACGGGTCGCTCGGGTCGCGCTGACGGACCGGGCGCCGGACAACAACGTCGCCGAGTACCGCGCGCTACACCTGGGGCTGGACGTGCTCGCCGAGCGTGCCCCCGACGAGGCCGCCGTCGGCGTCCTCGTCGACCACGACGACCTCGCGAGCAACGTCAACAGCGCCGTCCTCGCCGGCGATCACCCCGACCTGGACCCGCCGCGTCCGCTGACAGTCCCGCGACGCTCTCGGCACCACTGGCGGGGGATTCGCGCCCGGCTCTCCGGCTTCGACGAGGTCCGGGCCGCCCGGATCGACAGCGACCACAACCCCGCTCACCCGCTGGCGAACACGCCGACCCGGTACGCCCACGTCAACCGGGAGCCGGACCGCTGTCTGCTCCCGGAGACGAGGGACCGCCGAGAGGGCTGTCCGCCGCCCTCGCGGCGAGCGCGACACGACCGCGCCAGCGACTGACCGACGCGTGACCGACGCCGACGATGTCGTACGACTGAAGTCGAACCCTCGCGTAGCCGCCGGCGTGACGACGGTCCCCAGCGAGACGGCGGTGCGGGTGCGCCCGGCGGAGCGCGCCGACCTCGTCTCGGTGGTGCGCATCGAGCGGGCCTCCTTCCCGCAGCCGTGGCCGTACGACGTCTTCGCGTGCTACCTCGACTCTCCGGGCTTTCTGGTGGCGGTCGACCCCGAGGCGGACCCGACCGTCGGCGACGGCTCGGTCGGCGGCGTAGTCGGTCACGCGGTCGCCGACCGCGTCCGGGACGCCGGCCGCACGCTGGGTCACGTGAAGAACCTCGCCGTCCACCCGGACCGCCGCGGCGAGGGGGTCGGCTCGACGCTGCTGTCGGAGGCGCTCTCCGTGCTGTCGCCGGCCGCCGTCAAACTGGAAGTTCGGGAGTCGAACGACGCCGCCCGCTCGCTGTACGGTCGCTTCGGATTCCGACCGGTCAAGCGGATGCCCCGCTACTACGACGACGGCGAGGACGCCGTCGTGATGGTCCGCGAGCCCGAGCCCGACCCCGACCCCGACTCCGACTGACGCCGGGCGACGGTGACCGACGACCATATGGGGCCGACCCCGTCCGATCGCGTATGGGCTACGAGTGTCCAGTCTGTGCGACGCCACAGGCCGACCGCCGCCACCTCGCGGACCACCTCGCCGTGACGGCGATGACACACGACGACGACCACGCCGACTGGCTGGACGAACACGTTCCCGACTGGAGCGAGCACTCGCCACAGGAGCTCGGAGCGACGGTCGCCGACCACGCCCCGACCGCCGAGTACGACCGGGTGTTCGAGGACACCGTCGGCAGCCGTGGCGACGACGACCATGACCGCGGTCACGGTCACGAGCACGAGCACGAGCACGGTCACAGCCACGAGACGGACGCGAGTCCGGCGACGGCCGTCGCCGACGCCGCTCGTGACGACGGCCGCGGCGAGCTCACCGACGCGGACCGCTCGGTGGTCGAGGAGGCGCGGACGCTAACAAGGCGGATGCTCGACGACGAGGGCGACGAGAGTGCGGAGGGGCGCGGGCAGACGGCGACCGCCGCGGACGGGGAGCCGCCGAACGACGGCACCGACGGGAGCGAGGATGAGTGAGGACGGCGGGGGGGCGGAGTCGGGGCCGGACAGCGCCGACGGCGGCGACGGAGACGAGACGGAGGCGTGGTCGGTCGTCGAGTCCCGGGTGGAGTACGAGACGGGCTGGTACGAGGGGGGGTACGAATTGGTGGAGCAGCCGGACGGCACGCGCAAACGGTACTACTGGGCGCGGCTGCCGCCCGCGGTCGTCGTCGTCCCGGTGACCGCCGAGGACGTCGTCTTCGTCGAGCAGTACCGTCCGGTGGTCGGCGAGCACCAGCTGGAACTGCCGGCCGGGATCGTCGAGTCCGGCGAGTCGTTCACCGCCGCGGGCGCCCGCGAGCTGCGCGAGGAGACGGGACTGGACCCGGCGGGACTCGCCCTGTTACAGGAGATGCAGGCGTCGACGGGCGTGCTCGACCACCGGCGGGGGATCGTCTTCGCCGAGGGGCTCACCCCCGTCGAGCGCGACCTCGACAGCAACGAGTTCGTCGAGGTGCGACGGGTGCCCCGCTCGGCGGCCGTCGAGCGCGCCCGCGAGCGGCCAACGAACGACGCCACGCTCGAAGGCGTGCTGCTCGCCCGCGAGGAGGGACTGCTGTAACGGTCGTGGAGGCCGCCGGCAGCGCCACCACCGACGCGAGGTCCGTGTAGGCCGTCGGTCGGCGGAGTCCCCGCGCCGTCCCCGGCTCAGCCGGCGAGCCGTCCCGGAAGTGGGGTGCGGTCGGCGACCAGCCCGTCGACGAGCCGGACGGCCTCGTCGGCGGTCTCGCGGTCGACGCTGCCCGCGTGCCGGGCCCGCTCGTAGATCTCGAAGACGCGAGCGGCGCGGTCGTCCAGCCCGCGCGCTTCGAGGGCGTCGACGTACTCCCTGCGGGTCTCGCCGGTACCGCGGGGGCGGTACCGCTCCGACAGCAGCAGTTCGAGGCGGTCGGCGGCTCGCTCGACGTCGTCGACCGGCTCGGCGGCGGGCTGGTAGCGGAGCCGGACCGCTCGGGAGACGCGGTCGCCGAGGCCGAGCCGGTGGGCACCGGCGGCCAGGCCGACCGCGGAGAGCGCCCCGAGTGCGGTCTGCTCTCCGGACGGCAGCGGGACGGGGAAGCCGCCGTCACCGTCGGCACCGTCGCCGTCGGTGCCGGCCACGCCGGCGTCGCCGGGTGGGGTCTGTCCGTCGCCGCGCTCGCCGGGGAAGCCCGTCACCGTGCCGAGACCGGGGTCGGTCACCGTGGCGCCGTCGTCGCCGACCGTCGTCGGCGGCGTGGTCGGTGTCAGCGTCGGCACGGTTTCGCCGCCGGCACCGTCGGCGCTCCCGCCGTCACCGTCGCCGTCGCCCTGGACGGTCTCGTACTCCAGGCGCTCGCGGGGGCCGGCGGGCGTGGGATCGAACCGGACCCAGCCGACGTCGGGGAAGTAGGCCTCGACCCAGATGTGGGCGTTGAGCCCGCGGACGACGTACTCGTCGCCGCCGACGCTCTGTCCGGGCGTGTAGCCGGCGGCCACCCGCGCCGGAACGCCCTCCGAGCGCAGCATCGCCACCATCGTCGTCGCGAAGTAGGTGCAGTAGCCGGCGTCCATCTCCAGCAGGAAGGCGTTCGCGATGTTGCCGCCGGGTTTGCGGATCCGCGTCGAGTAGTTCTTCGTCTCCTCCAGGTGGGTCTCGATCCGTTCGGCGACCTCGTACGGCGAGTCGGCCCCGGCGGTTATCTCGGCGGTGGTCTCGCGGAACTCGCTCGACGTGCTGGCGGGCAGTCGGGTGTACCGCTCCTCGATCGCGGCGGGGTAGTCGGTGCCGGCGCGGCGGAGCTGTGCCTCGCCGGCGTCGGGGACGGAGCTGCGCACGCGGTACTCGTCGCCGCCGATCAGCGGCTCCGACGGCAGCAGCGTCCCCTGGCGGGTCACCTCGGCGATCTCGCTCGCGCCGCCGATCACCTCGACGGGTTGGTTGACACCGGGCATCGTCCGGACCTGTGACTCGATCCGGTACGTCTGGACCACCTCTCGCCGCGGCCCCTCCGGCTCCGGGAGCGAGCCGGAGCCGTCGTAGCCGGACGGCTGGCCGGTTCGCACCCAGGAGTCGCCGGTGAACCGGTCGTAGACGCCGGTGCGCCAGTAGCGCTCCTCGTCGCTCTCGACGCGAAAGCGCACCTCCGTTGACAGCTCGATCGCGCCGACGACCTGCATCTCGTCCGGCGAGCCGACGAAGGTACCCTCCACCGTCGACGGCCCGCCGAGGTTCAGCCGCAGCGGATCGACGGGCGTCCCCGGGACGAGCGAGATCGTCGGCGCGAGCACGGCGATGACCGCGACGAGCATCACCAGCACGTCCGCCTGCAGCAGCGTCCCGCCGCGGCGGTCGAGCTCGCCGAGCCCGACGGCGGCGATCCCCGCGAGCACGCCCGACAGCGTCGTGACCGGTCCCGCGTCGTTCGTGAGCACGAGTACGAACAGCGCCAGCCCACCGACGACGACGCCGCCGAGATACCGGCGCCGCAGCGCCAGATACCACGAGAGAAAAACGGGCCCGGGCGCGAACCCGACCGCCCAGACGTCCGCGCGGGTGATCTGGACGACCTGGAGCCCCGTCAGCAGGGTGACCGCGTCGGCGACTAGCCTGCCCGTCCGGTCGAGCAGCAGCGCGACCCCGTCGGGGACGACCGCCAGGTAGTAGACGTAACCGCCGACGACCGCGGCGACCGCGACCGCGACCGCCGCCCGCGGGGGGACGTACCGCGCCGCGAGCGCCGCCAGCAGGACCGCCACGACCACGACCGGCAGCAGTGTCGTCGTGCCGCCGCCGACCTGGGTGACGGACCGCAGTACGCCGACGTACGACCACGTCAGCACGGCCGTCGCCAGCAGCGCCGCGACGCGGAACCGGCCGGTGTCGCGCAGGTCGGCGAGATAGCCCGTCTCGGTCGCCCACTCGTCGTCGGCCTGTGGCGCCGGCGCCGGCGTCGGCGTCGGCGGGTCGGTGTGGCTCACGGGCGATCACCCCGGCGACCGCCGTCGGCGGCCGTCGGCCGGGTGTCGGTCGTCCCCGTGGGCGTGTCGGCGATCGAGTCGGCGTCCGAATCCGCGTTCGCGTCCGCGTCCGCGTCGTCCAGACCGAGCAGCGCCGCCGGCGTCGTCTCCAGGTCGCCGACTCGCACGGTCGGCTCCGGACCGGTCTCGACGTAGAGGTCGGCCTCGCGCGCTCCCGGACCGAGGTCGCCCTCGCGGAGCACCGCGAGCCGCTCGAGCAGTCGACGCCGACCGCGCGGGCCGGCGACCGGGTCGCCCGCGGACTCCGAGGGCGTCGTCAGCGTGACGCTCAGCCCCGCGGCGAGCAGGTGGACGACCAGACTGGCGGCCACCTCGGCGGCGAGGTCGACGCCGTCGGCGCCGGGTTCGACTCCGATCCAGACGTCGTCGATCTCCTCCTGGGCGAGGAACGCCTTCACGACGAGGTCGTCGGCGGGGCGTTTCGCGCTCGACCGCCAGTGCACGTCGCGGAGGTCGTCGCCCGGCTCGTACTCCCGGAGGCGGTCGAACTCCTCGCGCTCGCGGTCGGGCGCGCTGCCGGCCAGCGCCACCAGCCGCGAGCGGGTCACGCCACGCAGCTCGTGGACGCGGGGGTAGACCGTCACGGTGTCGCGCTGTGGGTACTCGAAGCGCGTCCGCGCCAGCCCGAGCACGTCCTGGACCGTCACCGACAGCAGGCCGACGCCGTGGACGCCGCGGGCCTCGTAGCGCAGGTCGTAGGTGACCGGGTCGTCGCCGACGGTCGTCCGGGCGTCGTTGCCCGTGGCCGCGAGGCCGTCCTCGACGGCGTCGCTCACGCCGCCGGTCGCCGGCGTCTCGGCGTCGAACGTCAGGGCCACCTCGCCGCCGCGGCCGACGTGGTCGTCGGCCGGCAGTCGCCGCCGGACCGCCGGTGGCGTCGCACGCCGCGTGACGACGACGGCCGCGAGCACCGCGAGCAGCAGCGGCAGCGCCACGGCGTCGAGTGCCCGCCGGCCGAACGCTACGCCGAAGACGACACAGACGGCGACGACACAGACGGCGACCCACCCCCGGCGGGTCAACGAGCGCTCCGTGACCGACCCCTCGGCGGCCTCGCCGGCCGCCGTCGGTCCGTCGCCGGCGCTCATTGGGTGCGGTCGACGGGGACGCGGTCGAGCGCCTGTTCGACCAGTTCGTGGGCTTCGGCGTCCGGCGCCTCGCCCACGTCGTCGGTCGTCGTCCTGATCCGGTGGCCGAACACCGGGGCCGCCTCCGCCTGTACGTCGTCCGGGACGACGTAGTCCCGGCCCGCGAGCGTCGCCCGCGCCTGGGCGGCCCGCAGCAGCGCGATCGTCCCGCGGGGACTCGCCCCCAGCGTCGCGTGCGTGCGGGTGAAGCCGGCCAGACGGGCCGCGTAGTCGCGGACGGCCTCCTCGGTGGTCACCTGCGAGACGGCCGCGATCGCCCGTCGCAGCCGGTCGCGGCCGGTCACCGGCTCCAGGTCCTCGATCGGGTGTGTGCCGACGACCCGGTCGAGCATCTCCGTCTCCTCGTCGCGGTCGGGGTAGCCGAGCCGGACCTTCTTCATGAAGCGGTCGAGTTCGGCGACGGGCAGCTCGTAGGTGCGGGAGGGCTCGACGTAGTTCTGCGTGGCGATGACAGTGAACGGTCGGGGCACGGGACGGGTGGTGCCGTCGACGGTCACCTGCAGTTCCTCCATGGCCTCGAGCAGCGCCGACTGGGTCTTCGGCGGGGCGCGGTTTATCTCGTCGCCGAGCACGATGTTCGCGAACACCGGGCCGTCGCGGAACTCGAACTCTCGGGTCTTCTGGTTGAACACGTTCGACCCCGTCACGTCCGACGGGAGGAGGTCGGGCGTGAACTGCACGCGACGAAAGGAGGAGTCGACCGAGCGAGCGACCGCGCGGGCGAGCATCGTCTTGCCGACGCCGGGAACGTCCTCGAGCAGGACGTGTCCGCGGGCGAGCAGGGCGACGACGACGTCCTCGACCTCGTCGTGGTGGCCGACGATGACGCGTTCGACGTTCTCGACCACCGAGCGGGCGGTGGCCGCCGCCTCCTCGACGGGCAGCGGCTCGACGTCGCGCGGTACCGCCGGCGAACTGTTCGGTACTGTGGCGTCCGGCTCCGTCTCGGTCTCGGTCTCGGTTTCCGTCTCCGTCTCCGTCGGTGAGTCGGCGTCAGTCATGTGTAGCTGCGGGGAACGGACACGGGACCGCGACCCCCCGTCGTCGGCACGGACGGTCGCTCACCCGTCGGCTGGTCACTGTCGACTCGGGCGGTCCACGTCACTCCGGACGACCCCCTCGTGACGGGGGTGTCGTCCGCACTCCCCGTCGGGTTCGGCCGACCGGGGACCCACGACCGTCCCATCACGTCCCACCCTGTGGTGGGGGGAATAAACGCCTGTCGTTCACCAGAAACCCAAGGTGGATGCCCCACCCTCAAGAAACGAGCGGAGCGAGTAGGTAGGGTGGGGAGGACCCCGACAACTGCCACAGAACCGAACGATTGCGGCAGTCTGACCCCCCAATGCATATAAGAATATGCCCCGCGCGTGAGTACGCTGACGGAGGTCAAGCGTACCGTCCCCGTCAAACTCAACGTGCCAGACGAGCGGCACGACGACCTCCACATCACCATCGAACAGTTCAACGACGCCGCCAACCACACCGTCCAAAACGGGCGCAACGACGACGGCTACCGCATCCTGAACGAGTCCACCATCCATGACGAGGTGTACTACGACCTTCGGGACCGGACGAACCTACCGTCGAACCTCTGCATCCGCGCCTACTCAAAGGCCGTCGAGGCGATGAAGTCCACGGTCGAAGACTGGAAGGACGGTGAGAGCCGCCCACTTCCGTCGTTCAACCGACCGTCCGCCGTCTACGACGAGCGCACGTTGACCGTCCGCGACCGAAGTGCGATCCTCTCGACGGTCAACGGACGGGTCGAAGCCGAGTACGTGCTTGGCGACTACCAGCGGTCGTACTTGGACGACGAGGAGTACGAGCGCCGGATGGGAACGCTGCACTACCGCGAGGACGAAGACGCCTTCTACCTCCATATCGTTCTGCTGAAAGAAGTGGAGGAACAGGACGGCGACCGCGTGATGGGCGTCGATTTGAACCTCAAGAACGTCGCCGTGACCAGCACGGGAGAGTTCTACGACGGTGGCGAACTGTTGTGGGGTCAGAACCACTACTTCCGAGTCCGCCGGAGCCTCCAGGACAAAGGCACTCGGTCCGCAAAGCAGGCGCTTACACGACTGTCGGGCCGAGAAAACCGCTTCGTCTTGGACCGCCTGCACACCATTTCTCGGCGGCTCATTGAGGAAGCGCGGTCCCACGACTGTTCTACATCGCCGTCGAGAATCTGACGCACATCCGCGACCGGATGGACCACCGCAACGACCGCATCAGGCGGCAGATGCACAACTAGGCGTTCCGCGAGTTGCAGGAGATGATCGCGTACAAGACCGCCGAGTACGGTATCAGGGTCGAAGACGTAAACCCAGCGTTCTCGTCACAAACCTGCTCGAAGTGCGGCCACCAGTCCAGTACGAACCGCGACAGCGATACTGGCTGGTTCGCGTGCAACGAGTGTGGCTACGAACTCGATGGCGACTACAACGCGGTCGCCGGACTACGTCCGGCGGGCAGCAAAGTCGCGTAGCGACTTTGCGACGGCGAAGAACATCGGCACGCGACTGCTAACTGTACCCGAGGGCGAACGTCCCTCGGGGTTGGACGACGGTCAACTCGCCCTGAAGTCCGGGGCCGTGAACGGGACTGGGGACTACACCCCCGACGACCCATCCGGGTCGGCAGACCGGGAGTCCACGGGCAAGCCCCACCCTCAAAACGCCGAGGGCGCTTAAGATGGGGTAGTTGACTGACACGCATGCTCACCGCGTCGCCGCCGGTCGCCGCTCGGGACCCCCCACCGCCGGGGGCAGGGCGGCGCGGCCCCGCCGGCTGCTGGCCTCGGTCCACCCGACGATCGAGCCGTTCCGTCGAGGGGGCCAGGGCGGCGCGGCCCCGCCGGGGCCGGGGGGCGTGCTCGCAGCCGGGCGAGGTTCTTCTTCGCCCGCAGGCCCCTCTCGGCCCGTCCAGTCGCGAGGATTCTGCGAGACTGTCCGGCCCGTCACGCTGACGTGCCCGCGGGCGCTACTCCCAGCTCTTGCAGTCCCGACAGACCATCGCTGTCCCGTCGCGCCATCGCCGCCGCACCGACGCCTCACACGACTCGCAGGCCCGCTCCCTGGACGACCACTCGTAGGTCGCCCGCGCCGGTGTCACCTCCGGCTCCCGTTCCGCCGCCGACGCCGTGTCCGCGTCCGCGTCCGCGTCCGCGTCTCCGTCGCTGTCGTCGCCCGCTGGCTCCGGGTTCGTCGCCGTGTCCCCGTCGTCGCTCGCCGGCACCGGGTCGGACTTCCCCTCGACCGCGTCCCCGCCGTCGCCCGCCGGCTCTTCGGTGGCAGCGTCGGCCGGCACCTCGGCGTCGCCGTCGGCGTCGGCGTCCGCGTCCGCGCCGCCGAGGAACTCGTCGAGCGAGCGGTCCCCCGACGAGCGGTCTCCCGACGAACGGTCCCGTGTCACGTCCACGTACACGCACGCGGGTGGCTTAGGTTCCGGTGGTCGGCGGCTGGGATCGGAGTCGGTGGTCGGTCGTCCGTCCGGAGACGGTCCGGGGAGCGGTTTCGCGCGCAAAGGTCAGGGTTTGTGCGTGGAAAAATCGGGGTCGCGGCGATTTGAGCACGAGAGGATTACTTTGGGGTGTGTTCGCGCTCGAACCTGACGTTTCGCGCGCTGAATGTCTCGACGGGCGAGGGGTCTCGGCCGCCGTGGCGGGAGCGCACGGAAACCGCCGAGTTAAGTGAGAGCGCCCCGGGGGGAGGAGCATGTACGCGGGCGTCGACCTGGGTGCGACCCGGCTGCGGGCGGCCGTCGGCGACGCCGAGGGGGCGGTCGTCGGCCGTGCGGAGCGGTCGACGCCGGGGGTGTCCGGGGTCGCGGTGACGGAGGCCGTCCTGGAGACGGTGCGGACGGCCTGTGACCGGGCGGCGGTGACGCCGGCGAGCGTACAGGCGGTCGGGGTGGGGTCGATCGGGCCGCTGGACCTCGCCGCGGGAACGGTCGAGCGGCCGGCGAACCTGCCGGTCGAGCGGGTGCCGCTGCGGGGGCCGCTGTCGGAGCTGGTCGACGGGCCGGTGTACGTCCACAACGACACGACCGCGGGGGTGATCGGCGAGCGGTACTACAGCGCTCGGGCGCCGGACGACATGGTCTACCTGACGATGTCCAGCGGTATCGGGGCGGGCGTCTCCGTCGACGGGCGCGTGCTCCGGGGCTGGGACGGCAACGCCGGCGAGGTCGGTCACCACGTCGTCGACCCGGCGGGACGGCTGACCTGTGGCTGTGGCCGGGCCGGTCACTGGGAGGCGTACTGCTCGGGGGCGAACGTCCCGCGGTACGCGCGGCTGCTGGCCGCCGACCACCCGGCGGAGGCGACCGACAGCCCGCTGCCACTGGAGGCGCCGTTCCCCTCGACCCACGACGGCACGGAGCGGTTCGACCCGTCGGACCCGGAGTCCCGCCCGGGGTTCGAGGCGCCGGCGGTGTTCGAGGCGGCCCGCGAGGGCGACGCCTTCGCCGGACGCGTGCTGGAGCGGGTGGCGGACCGGAACGCCGTCGGGGTGACGAACGTGGTACACTCGTTCGCGCCGCTCGCGGTGTACGTCGGCGGGGCGGTGGCGCTGAACAACCCCGAGCGGGTGATCGACCCGGTCCGCGAGCGGCTCCAGGAGACCGTGATGACGAACGTGCCGGACGTGCGCCCGACGACGCTGGGCGAGGACGCCGTCCTCCAGGGGGCACTCGCGAGCGCGCTCACCGGCGGTCTGGGCCGGCACTGAGCCGGCCGAGAGAGGGAGAGAGGCTTATCCGGGTCCAGCCACGAGCGGGCGGCATGGGACTGGGACGCAGACCGCTGCTGCGAGCGGTGAGTGGCGGTGTGGTCGCCGGAGCGCTGGCGACGACCGGGCAGGCGAGAAGCCAGGCGTCGTACGCGCCGATGGGCTCACTCGGTGTCGACGGCGCCGCGGAGGCGGTCGTCGACGACGACGGCGAGACCGTCTATCTCGCGGCCAGCGACGGCTTCGCGACGGTGGACATCGCCGACCCGTCGTCGCCGACGCTGCTCGCGGAGGTGACCGGGATCGGCGAGGAGTTCACCAACGGACCATTGCGGTCGATCCTCGACGTGGCCGTCGCCGGCGACGAGCTGCTCGTCTCCGGCCCGGCCCAGCGCGGCACCTTCCGAGGACTGGTCGTCTACGACGTGAGCGACCCGACGGCTCCGGAGCCGGCGACGGAGTTCGTCCGGACCGGCCACTCGATCCACAACGCCGACTTCGACGGCGAGTACGCCTACCTGACGAACAACCTCCCCTCGGACCGTCCGCTGTCGATATACGACGTGACCGCGACGAACGAGGACGGCGAGCGCGCCCCCGAGCAGGTCGGGCGGTGGTCGCCGCTGCAGTACGACGCCGACGTCGAGGGGTGGTCGGAGATGGGGCTGTTCCCCGGGACGATCCACGACGTGACCGTCCACGACGGCGTCGCCTACTGCTGTTACTGGGACGGCGGCACCTGGATGGTCGACGTCTCCGACCCGGCGAACCCCTCGTACCTGGGCCGGGTCGGCGACTACCCGCTGGAGCGGCTGGTCGAGCTCGCCACGGACTTAGCGGAAGGCGACAGCGCGGAGTTCCGCCAGCTGTTCGGCGAGGCGCCGGGCAACGACCACTACGCGGCGGTCGACGAGGACGCCTCCGTACTCGCGGTCGGCGGCGAGGCGTGGGACGACCCGACGACCCCCGGCGGCGGTCCCGCCGACCTCGACCTGTACGACGTTTCCGACCCGGCGAACCCGGAGCAGGTTGCCACTATCGAGCCCGAAGCCGCCACCGACACCACTCGTGGCGGGACGTGGACGACCGCCCACAACTTCGACATCCACGGCGACCGACTGTACACGTCGTGGTACGACGCCGGCGTGAAGGTCCACGACATCTCCGACCCCGCGAACCCCGAGCGGCTGGCGTGGTGGCTCCAGCCGGAGGAGGCCCGCTTCTGGACCGCCCAGGTCGCCACGCCGGGAGAGACCTTCGTCGCCAGCTCCTACGGCATCGACGGCCGTCGGTCGGCGCTGTACGTCTTCCCGGACCGCGAGGGCGAACAGGCCGACCGACCCTCGCTGCTCGGCGAGCAGGGGACCACCACCGTTCGGACGACGACCACGCGGTCGACGACCGAGACGACGACGGCCGAGACCACGACGCCGACCACGACCGAGTCCGGGTCCGAATCCGAGGCCGAGGAGACGCCCGGCTTCGGCGTGCTCGCGGCCCTGGGCGGGCTCGGCTACGGGGCGTACCGGTATCTGCGCGGCCGCGAGGAGTAGATTACACGGTGTTCGGTTCCCGGTGCTCAGGCGAGGCAGCGGACACACCGTCCTCGCCGTTTACGGGCACGGCGTCCGGGAGGACGACGAGACGGGAAAGCCGGGCTACACCCGGCGGGCTGAGTCCGAGTCCACTCTGACGTCGATACGGTTCGAGTCCCGTCGCCGGTCGGTGATCCGGAGCAACAGCGAATAGAGGACTCCGACGTCACCTCCGTTAGCAGGTTTGTCGACTCCGATCTCGACACGGAGACCCGTCTGCGTGCGCTCGACGGACCGAATCTCGAGTTGGACGTCACTCACCCGCTGAGCCCGGACGAGGACGAGCGTGGAGCGGTCGAACTCCGTCTCCTCGACGAACGTCGCCACTTCGGGACCGGCATCGGTGTCGCTGTACCGCTCGATACGCCCATCGGCGTCGATCTCCGCCCGGGCGGCCGCCGCCGTCCGGTACACGCTGTACACCGGGAGTTCGGTGTCGGACTGGCGGTACCCAGGGCGGACGATGCTCACCGACCACTGCTGTCGGGCGACCTCCACCTCCTCCGGTGTCCCCCCGGACGCGTCGAGACATCCCGCCAATCCAGCTGTCACTCCGAGTGACGCCGTGCGAACGAACTCCCGACGGCTTGGCCGCTCGTCAAACATACAGCGGTAGGAAGTAGAGGTCAAGCCCGTCCAGTATTTTTTCGCCACAGGCCCCGATGTCTTGTTGGTTGCCATAGAAATCTGTCCGGTATCCGTTGTGCATGGAGACCAAGTCACCGTACTGATCGATCCAGATGCCACCCGAATCTCCACCCTCTCCTCTGTCACTTTCGTAGGTCACCTGATGGTCAAGGGACGCTGAACGTGATGAATAGACCGCGTCGTTGAGTCTGTACGAGTCGTTGACTCCACACAACTGAACATCACTTATTCTGCCACCGCCAGACAGCTGCTCCTCGATTCCTGACCAGGTCCAGTACCCTGATATATCGGGAATCGATTCGTACGTGTCAGCAGACACCACATCATACGCGTCGCTCCTATGACTGTACGCGATAGCGTCGTGTGGTCCATCTACGCGCGAGTAGTCTCCCAGCTTCTCACCGCTCTGTGGATGTAACAGGTGGTCCGCGTGATATTGGCTCGTCTCGAATGCCTCGTACTGGCTATCATTTATCTGAAAGACGTGTTCTGCACTCACTATCATGTATTCATCCGTAGACGTGTCGTTTGCCACGAAACAGATGCTGCCCTCTGCTTCATCATCGGAGGCTCCGCACTCCACGCCGCCGACGACTGGTGTGACTAATTCGCCTTCTAAACTCTCTCCGTGTCCGATCTTAGTGACTGATTCGTGCGTGAATGCGGTTCTGAAATCGCCGATACGGTCAGGAAACTGCTGTTCATCAGCGCCACGTTGTATACTGATGAGAAATCTAATATCTTCTGGGGTGGATGGTGACCGATTAATACGGACATAATTCACCTCACTACGCTTAATGAGTCGATCTACTGCGTCGCTGTCTGATGCCAATAAGGCCTGATACAGTCGATTGTCGACGTATTTCGTTTCTTTCGGGTTCCCCTTCAGATCTCTCTTAACAACGATTTTGACTCTATCGTTCCGTGCTCGAGTCTGACCGGACAGCGTTATTATCCCTCCCGCAAAAGCGCCAGACCTTCGCAGGAAATCTCGACGGTTCAAATTTTTTGTCATAGAATATCATATCATTTCCACACATTTAAAATCTCTGTGGCTTCCTAAATTAAAAACCCGCACTCGTCTATGACGGATGTCAGTGTGTGGTCGGCAGAAGCCGAGGACCGAATTCGTATGAGATATCAGCGCTGGCCGAGTTTGCGGCGGCTGATGCCGACGCCGGTGGGCGTGACGATCAGCTGGTCGTCGCCCTTCTGGACGATGTCGCCGTCGACCTCGTCGGCGACCTGCCGGAGCTCGTCGATGATGTGCTCGGCGGTGCGGTCGTTCGTCCGGAGTCGGGTGATGTCGGCGATCACCAGGTCGCCGTCGTAGACGGCGTCCTTGATGTCGATCGTGTCGCGCTGGTCGCTCACCTCGGCGACGTGGACGTTCATCGCGGCCCCTCCGGAGGCGGTCTCCAAGTCGTCCAGGTCGAGCTCGACGTACTCCTCGGCCTGGCCGCCCGGCTCCGAACCCATGAGCTTACTCATCAGTCCCATAGGAGCCAAAGACGGCGGTACCCTCAAAGCTCTTACGTCAGACACACGTCCGACGCTTGATCAGTCGGTCGGGACACCGCAGTACCGCGGTCGAACGCGACGTGTACGTTCGCGTACCGGACGAGATCGTATCATCGTGACGACACGAAGGCGGCGAGGCCGGGCGGCGGTGCGGGTCCGACGGGTTTTATCGGTCCGCTCCCGAAGTGCGCGGAATGACAGGGAAGGTGAGCGTGGTCGGCGCGGCGGGGACCGTCGGTGCCGCGGCCGGCTACGAGATCGCACGCCGAGAGGTGGCGGACGAGGTGGTGTTCGTCGACGTCCCCGACAGGGAGGACGAGACGGTCGGTCAGGCCGCGGACGTCAACCACGGCGTCGCTTACGGCTCGAACACGCGGGTGCGGCAGGGCACGTACGAGGACACCGCCGGCTCCGACGTCGTCGTGATCACGGCGGGACTGCCCCGCGAGCCCGGACAGACCCGCCTCGACCTGGCGGCGGACAACGCCCCGATCATGGAGGAGATAAGCGACTCCCTGCACGCCCACTCGGAGGGGTTCGTCTCGGTGACGACGTCGAACCCGGTGGACGTGCTCAACCGTCACCTGTACGAGACCGGCGACCGCCCCCGGGAGACGGTGATCGGCTTCGGCAACCGCCTGGACTCGGCGCGGTTCCGCTCCGTGCTCGCGGAGCGCTTCGACACACCCGTACGGAACGTCGAGGCCTCGATCGTCGGCGAGCACGGCGACGGCCAGGTGCCGGTGTTCTCGAAGGTGCGCGTGAACGGGTGCGACCCGTCGTTCGACGCCGACGAGCGCGAGGCGATCCTCGGCGACCTGCAGGCGTCGGCGATGGACGTCATCGAGCGCAAGGGCGCCACCGAGTGGGGGCCGGCCGCGGGCGTCGCCCACACCGTCGAGGCCGTCCTGCGGGACACGGGCGAGGTGATCCCCGGCTCGATCGCCCTGGAGGGCGAGTACGGCCTGGAGGACGTCGCTCTGGGTGTCCCCCTGAGGCTCGGGAGCGACGGCGCCGAGGACGTGATCGAGTGGGAACTCGCCGACGACGAGCGCGACGGCCTCGGGGCGGCCGCCGAGAAGCTCGCCGAGCAGTACGCCGAGGTGGCCTGACCCGACTCAGCCCGTCCAGACGCCCTGCACGCGGTCCATCCAGGCGACGACGACGACGTGCGGGAGCGTGAGCACGGCGATCAGCACCAGGTAGAGCCCGACGAGTTCGCCGATCTCGCCGGGGGGGACGGGCACGAGGGCGTACAGGCCGCCGACCATCGCTAGCGCCACGGCGGTCAGCGGTGCGGCCTGGCGGACGAAGCGGCCGAACGCAGCCAGGTGATCGCCGGCCCGGAGCGCCTCGCTGCCGGACGCCTCAGCGGCGATCAGCCGGACGACGTGTCGCAGCGCGTGCCACAGACAGAAGTAGAGCCCGACCGCCAGGACGGGCGGCACGGCCAGAAAGAACAGCCACAGTACCCCGAGTTCGACGGCGTCGACCCGCAGTCCCCGGTCGGCCACCAGTGCGACCGGCCCGAGCGTCACGAGCGGCGTGACGGTCCCCGGCCGGTCCCTATCGGCGATGTCGAGACCGGCGGTCGCGTTCGCCGTCGCCAGTGCGGACCGCCGGACGACGAGACCACGGAGTAGCGTCAGCAGCGTCAGGGCGGCGAGTCCGACTCCGAGTGTGCGGGTCGTCCCGGGGTCGAACAGCCACGCGACAGCAGCCACGTCGCCGCCGAACGGGGCGACGAAGTCCGCGACGACGCGACGGTACTGTGTGGCGTCGGCGACCAACGGGACGGCCATCGGCATCGCCCCACGGACGACGAGCGTGAGGAGTCGGTGCGGGACCGAGCGCGGGTAGGTGAGCGAGTCGTCGACCGCACGGAGCAGGTAGACGTCGCCCTGGCCCCAGTGGGCCCACGTCAGCAGGACGAAGGCGGCCGCCGCCGAGACGGGGTGGAGAAACCACCAGGCGAGACAGGCCCCGCCCAGGACGGCGTACAGGACGACGACGACCGCCACCGAGCGCCGCGTCGACGCCGCCGAGAGCCGCCGCGGGACGAGATGGTCGACGGCACCGTGTGGCATCCCGAACAGCACCGCGCTGGCGACGAGGGGGGCGTACTGCCACGACAGCGGCACCGCGACGCCCGCCAGAAACGGGGCGGCGACGGCGACGAACGCGACCCAGGCGGGGTAGACCGCCAGCCGCCGGACCGCCGCCCGCAGCGACGCGGGGGCCGTTCCGAGCCGGGGGGACGCCCTCTCGGTCATCGGCGGACTCAGGCGTCCCCGTCGTCGGCCGTCCCGGGGAGTCCGAAGCCGCGCCACCCCTCGACGAAGGGGTGAAACAATACGAGCCCGTGGACGACTAGAGCGTTCGTCAGCAGGAAGAAGGTGGCCTCCTCGACGGGGAGCCCGAGGACGGTCCAGCCGGTGAGCTTCGCGGCGGAGAACTGCCACAGCCCCCATTCGACGGCGAGGCGGTCGATCAGACAGAGATACAGCGTCGGTACGGCGACGGCGAGGGCCAGTCGGCGACGGGCACGCCAGAGGTAGCCGCCGCCGGTCGCCCACTGGACCGCCAGGCCGGGCGCCGCCCACGCGAGAGTCGCTCCCATGTAGACGGTGGCCGAGGGGCCGACGAACATCGCCAGGCCGACGAGCGTGACCGCCCCCCAGCACAGTGTGCCGAGGAGCCGCGCCCGCGGACCGGGGTACCGTCGCAGGCCGGGCAGCGTGAACCGCGCGAGGGGCCGGCCGCCGTCGGTGCGGGCGTCCGGCGAGCCGAGCGGGGAGGACGACCGTGCCGCCGACGGCTCGACGTCCGGCAGCGGGCGCCGGTAGAGCCACAGCGCCGTCAACACCGACTGCAGGACGACGAAGGCGTACTCCTCGACCGGCATGTGACCGAGCCGGAGGAGGACCGTCCCCTCGGCGTACGACCAGACCCCGTCGCTGATGAGGTAGTTGTCCCAGGGGATCGTGTACGACAGCGCCAGCAGGAGGATGACGCCGACGCCGACGACCGCGGGCCGACGGCGAGTGCGTCGGATCCCCGGGCCGACGGCCAGCAGCAGGCCGATCGGCACGACGACGAAGACGAGCAGGAACTCGGCGTAGGTCAGTGGCGGTGTCATAGGTGGTGGTGAAACCGCCCCCGGCGAGCGGTGCGAGTGTCTCAGACTACCGACGCCGGCCTCTAAAGGTCGGCGGTATCGCGTCCGAGCCGACTCCCGCGGCGTCGACCGGGCGGACTACGTTCGGCGGTCGGCGAACAGCTCCGCGAGCAGCTTCCGCTCGGCCGCGCGGAGGTGCTGGTGGTACGTCGACCGGGAGACGTCCATCGTGTCGGCGAGTTCGTCGCCGTCGACGTCGCGGGGCCACTCGAAGTAGCCGCCGAGGTAGGCCCGCTGCAGCGCCGACAGCTGGCGGTCGGTGAGCTCGTCGCGCAGCCGGGAGACGAAGTCGCCGCGGGTGGTGGGCGCCGGCGGGTCCGTCCGCTCGTGGTAGGCGGCGAGGTCGCCCTCGTCGAACTCCTCGACGAGGTCGACGACCGACCGCGCGGCGGTGCCCGGCGGCGCGTCGACCTCGACGTGGCCGACGCCGTCGTCGGCGGAGAGTCCGCGGAGCCGGGCGCCGTAGTCCGCCAGGTCGGTCAGCAGACGGTCCTCGACGACGAGCTCGACCAGCGTCTCCGTCTCCGTCTCCGCCTCGGTCAGTACGTCGGCGTCGACGACGTCGGGATGCTCGCGGGCGGTCTCGACGACGGTCTCGCCGCTGGCGCCCTGTGCGGTCAGGAAGACGACGTGGGAGCCGTCCTCCCGGGCGACCGTGCCGGCGTGGTCGAGCGAGCAGTCGAGCGTGCCGGAGACCGCAACGAAGAAGAGATCGGGGTCGGCGACCCCGAACTCCAGGGTGACGACGTCGTCGGCGGAGAGGGTGGTCTTCGTCTCGACGGCGTTTACCGCGGTGGCGACCATCCGTCCCAGCGCGGCGACGACGGTGCGTTCGCGCTCGGCGACGACGGCCGCTTCGTCGGCGTACACCGTCAGCACGCCGTAGCAGGTGTCGCGGTACTCGACGGGCACCGCGGCGAGGGCGTCGTCGTCGGCCGCGACCTCGCGGTGGAGCGACCCCGGCGGGAGGTCGCCGACGCGCTCGACAGTCTGTGGCTCGCCGTTGGCGGCGGCCACGACGGCAGGGTCGCGGGGTGTCGCCCCGTCGGGCAGGAGTTCGGTCGCGGGCTCGTCGGCGTCGACGGCGACGTCGTCGGTGTCGATCCCCGCGCCCTCCGGGGTGCCGGGGAGGCCGGCGGCGGTGGTCACCTCCAGGCGCTCGCCGCCCATCTCCAGTTCGGACATCCAGGCGCCGTCGTAGCTGTCGGTCTCGGCGAGCAGGTCACAGACCGCCTCGGCGATCTCCGCACGGGTGGTCGCGGTGACCAGCGCCTCGGCGGCGTCGCGCACCAGCCCCTGCACGCGGTCGACGACGCGGTCGAGGGCGGCCCGCTCGCGGTCGAGCTGTTCGGCGTAGCGCTCGACGGCGAACTCCGCACGCTTGCGCTCGGTGACGTCGGTCCGGAAGCCGACGTAGTGGGTCACCTCGCCGGCGTCGCGGATCGGCGCGACGTCGACGCGGTTCCAGAACTCCTCGCCGTCCTTGCGGTAGTTCAGCAGCTCGACGGAGACTGGCTCGTCGGCGTCGACCGCCTCGGCCATCCGCCGGGCCGGCTCGGGGTCGGTCGCCGCCCCCTGGAGGAACCGACAGTTCGACCCCAGCGCCTCCTCGCGCTCGTAGCCGGTCATCTCCTCGAAGGCCTCGTTGACGTAGACGAGCGGATTGTCCGGCAGGTCGGGGTCACTCACCGTCACGCCGACGGGTGCCTCCTCCAGCACCCGCTCTTTCAGTGTGCCGGGCACGTCGCCGTCGACGTCGCCGTCAATGTCGCCGTCGTCGGGCACCTCCCGGAGACCGCCGTCCGGGCGCGACCGACCGGCGACCGGGGTCTCGCGCCGGTCGCCCTCTTCGTCGGCGAGCAGTCGCCGGACGCGGTCACACAGCCGGTCGACGTCGTCCTCGCCGCCGGGGACGTAGGCGTCGACGCCGGCGTCGACCGCCCGGCCCGCGAGCCGCTCGTCGCCGTCCTCGCCGGCGAGGAGGACGACCGGCACCCGCGGGTAGGCGTCGGCGACGCGACCGACGACCTCGGGGCCGTCGACGGCCGGCGGCTGGTGGTCGACGACGACGCAGTCGGCCGTCTCGACCGACCGGCGGTCGACCCTGTCGGCGTCCGCGTCGGCGTCGGCGGTCGCCACCGCTACTGCTGTCTCCACCTCCGCGTCGACACCGACGTCGCTCGTCCGCAGCGCCGGGACGACCGTCCCGGCTCGCCCCCCGTCCGGGGAGACGAGGAGCACGCGGCCGGACATGTCGTCCATATCGGCGTCGTCCCGAATAACGCTGGCGGAAGCGTCCGCCCCGCTCCGGGTCACGGGACCAGCTGGTCGCCGTCGTCGTCGTAGACGGTGATGGCGTCGACCGGGCAGGCGCGGGCGGCGAACTTCGCGTCGAACTCCTCGCCGTCGGGCACCTCGCGGACGACCACGCCGTCGCGTTTCTCGCCGCCGACGAGCACCGCCTTGCCGGCGTCGCGGTCCTCCTCGAAGGCCTCCCACTCGGCGACACACTGGAACATCCCGATACAGGTGTCCCGGTCGTACTCGACGCGCATGACCGTCGTTACACGCGGGCGACTATAAGCCCTCAGAGACGAAGCCTTCGGAACTGGAGCCGGACCCAGGGCCGGGCGGCACGCGGAGCCGGCGGTGGGCGCCAGTACGAACGCATATATCCGAGGACACGCGAGTGCGTGGTGATGGAACCCGCCGACGTGCCGGGGCTCCCCGGGGAGGCCGCCGAGCTGGTCGCCGCCGAGGGGGTCGAGGAGCTGTACCCCCCACAGCGGGCGGCGGTCGAGGCCGGGGTGACCGAGGGCGAGTCACTCGTCGCGGCAGTCCCGACCGCCAGCGGCAAGACGCTGGTGGCGACGATGGCGATGCTCGCCGCCGTCGAGCGCGGCGGGACGGCGCTGTACATCGTCCCGCTGCGGGCGCTCGCCAGCGAGAAACACGCCGAGTTCGAACGCTTCGAGTCGGCCGGCGTCGACGTCGCCGTCACGACCGGCAACTTCGACAGCGACGAGCGCTGGCTGCGCGACCAGGACGTGATCGTCGCCACCAGCGAGAAGGTCGACTCGCTGCTGCGCAACGGCGCCGACTGGATCGACGACCTCTCGTGTGTGGTGGCGGACGAGGTCCACCTCATCGACGACGCCGACCGCGGCCCCACCCTGGAGGTCACCCTCGCCAAGCTGCGGCGACGGAATCCGGACCTGCAGACGGTGGCGCTGTCGGCGACAGTAGCGAACGCCGACGCCGTCGCCGACTGGCTCGACGCCGAGCTCGTCGCCTCCGACTGGCGCCCTATCGACCTGCGAACCGGCGTCCACTACGGCTCGGCGCTGCAGTTCGGCGACGAGCAGCGCTCCCTCCAGGTGGAGTCCGGCGAGTCACAGACCGGCGCCGTCGTCCGCGACACCGTCACCGAGGACGGCTCCGCCCTGGTGTTCGTCAACTCCCGCAACAACGCCGAAGCCGCCGCCCGGCGGCTCTCACAGACCGTCGAGCCGTATCTCGACGCCGAGGAACGCGCCGACCTGCGCGACCTCGCGGACGAGGTCCGTGCGGTGTCGGACACCCAGACCAGCGAGGACCTCGCGGCGGCCGTCGAGCGCGGCGGTGCCTTCCACCACGCGGGGCTCTCGCCCGAGCATCGCACGCTCGTCGAGGACGCCTTCCGCGACCGCCTCGTCAAGGTCGTCGCCGCGACGCCCACCCTCGCCGCCGGGGTGAACACCCCCAGTCGTCGCGTCGTCGTCCGGGACTGGCGCCGCTACGACGGCGCCGCCGGCGGGATGGTGCCGCTGGACGTGCTCGAAGTCCACCAGATGTTCGGCCGCGCCGGTCGGCCCGGCCGGGACCCGTACGGCGAGGCGGTGCTGCTGGCGAACGACCACGGCGAACTCGACGAGCTGTTCGACCGCTACGTCGACGCCGACCCCGAGCCCGTGCGCTCGAAGCTGGCCGCCGAGCCCGCCCTGCGCACGCACGTCCTGGCGACCGTGGCGACCGGCTTCGCCGGCTCTCGCGAGGAACTGCTTGCCTTCCTCGACGAGACGCTGTACGCCACACAGGCCGACGACCCCCGTCGGCTGGCGCGGGTGGTCGACGACGTGGTGGAGTACCTGCGGCGCAACGACTTTCTGGACGTCGACGACGGTCGACTGCGGGCGACCGACGTCGGCCACACCGTCTCCCGACTGTATCTCGACCCGATGAGCGCGGCGGTCGTGATCGACGGACTGCGGGAGGCGGGGGAGAACCTCTCGCCGCTCGGACTCTACCATCTCGTCGCCCGCACGCCGGACATGTACGAGCTGTACCTGCGCTCGGGCGACCGGGAGACGTACACCGAACTGCTGTACGAGCGCGAGCCGGAGATCCCCGGCGAGTCGCCCAGCGAGTTCGAGGAGTCCCGCTTCGAGGACTGGCTGGCGGCGCTGAAGACCGCGAAACTGCTCGAAGACTGGACCGAAGAGCAGGAGGAGGCCCGCATCACCGAACGCTACGGCGTCGGGCCGGGCGACATCCGCGGGAAGGTCGACGCCGCCGAGTGGCTGCTCGGCGCCGCCGAGACGCTCGCCGCCGACCTCGGTCTGGACTGCGTCCCCGAGGTGCGGACCGCCCAGCGTCGCGTGCGACACGGCGTGAGCGAGGAGCTGCTTGACCTCGTCGGCGTGCGCGAGGTCGGCCGGAAGCGGGCACGGGCGCTGTACGACGCCGGGATTCGAACGCGAGCGGACCTGCGCGAGGCCGAGAAGGGCGTCGTCCTGTGGGCGCTCGACGAGCGCCGGCGCACGACCGAGACGGTGCTGGAGAACGCGGGCCGCCGCGACCCCGACGTGCCGGAGGACCTGCGCCCGGTGAGGCCCTCGCTCGACGGGGACGGCGAGCCGACGCCCGTGGCGACGACCGGCGACGGCGACCGCGACCGCGGCGAGAGCGGCGGTCGTGACCGGGAACGGGACGACGACCGCGACCAGACCAGCCTGGGTGACTTCTGATGCGACTGCTGACCGGCACGGCGACCGTCGACGACCTCGACGGCGCGGTCGCCGACCTGGAGCGGACGGGCGAGCGGGTCGATTGCACCACCCAGGCGTTCGACGCCGGACTGGTCGCCGACGCCGAGCACCTGCGCCGGGCGGTGGTCCTCGCCGACCGGGCGCGCAGCCGAGACGAGGGGATCGCCCGCAAGCGCGCCGTCGAGGTCCTGCTGTACGCCGCCGGTCGCCGGCAGATCGACCGACGGACGACCCGCCGGAGGAGCGCGAACGGGCGACGCTGGCGGCCGTCTGTGACCTGGCGTGGTTCGAGCCCGGTCCCGTGACGCTCGGCGACCCCGAACGACTCCGGGCGTTCTTCGACGTCGGCGAGGCCGAACTGGCGGCGACCGACGCCGCCCTCGCCGACCTCGTGCGGGAACGCGTCGCCCTGCTCGTCGTCGACAGGTGACCGGTTTGCGACGCAAACGCTCGAGTTTCGCGAGCAAAGAGCCGTTTTCGTCCGCTCTGCGCGGCGAAATCCCCTTTTCGAGTACGCCGCGTCTCAACCCGGAAGTTTCCACACGCAAAACGCGCCCGCGACGGCGACGGGGTGGCGTCGGGAAGCGGGTCCGCGGGACACGGCCGGGCGCCGGACGAGCACGACCGGCACTCCGCGTACGCGCTGGTGATGGGCGCGGCGTGGACGCCGTGGAAGGCTCACTCACGCTCGCAGGGCGGCGGCGGGACGGAGACGGCGATCACGTCGACGAGCGTGCGGGAGGCGATCGGTGGGCTGGTGCTGTCGAACGCCGTCCGCCGCGGCGTGATCGGCTTGGTGAAGACCGTCGCCAGGGAGTTCGGGCCCGTGGTCCGGGCGAACGCCGTCCTCCCGGGGCCACACGAGACCCCGCGCGTCGAGGCGCTGGTCGAGCAGGCCGTCGAGCGCGGCGAGTCGCGGCACCGGCACCACCGTCCCGATAGACGGCCGCCGACCGCGAAGTTGGGTCAGAACTGCCCTTTTCATGCGTCGGGCGTCCGCACCGGTCAGAACTGCCCTTTTCGTGCGGTCAGAACTGCCCCTTCTCGCGCAGGCGGGCGACGACCTCGCGGACGCGGTCGGTCTCGCCGCGGGGGGCGACGAGCACCCGGTCGCCGACGGCGGCGACGACCAGGTCCTCGACGCCGACGGCGGCGACGTGGGCGCCCTCCGCCACGATCACGGTGTCCTCGGCGTCGACGGTCAGCGCGTCGCCGCCGACGACGTTGCCGTCCGCGTCCGCGGGGAGCACGCGAGCGAGCGCGTCCCAGGTGCCGAGGTCGTCCCACTCGATCCCGTCGGCGGGGACGACGGAGACGTCGTCGGCACGTTCGAGCACCGCGCGGTCGACGCTGACGGGGTCGAGGTCGCCGTAGGCGGCCTCCAGAGCGGCGAGACCGTCGCTCTCGCCGTCCTCTCCCCGGCCGTCCTCGCCCTCGCCCTCGCCCTCGCCGCCGTCGCCGTCATCGTCGACCGCCCGCACGAGCGGCCCGAGCGGCGTGTCGGCGGCGGCCGACAGCAGCGCCCCGGGCGTCCACGCGAACACGCCGGCGTTCCACAGCGCCCCGGCCTCGACCAGTCCCCGCGCCCGCTCGGCGTCGGGCTTCTCGTGGAAGGCCTCGACGGGTGCGTAACCGCCGGCCGCTTCGCCGGGGCGAACGTAGCCGTAGCCGGTGGCGGGGCGGTCCGGCTCGACGCCGACACAGACCAGCCCGCGGGTCTCGGCGGCGGCGGCGGTCGCCCGGCGGAGGACGGCGGCGAAGTCGCCGGAGACGTAGTGGTCGCTGGGCAGACAGCACAGCACCGGGTCCTCGAAAGTCTCGCGGGCGCGGGCGGCGGCGTACACCAGCGCGGGGCCGGTGTCCCGCGGGGCGGGTTCGACCCACACGTCCGCGGTGGGGACGTCCTCGCGGTCGGCGAGACGGTCGCGGACGCGGTCGGCGTGGTCGGGGCCGGTGAGCACGACCCGGCGGTCGGCAGCGGCGACGCGGCCGAGCGTGCGGGCGAGCAGGGAGCGGTCGTCGTCGCCGACCGAGAGCAGCTGTTTCGGGCGGTCGGCGCGGCTGGCGGGGTAGAGCCGGGTGCCGCTGCCGCCGGCCAGCACGACGGCGACGACGGGACGGTCCATACCCGTCGTTGACGGTCGAGGGGGAAGTTCACCAGGTCTCGACGCGGCCCTCGCGGACGTCCTCGACGCAGCCCTCGCAGTCGGGGTGGTCGGCCTCGTAGCAGACGGGACGGCCCCGGTCGTCGAGCGGCACCGCACGACGCTCGGCGTGGCGCCGACAGACGATCCGCGCCCGTCCCTCCTCGTCACGGGGGAGGTCGGCGATCTCCCGACCGGCCTCGAAGGCGTGTTTGGACTCCGCGACCCGTCGGCCCGCCGAGCGGAGCTTCGAGCGCATGAACCGCTCCAGGCGGTCGTCCATCGTGTCTCCGTTCGTGTCCGTGCACATAGGCTCGTCGCCGGCCGCCGTCACCCGACCCGACCCGGACCGGACCGGACCTACGTGACGAACTCGACGGCGGCGAACTCGAACCGGGCGCCACCGTCGCGTCCCTCGACCACGCGGGCGTCCCAACCGTGGGATTCGGCGATTCGGTCGACGATCGTCAGCCCGAAGCCCGTGCCGTCGTCCGCGGAGGAGTGACCCAACTCGAAGACGGTCTCGCGCTCCGCCGGCGGGACGCCGACGCCGTCGTCCTCGACGTACAGGACGTCCTCGTCCGGCGACCGCCCCACCCTGACGGTGACCTGTGGGTCGTACTCGTCGTCGCCGCCGTGGCTCCGGTCGTCGACGCCGTGTTTCACGGCGTTGCGGAACAGGTTCTCGAGGAGGTGTCGCAGGCGGTCGTCGTCCGCCCGGACCACGAGGTCGTCGTCGACCTCCAGCCGAGCGTCGCCGGTGTCGACGGTGTTCCAACAGCGTCTCGCCAGCGCCGGAAGCGACACCGGTTCGGTCTCCCCGACGACGGTGCCGTATCTGGCGAGCGTGAGCGTGTCGTCGACGATCTCGGCCATCCGGTCAAGCGCCGCCACGGTCTCGTCGACGTGTTCGCTGTCGATCTCGCGCTGTAGAAGCGCCATCCGACCCGTCGCGACCTCCAGCGGATTCCTGATGTCGTGGCTCACGATCGAGGCGAACTCCTCGAGACGGTCGTTCTCCCGGCGGAGTTCGCGCTCGCGCTCGACCCGGTCGAGGGCGCTCCGCGCCCGGTCGACGAGCAGCTCGGCGAACTCGAGGTCGCTCTCATCGAAGTTGTCGCGGTCGGTGGCGACGGCCTGGAAGTTGCCGTGGTCGCCGGCCGGGACGCTGACCGCCGACCGGTAGCGCGGCTCGCCGTCGACGGCGTCGTACTCGTGGGAGTCCGCCACGAGCCGGGACTCGCCGGTCCGGAACGTCTCGCCGACGAGCCCCTCGTCGACGGACATGACCTTCGTCACATCCGTCGACATCTCGCTCGGGGAGGCGACGACGCGCAACACGCCGTCCTCTTCGAGGAAGAAGACCGACTGGTCGAGGTCGAGTACCTCGGCGGCGGCGTCGACGGTGCGCTGTGCGACCTCCTCGGCGGTGTCACTCTCCTGCAGGTCGAGGCCGACGTCGTGCAGTTCGGCGAGGACCTGTTCGCGTTTCTCGCTGTCGGTCACGTCGCCGACGACGCCGTGGACGTACACGACCTGGCCGTCGTCGACGACGGGGTCGCCGACCGTCCGCACGTGTCGCCGGTCACCGTCCGCGCGGACGAGCCGCAGCCGCAGGTCGTAGCCCTCGCCGTCCCGGACCGCCCGTTCGACGGCCTCGCGTATCGTCTCGCGGTCGTCGGGGTGGTAGAACTCGATGACCTCGGACAGCGTCGGCTCGTACCCCTCGTCGACGCCGTGGATCTCGCGGGCGCCGTCGGACCACTCGATCGTCTCCTCCCGGGGGTCGTACTCCCACATGCCGGCGTCGACGATCTCCTGGCCGCGTTCGAAGAGATACCGCTGGCGCCGGAGGCGCTCGCGCTCGGTGACGTCGGTGACGTGGACGGCCGCGCCGTCGTCGGCGGGGTAGGCCCGAACCTCGATCCGCCGGTCGCGTTCGGGGTCGTGCCACGCGGCGGTTCGCTCCGTGCCGTCCAGTGCGGCCGCGACGCAGTCGGTGAACTCGTCGGCGTCGCCTAGTGCGTCGCCGTCGAGTCGCTCGCCGACCAGCCGCTCGCGGTCTCGCCCGAACAGCTCCGCGGCCGGCCGGGTGACGTGTCTGCACCGGCGGTCGTCGTCGAGGAAGACGACACCTTCGGACACCCGGTCGAGTGTCGCCTCGAGGGCCGCGTCGCCGTCGCATCAGCCGACATTCCTGTATCTCACGTGCACATTCCGGAGTAAGCGGTGTCTCCCACCGAAAACAGAGCGGAGACGTGATCCCCGATGGCAAGCGATCTGCGTACCCACGCGGAAGAGATACACGAGCAGTTTTCCGACCACGTCGACGTCGAGGTCGACGACGTCCACGAGCGCCTGGAGAGTCTCGTCGAGGACTACAGGGTCCCCGTCGACGAGGCCCGTCGCAGCGTCACGAACCACTACCTCGACGAGAGCGACCTGGAGCGCGAGGAGATGGCCGCCGGCGCGGGCAACGAGCACGTCGAGGCCGCGGAGATCGACGAGCCCGAGCAATGGGTCGACCTCACCGCGAAGGTCGTCGAACTCTGGGAGGCCCGCTCCGACGCCGTCGCCCAGGTCGGCCTGCTGGGCGACGAGACCGGGACGGTGAAGTTCACCGCCTGGGCGAAGTCCGACCCGCCGACCCTGGAGGAGGGGGCGGTATACGAGCTCGGCAACCTCGTCACCGACGAGTACGAGGGCCGCTTCTCGGTGAAGATCAACTCCACCTCCACCGTCCGGGAGGTCGACCGCGAGATGGAAGTCGGCGACGACAGCGTCGAGATCGAGGGCGCGCTCGTCGCGGTGCAGAGCGGCTCCGGGCTGATAAAGCGCTGCCCGGAAGAGGACTGCACTCGCGTCCTCGACAACGGCCGCTGCTCGGAGCACGGCGACGTCGAGGGCGAGTTCGACCTCCGGATCAAGGGCGTGGTCGACGACGGCCACGAGGTGCACGAGGTCATCCTCGACCGCGAGGCGACCGAAGAGCTCACCGACACGAGCCTGGCGGAGGCGAAGGACATGGCGATGGACGCGCTGGACACCGAGGTGGTCGCCGAGGAGATGAAAGCCGACGTACTCGGCTGGTACTACCGGGTCCGCGGGCCGACGTTCCGCCGGTACGTGCTGGCCGAGACGATCGAGCGGCTCGACGGGCCGGTCGACACCGAGAGCACGCTCGTCAAGGCGAGGTCGATATAATGAGTTCGACACCCACCCGCGAGACGGCTCGGCGCGCCTTCGCCGTCGAGTTCAACGACATGGGCTACACGTTCAAGGAGTCCGAGGAGGAGATGGCTCCGAACTACGCGCTCATGCCGACCGGCGAGCGCGCCAACCGGGTCTTCCTCGTCGGCACGCTCACCGAGACCGAGGACGTCGGCGACGACGCCGAGTACTGGCGCGGTCGCGTCGTCGACCCGACGGGCACGTTCTTCGTGTACGCCGGCCAGTACCAGCCCGACCCCGCCGCCGTGCTCCGGGACGTCGAGCCGCCGGAGTACGTCGCCGTCGTCGGCAAGCCCGGCACCTACGAGACCGACGACGGCACCGTCAACGTCTCCGTGCGGCCGGAGTCGATCAGCGTGGTCGACGCCGCCACCCGCGACCGCTGGGTAGCCGAGACCGCCGAGCGCACGATCGAGCGAGTCCGCGCGTTCAACGAGGAGGGTAACGAGTACGCCGCGATGGCCCGCGAGGAGTACGGCGACAACGTCGACCGCTACCGCCGCGAGGTTATCTCCGCGCTCGAAAGTCTCGACGACACGGAGCCAGAACCAGAACCGGAACCCGAGCCGAGCGCCTGACTCCCGACACCCTTCTTTCGACTCACACGACCACTCGCGATTTCCGCCCGTGTGTTGTCGCTGCGGCTCGATCTGCAGTCGAAACGGTGATTCGTCTGACGAACGGTTAAGTGCGTCCGTCCGCGATCGGCGCGTAGGATGGGCAACAAGAACAAGACGATCTCCTTCCGAGTGAACCAGGACGCCTTCGAGAAGCTGAAGGAGATCGCCGAGGAGCGGGACCTGTCGCTGTCGGCGGTGTTCAGGGACTACGTGGACACCTTGGTCGCCCACGACGGCAAGGTACAGGTCGTCCCCGAGCACGAGATCGACGACGCGGGGGAGGACACCTCGGAGTTCCCGCCGAAGGTCGAGGTGCCGAAGAGCTTCGTCCGGGAGCACGAGCGGCTCGAACTCGAAGCCGAACACCTCCGCGACCAGCTGGAGGAGTACAAGCAGTACGTCACCAAGCTTCGCAGCCGTCTCGACGACGGCGGCGAGGAGGAGGTCATCCGGCTGGAGGAACTCGACGACAAAAGCGAGGAAGAACGGTCGTTCCGGCTCGGCTGACGCCGTCTCGTACCGCGTCTACCCTTCGAGTGTCCGCCGCAGTTTCCGGGCTCGTCGCTCGACGCCGTCCGCACCGTCGACGTCCGCGAGTCGTTCGACCGACTCGAGCGTCCGCACCGAGTCGTCCAGAAACGAGAGCACGTCGCCGGGGTAAGCGTACACCATGTAGTCGTCGGTCATCACGTCGACCGTCGCCTCCGGGCCCAGCCCCTGCTCTCGGAGTTCGAGCAGGTAGCGAACGAACTTCCGCTCGGGGTGGCCACAGTAGGGGTTGTTCCGGCAGTCACAGTCGAGAAAGTCGGCGGCGAAATCGAGGACGCGCTCGCGGGTGGCCTCGTCGAGTTTCTCGATGCCCTCACCCTGGAAGAGGAGATCGAGCGTCGCCCCGCTGAAGATGCTCTTCGGCACGCTCCGGTCGAGCTGGGAGGCGATCTGCCGGTGGTTCTTCAGGTAGATCTTGTCGGTGATCGCCACAAACGCGGTAGCACCGGGCGACTGTTAAGCTCGTCGCGTCGCCGGGTGTCATCGTCGTTCCGACGACACGGAGGGCGAAAACGGTATCGTCGTGAACGCGTGACTGGAGGGCTCTGCCAGGCCGCCCGTCGGGGGGATTCCTGGGAGTCGTAACGTATTTGCCCGCAAACCGTCTACCGGCGGAGGCGTGTCCGGGTTAGGGTAGTGGCCCATCCTTCAGCCTTGTGGAGGCTGAGACGCGGGTTCGATTCTCGCACCCGGACTGGTACAATATATTATATTTTCCGCGAGAACCACGTGTGCGATCACTGGCGACTACGTCGGATTCGTCTGATGGGTTTTGTATCTTGACAGTGCCGGTGACAGTTCACCGGGGACGATCTACGAGTGTCCGAACTGTGGACGCGAGTTTGACACGCGCCGGGGGGTTGCCGTTCACCACGTACGGAGACACGACGAGCATCTACCAAACCGCACGTGTGGGAGCTGTGGCGAGGCGTTCTACTCAGAGCACGAGCAGAGGTACTGTTCCGATCGCTGCCGCAGCGACGCAGTTTCATTCAAAGGTAACGACAATCCGAACTACAGCGGCCGAAAGGAGACGACCACTTGTGACCTCTGCAATGCCGAATTCGAGTACTACCCCTCGGAGAAGGCGGGGAAGTACTGTCGAGAGTGTGTCGAGTCGGAACGGTGGAGAGAGCCACCGACCGAGGAAGGTGAGGACCACCCTGCATGGTCGGGGCCCAAGACAGCGTTCGTTGTGCGGTGTGTGATGACGACGTCGAGCGATATCCGAGCAACGCATCAGGTGACGTGGTGGTCTGCGGCGAGGACTGTCGGCGGACGTGGCTCTCTAAGACGTTCGCCGGGACGGGACATCCGAACTGGCAGGGCGGTGACGGTCTCAACTACGGGAGGGGGTGGAGTCGGATCCGGGAGGCGGCCCTCGAACGGGACGGGAACGAGTGCGTCGTCTGCTCCAGGTCACGGGCGGAGATCGGCCACAATCCTGATGTCCATCATATCGTCCCCGTCCGACAGTTCATCGAGGCTGACGAACGTGAGCGAGCAGACGCACACCGACTCGGAAACGTCGTCTCGCTCTGCAGGCCGTGTCACAGGAAGGCAGAAGCGGGAGACATCACACGTGAACGACTCCGTGAGTTAATCGGCGAGTCGTAGCGGTCGCTGTGGTATGCGACTGGACGTAGCAGTCCGGAGTGGGTTCGTGTTGTTCGATTCTCGCACCCGGACCTTCTCGGCGCGAACACCCCCGTGAGTGGCAAGTGTCGACCTCGGGTGAGGGTGGAACGGAGTCGGTACCGACGCCGTCGTCGGTGCTACGGCCGCGGTCCGGCGGCGGTCACCCTCGACCCCGAGGGGTCGCCGGCTGCGGTCGATACTACCCCGAGAGCACCGGCAGTTCCGGTCGTCGTCGCGGCACTCGCCGGCCCGGAGCGGTCGGCGACGTTCGCGTCCAGCGCGGTCGTCTCCGCCGTGTTCGACGTGGAGTCAGTGATGCTCGTGGTGGAATCCGCTGTGTCCGACGTAGAGTCAGTCGTGTCCGTCAGGTCGTTCGGATCGTTGAACGTGGCCAGAACCTCGTCCCGGGCGTCGGTAGAGGTAACGTCGAATCCGATTGGCTCGTTCTGCGGCGGGACAATGTCATCGGCGGTGTCCTCGCAGGCGTTGATCGCGGAGCTCTGGCCCGCTCTCGTCGGTCGTGATGGTCGCCTCATCGACCTTCCCACTGGAGTAACAGCGGAGATCGATGGCGTCGCTCAGGACCTTGACGGCCACGTGACACCGCCGACCGGATTGCCGTAGGCGTCGGTCACCGTCGCCGTGTAGTCGATCACCTGGTCGGAGGAGAGGGGCCCGCCCAGCAGTGCGCCGCCGGGCAAGGCGCTCCAGTCCTGCGGTCTGACGGTGGTTTCGGTCGGCGGTTCAGGTTCGACGACGACATCCGCCACGTCGGAGACGTCGCCGGCGCTGAACGTCGGCTCGTACGCACTCGCCGTCGTCTCCGTGACGGGACCTTGGCGGTCCCGTCGGCGTCGGTCGTCACCGATTATTCGGTGTCGAGAGCGCCGTCGGCGGTGACGGAGGTACCCGGGATTCGTTTCCGTACTGGTCGGTGACCGTAACTGTGACCGACTCGTTCTCGCCGGCCGCGAACGTGACACCGTCGGCGACGATCGACGCCGATGACGCCGCCTCGACGACGAACTCCCTCGAAGCGGCCGTGTTGTCGGTTTCCACGGCTGGACTCGAGCTGTCGATGGAGAACTTCAGATAGTAGGTAGCGGCCTCATTGATCACGATGTCGTCGAAAACGGCGACACCGCCGGTGTTCGTGGTTTCCGAGCTGTAGTTCTTGTTGGGGCCGTTCTCGGCGATCGTGGTGACACTGACGGAGACGTTCTGGGCGGGATCGCCGTCGGCGTTCGTCACCCTGCCCTGCGGCACGGCGTTGATCTAGTCACTAGCAGTATAACGGGTGTCCGGCTCTTGGACGACAGTAACGCTGGTCGCGTTCCCCTCACTGCCGTCGACGATCAGCGTGCCGTCGGCGATCGAGCCGTCGGTTTCGACCGCGTGGACGTACTCGCCGGTCTGGTCCGGTACTGCTACCTCAAAGGTCACCTGTGTTATCTCGCCGGCGTCGAGCGGCACCGTCTGTGTGGCCACCGCGTCACCGTTCAGCGTGAACGCGACCTCTGCGTCCCCGCTCACCTCACCGACGTTGGCCACGTCCGCACTCACGGAGAGCGTCTCACCAGGAGCCTTCGTCACTGTCACCGGATCCAGGTTCGACGCGGTGAACGTCGTGTCGGGGTCATCGCTGTCGTCGGGGTCGTCGGGGTCGTCGGGGTCGTCAGGGTCATCGGGGTCGTCGGGGTCGTCAGGGTCGTCAGGGTCGTCGGGGTCATCGCTATCGTCACTGCCGTCGCTGCCATCGCTGCCGTCACTGCCGTCGCTGCCGTCGCCGCCGTCACTACCGTCGCTGCCGTCGCCGCCGTCGCCGCCATCACTACCGTCGCTACCGTCGCCGCCATCACCGCCGTCGCCGCCATCGCCACCGTCGCCGCCGTCACCGCCGTCGCCGCCATCACCGCCGTCGCCGCCATCACCGCCGTCGCCACCGTCGCCGCCATCGTCGCCACTGCCGCCACTGCCGCCACTGCCGCCACTACCGCCACTGCCGCCGTCGCCATCACTACCGTCGCTGCCGTCGCTACCATCGCTGCCGTCACTACCGTCGCTACCATCGCTGCCGTCGCTGTCATCACTATCGTCGCTATCGTCGCTGTCGTCGCTGCCATCGCTATCGCCGCCGTCATCGCCGCCATCACCGCCGTCGCTGTCATCGCCGCCATCACTGTCGTCGCTGCCATCGCTGCCGTCGCTACCGTCGCTGTCATCACCGCCGTCACCACCGTCACTATCGTCGCTGTCATCACCGCCGTCACCGCCGTCGCTATCATCGCTGTCGTCGCCGCCGTCACCGCCGTCGCTATCGTCGCTGTCGTCGCCGCCGTCGCTATCGTCGCTGTCGTCGCCGCCGTCACCGCCGTCGCTGTCATCACCGCCGTCACCGCCGTCGCTATCGTCGCTGTCATCACCGCCGTCACCGCCGTCACCATCGCCATCGTCACCGCCGTCACTGTCATCGCCGCCGTCACTGTCATCGCTGCCGTCACCATCATCGCCGTCACCGCCGTCACCATCGCCACCGTCACCGCCGTCGCTATCGTCGCTGTCGTCGCCGCCGTCACTGCCATCGTCGCTGTCGTCGCCGCCATCACTATCGTCGCCGTCACCATCGTCGCCGTCACCGCCGTCGCTGTCGCCGCTGTCGTCACCATCGCCATTGTCACCGCCATCACCGTCGTCGCTGTCATCGCCGCCGTCACCGTCGTCGCTGTCACCACCGTCACCATCGTCGCCGTCACCGTCATTGCTGTCGTCGCCGCCATCACTATCGTCGCCGTCACCGCCGTCGCTGTCACCACCGTCGCTGTCGTCGCCGTCGCCACCATCGCCGCCGTCACCGCCGTCGCTGTCGTCACCATCGTCGCCATCGTCGCTGTCGTCACCGCCGTCGCTATCATCGCCGCCATCACCGTTGTCACCGCCATCACTATCGTCACCATCGTCACCGCCGTCGCTGTCGCCGCCGTCGCCGTCGTCGCCGTCGTCACCGCCGTCACCGCCGTCACCATCGTCATCGTCACCGCCATCACCATTGTCGCCGTCGCCGCCATCGCCACCGCCATCACCGTCGTCGCCATCGTCGCTGTCGTCACCGTCGTCGCCGTCATCGCCGCCGTCACCGTCGTCGCCGCCATCACTGTCGTCACCGTCACCGCCGTCACCATCGTCGCCGTCGTCACCGCCGTCACCATCGTCATCGTCACCGCTGTCACCATCGTCGCCGTCATCGCCGCTATCGCTACCGTCGCCGCCGTCGCCGCCATCGCCACCGCCATCACCGCCGTCGCCATCGTCGCTGTCGTCACCATCGTCGCCATCACCGCCATCACCATTGTCGCCGTCGTCACCGCCGTCACCGTCGTCGCCGTCATCGCCGCCATCATCATCGTCGCCATCGTCGCTGTCGTCACCATCGTCGCCGTTACCGCCATCACCGTCACTATCGTCGCTGTCGTCACCATCGCCGTCGTCACCGCCGTCACCATCGTCGCCATCGTCGCTGTCATCACTATCGTCGCCGTCATCGCCATTACCATCGTCGCCATCGTCGCTGTCGTCACCATCGTCGCCGTCATCGCCATCACCGTCACTATCGTCGCTGTCATCACCGCCGTCGCCGTCGTCACCATCGCCGTCGTCACCATCGCCGTCGTCACCGCCATCACTGTCGTCGCTGTCGTCACCATCGCCGTCGTCTCCACCGCCAATATTGCCGCCTTCACTGTCGTCGCTGCTCTCCAAGACGAGCAGCGTGCCGGCGTTGAGCGAGCTGTCGGTTTCGACCGCGTGGACGTACTCGCCGGGCTGGTCGGGCGCCGAGACGGCGAACGTCACCTGCGTCGTCTCGCCGGGAGCGAGCGACACCGTCTCCGTAGTCACCGCGTCGCCGTCCAGCGTGAATGCGACCTCTGCGTCCCTGCTCACCTCACCGTCGTTGGTCACGTCTGCGCTGACGACGATCGTCTCACCTGGCGCCTTCGTCACCGTCGCCGGATCGAGGTTCGACACGGTGAACGTCGTCGTGCCAGGGCCAGGTCCGCCGTCGGACTCGTCCCGGACGGTGATGGTCGTGGAGTCGGTGTCGCCGGCCGCGGAGACCAGTTTCCGTCGCGAAGCAGACGTCGTCGGTGTCGGCGGTCGTCCCGTCGGCCGCGAGACGGACCTCGTCGACGCCGCAGTCGGCGTCGGCCTCGCTGACGGCGTACTCGACCGGGAACGTCTCTCCGGTGACGACGGCGTCGGGCGCCGAGGTGATCCTGACGGTGTAGTTCGTCTCTGACCGGGAGCCGTCGCCGGCGAGGAACAGGTCGACGCTCTCGGTCGCGTTGAGGACGATCGCCGTGGCCGTGACCTCCTCCGCGTCGTAGTTCTCGCTGTCGAGTCGGAACTCAACTACGGTCGTCTCGCGGGGACTCACGTCGGCGGTAGTCGTCGCCTGGGTCTCGTCTTGGACGCGGAACTCCACCTCTCGATCGACGGCGCTGTCACGCGGGTTGTGGATCTCGAACTCGACCGTGACGGTGCCGTCATCGTGTGTCTCCACGCCGGCTACGTCGATACTCATCGACTCCGTCGGAGCCGACGAGGCGGGGCCGCCGGGCGTCTGAGGGCCCGTCCCACCACCCTACAGGCCGATCCCGACGGCGGCGACCAGTATCCCGAGCAGGAGGAGCACCAGCGCTCCGATCAGCGCACCACTACGGTCGTCGAGTATGTCACTTCCGTCGATTGCGTCCCCGTCGGCCGCCTCTCCGGAGTCGTCGTTCGGTGTCATTGTGTGTTGTGGGTCGCCGTGCGAGACCGGACGTGCCGGTCGCCGGCCGCCGGCGCGGCGTCACGTATCGAACACTCCGACCGAGTCCACGCCGTGCCGAACGTATCGCCGGCCGGCCGCTCCCCACCGGTAGCTCCAGAGTTCCCCGCTTCCGTGCCGGGGTTCCGTGCGACAGAACCCCCGAGCAGTTCTGACGCCACTTGCATACTGTGTGAGAATAATTTATACCCTAAAAACATGTTGACTTAGTTTCGGGTGTCAACCGGGACAGAAAGGGACTGACAGTCGAACGTCCGAATCACGGCCACACGCCGCGAGAGTCGTCTCTGACGGTGATCGCGGCCGGTCCGCGAGCGAGACGAACAGATCCCATACTGTCTGTTACGGCCGATCACAGGCGTCCGGCGTGCGAGAGGTCGATCGACGACGGCTTCGAGTCCGATCGGATCACGACCCTCGCGCTGGCGGTGACTGTCTCGTCGCCTGTGCAGCAGTGATCGGCGTCGACGTCGTCGATGCGATCGACAGGGTTCCGAGTATCGTGCCTGTCATAGGGTCGATCGCCGAGGCCTTCGTCGCCTGCTACGGTCGGACGGTCGAGGCGTATCCGGGCCGACGGCTACGTCGACGCGTTCGACGTAGAGAGCCGCCCGAGACTGGAGGTCCCGAGCGGAGCCGGCCGACGAGTACCGCTTCGAGGTCGACCCGACCGACTTCCACGAGGACCAGGCCTGAGAACCAGCGGCGCTCGGTCAGTCGTGCCGGCCGACCGGCTCGCTGGCGCTCGGACCGCCGGGACGGCCGACGCCCTCGCGGGGCTTCACGGAGCGGCTCGACCGGATGATCTCGAACGAACTCATAACGTCCGACCGGGAGATGAGCCCGACGAGCTCCCGGTCGCGCCCGTCGGCGACCACCGGGAGCCGTCCGACGCCCTCCTGGCTCATCAGCGTGATCGCGGTCATCACGTCGGTGCCCGGCGTCACGGTGGTGAGGTCGTCGGTCATCACCTCCGCGACGGTGAAGGCGTCGCGCTCGACCTCCTGAACCGAGCGGGCGTCGTCGAGCGTGACCAGTCCGACGAGCCGGCCGTCGTCCATCACGGGGTAGCCGGTGTGGCGCTCGCGGAGCATCCGCGAGACCAGATCGGCGACGGTCGCGTCGGCGGCGACGGTGTCGAGCTCGTCGGCAGGGGTCATGATATCGCCGACCGTGACGCCCTCGAAGGTGGCCTTCATCGTCGTCTGCCGGGCCTCGCTCGCGGCGGCGATGTAGAGGAAGAAGGCAAGCCCGATGAGGATGATATTGCCGCCCAGCAGTCCAGCCAGGCCGAGCAGGACGGCGAACAGCTGTCCGACCCGAGCGGCGATCTGGGTCGCGGGAGCGTACGGCCGACTGCGAGCGAGCAGTGCCCGCAGCACGCGACCGCCGTCCATCGGGAAGCCCGGCAGCATGTTGAAGACCGCGAGGGCGACGTTCAGCACGGCGAGATAACCGACGACGAAGCGCGTGCCGTTCAGCAGCGCGCCGCCCCCCTCGGGAACGAGGAAGGTCGCCCCGTAGAACAGTGCCCCGAGGGCGACGCTCACCACCGGCCCCATGACAGCGATGGCGAACTCCTGGCGCCAGTCTTCGGGCATCTCCGTGAGCGAAGCGACGCCGCCGAAGATCCACAGCGTGATCGACTCGATCTCGTAGCCGTATCGCATCGCCGTCAGTGAGTGCCCCAGCTCGTGGAGCACGACACCGACGAACAGTCCGACGGCGGCGACGAAGCCGACGACCCACTGCGTGCCGCCGGAGTCGATAGTCGCCGGGTCGACGAGTCCGGTCACCGGGGCGAAGTCGTTTATCAGCGTCGCCGTCTGCTCGATCTGTGTGCCGATGAGGTACGCGAACAGCGGCAAGACGAGCAGGAAGGTGAGATCGAGCCTGACCGGGATGCCGAACAACGACCCCACCCGGAACCCTCGCATGGCCCGAGGTTCGGTCTCGGGCCTCATAAGTGCCGTTCTCTC
>PXSK01000040.1:24952-29446 GCA_003022865.1 Halobacteriales archaeon SW_5_70_135 | reverse complement strand
CTGGAAGGCGTCGCCCGAGCGCAGCAGGACGCCGCGGGCGGCGGCCTCTCCCCCGCCGCGGACGAGCGCCAGCGGCGTCGCCATGCCGAGCGCGCAGGGGTAGCCGAGCACCAACACGGCGAGCGCCGCGAAGATGGCGGTCCCGATCTGTGCCCCTGTCCCGAGGAACGTGCCCGGGACGACGGTCGGGACGAGTACCCAGAAGAGGAATGCACCCGCTGCGATCGAGAGCACGCCCGGCACGAAGTACTGCAGGATCCTGTCGGCGAGCTGCATGATGTCGGGCTTCATCGCCCGGGCTTCCTCGATCTGACGCGCGACCTGGTTGAGGAACGCGTCCTCGCCGGTGGCCGTCACTTCGACGAGGAGCGCCCCGGTCCTGTTGACGCTGCCGCCGATCACCTCGTCACCAGGCTGTTTGTCGATCGGCACTGATTCGCCGGTCGCGACGGACTCGTCGACCGCGCTCTCGCCATCGAGGACCTCTCCGTCGACCGGAATGTTCTCGCCGGGTTTGACGCGGACGCGGTCGCCGACGTCGAGGTCGTCGAGTTCCACCTCTTCGACCTCGCCGTCTCGCGGGTCACCTCGCTCGCGGCTCGTTCCACTCGCCGCTCGCCCGTCCGCGGCCCCCCTGTCGTCGGCCGCGTGCTCCCCGCTCGACGTGTCCGAGGTGTCTTCAGAACCGCTTCGCGCCTCGCCGTCGTCGGTGACTCGCCGGGCGGTATCGGGCTGGAGGTCCATGAGGTCGTTTACTGCCCGTGACGCACGCGTGCGGACGACGAGACTCGTGTACTCCGAGAGGATGTGGTAGGTGGTGATGAACGTCGAGACGGCGAAGAAGTGGACGATCGGGAAGTCGGTGAAGACGAACCAGCCGAGGAACCCGCCGGCGAGCCCGGCGAACGCGCCGGCTTCCAGCAGCACGTGCTGGTTGTAGATACCGCGCTTCAGACTCTGCCAGGCCTTCTCCTTGATATAGCGCCCCGGCCCGAACATCGTCACGAGGGCGAGGGCCAGCGAACCGTACCACATCCACCGGGCGTCGGTCTCGGCAAAGAGGTTCCACCCGCTGCGAGCGACCATCACGGTCATCAGTCCGAGGGTGGTGACCGACGCGACGGCACTGATCCAAAGGTGGCGCCGTCCCTCGTCGAGTTCCTCCCGTTGTTCCTCGAATCGCTTCTCCTTGTCGGGGTCCCGGACGGTGTAGCCGAGGTCCCGGACGACGTCTTTTATGTTGGCCTCTGAGAGCACCTCGTCGTCGTATTCGACGCGGAGTTCCTCGTGAGCGAGGCTAACGTCGACATCCTCGACGCCGTCCGTCCGGTCGTACGCCTTATTGATGGTTTCGGCGCAGAACGAACAGCTCATCCCGCCGATGTTGAACTGATCCTGTCTGTTCGCCATCCTGGGTCGATATTCGCGGGGAAGCCACTCGTGTGTTATGACTAATATTGTAGCGGTCTAATTTACATAAAATTACTATCGATATTTTACCACCAATTTGAATCTGATGGCGAATTCGACGTAGCGTAATGAGTTTGCTGGGAAACGGAGGTCCCGGTCCGGGAAGTCATCACGATCGACCCCGAGAAAGCGAACGCCCTCGAAAACGACGTTCGGGCGAAAATCCTCGATATGCTCGCCGAGGAAGAGCTGACTATCGAAGCGATACGTTCCGAACTGGAACGTCACGGTGAGACCAAAGCCGAGACGACCGTTCGCCACCACGTCAACGTTTTGAAAGGCGCGGATATGGTTGAACTCGCTCGACTCGAAGAGGCCGGTGGCGAGATCCAAAAGTACTACAAATCGAACACGCGGGTCTTTTCCTACGACCTCCCGGCCACTGCGGAGGAAACCCTGGCAGGAGGGGTTGCTCAGGTCCGTGGCGACCTCGAAACCGTCCTCGGCGACGTCCTCGACGAACACGGCGAAGAGATCGAAGCGGTGGCCCAGGAGATGAAACCATGCGAGTACTGTGACACCCAGCACTACGAGGAGTTCATTCTCCGTGAGCTCGTCAACCGCTCGCTGACGGACCTCATCGAGAACGGAGACATCAACGATTTCTCCGAATAACTCACTGGGACGACCCACCCGGTAGCCGCTATCACTCAAATTGTTGTGGTGCGAGTTTCACCGTAACTATTGATTTCCTCACGGTCCTACTGCCGCCCTTCACCCCCTGAGGGAGAGGGAAAACAGACCAGACGACTACCTGATCGTCGCGGCCTTAGGCCATCGCGTCTTGGAACCATTCGCGAAGCGCATCCTGGCGCTCCCCGAACTGATCGACATGTTCCCAAGGAATTAAGCCCCAACCTATAAGACGATTCGAGAAAATACGATATAACGTAATGGCTCGGACCACCCTCAGTCGTATCTGGAACCGGATCGTAGACCGCTACAGTTCGGGTAGTACGGCGGACTGTTGCGGAACAACTATCGAAGAAATCCAGTCTAACGAGTCAGAGTCCAAGTCGGACGGCTGCTGCAAGTAATCCAAAACGTACAATAACAATATGTCTGGAACGGGCTCCCCACCGGACGACGCACAGGATGCGCTTGGACGGCTGTACGATGACCCAGAGGCACGGATAACCGACTTACAGGACGTTCGGCCCTCCGATCGAGACGTTGTCGGCCAAGCGGCTGTCTTCAAGACACTCGGAAACGAGGACCGCCTTCGTGTGCTCGAGGCACTCCGTGACTCGGAGTGCTGTGGCTGTGAGTTACAGGTCGTCCTGGATGCCCCACAGTCGACCGTCTCCACTCACCTCCGGAAACTGAAAGAGGTCGGGTTAGTGAAATCCCGCAGGAAGGGGAAGTGGAGCTACTATCGGATTGCCGATACTGCCGTGTTCGAACTGCTCGATCTCGCCCACGCAGTTCAGGAGGACGCTTGAGATGCTTCCACCGGGACTTGGCGAGGCACTGCTGGACGCCTGGAACTACTTCCTCCACCTCGCCGTCATTCTCGTTCCCCTTTTTATTGGTGCGTCGTTCCTCGTGGGCCTCGCACAGGAATACCTCCCGCCGGAGAAAGTCGAACGCAAGCTTCGTGGCCACGATGAAGGGACCGGCAACGTGGCTGCCGCAGGGCTGGGCGCGGTGACACCGTTCTGTTCGTGTTCGACTGTCCCCGTCCTCGCTGGATTGCTTCAAGCGGGGGCGCCGCTCGGCCTCGCGTTCTCGTTCCTGCTCGCGTCGCCACTTGTCAACGAGATCGCGGTGATATTCCTCGTCGGGCTGTTTGGGATCGAGATTACGATCTACTACGTCGTACTAACATTCCTTGCCGCTGTCATCGGCGGCATTGTAATCGGTCGGCTTGGGCTGGGGGGACACGTCAAAGATGTCCGGATCGTCGAGGAGACGGAGCAAGCCGTCGCAACGGACGGTGGGACAGCTGATTGTTGTGCAGGCGGGTCCGTCACAGCGAACCAGACACACAGACAGCACGTTGCGACAGCTGCACGTGAGGCGTGGTCGTTCTTTGTCGACACGCTTCCGTACCTCATTCTCGGTATGACGCTCGGGGCGCTGATTCACGGTGTCGTCCCCGTCGATGTCCTCCATGTGGTTCTCGGACCGGAGAATCCGCTAGCCGTCCCGCTGGCGACGCTGGCCGGGGCGCCGGTTTACGTCAGCCTCAGTGGCATGTTGCCGATCGCGGCATCGCTCAGCGAGCAGGGGATTGCTATCGGGACCGTTCTGGCTTTCGTCATCGGTGGCGCGGGCGTGAGCATTCCGAACCTGATCCTCCTGAACAAACTCTTCGAACGTCGGCTGTTGCTCGTCTACGCTGGGACCGTCGTCACAACTGGCGTCGTCGTCGGTGTCGTGTTTAATATCTTCCTCGTCTAGTGTTTTCGGTAGGTTCCTCATTCTAACCCCCGCGAAAGTTTTTGTTGGATCCCCTGTCATTCGGTCGTCGTTATTCGACGGCGATGACGGGGTCGACCCGAAGCGAGGTTCCTCGCCCGCTGGTCGGGTTCTCTACAGCGGCACGCGGTGTACAGCATCAGACGTCACCCCGTGAGAGGCGTATGCGCCGGACGGAACCGCGAGGGGCAGCGTCGGCGGCCGGTCACGACCGGTCGGTGAGGGCGTGTCCGGCCAGCACGGGGACCCCGAGCGCCGGCAGCGTCACGGCGCCAGCGGCGACTGTCGGATCGACGAGCAGCGCGACCGTCGTCAGTGCCGCCCTCAGGAGGCGGACGGCCAGACGCTCGTCGTCCGTGCCGTTCAGTTCGAGTGACAGGACCGGTGTCTTCCGTGGCAGTCGCCGCTCGGCCGGGAGACGGCGGTCTCGCCGGGGTCTCGGGTCGGCGCACTCACTCGGTCTCGGTCTTTTCGATGTCGATCTCGCCCAGGTAGATGTCGGCGCCGTCCTGGGCGACCTTCTCGGCGAGGACGGCACACTTCACGCGCATCGGGGAGATGTCCACCCCGAGCATGTCGATCACGTCGTCACGGTCCATCTCG
>PXSK01000040.1:0-24936 GCA_003022865.1 Halobacteriales archaeon SW_5_70_135 | reverse complement strand
GCACATCGGGTTCTCACCGACATGGGAGTAGGTGGCGTCCTCGATCTCCCCGTGGTTGCGGGGGTTGCGGTAGTGATCGAGGATCTGCTGTCGGTACATGTCCGAGCCGACCATCGTTGTCCGATATACAGGAGTTCGGCTGAAAAGAGTTCCGGGGAGAGACCGATCGACTACACGGAGCGACAGGAGCGCGGATCGCCGGACAGGTCGGCCGATCGCTTACCGAGGTACACCGTGTGGACGCCGTCGACGCGTTCGGCTACCCGGCGCCGGTCGGCAGGACACTCGACGGCGACCGACCGCGGCGGCGTGGCGCGAACGGGACCGGAGCTGTCTCGAACGAGCGGAATAGCGCCGGCGGGCGGACCGAGCGGGGGCGGTCGGTCAGGATCGGGACCCCCCTGGCTCGCGGCGATACATTACATGTCGCTATAGCGAACTCGGCACGGGAGCCGAAGTGTCGTGCCTTGGGGGTCACACCGACCGCCGGAGGACCGCCGCCGGGTGTGACTCGTCGTACAGGTCCACGGTCCCGTCCTCGTGGTACCGGAAGCCGAGCGAGTCGTAGACGCTCGGGCGCGGTCGTTGTCGGCGAGCACCTCGACGTACAGTTCTCCGGGCGGGGCGTCGAGCGAGCGGAGGGTCGACAGGGCGCGCTCGGTCAGCGCGGTGCCGGCGCCATTCCGCCAGTACGCGGGGTCGACGTACGCCGACCGCGGCTGTGCGGCACCCGCTGGAACGAACTCGTGAGTGTTGTTCGGTCCCCAGTCGGCCGTCGCGGCGCCGGCGACGTCACCACCGGCGACGGCGACCAGAAAGCGCAGGCGACCGTCGTCCAGCTTGCGCTCGAACCGCTCTGCGGGGTAGAAGGCCGCGAGGTCGGCGGTGTGCTCGCGCAGCCGCTCGGGGTCGAGGACGTCGTCGTAGCCGACCCGCCACGAGTTCGCCAGCGCGCGCCGGACGCCCTGGAGGTCCGCCGAGCGGGCGGTGCGGACGGTGAACGCCACGTCGGCCGTCGGTCGCTCCCGGGCAAGAGCCTGTCGTCGGTGTGTGAACTCCTCGGGCGCCCGGTCGCCGTCGGTCGGTTCGGCCGTAACCCAGTCGACGAGTTCGACGGGCCGGTCGCGGACGACTCGGTGACTGGGGTCAGGATTCGATATAGCGGTCGTCGGTTGACAACGTCAGACGTCCTCCCGGGACGACGGGTCAGGGTCTGCGGAGATCGATCTCCCGGGAGACGGCTTCGTCCTGCTCGACGACGTGGCGATACTCCCTCGCGACGACGTCGGCGCCGACGGCGACCACGCCGGCGTCCTCGGGCGGACGGACGGCGATGCCGATCCGGACGTAGGTCACCTGCACGTCGTCCAGGGCGGCGTCGAGCGAGGTCGTCAGTCCGTGAGCGGCAGGGCCGACAGCGCCCCACTCCAGTTGCTCCGTCACGGGCGGGTCGGCGTAGGTGGTGCCACTGACGATCACCGTCCCCTCGGTCTCGCGGAGGTCCGCGAGTGCCGTCCGGACGCAGGCGAGCGTGCCGCCGACCCGGACGTCGAAGATCGACCGCAGACGCTCGACAGAGACGTCGTCGACGGGCTTCCCGCCGCCGCCGTCGGCGTTGCAGACGAGCACGGAGATCGGGCCGAACGCCTCTCGGACGGCCGCCGTCCCCGCCTCGACGGCCTCGGGGTCGGTCACGTCGGTCGGCACCGCCAGCGCGCCCTCGCCGAGGTCGTCGGCCAGCTCCTCGACGAACGCCTCCGAGCGGGCGAACAGTCCGACGTCCATGCCGGCGGCGTGGAACTCCCGGGCGACCGCCTCGCCGATCGTCGGACCGACGCCGGCCACGATAGCTGTCTCTGTCACGCTCGTCCTGTGGACGGACACCGACAAAGGCGTTCCCTGAAGCAGATTTCTGTAACGGAGCAGTAACTGTTCCGCGGTCGCTTCAGGTGAACAGCACCATCGCGACAGGCAGCATCATCAACAGCCCACCGATTATTGTTATGGCCAAACCGCCGTTCCGTACCTGTTTCGTCGCGGTGGCTTCCGGGCCGTTCGTGACGGAGAACGATTGTTCGAAGTCGGCTCGGGTTCGCTCTTTGATTCCCGAGAGAGTCAGTCGAGTAACGTCGACCTCGTCCGGTTGCGGGTTCTCCAACCCGACCACGGCGGTGACGCCACCGGGCATATCCGCAGTATGGCCGACGTCTCGGAGCGGCCCGTAGACGTGCACGTGGTCGCCGGGATCGAGTCGGGACTCTCGGTACCAGCGACGGACCGGTGAATCCTCCGACAACCATCGTGTCGATTCGAGAAACTCCACGATCGGGGTCGGTGGCGACTCGTCGGGGTCGACGCCGATTTCGGTCGTCTGCTCCATCTGCAGCGTAGCGCCGTCCGGGTCGACCAGTACCTCCCCGGTGTCGTCCTCAAGCACGAACGGCGTCCTGTACGTGCCCGACCCCTTCGTGTTTGGATCTGTCCCACCGACGGAGACCCGCCATTCGCACAGCAGCGTTTCAGTATCGGTGAACGGCGCTCTGTCGGCCGCGTCGTGCTTCCGGGCCGTGCCGGCCAGTTCCACCGTCCCGGAGTCCGCAGTCAACTGGCGGACATCGACCGGATCCGATCGAGCCATATCGAGATACGTCGAGAGGACATTGACACCGTACGCGACGAAGCACAGGCCTCCCCCTCCAAGAACGACGAACGCCGATATCGTCGACAGGATCCCCATTTGTAGAACCAGTACGTATCGTGCTCATTTAAATTCGAGTGGCCGCCGCGTCGCGGACCGGGGCCTGTCTCCGGATCTCGATGGCAATGCCTCCCGGCTCGGGCGTGTCCGCTCGCTTCCCCCTAATGGTACTCGTCGGACTGGGACACGCCGATGGCTCCCGCGTGACCCGAGGATCGTCCACAGCCCGTACAGCGCTGCGTCGGCGTTTTGTACCGAGTTCGCAGGCGCAGCCGTCGCAGTACTCCCGACGGGCGATCGTCGAGATCCTCAGACAACAATTTCCCGACGGTCGCACTGGACACAGCAGTCCGGCGCTGTCGAAGTTCGAGGGACAGTCATGGCGATATTGTAGTCGACAGTGAGTGCATCCGCGCGAGCGAAGCGAGCGCGGTTCACCGACTGCTCGCAGAGCTCGCAGTCGGCCTTTTTCGCCCACGGTTTCTGCGCCGAGCGGTCGGCGAAGCCGACCCGAGGCGGAAAAAGGTGGGTTCAGTTGAACAGCTGACGGGCCTCGTCGACCGCGTCGACGAGGGCGTCGACCTCCTCGCGGGTGTTGTAGAGGTAGAACGAGGCGCGGGTGGAGGCGGGAGTGCCGAGCACCTCGTGCAGCGGCTGGGTACAGTGGTCGCCGGCGCGGACGGCGACGCCGAACTCGTTGAGGATCTCGGACATGTCGTGGGCGTGGACGCCGTCGACGTTGAACGAGACCAGGCCGACCCGCTCGCCGCCGGGGGGGCCGTACACCTCGACGTCGTCGTACTCGGTGAGGCGGTCGTGGGCGTACTCCGCGAGGCGTTCCTCGTGGCGGCGGACGCGGTCCATGCCGACGTCTTCGAGGTAGTCGATGGCCGCGTCGAGGGCGATCCCCTGTGCGATGACGGGCGTGCCGGCCTCGAACTTCCAGGGGAGCTCGTTCCACGTCGACTCCTCGAAGGTGACCTTGCGGATCATCATGCCGCCGTAGAGATACGGGTCCATCTCCTCCAGGAGACGTCGCTTGCCGTAGAGGACGCCGATGCCGGTCGGGCCGAGCATCTTGTGGCCGGAGAAGGCGTAGAAGTCGGCGTCGATGGCCGCGACGTCGACGGGACGGTTGGGGGCGGCCTGAGCGCCGTCGACGAAGACGTAGGCGTCGTGGTCGTGGGCCATGTCGGCGAGTTCGGCGACGGGGTTGACGGTGCCCAGCGTGTTCGAGACGTGGAGTACCGACACCATCGCGGTGTCGGGACCGATCAGCTCGCGGGCGTGGTCCATGTCCAGGCGGCCCTCGTCGTCGATAGAGACGAACCGGCAGGTGGCGCCGGTACGTTTGGCTATCTGCTGCCACGTGACGAGGGCGGCGTGGTGTTCCATCTCGGTGAGCACGATCTCGTCGCCCTCGCCGAGCTCGGTCAGCCCCCAGGCGTAGGCGACGGTGTTCATCGACTCGGTGGTGTTCTTCGTGAAGACGATCTCCTCGCGGCCGTCGGCGCCGACGAAGTCGGCGACGCGGTCGTGGGCGTCCTCGTAGGCGATCGACGCCTCCTGGCTCAGCTGGTGGAGCCCGCGGTGGACGTTCGAGTTGTACCGGCGGTAGAAGTCGGCGATCGACTCGACGACCGGCTCCGGCGTCTGGCTGGTCGCCGCGTTGTCCAGGTAGACGAGGTCGCGGCCGTTCACCTGCCGGTCGAGGACCGGGAAGTCCGCACGGATGCGGTCGACGTCGATCGGTTCAGCGTTCTGCACTCCCATTGCAGTCACTTGAGGGTCGAACCGCAATAGCCCTTCGGTCCCCGTGCTCGGCGCCGAGGCTACAGTCGCATGAACTGTGCGTGGGGCGTGCCGTCCAGGTCGAGCACGTTCGTCGGCTCGACGAGGTCGGCCTCCACCGCCAGCGTCACGGCGCGGTCGCCGACGAGGTTTGCGACCTCCGCCCGAACGAGCGCCTCGGCAGCGTCGTCCCGGTCGCGGGCCTCGCCGCCGTAGAACGACTCCGTCACCTCCAGGGAGACCTCGCCGTCGGCCGTCTCGTGGGTGGTGCCGATCAGCCCCGCGTCACAGACCGACACGAGTCGCCCCTCGGGCGTCGACCGCTCCCGCACCAGTAACGCGTCGCCGTCCGTCGCATCGGGGGCGTCCTCGCCGTCGGTACGGTCGTCCGGCATCTCAGCGGCCGTGTTCGTCGACGAGGTCCTGCTCGGCCTGCTCGCGCAGCTCCTTCGCCCGGTCGGCGACCTCCTCGGCCTCGTCGTACTCGCCCGTCTCCTCGAGAGCGCGTGCCTTCTCCTCGAAGACGGTGACGCGGCGCATCCCCAGGCGGATCGCGTTGTCGAAGGCGTCGACGGCGTCCTCCGCCAGCCCCCGTTCGAGGAGGAAGAACCCGCGGTTGTACCACGCCTGCGCGAACCGCTCGTCGACCTCGACGGCACGCTCGGCGTGTTCGAGTGCCTGTTCGGAGCGACCGGACTCCCATAGTGCGAACGCGAGGTTCGTGTGCGCTGTGGCGGCGTGCTCGGAATCGTCGTCGACGTCGAGCGCCTCGCGGTAGGCGCCGACGGCGGCGTCGTACTCCTCCAGTTCGGCGTGGGCGGCACCTTTGTTCACCCACGCTTCCTGCTCTACGCCCTCGTCGTCGGCGAAGCGGGCGGCCCGTTCGAGCGCCTCGGTCGCCTGCTCGTAGCGGTTGATGCGGGTGTACTCGACGCCGACTTCGAGCAGCCCGGGTCGATGTCGAACCCCTCGTAGGGGTCGTCGAACCCCTGGCCCTCGGAGAACTCGTGGTCCTCCGGGTCCGAACGCTCGGAATCGTCCATACCCGTCGTGGGCGGGGGTGGCGGTTAAGTACTGCGGGCCGCGGTCGGTCTCGTATCGTGCGGGCGGTCTCTGCCGTCCAGTGTGCGTCCGGTCCTCGACCACGAAGCTCTGACCGCCCTCGGCACGCGCTCGTCGGTCGTGTCCGTCGCTCTCGGTACTATCCGAGTGGCCGACGGAAGCCCTCGGGCCTCGTCAGAACCCTGCGGATTCCGGCTGCCTGTCGGAGCTTCGCTCCGAGAACGTCGCCAGAGCCGTCGGCTCTGGCTGGTCCGAAAACCGAAGATTTTCGAACGTCGCCAGAGCCGACGACGCCGGCTGGAACGTCGAAGACACTGGCCGTCGTCGGACGGGCCGACGCAGAGAGCCCGGCAGCAGCAGGAAACGGACAGCGTTTGCACGGCAAAAGCACCGGTCTGTGCGCGAAAAGCGACAAAAACGGAGGTTTCACGAGTAAACGGCTCGTCGCTACCGGGTTTCACGCACGAACCGAGACTTTGAGCGCGAAAACTGACGACACACCGAACGTACACCGGGTGCACGCAGGCGAACGTGCCCGCGGTGAGCGTGCGAAGCCCGGGCGGACGCGTTAGAGCCCGGTCGGGCGCGTCGGAGTTCGGGCGGACGCGTTAGGGCCGACGCGACGAGCGCACCGGGGACCGGACGGACGCGTCGGGGCTCGGGCGAAGGCGTCGAGTCCCGGCATGCCGCGTCCGACGTAACTCTTATAACTGGCTCCGCTCGCTCGGTAATACACGGGGTTTGATGGAGGACAGCGGAACGCTTCCACGGCGGTGGATGTGTCGTATCGCGAGGGGTGGGAACCGGTGAGCAGCGAGACCCGCTCGCCGGAGGCCAAGCTGGGGCTGCTCGACGCGACGATGATCGGGATGGGCGCGATGATCGGCGCCGGCATCTTCGTGCTGACCGGGCTCGCGGCGGAGATCGCGGGGCCGGCGGCGATCCTCGTCTTCGCGCTCAACGGCGCCGTCACCGCCTTCACCGGCCTGTCGTACGCCGAACTCGCCGCCTCAATCCCCAAGAGCGGCGGCGGCTACGCCTTCGTCCGGGAGATCTTCGACGACTTCGCCTCCTTCGTCATGGGATGGATGCTCTGGTTCGCCTACATGATCGCGGGGGCGCTGTACGCGCTGGGGTTTGCGCCGAACTTCATCGAGTTGCTGCACGTCTACGGGGTGACACCGGCGCCGGACGAGGTGGGCGCGGTGATGCTGCCGGTCGTCGACAGTGGGCTGTCGCTCGGCGTGGTGCTCGCCTTCGTCGCCGTGCTGGCGCTGGTGGCGCTGAACGCCGTCTCGACCGCCGCCAGCGGGAGCGTCGAGACGGTGTTCACGATCGTCAAGGTGAGTATCCTCGTGGTGTTCGTCGGGTTCGGGCTGACGTCGCCGATGTTCTCCGGCGCGGAGTTCCAGCCGCTGTTCCCCGAGACGGGCGGGGCGGCCGCGGTCCTGCCGGCGATGGGGCTCACCTTCATCGCCTTCGAGGGGTACGACCTGATCACGACGGTCACCGAGGAGGTCGAGAATCCGCGCGAGAACATTCCGAAAGCGATCTTCGTCAGCCTCGCGGCGACGGTCGTGGTGTATCTGGCGGTCGTGACGACGGCGGTGGGCACGATCGGCGCCGGGGGGCTGGCCGAGGCCGGCGAGGCCGGCATCGCGACTGCCGCCACGTCGTTCATGCCGACGGGGCTGCCGGTCATCCAGAACGGCGGCGCGCTCATCGTCTTCGGCGCCGTCTTCTCGACACTGACCGCGTTGAACGCCGTCGTCATCGCCTCCTCTCGGGTGGCCTTCTCGATGGGCCGGGAGGGACAGCTGCTGCCCTCGATCGGTCAGATTCACTACCGCTACGGGACGCCGTTCGTGGCGATCCTCGCGAGCGCCGTGGTGATGCTCGGGTCCGTGGTCCTGCCCACCCGGAGCGCGGGCAACATGTCCAGCCTGTTCTTCCTGCTCTCGTTCGTTATCGTCAACGTCGCCGTCATCCGGCTGCGCCGGGAGCGACCCGAGATGAACCGCCCGTACGAGATGCCGTTGTACCCCGCGCCGCCGGCGATCGGGGTCGTGCTCAACCTCGTGCTGACCGTGGTGCTCGTGGAGTACCTCGTGCGGACGGACCCGCTCGCGCTGGGGCTCAGCGTCGGCTGGATCGCCCTCGGCGGAGTCGTCTACGTCGCGCTGAATCGGATGCGGACCCGCTCGGCGAGCGAGACACCGTCGGGCGGTCCCTCGCCGTCGAGCGGCCCGCCGGCGACCGACACCGAAGCGGAGATCGCGACGGAGGGCGAGGACTGAGCATGACGAGCGACCTGGACGTAGTGATCGCCGGCGGCGGACGGGTGGGCTTCCAGACGGCCGAGCTGCTGGCCGAGCGGGGTCACGACGTGACGATCGTCGAGCGCGACGAGGGGGTTGCGGACGCCGTCGCCGACGAGTGGGTGGCGACGGTGATCACGGGCGACGCGACCAATCCCGAGATCATCGAACAGGCCGACATCGAGCGCGCGGACGCGGTCGCGGCGCTGACCGGGGAGACGGGGCTGAACCTCGCGGTCTGTCTGGCGGCCGTCGAGCTCTCGCCCGGGACACGGACCGTGGCCCGCATCGACCGCGCCGGCGGGCAGGCGTACACCCGGTTCGTCGACGCCGTCGTCTTCCCGGAGCGGGCTGGCGCCCGCGTCGCCGCCAACGAGATCGTCGGCGGCGACGTCCGGACGCTGGCGGACGTCACCGGCAGCCTCGACATCATGCTCGTCCGCGTCACCGAGGAGGCCCCGGCCGCCGGCAGGAAGCTCGCCGACGTGCGTCTGCCCGCCGGCTCGCTCGTCGTCTCCGACGACGACGGCGAGCGGATCGCCCGTTCCGAGACGACGCTCACGCCCGGGCACCGCTACGTCGTCGCCGTCGAGCCGGACGTCGTCGACGAGGTGCTGCGGCTGATGCGCGGGTAGCTCGCGGCCGTCGGATACAGCGTTAAGAGGCCCGCGCCGCGAAACGCCGATATGGGCCTCGGCAAGCATCTCGTCAACGGCATCGTCTCGCTCGTCATCAGCGTCGTCGCCACCGTCGCCACAGTCGACCTAGAGGACGGCCCCTGGACATTATGGGACATGGCGCTCGCGGTCGGCGTTTCCGCGTTTCTCTCGGGCTTTTTCACCAGCTACTTCGCCGAAGACTGACCGTCGACGTCGAGGTAGATCGTCCCCTCCAGACACGGCGGCTCCGCCGTCATCAGAGTCGGAGACTCTGATTGGCTCACGAGAGCTTCGCTCTCGTCAACGCCGGTTGCCAGAGGCGCGTAGCGCCTCTCTGTCGCCGGGCGGCTTCGCCGCCCGGCTGTCCTCGGGCGGAACCCGAGGGCCAGCGGAGGTTCCCTCCGCGCTGCCCGGGAGAGCTCCGCTCTCCCGCTCGTCGCGCAAATCGGAGATTTGCTGGATCTCACAAGAGCGAAGCTCTCGCGGACTCCTCAGAGGACCGGCGGTCCTCCGAGACCTCAAAATCGCCGGAGGCGATCTCGAGGACGCGCCTCGTTCGCTTCGCTCACTCCGGTGGTCGTGTCGGGACGCGGCTCCAGTCGGCGGCCCCTTTCAGTCCCACCCGTCGTCGTGCTCCCCGCAGCGAGGCGGGGGCTTTCCGGCCGTTCGTCTCGGGGTTGTCCCCGGAATCACGAACGCCTGGGAGTCCGAGCGCGACCATTTATACGCCCGGGGGCGAACGGGCGGGCAGATGGCGACGGAGACCCAGGGGGAGGTCGACGCGTTCGATCTCGAGTCCGTCCCGGGCGTGGGCGAGAAGACCGCCGCCGCGCTCGCCGAGCTCGACGACCCCGAGCGGGCGCTGCGCGAGGGTGACGTCGCCCGCATCGCGGACGCGCCGGGCGTCTCCGACGGCCGGGCGGCGCGCATCGCCCGGGCGGCGGTCCGCCACCGTCACGACGACCCCGGCGACGTGCTGGCGACCGACCGCGCCCGCGAGGTGTACGATCGGGTGCTCGGGCTGCTGCAGGAGCGCACCGTCACCGACTACGCTGCCAAGCGCGTGCAGACGTTCTACCCCAGCGCCACCGCCTCGCGGACCGAGGAGGTCCGCGAGTTCGTCCGGCGGGCGACCGACCGCGACCCCGACCCCGCCGTGCTCGACGCGCTGGCGGGCGTCGCGCCGCTTTCGTCGCCGGGCGACGTCCGCGTGCGGGACCGCTGTCTGGCGACGGCCGACGCCGAGCGGTACGCCGAGGCCCGCGACGCCGTCCCGGAGGTGCCCGTCGAGGTCGTCGACGACGCTCGCGACCTGGCGGAGCTCGCGCGAGGCTACTCGACGGTGGTGGCGATGGACGAAGCCTTCGCCGGCGTCGACGTCGACGGCGACGTCCGCGTCGCTCCGGGGGCGCTGGAGGAGCCGGCCGAGGTGGTGCCCGAGCGGCCGCTTGCGTTCTTCGCCGCCAACCGCGACCGGCTGCGGGCGGCCGCCCGGGCGGCGCGGGCGGCCGACCTCGACCCGTCCTGTGACCTCGGGACGCTCGAGGCGGCGCTGGAGCGACTGGACGACGACGGCGGCGTCGCCGACGACGCGGAGCTCGACCGGCTCACCCGCGCCGTCGACGACCTCGACGCGGCGGTGTCGACGGCCGAGAGCGTCGCCGACGACCGTCTGCGGGAGGCGATCCGCGAGAAGGACGTCACTATCGAGGGCGCCGACCTGCTCTCGCTCGTCGAGCGTGGCGCCGGTGTCGACTCGCTGCTGTCCCGCCAGCTGGCCGAGGAGTTCGACGCGGCCGTCGAGCGGGCCCGCGAGCATCTGGTCGACGCACTCGCACTGGAGGGCACGGAGGCCGACCTCGCGCGGCGGGCGTTCCCGGACGACCCCACCTTCCCCGTCGAGGCCGACGAGAACGCCGTCTCGCGGCTGCGCGACGAGCTGACCGCCGCCCGCGACCGGCGGGGCCGACGGCTGAAGCGGGACCTCGCGGAGGAACTCGCGGCGATGCGCGAGCCGGCTCGGGACCTGGTGGAGGCGGTCCTCGAGTTGGACGTCGAGCTCGCCGTGGCGCGGTTCGACCGCGACTTCGAGTGTACGCTGCCGGAGTTCGGCGGCGAGGGCTTCGCGATCGAGGGGGGACGCTGTCCGCTGCTGGCGGAGCCGTTCGAGGACGTCGAGCCGGTCGACTACGCGGTCGAAGGTGTCACACTGCTGTCGGGGGTGAACTCCGGCGGCAAGACCTCCACGCTCGACCTCGTGACGACCGTCGTGGTCCTCGCACAGATGGGGCTGCCGGTGCCCGCCGAGCGCGCCCGGGTCGAGCGGGTCGAGCGGCTGTACTACCACGCCAAGACCCAGGGGACGCTCGACGCCGGCGCCTTCGAGTCGACGGTGCGGGAGTTCGCCCGCGTCGCCGGCGAGGGCCGCGGACTCGTTCTGGTCGACGAGCTGGAGTCGATCACCGAGCCGGGCGCGAGCGCCACCATCGTCGCCGGCATCCTGGAGGCGCTGACGGAGAACGACGCGACGGCGGTGTTCGTCTCCCACCTGGCGGCGGAGATACGCGAGGCCTGTGAGACCACCTCGCGCGGTCGACGCCGGAGCTCATCGTCGAGAAGCTCGCCGACGAGGAGGCCGCCGCCTTCTACGACCGGCTGCTGGAGAAGTTCGACCGCCCGGGGAACCGTTAAGTGACCGGGCGAGCCAGGTGAAAGTGAAGATGTCCGAGGACGAAATGCTCGCCTGGGACGAGTCGGTGTTCCGGGACGAGCACGTCTTCGAGATCGACTACACGCCCGAGCGGTTCCGGCACCGCGAGAGCCAGATGGAGAGTCTGAAGTACGCGATGCGGCCCGCGGTGCGGGGCTCGCGCCCGCTGAACGCGAAGATCGAGGGGCCGCCGGGCACCGGGAAGACGACCGCCGTCCGCAAGCTATTCGGCGAGCTCGCCGCCCAGGGCGGCGTGCGGACGGCGACGGTCAACTGCCAGGTGAACGCCACCCGCTACGCCGTCTTCTCGCAGCTCTTTCGGGCGATGTTCGACTACGAGCCGCCCGCCTCGGGCGTCTCGTTCAAGAAGCTGTTCGGCCAGATCACCGAGAAGCTCGCCGACGAGGACGAGACCCTCGTGGTCGCACTGGACGAGGTGAACTACCTGTTCTACGAGGGGGAGGCGAGCGACACGCTGTACTCGCTGCTGCGGGCTCACGAGGACCAGGGCGGCGCCCGCGTCGGCGTCGTCGTCATCTCCTCCGACCTCGATCTGGAGGTGATCGGCGAACTCGACGGCCGCGTGCAGTCCGTCTTCCGCCCCGAAGAGGTGTACTTCCCGGTCTACGATGCGACGGAGATCGCCGACATCCTGGGCGACCGCGTCGAGCGGGGCTTCCACGACGACGTCGTCGCGGCGCCCGTACTGGACCGCGTCGTCGAGTTCACGACGGAGACGGGCGACCTGCGGGTCGGCATCGACCTGCTGCATCGCGCCGGACTGAACGCCGAGGTGCGCGGCTCCCGCACCGTCACCCGCGAGGACGTCGACGACGCCTACGACACCTCGAAGTACGTCCACCTCTCGCGGTCGCTGCGTGGGCTGACCGACAGCGAGCGCGACCTGCTGCGCGTGCTGACGGACTACGACGGCGAGCGCGCCGGCGACGTGTACGACGCCTTCCACGAAGCGACCGGGCTGGGCTACACGCGCTACTCGGAGATCATCAACAAGCTCGACGAGCTCGACCTCATCGAGGCGGCGTACGCCGACGTCGACGGCCGGGGGCGCTCGCGGTCGCTGTCGCTGTCGTACGACCCCGAGGCCGTGACCGAGCGACTGGAGTGACCGCTCGACGGTTCGGCGACGTCTCGGAGACGCGCGGCTCCGTGTACGACTCGTGGAGGACGACGACGACGGCGCGGTGCTCTCCAGGGCTGGCTCCCCGATCGGGTCCGTGTAGGTGAACACGTCGAGACAGCCGCCGGTCAGTCCCGCCCCGGCGGTCGCGAGTGCCGCCAGCAGCCCGCGTCCGTGTACGCCCGGAAGTGGAGCCGTGGCGGTACCAGCGTCCCGGTCGAGTGACGGGACCACGTCTTTTATTCTCGCGGCCGCCGAGTGACGGACGATGGACCGACTCCACGCGCGATACCCGTTTCTCGACGCCGCACGGGCGGCCGTCGACGAGGCGGACGTCGACCTCGCGGCGCTCGTCCGGTCGGGCGGACCGGCGGTCGACCGCGGCGTCGGACGCGTGGAGTCGGCGATCGAGACCGGCGACGTCGGCGAGCCGCGCCGCGTGCGGGCGGAACTGCTGTCGTATCCGGTCGCCCGCGTCGTCGTCTCCCTGGTGGACGACCCGCGGCTGACCGACGCCTACGCCCGCGCCGAGGCCCGCACCGCCCACGAGCGGTTCGTCGACGACGTCGAGGGGTCGGCGCCGGCGTCGCTCCCCGAGGGGATCGACCTACAGCAGTTGCTCGCGGAGTTCGACCTGGCCGCCGCCGTCGACGCCGGGGTCGGCGAGGACCGCTGTACGGTCGACGTGGGGCCGTACCTCCGGCTGGCGAGCGGTCTGGAGGGCGAGGAATGGCGGCTGGTCGCCCGCGACCTCGACGGGGGACGAGTGCCGGTCGAGCGCGAGGAGCTATACGTCCTGCTGCGGGAGGCGGTCCGCGAACGCGTGCTCGCCGGACTGCCGCTGTCGGTGCCCGAGCCGGTGGCCGAGACGCTCGAACCGGAGGTCGAGCGCGTCACCCGGTCGCTGTCGGACTACGAACTTCCGCGGTCGGTGGCGGCCGAGCTCACGCCGGCGGCGTTTCCACCCTGTGTCGAGGCGCTGATAGAGCGCGCCCGGAGCGGCGAGGAGCTGCCCGACCACTCGGCGTTCTCGCTGGTGGCCTTTCTCGTGGGCGCCGGCGCGGACCCGGAGACGACCGCCGCCGTCACCGGGCTCGACCCCGAGGCCGTGGCGTACCGTCACGAGCGCCTGGCCGGAGAGAACGGCGCCGACTACCCCTCGCCGTCGTGTGCAGTGATGCAGGCCTACGGCGACTGTGTGCCCGTCGAGGAACGCGACGAGCGCTGCGAGCGGGTCGACCACCCGCTGAACTACTACGCGACCGCCGTCGAGGAGGTCAGTCGGAGCGAGCCCTGACGAGACCGATGGCGGTGAGCGCGAGGACGAAGGCGACGACGATCCCGACGACGACGGTCCCGCCCTCGGAGGAGAGACCGCCGTCGTCGACGTAGGCGCCCCCGAGGACGTAGAGCGCGAGGACCGCCAGCAGTCCCGGGACGACGGCCATGACGGCCTCGATCACCGTGTCGCGCTCGACGTTCATGCCATCCACTGCGGCGGCCACGATGAAAGGCGCTTCGAAGCGTCAGCCGACGGTCAGCGTCGCCTCGCCAGTCCGGAACGCCGTCTCGTACCCCTCGTGGCGGGCGACCTGTGGCGGCGTCTCGGCCGCGAGTCGGAGGCGGTCGCTCGACTCGACGCCGGCGACGGTCGTCCCGTAGTGGTAGCCCAGCCGCGGGTCGAGCGTGCGCTCCAGGCGGTGTCGCTCGCCGTCGACCGTCGCCGCGACGCCCATACGAGGCAGGACGGTGCGGTCGTACGGCGTCCGGGGGGAGACGGCGAGGTACGGGCCGGCGTCGACGCCCGCCGCCGGCGCCTCCAGAAGCGTCGCCGCGAAGACCACGTCGCCGGTCCGGACCGTCCGAGGGGTCGTCCGGGCAGGCGCTCCGGGGCGGGCGCGACAGACCGCGGGACCGGCATGTCACGCGGCTCGACGGCCGCTCGCGTGCCGGCGCGGTCGGGCGTGCGCTCGTACGGGAGCGCGCCACGGCGGTCCCGGCTGTAGTCGACGGGGACGGTCGCCGTCGCGGGCGCCGCGAACCGCCCGCGGAACGCGCCGGTCCGGCGGACGGAGACGCCGGCGACGCTGACCCGCACCCGGTAGCTGCCGTCGCCGGCGAGCGCGAAGTCGCCGCCGCGGTGAAAGCCCGTCGGTTGTGAGAGCATCGGGTAGACGACCTCCTGGCTGACGAGGTCGCCGTCGCGGGTGATCTCGACGTCGACGTCGACGCCGACCTCCGGCAGCACCGTCCCCGTGCGGGCGTCCCACACCGTCGTCACTAGGTGGAGGTCGCCGTCGGCGATCGAGCGTCGCGTCGTCTCCGCGCCCGTCACCGTCCGGAAGCGGTGCGGGTAGCTGTACATTCCGCGACGCCGTACGTCGTGTCGTCGCCCGCGGTCGTCGTGGCGGTAGTCCGCGCGACCAGTTCCATCCCCTCGACGTGGATGTAGAAGTGGACCGCGTCGGGCCGGTCGTCCGGCAGCGGCGACGTCCGCGCGGAGCGGGTCTCCAGCGGACCGAGACAGCCGTCTAGTCCCGCGGCTGTCCCGGTCGCCGGCCCCGCACCCGCCCGTAGCGGTCGCCGACGTCGCGTCCGCCCGCCGTAGCGGCCTCGGGCGCCTGTGACTGTCGTTCCTTCCGTCCTCGCGGCGACAACGCTTTAGGTCTGCGACGCCTGTATTCGATCGAAGGCGAGTCCGTCAGACGTCGTGCCGTCCTGCGGTCTCGACGACGACGGACCGCCGACAGACATGACGCACTCGGAAACAGCAGCCGCGTCAGCGGCGAGCGACGTTCGGACACTGCCGCCGGGCGAGACGGCGGGTCGGGCGCGGCGCGCCCGTACGGAGCCGATGGCGGTGCGGGCCTTCGGCACCCACCTGTACGAGGTCCGCACGGAGGGCGGCGACTACCTCGTCGACGTCGGCGCCGGCCGGTGCACCTGCCCGGACTTCCTCTTCCGGGACGCCCGCTGCAAGCACCTGCGGCGGGTCGCCATCGAGATCACGGCGGGTCGCGTGCCGCCGCCGGGCCACGTCGCCGTCGACTGCCGGGACTGCGGCCGCGAGGTGTACGTCCCGAACGCCCGCGCCGACGGACACCACTACTGCGACCGGCACCGGCTGGTCGTCGGCGACACCGTCCGCGACCGCGAGACCGGTCGCCGGCTGGTCGTCGTCGCCGGTCCGGACCGCCGCGCCGACGCCGTCGACCTGGAGGAGGGCACCGTCACCGACCACCCCACCAACGAGGCGTACGACCCCGCCGACGCGGTCGTCGGCGCCGTCTACCCCGGCGGGCGGATCACCGCCGACGGACCGCGACCCGAGACGCTGCGGGTGTACGCCTTCCCCCGCTCCCGGCTCCGGAAGGTCGACTCCGAGCCCGAGCGGTAGGCGACGGCCTCGACCGGAAGCGGGGGGCACGAGCGACGGCACCGCGTCGCGCGGGATCCAAAGCCCGATACCCGCCACGCCCGCAGTCAGGGTATGGTTCACGCGGACCTGCACGTACACACCGACTGCTCGGACGGGCAGCTCTCGCTGTCTTCGGTGCCGGCGGCCGCCCGTCGCGCCGACGTTTCGGTCGTCGCCGTCACCGACCACGACCGCGTCCATCCGGGCTTCGAGGCGCCCGTCCAGCGACACGCGGCCGACGCGGACGCTGACGACGGAGCCGCGTCCGTGGAGCCGGTCACGCTGGTCCGCGGCGTCGAGCTGCGCGTCGAGTCGGCGGCCGGACGGGTCGACCTGCTGGGCTACGGCGTCGAGCCGACGTCGGACCTGCGGGACCTGGAGGCACGCGTCCAGGCGGACCGCCGCGAGCGCGGTCGCGCGATAGTCGACCGTGTCGAGGACCGCCTGGGCGTCGATCTGGACGTCGAGGTCCGCGAGGGGTTCGGACGGCCACACGTCGCTCGGGCGGTCGACACTCACCCCGACACGGAGTACGACTACAGGGGGGCCTTCGAGCACCTGATCGGCTCGGGCGACCCCTGTTACGTCGCCCGGGACGTACCGGAGTTCGAGACGGGGCGACGCGTGCTGACGGCGGCCGGCGGGCTGGTGGGGCTGGCACATCCGCTGCGGTACGACGACCCCGAGGCGGCCTTGGCGCTGACCGCCGACTTGGACGCCGTCGAGCTGCCGTACCCCTACGGCGGCGACGTGGACCGCGGGGCCGTCGAGCGGGCGGTCCGGGAGCACGACCTGGTCGTCACCGGCGGCTCCGACGCCCACGACGACCGGCTGGGACGAGCGGGACTGGCGGCGAGCGAGTTCGAGCGGGTCCGCGAGCGCCTGCCGTCGCCGGTCGCCGTCTGACCGGCGCTCGCGCCGGTGAGAGCCGCCCGGAGCGACGGTCGTCAGACGGTCCCCCACGAGGGCGTAGCATTCATGCACGGCCGACCGCAACGTTGCTTTCGTGAACGCGTCGAGGCCATCACCGAGGCCGACTCGCTCGCCGAGCTCCGGGAGAAGGTCGACATCGACCGCGCCGAGTGAGACCGCTCGTTCTCGCCGCCTCGGACCTCCTCGCCGACGACAGGATCGACCGCGGCGCCTGACGTGACACCCACAGGCCCGGGCCGTCGCCCGCACACCTGCGGGCACGGTCGTCGACGAGACGGAACTCGACCGGACCGCGGTCTGTGACCGTCGACTACTGGACCGAGGTGGCGAGGGGAGCGGGGAGCGAGAGCGACTGAACCCGGTCCGGTGACGCCCGCCGTCGACAAGAAGGAGACGACCACGAGTGACCCGCTTATGCCCGTCGCCCGAGGCGATCGGGCGTGCGCAAGATCGACCCGGCGGAGACGGAGACCGGACGGGTCCCCGCGGACGTGATCCGCCCGCTGTCGGACGCCCTGGGGACGACTGACGTGGCGGTCAACTACTACGAACTCGCCCCCGGGGAGTCGACGGCCTACGGTCTGCACGCCCACGGCGACCAGGAGGACGTGTTTCACGTGCTGAGCGGCGAGGTGACCTTCGAGACCCGCGACGAGCCGGTTCGGGCGTCGGCGGGCGAACTCGTCCGCGTCGGGCACGGCGAGTACCAGCGAACGCGCAACGGCGGCGAGGAGCGCGCCCCCGTGCTCGCACTGGGCGCGCCGAAGGGGGGCGGCGACACCGAGATCCTGCGGGCGTGCCCCGACTGCGGAACGCGCACGGGACAGGAGCTCTCGCTGAACGACGACCGGACGGCCGTCGGCGCCCGCTGTGTCGACTGCGACACGGTCACGGGCGAGTTCGACTGACTGGAGGCGCTCAGGCGAAGGTGGTCGGAGACGACGCCCCGTGATCGAGTGGTTCCGCGTCGAGGGTGACGAGTTCGGCGTCGAGACCGTCCGCGGTCTCGAGCGGGGGACAGCCGACGGTGTGGAGTGACGACTCTCGCTGTCGTTCGTACGCCGCGACTCGGTCACTCGGTTCGGGCGTGTACACGGCGACGTGTGTCCAGATGTCGTCTGTCGCGCCCTCCGCAGTCGACCGTTCGAGACGTTGCTTCTCGGTCAGCACTGACCGCGACTCCATCGGGTCGAGTACGGTAGTCGTGAACTCGTGACCGGCGTTCAACAGTTCGGTGGCGGTCTCGCCACGGTCCGACTCGTCGGTCGAACTCGCGATGAAGACGTTCGTGTCGACGAGCAGCCTCGTTCCAGTGAGGCGCCCTCACGGAGCTCTCTGATTGACTCGACGGAGTCGGTGTCGATCCCGTCGAGACGCCCGCGTAGAAGGCCCCCGAGACGCACGTCGTCACCGTCGGGGTCTTCCGCAACTGGCGACGGCACTGCAGATCCCGTACCGTTCCGACCGTCCTCGTGAACGAAAGCTTTCGTGGCGGTGATCAGTCCACGCGCTCGAAGCGGTGCCGGTACACGCGGTCGTCGTTGCACTCGAACAGGTCGCGTGCGCTCCAGGTGCTCGCGGGTCTCCAGTCGGGCGAGCCCTCGCGGCGGGCGTCCGCGTCGGTCAGACCGCTCATGTCCGCTCGTCCGTGGCAACGGTCGAGTGTCTCCCGTGCCCGCGGCCGGTCGTGGCGGCGACCCGGCGGTCGCGCTCGGGACGGACCGGATGCCGACGGCGTTCCGTGTCGAGGCTGTCGGTGCTCTCCGCGAGACGAGGGGTAGAGTCACGCCCGCAGCGCGGCCAGTCGCTCGTGGACCGCCTCGCGGACGGCGTCGGCCCTGTCGCGGTTGTCCTCGACGCCCCGCTGGACGGCCAGCGAGTCGAGGTAGGAGACGGCCACCACGAGCCGGACCGCGTCGGCGCGGGCCTCGAAGCCCGCCGGGGGCGGCCGCACCGACTCGTAGGCCTCGCGGAACCGCCGCCACGCGGCGCGGTCCTCGCGCTCGGTGCCGAGACCGAACGTCGGGACCGCCAGCCGCCAAAGGTCGTACTCGGCGGCGCCGGCCATCGCGTGCTCGAAGTCGACGACCGACCGCACCGCACCGTCCCGCACCGCGACGTGCTCCGGCGAGAACCAGCCGTGTACGAGCACCGGCTCTGGCTCTGACTCCGACTCTGACTCCACCTCGTCGTCGCCGGCGGCGACGAACCGGTCGGGACGCTCGCGGACGAACTCGGTGACCTCGTCGACGACGGCGGCGTACTCGGTGTCGGCGACCGAGCGCCGGAACTCCCCGAGCAGCGCCAGGACGGCCTCGGGCCACGTCCCGCCGTCCGCGTCGACACGCAGCCCCGCCGCGGAGTCGGCGGGGTCGCCGTCGGCCCGGAGCAGACCGTGTCGGTCGAAGCCGATCGAGTGCAGGCGGGCGAGTCCCCGACCGGCCACGCGACACCACTCCGGCGTCGAGTCGGCGCCCTCCTCGGGCGCGTCGGAATCGAAGGCCGCGAGAAAGGCGTCCCGGCCGACCCAGAGCACCGCCGGCGTCGGGAGCGGCGACTCGCGGGCGGCGAGTCGCTGCACGCGACCCTCGACGGCCGCGTCGCCACGGGGGCCGGTCGAGCACTTGAGGACCGCCCGCCGGCCGTCGACCTCGACCAGGTACACCTCGTTGGGCGGCACGTCGTGGAGTCGCTCGACGACCGCGACTCGGTCGTGTCGCTCGCGCAGCCGAGCCGGGACGGGATCGGTCATCGGTCGTCCGTCCCGGGCGGGGAGGGAAAAGCGTCGCGGGAGGGCCCGCGACGGGAGCGTCAGCGGGGGAACCGCGTCGACTGGGGGACGTCGGTGGAGGGGAGTCGATGGGGGACTGCGAGGACTCGGCGGGGGTCACCGTCAGCGGCTCACCGGCGGCGGTCAGACGCCCGCGGTGGCCTCACCCTCGCTGCTGCCGTCGACCTCGACGCCTGTGCCGTCGCCGTCGCTCTCGGCGTCGGCCTCACCGTCGGCTTCCGCTTCGCCGTCGGCTTCCGTTTCGCCGTCGCTCTCAGCCTCGCCGTCGGCTTCTGCTTCGCCGTCAGCCTCAGACTCGCTATCGGCCTCTGCTTCGCCGTCGGTCTCAGACTCGCCGCTGGCTTCCGTTTCGCCGTCAGTCTCAGACTCGCCGTCGGCTTCCGTTTCGCCGTCGGTCTCAGCCTCACCGTCGGCTTCCGTTTCGCCGTCGGTCTCTGCGTCACTGTCGTCATTCTCCTCGACGTCGCTGTCGCCGTCGTCGGTCTCGTCGCTCTCCTCGGCGTCGCTGTCGTTCGCCGATCCGAACTCGACGCCGACCTCGGTGTTACTCTCGGCGGAGGCGTTCGCCTCCGGGGAGTCGACCTCGACGGAGACGTCCGTCGCCGTCTCGCTCTCTGCGCTGCCATTCGCGCTCGCCGACGTCTCGTCATCGCTGTCGAGGTCGACTTCGACGCTCGTACTGTCCGACTCACCGTCTTCCTCGTCGTCGCCGAGCACGATCTCGATGCCAGCGTCGGCGTCCGTCTCGCCCTCGTAATCGGCCGAGGCGTCGGTCACGGGCACGTCGATCACGACGCCGACGAGCGTGCGGGTGTTCAGCACGCTCTCGAACGGGCCGGTCTGGACGAGCACGTCGACGGTCGAGTCGAGTCGGGCCTCGCTCTCGCCCTCTCGACCGTCGTCAGCGCTCGCCTCGGCGTCGGCGTCGGCGTTCGCCTCGGCGTCGGCGTCGGCGTTGGCGTTGCCGTCGCTCTCCGCGGCGGCACTCGTCTCGTCGTCACCCTCGGTGTCGGTCTGGCCGTCCGCCGAGGCGTTCGCTTCGAGCTCGACGGTCACACTGTACTCGCCGGTCTCGGCCGGACGGAGCGTGACGACGCCCTCGAAGCGCGCGTCGTCGGTCTCGACGACGACCTGAACGGTGGTCGGCTCGTCCGGAGCGGGCAGGCGAACCTGCCCCTCGGCGTCGGTCTGGTACGTGGCGCTGCCCTCGAAGGTGGCGTCACCGACCGCCGACACCGTCACCGTGGTGTCGGCGGTGGCCTCGCCGTCCTGACTGACGACGAGCAGCGTCTCGTCGTCGGTCACCGTGACCGTTATCGTAGCCGATGCGTCCGCGTCGGAGCCGGAGGCAGCCGCCGCCGGTGCGACGCTCGCGACCACGAGCGTCGCCGCCAGCGCGACCGCCGCGACGGTTCGAAGCATCGCGTCCGGCAGTCGCTCGGCCCCGATAAAAGGCGATCTGACAAGCCCGTCAAAAGGTCTGTACGGCGTCGGGGCGGCCCGACATAAAACCCCTCTTCGGCGGGGGAAGACAAGACACTTTCCGCGCGAGTATAAATACAACGAGAGGCGACCCAGTATGCGCCGAACGGTCGCGGCCGTGGTCGCGATGGCAGTACTCGTCGCGGCGACAGCACTCGCGCCGGCGGTCGTCGTCGCGAGCGGTCTCGACGACACGGAGACGACGGCACGGCTGGACCAGTCTCCGGACAACGAGAGTGACGACAACGGGCTCACCTACGCGACGGAGTCCGTCGGGACGACGGAAGCCGCCGGCAGTACCACGGAGACGGCGGGGACCGTCGAGAACGTTACCGGCGGGACGGGGAACGCGACCGACGACACCGACGGCGCCGTCGACACTACGGAGAACGTGACGGTGACGACCGTCGCGGACGGGGCGTCGACGCCGAACGGCTCGGAGAGCGTCGGCGAGACCGCCGGCGAAACGACGGGGACCGTCGGCGACGCTACCGGAGAGACCGAGGTCGACGCGACGACGACGACGGCGACGGCCGACGGCGAGACGGCGTCCGCGGACACAGGCGTGAGTGCGAGCGCCGGCGACGCGGTCGAGGCGAGCGCCTCGGTTACGAAGACGGACCCGCTGAACGCGTCCATCTGGTCGGAGATCGACGCGGAGACGGCCGCGAGCGACGACGTGACGGGCGACACGACGCCGGTCGGCGAGGTCGCCGCGCTGACCGCGCCGCCGGACGCGGGTGACGTGAGCGCGAGTGCGAGCGTGGAGACGGAAACGGGCACGGACACGACGGCGGACGCTGACGGGGACTCCGACGCGGACGCAGGCGAGGACGCAGACGAGAGTGCGGACGCAGAGACGGAGCCGACGAGCGAGGACGAGGCACCGATCACGGGCGAGAACGGTGAGTCCGAGTCCGAGAGTAGGAGTGGGAGCGGAAGCGGGAATGACGACGGGCTGCCGCTCGCCGGCGTGCCGACGGTCCCGCTCGGCGGGCGGACCGGCGCGGGTGCGGCGGCGGTAGTCGGCGGTCTCGGGGTGACGGCGGCCGCGACCCGAGCCTGGCTGGCGGGCGGCACCTCGACTGGCGGGGTGCAGGCGGCCGCCTCGGCGGCGGCCGAGCGGTCGGTCGGCGGGCTGCGGTCCCTGCTCGACCGACTGCGGTACTTCATCGGGCTCGGCTACAGCCGCTACGACGACTCGGACCCGCTCGCACACGAGACGCGGGCGCGGATCCACGAGTCGGTCCGTGAGGAGCCGGGCGTCCACCTGTCGGCGGTCGCCGGGGCGACCGACGCCCCGCTGTCGACCGTGCGTCACCACCTCGACGTGCTCGCCGACGAGGGGCTGGTCTACGACGCCGACCTGCGCGGCCGACGGCGTTACTTCCCCGCCGCGGAGACCGACCCCGCACTGCAGGCGGCGCTCGCCGACGAGGCGACCGCCGCCGTCGTCGAGGCACTCGACCGGCTCGGACCCGCCTCCGTCGGCGACCTCGCCGAAGCGGTCGACCGGGACCGCAGTACGCTGTCACACCACCTCGACCGGCTCGAAGACGACGGCGTCGTCGAGCGCGAGCGCGACGGTCGCGCCGTCGTCAACCGGCTCTCGCCGGCCGCCCGGACGACGCTGTCCGAGCCGACGGTCGAGGCCAGCGCGGACGACGCCGGTCACGTCGGCGAGGGGGCGTACGTGCCGAGCGACGACTGAGCACGAGTGTTCGCCCGCCGGTCTACACTGAAGACGGAGAGGTCGACCGCGCCGCTGCGACCCGACGGTCGAACTCCTCTCGCACCCACTCGGCGAGGTCGTCGACCGGCTCGTCGGCCTCGGGCGCCCACCGCTCGAAGGTGGCGACGGTCACGAGGAAGGTGACCGGCCGGTACGTGGCGCGGCGGTGCTCGTAGCCGGGCGGCAGCCCCGACGCGGCGACGGGGAGGTCGTGGGCGTCGGCACCGGTACGGTAGCCGTCACGCAGCGCCGCGCGGAGATCGTCGCGCTCGGGCTCGGTCAGTTCGGACCGGCCGTCGATCACCAGGTCCTCGGTGTACGCGAGGTCGTACACCGGGTCGCCGGCCTTCGCCGATTCGAGATCGACCACACCGAGCGGGTCGTCGTGGACGTTCTGTAAGTGACAGTCGCCGTGGACGACCGTCGGTTCCGGCCTGTCGTCGGCCGACAGTTCGAGCGCGTCAGCGCCCTCCGCGATCAGGTCGGCGGCTCGCCCCGGAACGTCGGCGAAGCGGTCGGAAACCAGGTGTGGCTCGACGACGCGCTCGCGCAGCACCGTCGGCCACGGGTCGACGGCGAGATCGAGGCCGTCGGCGTCGCCGCCCCGGATCCAGCCGGCGCGGTCGAGACGGACGGCGTGAACACCGGCGAGTGCCCGTCCGAGACGGCACAGCAGCGGGCGGAGACTGTCGGGATCGGGATCGGCGGCCCCGCTCTCGTCGCCGGCGAGGTCGTCGACCAGCCGAGTGCCGGGTAAGGGTGTCGTCGCGAGGTGCGGTGGGTCGGCCGTCGGATCGGCAGTGATGACCGTCGGGACCGCGACCGCGCCGTGAGCGTCGAGATAGCGGAACAGCACCGCCTCGCGGGCGATCCGTTCGGTGCCGTCGGTGGCGGTCGCGACCTTCAGGTAGGCCGCCGCGGGCTCGCCGTCGGTGAAGGCGACCCGCAGCACCTCGTTGCCGGGATAGTCGGAGCCGCTCGGCCGCTCGACGCTCGCCACCCGTCGGTCGGGGAAGGCCGTCTCGATGGCGGCGGTCGCCGGCCCGCCGTCGCTCATGCGGCCTCTCGCGGCTGGACGCACTCGAAGCCGGCGGTGGTGTGCGAGAACGTCGAGGAAGGAGCGCTCACTCGAAGGCGCTGAGTCCGGTGAGGTCCTCGCCGAGGATGAGCGTGTGGATGTCGTGGGTGCCCTCGTAGGTGTAGACGGTCTCCATGTTGGCGGCGTGACGCATCGGCGAGTAGTCCGCCGTGATGCCGTTACCGCCGAGCATCTCGCGGGCGACGCGGGCCTGGTCGCGGGCGGTGCGGACGTTGTTGCGCTTGGCCATCGACACCTGCTGGGGGCGCAGGTCGCCGCGTTCCTTCAGTTCGGCGAGGCGGTGGGCGAGCAGCTGGCTCGTCGTGATCTGGGTCGCCATCTCGGCGAGTTTCTCCTGCTGGAGCTGGAAGCGACCGATCGGACCGCCGAACTGGTCGCGCTCGGTGGCGTACTCGCGGGCGGTCTCGAAGCAGTCGCGGGCGGCACCCACTGCGCCCCAGGCGATCCCGTAGCGGGCCTGGGTGAGACAGGACAGCGGTCCCTTCATCCCCTCGACGCCCGGCAGCACCGCGTCGCCGGGAACGAAGACGTTGCGCAGCGAGACGTCGCCCGTGACCGAGGCACGCATCGACAGCTTCTCGTCTATCTCGTTGGTGGTGACGCCGTCACGGTCGGTCTCGACGAGAAAGCCCCGGACGGGGTGGTCATCGCTGGAGAGGTCGCGCGCCCAGACGACGGCCACGTCGGCGATCGGGGAGTTGGTGATCCACGTCTTCGTGCCGTTGAGCACGTAGCCGTCGCCGTCCGCCTCGGCGGTGGTCTCGCTCTCTGAGCGGGACGACGCCGAGCTTCGCTCGGCGGTGGTCTCCATCGCGCTCGGGTTCGAGCCGTGTTCCGGCTCGGTCAGGCCGAAACAGCCGACGACCTCGCCCGAGGCCAGCCGGGGGAGCCAGCGCTCGCGCTGCTCGGAGGAGCCGAACGCGTGGACAGGGTACATGACGAGTGCGCCCTGCACCGAGGCCATCGAGCGCACGCCGGAGTCGCCCGCCTCGAGTTCCTGCATCAACAGACCGTAGGCCGTCTCGCTCACGCCCGGCAGTCCCTGGCCGTCGAGGTTGGGCGCGTAGAAGCCCAACTCGCCCATTTCCTCGACGAGGTCGCG
>PXSK01000039.1 GCA_003022865.1 Halobacteriales archaeon SW_5_70_135 | reverse complement strand
CTTCGACGTCGGCGACAGCGACGAACACATCAACTCTGTGAACGCCCGGGGAGTGCTGTTCGCCGCCGTCCAAGGACTCTCGACCCAACTCGACGAGAAGGAGGAATGCATCGAGGAGTTGGAGGCGGAAGCCGAGCACAAAGACGACCGAATCGACGATCTGGAGTCGCGGCTGGACCGGCTCGAAGCCCACCTCGACACCGACGCCCAGCCAGCCGAGGACTGAGCTGTGGGTCGTAGGGTCGTGGCCTGCGCATTCCCGGGCGGCGCCTCGTCGCAGTGAGTCTCGGACGGCCGCTCGCACGTCGGCCGCGCTGGTCCCTTCTTACCGCCGCCATAGCGTGCCTGGCGCCGGACCTTCGCGTCTCGGAGAATGGAAGACTCGGGCGCCCCTGGTCCTTACTACGAGGCGAACCGCCAGACGACGGCGACCTACCGACACGGCGCGTATGACTGTAAGTCGGCCCCCCGAGGGCGACCGTCCCGAGGGGAAATACGGCGAACGTATCGGCTATCTTTCATCGGATGACCCGTTGCCGTCCTTCGGTTCGTCCTCGGAGTCGTACTCCGCGGAGTTGTCCCGCGGCTCGTAGTCCAGCGCCTCGCGAGCGCGCTCCAACGAGTAGTACTTGCGGTCGTTGTCGCTGATGCCGTAGACGATCTCGTAGCCGTACTCCGATCGCAAGCAACGGTCGAACAGGTGGGCACAGTCCCGGTATGAGAGCCACATCGCCTGGCCGCGCTCGTAGTCCTCGGGCGGGCGCTCGGCGGCGAGGTTGCCGATGCGCACGCAGACCACCGAGAGGTCGTGGCGGTCGTGGTAGTACCGCCCGAGCGTCTCGCCGGCGGCCTTGCTCACCCCGTAGAGGTTGCCCGGTCGCGGGAGTTCCGTGCCGTCGAGCCGAAATCCGGAGTCGGACCGGTAGACCCGCGGGGCGCGCTCGTCCTCGTAGGCGCCGACGGCGTGGTTCGAGGAAGCGAAGGCGACCTTCCCGACGCCGGCCTCGACGGCGGCCTCGAACACCGTCTGCGTGCCGTCGACGTTGTTGTGCCACACCGACTCCCAGGCGGCCTCCGGACGGGGGTCACCCGCGAGATGGATCACCGCACCGGTGCCCTCGACGGCGGCGCCGACGGCGTCGTCGTCGGTCACGTCGCCGACGACCACCTCCCCCGGCGGGTCGCCCGTCGGCGGCGTGCGGTCGAACAGCCGCCAGTCGTACTCGTCGGCGAGGCCGTCGAGGATCGCCGCTCCGACCCGCCCGCTCGCACCGGTCAGCAGCACCGGGTCGTCCATCCGTTCTCGTCACGGGCCACGGGCAGGCAGGTCAAGTAGGTGGCGAACGCTACCGGTCCCCCTGGGGTCGACCGCCCCGGCTGCTCGTGTCCGCCCGGTCGGCCTCAGGGCGAGGTGGGGTCGTCGACACCCTCCAGTCCGGTGTCGGCGATCCGGAAACGGGCGGACTCGCCCGCCGGGTGCGAGCGGTGTTTCTCGACGGTGGCGCGACGGTTACCGCCGCGGAAGCGGTCGAGCCGGAGGACGGTGCCGGACCAGTGCTCCAGGGTGTAGCCGCCCAGCGGCCGGGCGCGGTCGCCGTCGGGGTCGGTGTACACCTGGTTCGTGATCGCCACTGCGAGGTCGTGCCGGCGCGCGAGTCCGAGCAGGTGGGTGACTTGCCTGGCGACGCGCCGCAGCGTCTCGCCGCCGTCGTCGTCACCCTCCTCCAGGCGTCGGACGCGGTAGAAGCCCGTCGCGCTGTCGAGGACGACCAGCCCGGCCGAGTCGGCGAAGTCGGCGGCGTCGCGCACCGCCTCGGCCTGCTCCTCGAAGTCGTGGGCGGACTCGATCACGACGCGACGGGCCAGGTCGTCGACGTCGACGCCGGCGGCCTCGGCGCGGGCCGCGGTGATCTGCTCGAAGCGGTCGACCGAGAGCCCCTCCGTGTCGACGACGACGGCCGTCTCGCCGTCGACCGCGGCCTCGGCCGCGGCCGAGAGACAGAGGTTCGTCTTGCCGGCCGCGGGCGGTCCGTACACCTGCGTGACGGCCTCGCGCTCGAAGCCGCCGCCGAGCAGGTCGTCTACCGGTGCACAGCCCGTCGAGAGCGGCTCCATCTGTCGTGTCTGGCGGCCGTCGGATAAAAACCGTCCGGTCCGACCCGTGACTGCGACTGGGCTGCGGCTCCTCGACGCGCTCCAGGACGATCCCCTGCTCGAATCGCCCGCGCTCCGTGGCCTTGCGCTCGCGTGTCCGCTCCAGTTCCGCCTCGCTCACGCCGCCGTAGGTCCGCAGCGCGTGCACGACCTCCAGCACGTCCGCCAGTTCCTCGACGCGACCGGACTCGCGGTACTCGGCCGTCTCCTCCGCGAGCTTCTCGGCCAGCCGTCGCTCGTAGACCTCCCCCTCGACGCGGCTCGTGACCGGCCGCTCGCCGTCCGCGCGGATCGCCGCCGGTATGCGGTCGCGGACGAGCTTGTCGCACTCTTCGGGCATCACTCGCGGCCGGAGCGAGAGACGAGGCCGTCGGCCCGGCCCCGGCGGCGTTCGTGCGGTCGGCGGACGACGACACACGGGTTTTATTCCTGCGCGCCCCCCACTCGGGGGACGTTATGGGACGGACGCTCACGGAGAAGGTCCTCGACGACCATCTCGTCGAGGGCGAGTTGACACCTGGCGAGGAGATCGGCATCGAGATCGACCAGGTGCTCACGCAGGACACCACGGGGACGATGGTGTGGCTCCAGTTCGAGGCGCTCGACCTGGACGAGGTACAGACCGAGGTGGCCGCCCAGTACTGCGACCACCAGACCTACCAGTTCGACTTCAAGAACACCGACGACCACCGCTTTCTGCGCTCCGCCGCCGGCACGTTCGGCGCACACTTCTCTCGCCCCGGCAACGGCATCTGCCACCAAGTGCACAAGGAGAACTTCGCCGCCCCCGGGAAAACGATGCTCGGCTCCGACTCGCACACGCCGACGCCGGGCGGGCTCGGCGAGTTCGCCGTCGGCTCCGGCGGCATCGACGTCGCCGTCGCCATGGGCGGCGGTCCCTACTACTTCGAGATGCCCGAGATCGTCGAGGTCCGCCTGGAGGGCGACCTCCCGGAGTGGGCCACCGCGAAGGACGTCGTCCTCGAACTGCTGCGCCGTCTCTCCGTGAAAGGCGGCGTCGGCAAGGTGTTCGAGTTCACCGGCCCCGGCGTCGACACCCTGTCGGTGCCGGAACGGACGACGATCACCAACATGGGCACCGAACTCGGCGCCACCACCTCCATCTTCCCCACCGACGAGCGCACGCGGGACTTCCTCGCCGAACTCGGCCGCGAGGAGGAGTACGTCGAACTCCGCCCCGACGACGACGCCGACTACGCCGACTCCGTCACCGTCGACCTCTCGGCGGTCGAGCCGCTGATCGCCCAGCCCTCGATGCCGGACAACGTCGTGCCCGTGTCGGCGGTCGCGGGCGTCGAGGTCGACCAGGTGATCGTCGGCTCCTGTACCAACGGCGCCTACGAGGACGTCCTCCCCGCCGCGAAGATGCTCGAAGGCCGGGCGACGAACAAGACGACGGACATGATCGTCGCCCCCGGCTCGAAGCAGGCCTCCGAGATGCTCGCCCGCGAGGGCTGGGTCGCCGAACTGATGGCCGCCGGAGTGAACTTCTCCGAGGCCACCTGCGGCGCCTGCATCGGCGTCGGCCACGTCCCCGCCTCGGATTCGGTGTCGCTGCGCACCTTCAACCGCAACTTCGAGGGCCGCTCCGGCATCGAGGACGACTCGGTGTACCTCTGCTCGCCCGAGGTCGCCGCCGCCGCCGCGATCACCGGCGAGATAACCGACCCCCGCGACCTGGAAGCCGAGACCGGCATCCGCGACCCCGGCTTCGAGATGGGCACCCGCTACACCGAGCGCGACGCCGACCTCATCGCCCCCGACGAGGCCGTCGACGACGACCTCATCAAGGGGCCGAACATCGGTGACGTTCCGATCAAGGACCCGCTGGACTCGCATCTCGAGGGCGAGGTCTTGCTGAAGATGGGCGACAACATCACCACCGACCACATCATCCCCGCCACGAGCGACATCCTGATGTACCGCTCGAACGTCCCGAAGATAAGCGAGTTCACCCTCTCGCGGGTGGACGACAGCTTCGCCGAGCGCGCCATGCGGACCGAGGCGTCCTTTCTCGTCGCCGGCGAGAACTACGGCCAGGGCTCCTCGCGGGAACACGCCGCCATGTGTCCCATGTATCTCGGCGTCGAGGGCGTGCTCGCGCAGTCCTTCGCCCGCATCCACCGCGCCAACCTGTTCAACTTCGGCATCGTCCCCCTCCTGATCGACGAGGAGGACTACGAGCGCATCGACCAGGGCGACACCGTCGAGATCGTCGAGGACGTCCAGGCCGCCGTCGCCGGCGGCGAGGAGGCGTTCACCGTCCGCGTCGACGACGACTGGGAACTCACCGCCCGGCTGGACGCCTCCGAGCGCGAGCGCGACCTGCTCTGTGCCGGCGGGAAACTCTCCTGGACCCGCCAGCAGGCACAGGACAAGGGCGGAAACGGCACACCAGCCGACGACTGACGACCTTTCGCGCTGCGTCCGCCGCCGGAGGCGGCTCGCTCGTCGAAAGGTCGATCGCACGGGTGTCCGATAGCGGGGCTGTCGCGGGTGTCACAGAACGCCTCCTGAGACTGACTTCCATACTACCCCGGAAGTTAACTGTCGAGTAGGTGTGTGAACCCAGCACCGAGGGACCGGTCGTACTCAACACAAAAGCTATACAATCAGCGTAGCGTGACACGGTTGGTGGCCTTACGTAAGCGCCTCCCTGACCGACGAACTCCTGTCATTCTCGTCGCACTGGCCGTCTTTGGAACGGTTACACGTCTCATAGAGCTCGGCGAACGCGTCTTCTACTACGACGAGGCCTGGTTCGGCTACTGGGTGCTGCGATTCATGGAGAACGGCGTGTGGTCCTATCGTCCGATTCTTCACGGTCCCTTCTTCGCCCGTGTGAACTCTATCGTCTTCTCCGTGCTCGGTGTGAACGATGCCACGGCTCGACTCGTCGTTGCGGCTATCGGGGCGACGCTCCCGCTGTCGGCGTGGCTCTTCCGCGACCGCCTCCGAGACGGCGAACTGATCGCACTCGGCGTCGCGTTGGCGTTCAACCCCGTGCTATTCTACTACTCGCGGTTCATGCGCAAGGACTTGCCGCTGGCGGCGTTCATGTTCGTTACTCTAGGCCTCCTCGTTCGTGCATCCGACACGCGGCGACCTCGCTATCTGTACGGTGCTGCGATCACGCTCGGCCTCGCATTCTCGACCAAAGAGAGCGTCCTCCTCTGGCTTGTGACTTGGATCGGTGCTGGTGTACTCGTTCTCGATCGGTACTTCCTCCGCGCGCGCGACCGAGACGGCTCCGTCCTTACCGCCGTTCGTTCGCTCCGGCGGAGGACGTCCGTCAGTGTCCGATACTGGTGGGTTCACGGCGTCCTTGCCGCCGTCGTCTTCTCCGCCGTTGTCGTTTATTTTTATGCCCCACGCGCCGGGCCCGGTCAGGAAATCGGTCTCTGGCGAGCCCTCAGCGGCGAGTTCGGTACACTCCCCGCAGTCATCGCAGAGGCGACGGTAGGCTCCCTCCGGAGGGCACTCGACTACTGGGCGGCCGGAAGTATCCAGCAGCATCCGTACCTCCCGTACTTTACGGATACCGTCGAGACGATCGTCACAGGAGCACTGAGTGTCACGCTCCTCGCCGTCGGAGGACTCCTCTTCGACCGCTATACCGGCAGTTCCCCTCGCTGGATAGTGGCGTTCAATTTCTACTCCGGTGCTGCCGCCGTAGTAGGATACCCGCTCGCGAACAACTTCCCCGTTCCGTGGTCGACCGTTCACGCGATCGTTCCGCTCTGCGTGCCAGCGGCCGTGGGTACGTACGCCGTCTACCAGTGGGGACACAGCCGACTCCCCGCTGCTGAACCCGAAGCATTCCGAGAACGGCTCCCGATGGACATCGTTCGCGCTGCCGTCGCCGCCGGCCTGCTCGCTTTCTTTCTTGCCTCCGCGGGCACGACGCTGATACAGACGAGTTACCAGCAGCCCCACGAGAGTCCAAAGGCTGATCCCGGCCATCACATCGTTTACTACGCCCAGGCTCCCGGCGAACTTCGGGAGGCCGTGAGCGAGATCGATCGCGCGACTGCGACAGGAGGGAACGACGTCGATGTGCTCTACGTCGGAGAACGGTTGGCCATGAGCGAATCCAGGGTCGAGTATCCCCCGGGTACGGGCGCGTGGTACGCTCGCATCCCACTACCGTGGTACACCGAAGTCCTCGGCGCAGACGTGGCAAGCACCGCTCGAGCAGAGGAGATAGAAAACACGACGTCTCCGATAGTGATAGCGAGCCCCGAACTCGAAGACGCGGTCGCGGAATCTCTCGGAAACACCTACACCAGCAGGACTTACGCCCTTGACGACGCCGGCGATCGCGTCGTCGTCGTCTTCACTCGAACGGAATGAAGCTATCGTGTCAGCGAGGGCGACGGTGCTCGTCGCCGTCGACCGCTCGCGGCTGCGCGCCTCCGTCGAGCCCGACGAGCGCCTCGCACCCCCGGACGGGAACGACGTCGCACCACCGCAGCGGGTCGACCACCCGTCGGTTGCCGTCCCCGGCGGCGTCCCGCTACGGGCGAGGCCGCCCTGACGGCGTCGGTCGCTCCGTCGCTCCGTCGCTCCGTGACGGCTCAGAGCTCCAGCCCGCGGACGGCGACGCCGGTTCCCTCCTCGATACGGCCGATCACCCGGCCGTCGGTGTCGCTCGCCAGTCGCTCGGCGGCCTCGGGTGCGGCGACGGCGACGAACCCCGTCCCCATGTTGAACGTGCGGTGCATCTCGGCGTCCGTGACCGACCCCTCGCGCTGGACGAACGCGAACACGGACTGTGTCGGATGTGGGTCGTCGACGACGTAACGACGGTCGCCGAGCCGCCGGAGGTTGCGCCAGCCGCCGCCGGTGACGTGGGCGGCCGCCCGGGCGTGCCGACGCAGCGGTCCCAGCAAGTCGGCGTAGACCCGGGTCGGCTCCAGTAGCGCCTCGCCGACCGTCCGCTCCGGCTCCGGGGGGAACGGGTCGGCGTACTCGTGCTCGCGGGTGACCGCCTCGCGGGCGAGCGTGAGCCCGTTCGAGTGGACCCCCGACGAGGCCCACCCCACCAGCCGGTCGCCCGGCTCCGCGTCGCCGTCGAGTAGTCCGTCCGGCGGTGCCGTCCCGACGCAGGCGCCCGCCAGGTCGAGTCCGCGAACCACCTCGGGCATCACCGCGGTCTCGCCCCCGAGCAGGCGCACGCCGGCCGACTCGGCGCCCGCCGCCAGCCCCTCGCCCACCTCGCGGGCGGTCCGCTCGTCCGGCTCGGCGACCGCGAGGTAGTCGACGAAGCCGACCGGCTCCAGCCCCGCCGCGACGAGGTCGTTGACGTTCATCGCCACGCAGTCCACCCCCACCGTCGAGTGGTCGTTCAGTGCCCGCGCCACGAGCAGCTTCGTCCCGACGCCGTCGGTCGTCAGTCCCAGGTAGCGGTCGCCCAGGTCGAGCACGCCCGCGTACTCCGTCGGCACGCCCTCCGAGTCGTCGCCGTCCTCGCTCTCGTCAACGTCGCCCGCGAGCCCCGCCGCCCCCGTCAGCGCCGCCGTCGCCGCCTCGCTCTCCTCGACGTCGACGCCCGTCTCGGCGTAGGTCAGCCCCTCCTCGTCCCCCTCCGTCTCGTCCGTCTCGCTCCGGTCGCCCGACTCCATGCCCCGAGGGCGGCGAGCGCCGAGAAAAGCGTGCCGGTCACCGCGCTCGGGACGAGTCGAGCGGACGGTCTCCGTCGCAGCTCGATCTGCCGTGAACAGCCAGAAAGCTCCGGTAGGCTGGGCTCCCGCGACTCGCTGTGCGCTTCGGTCGTTCCATACGTCACTTCCTGCAGTGCTTGCATCGTCGGGGGTCGCCCAGCCTACCGCCCCTTTCACTCCCGCCCGGCGCAGCAGTCGGCTACGGGCGAGATCAAAAATGTCGACGGTTCGCCAAGCGAGACGAACCCGAGCGCGGAGTGACCGGTATGCGGTCGGACGATTTTGACGTCTGTTCTGTCCCAAGCAAGGTCAGGGCGTGTCAGTATCGACGAGACGGGCTGGAGCGGTCGGAACCAGTCGAGCAACCAACGAGTCACTCCGTAGCGTCGTCCTCGTCGAGGTCGTACTCGTCGGTAGGCTCGTAATCTCCAGGCTCGCCGCCGAGTTCCTCGGCGAGTACCGCACGAGTCCGCTCCCGATGCTCGTCGAGGGTATCCTCGAACGCGGCGAGTTCCTCCTCTGTCATGGGCCGTTCCTGATTCCGTGCCACCGTTCGTATCTCGTGATGTACCGTCGGACGTGCTGGCGTAAGTGCTCTTCGGCGCGGGTCAGCGCCCTGTCCGGAGGGATCGGAGCGGTGAGCTGGCGCCTGCGAACCCGCCGGCTGTCTCGATACACGTCGATGTGGAGCCCGTCCCGTCGGACGTCGTGGCCTTCGGCTGTGCGGTACTCGAGTTGCACGACGAACGCCGTCACGTCGCCCGTTCGCGTGCTGAGCCCCGTTCTGACTCGTGTCGGTGCCGGTCCCGGCGCCGAGGTCGTTCACTCGCGATCGTACCCGAACGGACTCCCATCGGTCATCCACTTCGACTCTCGCCACGAGTGTTGTTAACAGCCCCGTGTTCGATTGTCTCGTCACATACCGTCGAGCTTGCCCTGTACGGTCGCGGCGACCACCGCGACGGACGCGGAGACGGTGAGAACGACCCCCCTGTAGCACCGAGGGCGATGCTCCCGCCGGTCGGTCTGTCTCTCCGGTCGGGACCGGCCAGAACATCTTAAACTAATAAAACTCGTCCCGGACGCAAGACAGGTCATATCGGTGATTCCGATAGCATATCGGATGAGGAGTGGACGTCAGACACCGAGTACGCCCGGGTCGACGATGCCGAAGACGAGCACGACGGCGGCAGTGAGTCCGACGGAGACGGCGAACGACCCCGCCCAGACGGCGAGGAAGGCGTTGACGAGCACGCCCAGCTGACCGACGAGGGTGACGAGCTCGGGCCCGGGCAGCGCGAGCAGGGCGCCGAAGACGCCAGCCAGCGCCAGGTTCGTCGCCGGGCCGGCGAGCGAGACGAGCCCGTTCTGTCGGACGGTGATCCGCCCGCGGTGGTAGACGGCGCCGGGGGCGGCGAACAGAAAGTCCGCGAGCCCGCTCAGCACCGCCAGCACGAGCATCCCGTAGTCCGCACGGAAGCCGGCGACCTGGCCGTACCGCACCGCCGACACCTTGTGTGCGAGCTCGTGCAGCACGAACCCCACGCCGGAGGTGACCAGGCTCACCCCGACCACGAGTGCCGTATCGGACACCAGCGCCCCCGGACCGAAGAAAAAGCCCCCGAAGGCGACGCTGAGCGCGAGCCACGCCGCTCCCAGGTCGAGCAGTTCGCGCCGGGAGAACCACAGCCCCGCGACCTCCACGCCGGCGGGTCGGGCGGTATCGCCCCTCGACCCGCGCCGCCTGCCGCCCCGACCGGACGCCTCCGTCGGTCCCGCTCGCGCTCGTTCTCGCTCCCCCTCGTTCGCCCGGTCGCGGCGGGTGACCCACTCGTCCGTGCCCGTGTCCGTGTCCGGCGGGCGGTCGCCCTCGCCGCGCTCCGAGTCGGGACCGCGACTCATCCGACTACCCCCGCGAGGATCTCCAGGCCGTTCCGGACTCCCCGGAGGACCAGCTCGCCGACGGCGGCGGTACCGCCGTCGGGGGCGACCAGCGGCAGGACGACGAGCGGGAACAGCAACGTGGCGACCAGGCTGCCGACGTTGGTCATGCCGACGACGGCGATCAGCCGGAACAACGGTACGTCGAGCAGCTCGCCCACGAGCTCCCGCAGTCCGAGCGTCTCGTCGTCGACGATCTCGTTGAGGCGGGCGACGTCGGTGACGTTGACCGTGGTGTACCGCAGCTCGACGTAGCCGGCGATCCACCCCGGCGCGAGCAGCGGGTTGATCGAGGTGAACCACGCCGTGACACCGCCGGCGCCCGCGCTGGTCCAGCGCGCGCCCGCGAGTTTCGCCATCGCGAACGCCAGCGCGCCGTTGAACAGGAACCAGGCGCCGAACAGCCGGACCAGCAGGGCGTCGCCCGCGCCGCCGAGGACGAGCAGGCCGAAGAACGCGACGAAGGCGACGGTGATCAGGTAACCGACGGCCCTGTACGGCGAGAACCGCCGGGAGCGCTCGCGGCCCACCAGCCCGTCGAAGGCCGGCAGCCGCTCCGGCTCGGCCAGGTAGCGCTCGACGCCCTCGCGGTGACCGGCGCCGACGACGGCGACGACGTCGTACCCCCGCTCGCGCAGCCACACCAAGTTGTGCGCGATGTAGGCGTCGCGCTCGTCGATCAGCGCCGCCGCGCCGCCGGGGGAGAACTCCCGGAACTCCTCGATCAGCGCCGTCACCACGTCCGCGTCGGTGAGCTCGTCGACGTCCACTCCCTCTCGTTCGACCGCTCCGGTCTCCGCCCCGGCGCCGGCCCGCGCGACGACCGCCCCCACGGCGACGCCGACGCCGGCCCCCAGCGTCATCCCGCCGAGGAGGTAGCGGAACACGCCCGACAGCGTGCTCCCGACGGCGGCGCTTCCGACGCCATTGGCGGCGACGCCCGTGGCGATCAGCACCGCCGAGACGAGCGGCAGCCACGAGGTCAGCCCCCCCGATCCCGTCGGGGGCGTCTCGGGTTCGGTCTCCCCTTCGCTTCCGGGCTCGCGGTCGACGTCACCGCGTCGCCGTGTCGCCCCGTCCTCGCCGTCCTCGCCGTCCTCGCCGTCCTCGCCGCCCGTCGTCCGTCCGTCCTCGGTCTCGGGCGCCGGCTCCGCCGAGTACAGCGCACGGTCGGCCCCGTAGCCGACGAGAACCCCGGCGAGGCCGCCGGTGACGAGCCGGGCCATCGTCTCGCCGGGGACGCCGAGGAGGAACGCCGACACCGCGAGCAGCGGCCCGAGCACGAGCCCGGCGAGAGCACCGGTCGTCGCGGCGACCGCGGGCGGTGAGACGGCACCGAAGGCGAGCGCCGAGACGGTGCGGAGCTTCTCGACGGCGGTCATCCGCCGCCAGAAGCGCTGGATCGTCACCTGGACGTCCCGGTCGACCAGGGCGACGCCCGCCCCGACGCCGGGGGCGGCCTCGACCGCGGCCCGCAGCTCCGCGCCGGGGTCGATGTCGAAGCGGTCACCCAGTCGGGTCTGCACGTACGAGAGCATCCAGTAGGCGAGAAACTGGAAGACGGTGTCGCCGTCGAGCAGGTCGCCGGCTTCGAGGTCGTCGGGCGTCTCGCCGCGCAGCTGCCGGAAGCGGTCCTCGTTGAGCTCGACGGCGACGACGTCCGGCCGCTCCTCGGCGACGACGCGTTCGACCTCGGCGACGCTCTCGGCGGAGACGTGAGCCGTGCCGACGACGCGGACGCTGCCCTCGTCGTCCGAGCCGGAGTCGGAATCGGAGTCGGCACCGGGTGGCAGCGCCATCACCGGACCGGGCTGGTCGTCGGGACTCGTCGTTACCGGCGTCGGGTCGAGGTCGAGGTCGACGTCGAGCCCGTCGGCCTCCGGCGTGCCGTCGGTGGCCCCGGCCTCGCCCCCGCCCCCGGCCCCGCTCCCGGTGTCGGTGTCGGTGTCGGCGTCGGCGCCGTCGTCAGCGTCGTCGACGGTCTCGCCGCTCATCGTCGGCGGAAGCGGGGCCGCCGGTTTACGTCTACCGCTCGCGGCCGCCCGCCGTTCCCGGCCTGCGACGACCGCCGCCGTCTCCGGCCCGCGGTGACCGCTCGTCGCCACGTGGTCGGTCTCGCTGCTCGCCCGTGACGTAGATTTATGCCGCGAGCGGCCGTTCAGCCTGTATGCCTGCCGAGACCGTCAACATCGAGGACGTCGACGCACAGATGGGTGCGATGAAGCGCCTGCGGGACGCGCTCGACACGCAGGCGGTGGGGCTCACGGTCGCCGACTGCGAGCCGGGCTGGGAGGGGCCGGAACACGACCACGCCGAGGCCGACCACGAGGAGGTGTATCTCCTGATCGAGGGGTCGGCGAGCGTCACCGTCGACGACCGGACCGTCGAGTTGGACCCCGGCGACGCAGTCCGTGTCGACCCCGAGGAGACCCGCCAGATCCACAACGGCGACAGCCGGAGTCGACTCGTCCTCGCCGGCGCGACCAGGGTGGGCGAGGTCTGAGCCGACGGCCGTCGCCCGCCGTCCCGGGACCTCGATCTGTCCCGCTCGGTCGCCGGCGGGCACAACCGACTTACCGACGCCGGTGCGAGTCGTGCACATGAGCGACGACCGTGCCGACGGCGAGGGCGAGCGCGACGGCGGCGGGGCGAGCGCGAGTGCGGCCCCCGCCGTCGGCGACCGGACGGCGGCGGTGACCCGCGAGACCGGCGAGACGGCGGTCGAGGTGACCGTCGACGTGGACGGCGACGGCGAGGCGACCGTCGATACCGGCCTCGGCTTCTTCGATCACATGCTGCGGGCGCTCGCCACCCACGGCCTGTTCGACCTCACGGTGCGGGCCGACGGCGACCTCGCCGTCGACGACCACCACACGGTCGAGGACGTCGGCATCGCGCTCGGGCGGGCGCTGGACGACGCGCTCGGCGACCGTCGCGGCGTGGAGCGGTTCGCCGACCGGCGAGTGCCGCTGGACGAGGCCGTCGCCGACGTGGTGCTCGACCTCAGCGGCCGGCCGCGTTTCTACTTCGACGGCGAGTTCGCCGCCGAGCGGGTCGGCGACCTCACCGCGGACACGGCCCGGCACTTCTTCGAGTCGCTGGCGCTCAACGCCGACTTCACCCTGCACGCCGGCGTCGGCGCGTCGCCGAACGCCCACCACCAGGTCGAGGCATTGTTCAAGACCGTCGCCCGCGCACTCGACGACGCCACCCGGGTCGACGAGCGCCGCGGCGTCCCGAGCACGAAAGGCGAACTCTGAGTTCGCTACGACGGAGAGCCGCCCGTATTATGAGGGAGCGAGACGACGACTCGGTCGTGTTCGACGAGATACTGGAGAAGTTCGAGGACTCCCCGAGCCAGCAGGCGGTGATCCGGCTGCTGCTGGAGCGGGGCTTCTCCGTCAGCGACGGCGGCCGGGTCGTCTCCGGGGGGATCGAGATCCCCGACACGGGGATCGCCCGGGAGATCGGCGTCGACCGCCGGGTCGTCGACACTACGACCGACGCGATCCTCGCGGACGACGACCTGCGCCCGATCTTCCAGAACATCTCCTCGATCCCCTCGCTGATGGACCTGGCGCCCGTGCTCGACCTGACGGTGCTGACGGTGTACGTCGACGACCCCGCCGACGAGGGGATCATCGCCGGCGTCACCTCGCTGCTGGCCGAGCGCGACGTGTCGATCCGCCAGGCCGTCAGTGAGGACCCCGAGTTCACCGACGAGCCCGTGCTGTATCTCGTCCTCGACGGCGACGTGCCCGGTCGCCTGTTCACCGAGATACGCGACCTGGCGTACGTCCGACGGCTCGGCATCCAGTGACCGACCCCCCGCTCGACGGTCCGGCGGACTCCCCGAGCCGTACCGTACCGTCGCCGGCCCCGGTCGCACACGCTTCGAGGTGCGCGGCTCGGAGTTTCTCGGGCTGGTCCGCCCCGTCGAGCGCCGCGAGAGGGCGGAGGCGTTCGTCGCGTCGGTCCGCGCCGAGCATCCCGACGCGACCCACGTCGTGCCCGCCTACCGCGTCCGCGTCCGGGAGGCGCCGCTGCGGGAGTACGCCGCCGCCGACGGCGAGCCGTCCGGCTCGGCGGGCGACCCGGCGCTGAACGTGCTCGCCCAGCGCGACTTGGAGAACGTCGCCGGCGCGGTCGTCCGGCACTACGGCGGGACGAACCTCGGCGTCGGCGGGCTGGCCCGCGCCTACGGTCGGGCCGTCGCCGACGCGGTCGAGGACGCCGGCGTCCTCACGGAGCGACCGCACGTCACCGTTCGTGCGACCGTCGACGACGACGACAGCGGCACGGTGCGCTCGACGGTCGAGGGAAGCGGCGTCGAGTTCGACGCCGAGTACGCCGAGCGAGTGCAGTTCACCGTGCGGGTGCCCGTCGCCGAGCGGGCGGCGCTGCTGGACGCCCTCCGCAGTGCCACGAGCGGGCGTGTCGAGATCGACGAGCCCTGACGGACACGGAGCGGACGCGGGTCGCCGGGACCCGAAGCTACATCTCTCGTCCCTCGGTGACGAGTCCATGACCGACAGCCAGGCGGACGACGGCGACGAGACCGACGGCGACCGCGAGCCCCTGATCGAGGCGAGCGACTACCACGACCTCGTACGGGTGGGCGAACCCCGAGTCCACCCGGACGGCGACCGGGTGGCGTTCGTCCGCACGGTGCCAGACGGCGACGACTCCTACGAGGCGACGGTGTACGTCGTCGACCTCGACGCCGACGCCGACGCCGACGTCGACGCCGATGTCGACGGCGACGGCGACGGCGAGGGGGGCGAGCCGACGCAGTTCACTGTCGCCGAGGGGCGGGACTCCTCGCCGCGGTACTCGCCGTCGGGCGACCGACTCGCCTTCGTCAGCACGCGCGGCGCCGACGACGACCGCCCGCAGCTGTGGGTGCTGCCGACGACCGGCGGCGAGGCCCGCCAGGTGACGAACGTCGCCGGCGGCGTCTCCTCGATCGAGTGGTCGCCGGACGGCGAGCGGATCGTCTTCACCCAGCAGTCGACGGCGGAGGACCGCGAGGAGGGCCGTGACACGTCCGTCCCGAGGAGTTCGAGCCCGACGAGCCGGACCCGCGGGTGATCGATCGGACGGTCTGGCGCGGCTTCCGGCGCTACCTCGACGGTCGCCGCAGTCACGTCTACGTGCTCGACCTCGGATCGGAGGCCGACCGCGGCGAGGACCTCACCCGGCTCACGGACGGCGACCACGACTACACGGGGCCGACGTGGGGCGACGACGAGACCGTGTACTACGCTCGTCGACCGGCGGACGCCGCGGACCCGGACGACACCTACGAGCTCGAGATCGTCGCCCACGACCTGCCGAGCGACGAGACCACCGTCGTCACCACGACGAGCGGCTGGGGGGCGACCCTCGCCGCCACCGAGGACGGTCGCGTCGCCTACCCGTACACTCCGGCGGAGCGGGCGTCGATGCAGCAGACCGACCTGAAGGTGTACGACCGCGACGCCGAGACGGAACACACGCCGACGGGCGACCTCGACCGCACCCTCGGCTACGACGCCGTCCCCGAGTGGGGTCCCGAGGACGAACACCTCTACTTCTCGACGCCGGATGAGGGGTCGGTGCTGTACCGCCGCGTGCCGTGGGACGGCGACGGCCGCGAGGTCGAGACCGTCGCCGGCGAGGGCAAACACGTCGACGGCGGGAGCCCGGGACCCGACGGGACGGTGGCGTACACCGCGAGCGAGTCCGACCACCGCGGGGACGTCTTCGCGGTGGTCGACGGCGAGGACCGGCGACTGACGCGGGTGAACGCGGCCCTGCTCGACGAGGTCGAACTCGCGGCGCCCGAACCGCTGTCGATCGACGGCCCCGCGGGCGAGGTGCAGGGGTGGCTGCTGCTGCCGCCCGAGCCCGCCCGGGAGGGCGAACGGTTTCCGCTGGTCGTCGAGATCCACGGCGGTCCGCACGCGATGTGGACCACCTCGGGGACGATGTTCCACGAGTTCCAGACGCTCGCGGCGCGGGGCTACGCGGTGTTCTGGTCGAACCCTCGCGGCTCCTCGGGCTACGGCGAACGGTTCATACAAGCCATCGAGCGCGACTGGGGAGCCGTGACACTCGCCGACGTCGAGGCCGGCGTTGATCGGGTGCTCGAGCGACCGGCGATCGACGCCGACCAGGCCTTCGTCACCGGCGGCTCCTTCGGCGGCTACATGACCGCCTGGACCATCGGTCACACGGACCGGTTCGAGGCCGCCGTCTCGCAGCGCGGCGTCTACGACCTCGCCGGCTTCTACGGCTCCACGGACGGCGCCTACAAACTGGTCGAGGGCGACTTCGACGCCGTCCCGTGGGAGGCGCCGGAGTTCCTCCGCGAGCACTCGCCGACGGCGTCCGTCGACGAGGTGGACACGCCCACCCTGCTCGTCCACAGCGACCGCGACTACCGGACGCCGGTCAACACCGCCGAGCGGTTCTACCGCGGCCTGCGGAAGAACGGCCACGTCGTCGACCGCATCGAGCGCATCGCTCGCTGGTTCGACGGCTACTCCGAGTACCACGACGCCGACCGCGCGCTCGACCGCGAGCGGAACGACGGACTGAGCGCGGGCGAGAGCGAGGACGACGACGCGGACGCCGACGAGTAGCGACGCCACTGCCGTTTCGACAGCAGACAGCTACCCGAGCGATCGGGCGCTCTCCCGCCTACTTTGCCCCGAAGCGCTGGGGACCGCGAACAGTCAGTACGGACAGTCGTGTGTACAGGACAAGTCACACGGAACGCGCGGCCGCCACCCGGAGACGTTCAGACGACCGGGAACGGTCGGCGACGACGCCGACGGAGGTGTGACAGACAACCGTCAGGTATCGTCCTCGCCCTTGACTGTGTCCTGTAGAGTTCCACGTTCAGTCGGTCGCGGACAGCGTCGTGGGTGACGTCGGATTCGCCGGCGACGACCGGTGCGTCGGCCTCGCGGACGACGCCGACGACCGTCGCGTCGACGCCGTCCGGATGCGGCGCGCTTGCCGGGGGTTCGGCGACCGCCGCCACGCCGAGACCGGCGGTCTCCTCGGTGACGGGCCAGGCCCGCGTCCAGTCGACCTCCGCGTGGACCGCCGCGAGGTCCGGCTCGGGTGCGGCGTTCGCCTCCCCGAGGAGGTACTCGGTGTACACCGTGGCGGGGACGACGAACTCCTCGTCGCTGTCGTCCTGGAGGAAGGTAGCGGCTCCCGGATCGCCGCGCTCGTAGTCGACCAGAAACGACGAATCAAGAACCTTCATGAGGACTCTTCCGGCCGGTCCTCACGATTTGGCCAGGTCCGCCATCCGACGGCGAGAGCGCTTCTTCCGGCGTGCGACGGTCTCGGCGAGTGTCTCTCCGGCTCGGTCGTCCGCCGCACCGAAGCCGGCGAGCAGGTCGCGGTCCTTGTCGAGGAACCGTGTAACAACGTCGTCGAAGCTCTCGTCGTCGCGCTCGCGCTGCCGGAGACGCGCCTTCGTCTCCTCGGAGACGCACACGTGGTCGTCAGTTGGCTCGGCCATCGCGTCAACGTCGACGTTAACGGGACTTTACTCTACGGACGCATCGTCGGTTCGTCCAGCGAGCCTGAAAGGGGGAGCAAGCCGTCCTCGTCGAGCCGGTCGTCGATCGCCACCGTCAGGAGGTCGACGCCGGGGTGCTCGTCGGCGACGTGGGTGACGCCCTCGGGGGCGGAGACCGCCGAGAGGGCGATCAGCTGCTCCGGCTCCGGTCCGGCGCCGCCGACATGCTCCAGCACGGCCGACATCGTCGAGCCGGTGGCGAGCATCGGGTCGGCGACGATGACCGTGTCCGTGGGGCCGATGGTGGGCAGTTTCACGTAGTCGACGCTGATCGGGAAGGTGCCGTCGGCGCCGCGGCCGGCCGCCTCGTTCCGCGAGGCGGAGATGACGCCCTGGCGGGCGCGGGGGAAGGCTTTCAGCAGCCCCTCGACGAACGGCGTGGCGGCCCGGAGTACGTTGACGATGACGACATTGTCGATGCCGGTGACGCGCTCGCCGGTCGTCTCCGCGAGCGGCGTCGTGATCGAGACGTACTCGGTCTCCATGTGGCCGTCGATGATCTCGTAGCCGCAGACCCGCCCGAGCTTCACCAGCCCCTTGCGGAACTCCACCTGTTCGGTCTCCACGTCGCGGATCTTCGAGAGGGTGTCCTTCGCCAGCGCGTGCGTGACGAGCGAAGCGTCCCCGCGGTCGTCGATCGGCATACCCCTACTCGCGGCCAGCCGCCACCTATACCTTGCCGATCGGCGCACGCCGCTGACGCCCGGGCCGCGGACGGACCGACCGTGACGCCGGTCAGCAAGCGGTAGCGCGGAGCCTTCGTCCTCAAGTGCGTGCGAAGCGAGCGGTAGGGCGGAGAGGAAGCGCGTTGCAAGGCAGGGGGTACCGCAAGACTTAGTCCGGCCCGTCACGAGATACGAAATACTGCCGTCCTCGCACACGCCGGGGTCGGTAGATGCCGCAAGTACACCGGCATCTGCGGTGCGAGTGTATCGCACCCTGCACTCGGGGACGACGACCGCGAACGGGTTCGACTCCCGTTCCCCGCTCGGGGATAGAGCGCGAGAACACCGAGAATTAAACCGGCAGGACAATCCACGGCACAGGTCCGGTAAGCGCGGGTCGCAGCACTGCTCCGACCCGCCGCCCGCACCGTGGAACGGCAAGAGGAAGCCGGGCCGCGTCCATGCATGGGGCCGCGGGGTACAATTGCGGTGCGGGAAAGCCCCGCCCTCGAGGAGTGACCGACCGCCGCAAGGCCCGAGGGAGCGAGTAGGGCGGGATAGTTTACTCACGCGGCAGACGGCAGTCACGTTTATCAATCCTCGTCACTTTCCGCCGGTGAACGTGGAGTTCGAGGAGAGCGTGTCGGGCTTCGAGGTGCGCGGCCCGTGGGACGACGTCGTCGAACACGGCGAGCGGTTCACGCGTGCGCTACAGGAGGCCGGGGCCGACGAGGCGTATCCGGAGGCCTTCGGGGAGTGGCGCGAGTGGCGTCCCAAGCTCGACGACAGCGGCGACCGAGACATCAACGAGCGCACCGCCGAGCAGGCCGCCGTCTCCGAGGGCGAGGGCGAGCGGGCCGGCGAGAGCCCGGGCGACGACATCCGCACCGCCGGCGAGCACCTCGCGGCGTCGTACGAGGCCCTGGAGGACGACGACCGCGAGGGCGCCGTCGAGGGCTGGCGCGAGTCACTCGACTACGTCGCCCGTGCCGCGGACTCGGCCGGTCGCAAGGCCGTCCGCAGCGTCGAGGGCGCCGTCTACCGGCACGTCATGACCCAGCTGGCGCCGTACTACTTCGACAACGAGCTCGTCAGCGCGAACCTCCA
>PXSK01000038.1 GCA_003022865.1 Halobacteriales archaeon SW_5_70_135 | reverse complement strand
CCCCGCTTCGAGGGCGAAGTTGTGCGTTCCGGGCACTTCGATGTCGTAGACGTCTGCAGTCTCCTCCAGCGGTTCGACCGACTCGACGGTGTGATTGTGTGTCTCGACGGCCTCGACCAGCTCCGTCTCGTCCTCGAAGAACTTCTCGACGGTCGTCTGCTTCGTCAGGACGTTCGGATCGCCTTCCTGTCGGCGTCGCTCGTCGTAGTCGTCGAGAGTTCCCTCCTCTTCGAACACCTCGGCCATGAACGGAATGGTGTTCCGGTAGTACGTCTCGTTGTAGGCCTCCATCCGGCGCTCCCGGAATTCGTCGGTCCACTGCTCCTCGGTCTTCTCGCTCCGCCACTCCCGGAGCTCCTCGTCGTCCCACTGCTCTTTGGCCTGCTCTCGTCGCCGCTCGACGGCCTCCGGGTGCTCCTCGAAGTACTGCTCGACGCGCTCCGACTGCTCCTGTCGGTGCTCCTCGTCGGCCCAGTACTCTCGTGCCTGTTCCGTGAGACGCCGCGTTCTCGTAGAACTCCCGCCACGCCTCCCGCATGTACTGCTGGTACTCCTCGTCGTCCCACTGCTCTTTGGCCTGTTCACGGAGAAGCTCGACTGTTCCCTCCTGCTGCATCCGCTCGCTCATCTTCTCCCGGAACTCCTCGGACTGTCTGAGTTCACGGAGCTCCTCTCTGACCGCCTCCGTGTGGATGGTCTCGGCTGCGTGCTCCCTGTGTAGCTGGAGGTGCTTCTCCTTGGAGAGCCGCTCGATGTTCTCGGGAGAGTTGTTCCGCTTGTCGAAGTCGACGTGGTGCCTGTGGTCACCCGACTGGTCGTCGTACCGTCCGTGTTCGAGGTTGTACCTGTCGGCGAGCAGATGCGTGAACTCCCAGAAGTCGTTCGTCACGGGCTGGTTGACCATCTCGTAGCCGTCGATGGTTATCCCGTCCTCGTCCGTGTCCGACGTCTTCCGGTACAGCGGCATCAGCGACTGTCCAGAGTCGAGACCCTGTGCCTCGCAGTAGCTGCCGTCTCTGAGCATGAACTCGTGGTCGGGCGTGCACCTGACCGTCTCGCCGTCGTCGAGCGTGACCTCGACCAGCTCGGCGTTCTCCCGCGTGACCCGTGGATGCTCGATCCGCCCGATGTCTATCCGCCCGTCGTCGTTCACGGTGTAGCAGTAGTGCGTCTCGCCGTCGTCGTACTCCCCGACGAGCTCCTCGAACGTGATCGACCGACCGGAGGCGAGTGCGATCTCGGTGTCACCGGTGAAACATCCGCCAGCGCTGTCGCCTTCCACGATGAACAGCTCCGACTCGTCCGGGTCGCGGGACTGACAGTCCGCGAGCTTGCCCGGCAGCGACGCCGACTCCAGGGCGGACTTCCGTCGGGTGAGCTGCTCGGCCTTCTGGGCGGCCTTGCGGGCCTTCCCGCGCACCGCGGAGTTGCCCAGCTTGGTCTTCGTCTGGCCCTCGAACTGCGGGTCCGGATGCTTCACCGAGACGACCGCCGTCAGTCCCTCGCGGATGTCCTCGCCCGTGAGGTTCTCGTCGAGGTCCGAGAGCATCCCCTGGTCGTCGGCGTAGTCGTTGACGACGCGGGTGAGCGCCGTCTTGAACCCGGTGAGGTGGGTGCCACCCTCGCGGGTGTTGATGTTGTTGGCGAAGGCGTGAACCGAGCCTTGGAGCTCGTCGGTCGCCTGCACGGCGACCTCGACCTGCATCTCGCCCGCCTCGACCTCGGTGCCGTCCTCGACGTAGACGACGTCCTCGTGCAGCGGCGTGCGCGTCTCGTTGAGGTACTCGACGAACTCGCGGATACCGCCCTCGAAGGCGAAGGCCTGGCGGTCGTCGCTTCGCTCGTCCGCGATGGCGAGTTGAACCCCGGGATTGAGAAAGGCCAGCTCGCGCAGTCGCGAGGCGAGCGTGTCGAACTCGTACTCGGTGAGCTCGAAGACCTCGTCGTCCGGCCAGAAGTGGATCGTGGTGCCGGTCTCCTCGTCGTCGCGCATCTCCCGCACCCGCTCGATGTCACCCTGGGGCTCGCCGTGGTCGAAGCGGTGGAACCAGACGGCGCCGTCCCGCTTGACGGTGACCTCCAGCCACTTCGAGAGGGCGTTCACCACGCTGACGCCGACGCCGTGCAGGCCGCCGGAGATGGGGTAGGAGTCGTTGTCGAACTTGCCGCCGGCGTGTAGCACCGTCATGATCACCTCGACCGCCGGGCGGCCGTGCTCCTCGTGCGTATCCACGGGGATTCCCCGGCCGTCGTCGCTGACGCTGACCGACCCGTCCTCGTGGACCGTCACTTCGATCTCGTCGCAGTACCCCGCCAGCGCCTCGTCGATCGAGTTGTCCACCACCTCGTAGACGAGATGATGCAGCCCACGGGCGCCGGTGGAGCCGATGTACATCGCCGGGCGTTTCCGCACGCCCTCCAAGTCGCCGAGCGTCCGGATCTGACCGGCGCCGTACTCACTGTCACCAGACATAGAGAACTTACTCTCGCTAGGCCGCCCCCCTTCTTAAATCCCGCGTGTGCGTGCGCAAGCGCGTGCGCTAGGACTCCCATGACGGCAGGAAGAGGACACGACGGCAGGAAGAGGACACGACGGCAGACGGAGGACACGGCAGTAAACGGAGACGGGCAGACCGGACTCTCGCGGCGGCAGGCCGACGGCACCGACGCCGGGCGTCCGAGTCCGACGCCGACGCGGACGACGGCGTGTGTCGCGGTACCACTTTCACCGCGCTCCCGTGGGGGTTTTTACCCTGTAGCGCCCGAGTGGGGATATGACATCGTTCCAGTCGGAACTCGGCGAGAGTGGCGGCATCGCCGAGGAGCTCGCCGAGAGCCAGCGCGCCATCTCCATCGCCGAGTTCTTCGAGAAGAACAAGCACATGCTCGGGTTCGACTCCGGCGCCCGAGGGCTGGTCACCGCCGTCAAGGAGGCCGTCGACAACGCACTCGACGCGTGTGAAGAATCTGATATTTATCCGGACATCTACGTAGAAATACGGGACACGGGTGACTACTACACCCTCGTGGTCGAGGACAACGGCCCAGGCATCACCCGCGGGCAGATTCCGAAGGTGTTCGGAAAGTTACTGTACGGCTCCCGCTTTCACAAGCGCGAGATGGCCCGCGGTCAGCAGGGGATCGGCATCTCCGCCGCGGTGCTGTACTCCCAGCTCACCAGCGGCAAGCCCGCGAGGGTCACGAGTCGCACGAACGGCTCGCAGACGGCGAACTACTACGAGTTGGTCGTCGACACCGACGAGAACGAGCCCGAGATAAAGCGCGAGGCGGAGCTGTCCCCGGGTGAGTCGGACCTCGCGGGCCAGCACGGCACCCGCATCGAGATGGAGATGGAGGCGAACATGCGGGCGCGCTCGCAGCTGCACGACTACATCGAGGGCACTGCCGTCGTCAACCCTCACGCCCGCATCGAACTCGTCGAGCCCGGCCTCGACGAGCCGCTGAAGTACGAGCGGGTGGAGGAGGCCTCGCTGCCGGCCGAGACCAGCGAGATCCGACCGCACCCCCACGGCGTCGAGCTCGGCACCGTCCGGAAGATGCTCGAGGCCACCGCCTCACACTCCGTTTCGGGGTTCCTCCAGGAGGAGTTCACCCGCGTCGGCCGCAAGACCGCCGACACGGTGATCGACGCGTTCCGCGACCGCCGGTACGGCCGCGAGCTCGCCTACCGGCCGCCGCTGAAGACGGAGGTCGCCGACCTCGAACCCGCCGTGCGGGCGGCGGTCTCGAACAAGCGCCGGGAGGCGACGGCGGCGTTCGCCCGCGACGTCGCCGAGCGGGTCGACGACCGCGAGCGCGTCGTCCACCACCAGCTGCGGGAGACAGTCGCCGCCGCCGCCGACGAGGTCGAGGGCGACTTCGACACCCGCTTCGGCGACACCGTCCGCGAGAAGGCCACCGCGGCGGCGTGGCACACGCTGGTCGGCGGCGAGGGACGACGTTCTGACAGCCGGGCGAAGTCCAACGACGACGACGCAGAGGACCGCCGCGTCGCGGAGTTCTACCGTCTGGTCGACGCCGCGACGACGGACCGGAAGGCCGACGCCACGGTCGAGCGACTGGCGGAGCGTCTCGCCACGCGGGTCGCCGGCCAGGACGACGACCGCGACCGCGTCACCCGTACGGACCTGCGGGAGTACGTCGACTGGGCGGCCGACGGCGTCGAGGACGGCGCGGACGTCGCCGTCGGCGACACCGCCCGGGAGAACGTCGTCGAGACGGTGTGGACGGTCGCCCGGGCGGTGCCCGACGACCCGCCGAAGGTGCGCCACCTCGCGGACGACCGCGACGCCGTCTCGGACCTGGTCGACGCGATGCGGGCGACGGACATCATCGCGCCGCCGACGGACTGTCTGGCGCCGATCGGCGCCGACGACATCGAGGCCGGCCTCCGCAAGGGGTACGACGCCGACTTCTACGCGGCCGCCTCGCGGGACGCCGAGGTCAGTGGCGGCGACCCGTTCGTCGTCGAGGCGGGTATCGCCTACGGCGGCGAGATCGAGGACGGCTCCGCCGACGTACTGCGCTTCGCCAACCGCGTCCCGCTGGTCTACCAGCGCGGCGCCTGTGCGGTCACCGACGTCCTGAAGTCGATCGGCTGGCGCAACTACAAGCTCGACCAGCCCGGCGGCTCCGGCGTGCCGAACGGGCCCGCCGTGGTCATGGTCCACGTCGCCTCGACGAACGTCCCGTTCACCAGCGAGTCGAAGGACGCCGTCGCCAACGTGCCGGAGATCGAGTCCGAGATCGAGCTCGCGGTGCGGGAGGCGGCCCGCGAGCTGAAGTCGTTCCTGAAGCAGCGTCAGTCGATGCAGAAGCGACAGCGCAAGCAGGACGTGCTCACGGAGATCCTGCCGGAGATGGCCGACAAGGTCGCCGAGGTGACCGGCCGCGACCGGCCCGCCGTCGAGGACGCGATGGCTCGCATCATGGGCAACGTCCTCGTCGACCGCTCCGTCGACGCCGGCGACGAGGTCGACCGCGTCGAGATCGCCGTCGAGAACCACTCGGAGACCGCCGAGTCCCTGGAGGTCACGGACATCGTCGACGCCGAGCCGCGCGAGTTGAACGGCGCGACGGCGGTGGCGATGGACGACGAGCACTTCGTCCGCTGGGACGTCGAGGTCGGCGCCGGCGAGACCGCCCGGCTCAGCTACGAGCTGCCGACCGGTGCCGACGGCGAGCTCACCGTCGACAGCGTCGAACCGGCGAAGCTAACCGTCGGCGGCGACAGGGGTGACCGATGAGCACCGACACGCCAGCCGACGCCGACTCCGACCCGAAGGACGGGATCGCCCGCGAGAAGCTGATCGAGCTCGCCGAGGAGTTCCACGAGCAGATCGAGGACGGCGACGTCCCTCGGATGACCCTGCCGACCCGCACCAAATCGAACATCGAGTACGACGAGGACGACGACGTGTGGGTGTACGGTGACCGCACCTCGACGCGCTCGGCGAAGAGCGTCAGGGGCGCCCGCAAGCTGCTGAAGGCCATCTACACCCTGGAGTTTCTCGTCCGGCAGCTGGAGGAGGGCCGCTCGTCGACGCTGCGGGAGCTCTACTACCTCTCGGAGTCGTGGGACAACGAGGAGGCCCAGTTCAACGACCAGGACGACTCCAACCAGCTCGTCGAGGACCTGGAGATCGTCAGCGACGTGCGCCGCGAGGACTTCCACATGCGCCCGGAGGAGTCGGGCGCGACGGTGATGGGCCCGCTGCGCATCCGCGAGCAGACCCGCCGCGGCGAGCGGGAGATCCACTGTCAGGCCGACGTCGGCGAGGGGGGTTACCAGATCCCCAACGACCCCGACACGATCGACTTTCTGGAGTGCGACGCGGAGTTCGTCCTCGCGGTGGAGACCGGCGGGATGCGCGACCGGCTCGTCGAGAACGGCTTCGACGAGGCGTACGACGCGCTGATCGTCCACCTGAAGGGCCAGCCCGCCCGCGCCACCCGGCGACTGACCAAGCGGCTGCACGACGAGTTGGACCTGCCGGTGACCGTCTTCACCGACGCCGACCCGTGGTCGTACCGCATCTACGGCTCGGTGGCGTACGGCTCGATCAAGTCAGCCCACCTCTCGCAGTATCTCGCCACCCCCGAGGCGGAGTACGTCGGCATCCGGCCCCGGGATATCGTCGAGTACGACCTGCCGACGGACCCGCTCAGCGACTCCGACGTGAACGCCCTGGAGTCCGAACTCGAAGATCCGCGCTTCGACACGGAGTTCTGGCGCGAGCAGATCGAGCTCCAGCTCGAGATCGAGAAGAAGGCCGAACAGCAGTCACTCGCCTCCCGCGGGCTCGACTTCGTCACCGACACCTACCTCCCGGACCGACTCAGCGAGATGGGGCTGCTATAGCCCGTGAGCGACGACGGGCGCGGGTCAATCCGGTCGACCCGGAGCGACGCCGACGCCGACGGCGACGGCGGTCAGGGGGTCTGTTCGGGGTCCTCCAGTGCGACGGGCACCCCTCGCTCGGCGACGTCGGCGGCGAAGGCACGCCGGTCGGTCTCCAGGGCCTCGAAGGTGTCGTAGTGGACGGGGACGACCAGCCCCGGCCCGAGGTCGTCGGCGAGGGCGGCGGCCTCGTGGCGGTCCATCGTGAAGCTCCCGCCGATCGGTGGACAGAGCACGGAGGCCGCCACCTCGTCGTGGACGTCGAGGACGTCCGTGTCGCCGGGCCAGAACAGCGAGACGCCGTTGACGACCACGCGGTAGCCGACGCCGAACCCTTCGGGATGGTAGGGGGTCCCGTCCTCGCGGAGGTGGCCGTCGGGCGTGTTGTGTGCGGGGACGGTCTCGACGCGGACGCCGCCGGCGCGGACGGAGACGCGCTCGCCGACGCGGTCGACGCGACGGCCGAGTTCGTCCAGCGGTGCCACGTCGCGGTCGATCCCCTCGGGGTCGACGCCCTCGTAGACGACGAGCGTGGCGTCCTCGCCCGCGACGCGGTCGATCCCCTCGGAGTCGTAGTGGTGGTCGTGGGTGACACAGACGAGGTCGCCGTCCCGTGGTCGGTGGCCGTCGAGCACGCCGTACCGCCCGGGGTCGAGGTAGACGACGGCGTCGCTGCCTTCGATCCGGACGGTCGCGTAGCCGAGCCAGTCGACGCGTAGCCCCTCGTGTGTGACTGTCATGGACGGCGTACGGCCCCGGCGACAAAAGCGGTGGTGGTCGTCCCGTCGTCAGTGTTCAGATCAGCAGCTGCTGATGGAGATATTGGTGGTGTGGAGAGCCAGAAAGCCCCCGACGGCTCGCCGGCTGCGATTCGCTGCGCTCCTCACTGCGTTGCGGTGCTTGCGTCGTCGCCAGAACCCTGCGGGTTCTGGCTGGCTCGAAAATCTTCGATTTTCGAACGTCTCGCTCGGCGAGCCGCCGGCCCCTTTCAGTCCCGCCCCGTCAAAGTTCCCCAGGACGAGACTGAAAGGGGCCGACATGCTGCGGGAAGCACGGTGAGGCAAGCACTACAGCGAACACAGTAAGCGAGGAGCGCAGCGAGCCGCGCAACCGTAGCACGTCGGGGGATTTCTGGCTGTTCAACCCTGTTCCGATCGCTAATCTGAACAGTACCCGTCCCACTGGGGTCGGCGCGGTCCCGCTCGACCGGCCGTTCGAAACCCATTAGAACGGGAACGGGTGTACGGCGGGTATGGTCACGTTCCTCTCCGGCGGCACGGGCACGCCGAAGCTGCTCGACGGCGCGGCGACGGCCTTCTCGCCGGCGGAGACGACGGTGGTCGCCAACACCGGCGACGACGTCGAGATCGGTGGGCTGCTCGTCTGTCCCGACGTGGACACGCTGCTGTATCAGGGCGGCGGGATCCTCGACCGGGAGACGTTCTGGGGCGTCGGCGACGACACCGACCACACCCACACTGCCCTACAGGAGCTCGCCGACGCCGCCGACCTGCCGACCGACCCGCAGTATCTCGACGACGAGCGACAGACCGCCGGCCGCGAGATCGCCGCCTGGCGGCGCTTCTCCGGCGTCGGCGAGTTCATGCTGATCGGCGACCGCGACCGCGCCGTCCACGTCACCCGCACCAGCCTGCTCGACCAGGGGTACAGCCTCTCCGAGGCGACGGCGATCCTCGCGGACGCGCTCGACGTCGACCTCGACGTCGTTCCGATGAGCGACGACCCCGTGGCGACGGTCGTCCACACGCCCGAGGGGCCGATGCACTTCCAGGAGTTCTGGGTCCACCACGACGGCGAGCCCGCCGTCGAGGACGTCGAGTTCCGCGGCGCCGACCGCGCCGAGCCCACCCCCGGCGTCCTGGAGGCGCTCGCGGACACCGTCGTCGTCGGTCCCTCCAACCCCGTCGCCGGGGTCGGGCCGACCCTCGCGCTCCCGGGCGTGCCCGAGGCGCTGCGGGAGACGACCGTCGTCGTCGTCTCGCCGTTCGTCGGCGACGAGGCCTTCTCCGGCCCGGCGGTGGAGATGATGGTAGCCGTCGACGCCGTCCCCGGTACGCCCGGCCTGCCGGACGCCTATCCCTTCGCCGACGCCTTCGTGATCGACGAGACCGACGACAGCGCACTCGACGCCCCTACCGTCCGCACCGACATCTCGATCGACGGCCGCGAGGACGCCGCCCGCGTCGTCGAGGCCGTGACACGGGCCGTCGAGGAGGTCCGTCGACCCGACCCGTGACTCCCGCCGACGCCGGCGCGCCGCCCGCGTCCCTCGACAGCGTCCGCCTCGCGCTCGCCAGCCTCAGCGGCCGCTCCGACGCCGCCTGGGCTCGCGCCGGCGCCGACCACGCCGACCTCGCCCTCCTCGGCGGCGTCGCCCTCGACGGGCCGACGCGGGCGGCCGCCCGGGGGGCCGTCCTCCGCGACCGGACCGAGTTCCTCCCGCCCGACCCCGTCGCGTTCGTCGCCGACCAGCTCGACCGTCTCGCCGACGCCCCGGTCCGTGCCGGCGTCAACGTCCGCGCCGTCGACTCCGCCGCCGTCGCTCCCGTCGCCCGCGTCTGTGCCGCCCGCGGCGCCGTCCTGGAGGTGAACGCCCACTGTCGGCAGGCGGAGACGACCGCCGCCGGCGCCGGCCAGGCGCTGCTGCGCGACCCGGACCGACTGGCGACGCAGGTGCGGGTCGCGAGCGAGGCGGGCGCGACGGTGTCGGTGAAGCTCCGCACGGAGGTCGACGGCGTCGACCTGCCCGCACTGGCCGGCCGCCTGACGCAGGCGGGCGCCGACTGCCTGCACGTCGACGCGATGGACTCCGAGGGGGTGATCGCACGGGTCGTCCGCCGGGCCGGCGAGGCGGTCGACGGCACGGACCGCCGCCCGGTCGTGATCGCCAACAACGGCGTCCGCGGCCGCCGCACCGTCCGGGAGTACCTCGCCTGCGGCGCCGACGCCGTCAGCGTCGGCCGCCCGAGCACCGACCCCGAGACGCTCGCCCGTGTCCGCCGTGCCGTCGACGAATGGGCCGACGCTCCGGACCGACGCGGTCGGCCGCCCAGGGGGCCGGCACCGCCGTCGGAGTGAGTCGACTCCGGGCGACCCGCCCGCGACGGGCGGGCGGTCGGCGGGCACGAGTTGCCCGGCCGGAGGCGTCGTTTGACGAGACGGGAGTTCCGCCCTCGGCGACGCCCGAGTTTAAGTGTCGGGCGGCGCAGGCGGAGGTATGCAGACGGCGGCGACGGCACAGTTGGCGCTGCTGCTGGAGGTGACGGCGACTCCGAAGCCGGGCAACGTCGACCGCGAGCGCGACCACGACGACCTGCGCTTCGAGCAGTTCATGGCCGGCGCGGTCGGCGCCCGCGACGGCCTCGTGGCGATGACCGACCCCTCGATCGGCGTGGGCGAGGCCTTCGAGCGCGCCGTCGCCGGCATGGGCGAGCGGGCCGAGCGCAACACGCAGTTCGGCGCGCTGCTCGTGCTGGCGCCGCTCGTGCGAGCCGCCGCCCGCGAGGACTGCACGCTCGACGGCGACGGTGACGGTGACGGTGACGGCGACGGCGTCGAGCGGGTCGTCGCCGACACTACCGTTGCGGACGCCGCCGGCTTCTACCGCGCCTTCGAGCACGTCGACGTCGCGGTGCGCGATCCGCCGGAGGGAATGGAGCCGCTCGACGTGCGCCGCGGCGCCGACGCCGTCCCGGCACTGCGCGAGCGCGAGCTGACGCTCTCGGAGGTGATGGAACGCTCCGCCGACCGGGACGGCGTCGCCCGCGAGTGGGTCGACGGCCACGAGCGGGTCTTCCGGGCCGCCCGGGCGATCGCCGACCTCGACGGACCCGTCCCCGACCGCGCCGCGGAGGTCTTTCTCGAACTGCTCTCCCGCGAGCCGGACACCTTCGTCGCGGACACGCACGGCACCGGGACCGCCCACAGCGTGATGGTCCGCGCCCAGGAGGCTCGCGAGGGAGGGCCCGAACTGGTGCGGGCCTTCGCCGAGTCGCTGGTCGCCGAGGGGGTCAACCCCGGGACGACCGCCGACCTGGTCGCCGGCGCGCTGTTCGTCGCCATGGAACGCGACGGGGTCACGCCGTGAGCGACGCCCCGCCCGCCGTCGAGTGGCCCCTCCCCGAGGACGGCGTCACTGAGTCGCTGGTCGCCACGTGCGGTCCGAACGACCTGTGGAACTTCGCCGCCCTCGGCCTGCAGACCGGCGACCGGGCCGCCGAGGGCGACGACGGAGACGCCGGGGGCGAGACCGGAGCCGGCGAGCCGACGGGGGAGAACGGTCCCGCCGTGGTGACCGCCCGGACCTGGGGGCGCACCCGTACGCGGGGCAACTTCGAGCGCCGGGGCGGCGGCGTCGTCCAGTTCGTCGACGACCCCGTCGCCTTCGTCGACGCCGCACTGGGGGTCGTCGAGCGCGAGACGCCCGTCCACCCGGCCGCGGCGGCACACGTCCGCGTCGACGCAGAGCGACTCGACGCCGGCGAGCGCGGCGGCACGGAGTGGGTCGACTGGCTGCTCCGGCCCCGCGAGGCGGTCGTCCGGCGCCGTGTCGTGCCGACGGTCCGCCGCGGCTTCGCCGCCGCCGTTGAGGCCACCGTCCACGCCTCCCGGCTGGACGTGCCCTCGTACGACGAGGCGGAACTGCTCTCCCGGCTGGAGTTTCTGGCGAGCGTGGTCGAGACCGCCGGCGGCGAGCGCGAGCGGACCGCCTTCGAGCGGGTCGACCACCACACCGACTGGCGCGACCGACTGTGACCGCCCTGACGGGACCCACTGTTCGCGTGCAAATCCGCGATTTCACGCACAAACCCGCCGTCGCGGGCGGCTCTCGCTCACAACCCGCGAGGACAGGCGAGTTTCGCGTGCAACCCGGTCGGGTTGCGACGCTACGCCCCCCGGCGAGCGGAACGTCGAGGTGGGTGGCGGCCACGCTCCCGCGCACGGCGCGACACGCCGTCGAGGCGGACTCGCTGGAGGGTATCGCCGCCGCACTGGAGGAGTTGGGCGTTATCGACCGGCCCGACGAGGAGTGGCGGGAGGTGACCGAGGTGTTATGGCAGGTCCACGAGAGCGCACGGGTCGCCACCGAGTGCACCGACGGTCGCGGCCGGCAGCAGGGCACCGTCGCCGAACACGCCGGCCTGGACGACCGCTACACGGCCGCACAGGTGGGCGAGACGCCCGACGTGCTCGACACCTTCGGGCTGGTGGGCCGATACGGCCGGGTGTACCGCGTCGAGGGGACCCGCTAAGGCTGAGTCCCGTCGCCCGGTCAGAGCCGGACGGGGACGCCCCGCTCGTGGAGGTACTCCTTCACCTCGCGCACGGAGTAGGTGCCGAAGTGGAAGATCGAGGCCGCCAGGGCGGCGTCGGCGCCGGCTTCGAAGGCCTCCAGGGCGTGCTCGGGGCCGCCACAGCCCGAGGACGCTATCACCGGCGTCGAGACGGCGTCACAGACCGCCCGCGTCAGCGGGAGGTCGTACCCCTCCTTCGTGCCGTCGGCGTCGATGGAGTTGACGAACAGCTCGCCGGCGCCCCGGGCCTCGGCCGCCCGCACCCACTCGATCACGTCACGGCCGGTGCCCTCGCGGCCGCCCTTGACCGTGCACTCGAACCAGCAGGACTCGCCGTCGACGCGGGCGTACTGCTCGCCGCGCTCGTCGAAGCGGCGCTTCGCGTCGACGCTTATCACCACAGACTGGCTGCCGAAGGCCTCCGCGCCCGCCTCGATCAGCGCGGGCCGCTGGAGGGCGGCGGTGTTGATCGATACCTTGTCCGCCCCCGCTCGCAGGGTCTCCTTCACGTCCTCGCGGGTGCGGATCCCGCCGCCGACAGTGAGGGGGATGAACACCTCGTCGGCGATCGACTCGACGACGTCGAGCATCGTCTCGCGGCCGTCGGCCGAGGCCGTGATGTCGAGGAAGACGAACTCGTCGGCGCCGGCCTCGTTGTACCGGCGGGCCATCTCGACGGGGTCGCCGGTGTGTTCGAGGTCCTGGAAGTTCACCCCCGTGTAGACGGCCGGCTCGCCCTCGTCGTCGAGGTCGACGTCGATACAGGGGACGATCCGCTTCGTGAGCGTCATTCGGTGGTCGGCGTTCGCCGCCGCCGGTCAAATGGGTTCGGTTCCGTCCGACCGAGGACCTCGACACGAGAGCGGAGGCGGGAGCGTCACCCGGCGTCACGGAGCGTCTCGACCGCACGCTGACGTTTCTCGACGATCTCGTGGACGTGGTCCTTCTTGTCCTCGATGTCCTGCTGGTCGCGCAGCCAGTACAGGTCGGTGTAGAACGCCACGAGTGCCTCGACTTCCTCTCCGGAGAGCAGGCCGACGTCGTCGGCGTTGCTCTCGTAGACGACCGGCGACTCGACGGACTGTGTGAGGGGCTCGTACTCGCCCCGCTCGGCCATCTCGTCGACGTACGAGAGCGCGGACAGTTCCGTCGTGAACGCGCGACGGAGGCGGGTGACCGCCGCCCTGCGACGGCGCAGGAACAGGAAGTACGACCCCGTGACGGTCGCGACTGCGCCGACGATACTCCCGAGGACGAGTCCGGTGACCGCTCCGGTCATTCCCGTGGTCCCTCCACACACGGGACGTCCGTACCCGCACTTACGTATCCGTCGAGCGGAGCTTGTGCGGTCGATGACTCGCTGCGTCGAGTCTCCCCGCTACCGGCCGTGCGCCGTCACGCCGAGCAGTCACAGCAGTCATACCGACAGTCGTCCGGACACCGGTACCCGCCGCCGCGGCCCGTCGTGTCGTCCGCTCGCGTGCCGCAACAGGTCCGCGGGCTCGCGTCCTCGCCGTCTCGCGTCATCCACACGTATCCATACTGGGGAAACTTCCGTGTCGTCGGACGTACTCCGACTCCATGGTCGGAAGGTCGACCCGAGCACCCGCGTCCGCTCGCGCTCGGGTCGGGCGGCGAAACCGGACTGAACTCACGGTCGGCCGCGGACGGACGTCTCGACCCGCTCGAAGTCGGTCTCGCAGGGCGGACCGTCGGCGTACTCGTAGGAGACGCCATCCTCGCCGAAGGACAGCACCGACGACGAGCGAGTGCCGAAGCCGTCGTCGTGGACGCAGACGCCGAACTCGTGGTCCCGGAGCGCGGCACGAGCCCGCTCGCGCCACTCCCGTGCGGACTCGCCGGGCTCGGGCCGGAGGTGGGCGCGCAGGCGGTCGGCGTTCGCGGCCTGTCGGCGGGCGGCGTCCGCCCGGCCCGGCGGGGAGACGTACTCGCCGTCGGCGCCGACGTTGACGACGACGTGGACGCCGGATTCGAGCGTGCGGGTGCGCAGAGCGCCGTCGTACTCGAGGTAGACCGCCGCGGGGTCTCCGGCGGCGTCGAGCGTCCCGACGCTCCCGGTCTTCGACGAGCCGAACCCCTCGGGTGGGTCGCCCGCGAAGCCGTCCGCGACGAGCATGTTGAACCCCGCGTACTCGCGGCGCTCGACCTCGCGCTCGACGAGGGCGGCCGCCCGCCTCGTCGTCGGTTGGTCGAGGACGTCCCGCACCAGCAGGCCGCGGGAGCGCCCGCCCTCGCGGCTCGCGGCTCCGTCGTCGCCGCTCGCTCCGTCCGAGAGCTCGCTGTGCTCGCTCTCGCGACTCGCGGGTTCTCCGGCCCCGCTCGCTCTGTCCGAGGGCTCACTGCGTTCGTCCTCGCTGTCCGTCCAGCGGTTCGTGACTCCGGCGAACAGGCCGCGCTCGTTGTAGCCGATCCAGGTGCCGCCGGCCTCCCCGTCCCGTGGCGCGACCGCGGTCAGTTCGCCCTCGCTGCGCCCCGGTCCCGTGGAGGGCCGGGCGAGGACCTCGTCGCGGTTGGCCGCGACCACCAGCGGCTCGTCCTCGAAGACGCCCCAGGCAACCGTCAGCGTGCACATGCCCGCCGGTACGCGGTCGACCGATTAAAACCTCCTCACCCGTCCGGTCGCTCGGCGGCCGAGTCGTCGTCCGCGTCGTCACCGTCGCCGGCCAGCAACGCCCGCGCCGCCTCGCGGTCGACGGTCCCCGAGGTCGTCCGCGGGAGGCCGTCCACGAACCGGACCGTCCGCGGCACCGCGTGGTCGGGCAGGCGGGCACGACACGCGGCGAGGGCGTCCTCGTGGGTCATCGCGTCGTCGCCGTCACGGACGACCAGGGCGGCGACGCGCTCGCCCCACTCCCCGTCGGGGACGCCGACGACCGCGACCGACCGGGCGCCGTCGGCGGCCCGGACCGCGTCGGCGACCGTCTCGGGGTCGACGTTCTCGCCGCCGGTGACGATGCGGTCCCCGCGGCGGCCGGCGACGTACAGTCGCCCGTCGACCAGCCGGCCGCGGTCGCCCGTCCGGAGCCACTCGCCCGCGAACGCCGCCGCCGTCCGCTCGGCGTTGCCGTAGTAGCCCGGCGTCACCGTCGGCCCCCGGACGAGTATCTCGCCCTCCGTGCCGGGCTCACACGGCCGGTAGCCCGGCGGTCCTTCGCCCGCCGACTCGTCGCCGGCCTCGACCTCGCGGGCCACCAGCACGTCGGTGACCGCGAGCGGTCGCCCGACGGTGCCGACGTGGGCCGTCGCCTCGTCCGGGCGGGCGGTCGTCACCTGCGAGGCGGTCTCGGTCAGCCCGTAGGTGGGACGGACCGGCAGGTCCCGTCGCCCGCAGCGCTCCACCAGGGCGTCCGGCACCGGCCCGCCCCCGAGCAGGACGAACCGCAGCGACTCCGGCAGCGCGTCCGGCCCGTCGTCGCCGTCGGCAGCGTCGAGCAGCCGCCGTAGCTGCGTCGGCACCAGCGAGACGCCCGTCGCCCCGTGCTCGTGGGCCGCCCGGAGCGTCCGCTCGGCGTCGAAGCCGGCGCGACCGGTCGGCTCCCCGGCCGGCGCCGTCGCCCGCTCGCGCTCGACGACCACCGCCGTCGTCCCGTAGATCGCGGTGCGGTAGAACGGCGCGACCCCGCCCGTGTGGTAGGCGGGCAGTTCGCAGAGCCAGCGGTCGCCGGGGACGACCCCGAGCCGCAGCGCCGACCCCGTCGCGCTGGCGAGGACGTTGCCGGCAGTGAGGGTCACGGGCTTCGGGTCGCCGGTCGTTCCGGAGGTGTACAGCACCAGCAGCCGGTCGTCGAGCCCCCACGTCGCGGGCGTCACCGGCGCCGGCTCGACGCCCGAGAGTGCCCGCACCGACTCCCCGGTCTCGTCCACCGATACGAGCGGCGGGCGGCCGTCGCCGAGGGCGTCGACGGCGACCGGCTCGGTGGGGCGTTCGCAGACGACGGCGGTCGCGTCGGCGCGGTCCAGCCGCTCACGGACCGCCGCCGCCCCGCCGCGCGGGTCGACCGGCACGAGCGTCGCCCCCAGTCGGGCCGCCGCGTGGACGACCCGGGCGGCCGCGAGCCGCGTCCCGACGACCGCCCCCAGGTGGTCGCCCTCGCCGACCCCGAGCGCGGCGAGTCGACCCGCCGTGCGCTCGACGGCGCGGTCGAGAGCCGCGTAGGTCAGTCGCCCTCCGCTCCGGGCGTCGACCACCGCCGTCGTCTCCGGCGAGCGACGCCCCCGGCGGGCCACCCAGTCGACGAACCGCCAGGCGTCGACGTCCCCGCGGTGTCCTCCCCGCTCGTCGCGCTCGTCGCTCACTCCTCGAACACCTCCGGGTCGACGCCGGTGCCCGACGCCGTCGCGAGACGGACCCGCCCGGTCTCGACCGGCGCGGGGTCGGGGCCGAGGTCGGCGGCGAGCGCGTCGGCGGTCGCCAGCCCGTGAGCGCTCGCCCCCGAACGCGGGTCGACGGCGTCGACGGCCGCGGCGACGTGTGTCGCGGCCGTCCGCGCGACGACGGCGTCGACCGTCGTCGTCACGACCGCCCGGACGCCGGTCTCGTGAGCGGCCCGCGCGGCCGCCAGCGCCCGGTCCGGGCCGCCCAGCGCCATCGGCTTCAGCACGACCGCGTCGGCCGCGTCCGCCGCCAGCACCCGGTCGACGGCGACCTCGGCGAGGGACTCGTCGAGCGCGACGTCCGTTCCGCCGCCCGCTCGCCGTCGCTCCCGCTCGCGCAGTGCCGCGTGTCCCGCCAGGGCCGTGGCGTCGAGCGGCTGTTCGACGTACTCCAGGTCGAGTGCCCGCTCCGCGACGCCGTCGAACGCCCGCTCCGCGACCGGGCAGTCCCAGGCGGCGTTGGCGTCGGCCCGCAGCCGCACGCCGTCGCCCACGGCGTCGCGGACCGCCGCCAGCCGCTCCAGGTCTGCCTCGACCGACCGGGCGCCGACCTTCAGCTTCAGGCAGTCGAAGCCCCGCTCGACCGCCTCGCGCGCCCGGTCGACTGTCGCCCCGGGCGGAGCGTCGCCGACGGTCGCGTTGGCCCGGACCGTCCGCTCGCCGCGGTCATCACCGTCGCCGCCGTCGTCGCAGTCGAGTATCTGCGCCCACAGCGGTCGGCCGTCGCGGCGTGCCGCCAGGTCCGCGAGTGCGAGCGCCAGTCCGTGTCGGGCCGCCGGGCCGTCGACGCCGGTGAGGAGGTCCCGCCTCGACTCGGCGAGCGCGTCTCCGGCGCGGGCACGCAGCGTCTCGCGACAGGTCGCCGTCGACTCCGTCCACCCCGGCAGCGGCGTCGCCTCGCCCACGCCGGTCGGGTCGTCCTCCGCGCCCGTCGTCCGCACGCGGACGAGCCAGCCCTCGCGGCGGTCGATCGTTCCGGCGGCGGTCGACAGCGGCCGCGCCAGGTCGACGGCGAACGGACGGCGGTCGACGCGGTACGGGGCCATCAGACCACCAGCCCCAGCGCGAACAGGGCGGCGAAGGCCGCGAGCAGTCGTCCCGTCCGCTCCAGTGCGGTGTTCAGCGCCTCGCCGCCGCGCTCGACCCGGACGGTCCGGGCGACGACGGCGGCGTACGGCGCGGTGGCGAGCGGCAGGAGCACGGTCGGGTCGAACCCGGAGAGAGAGAGCGCGACCGGCACGGCGTAGGCGACGAGCAGGCAGGCGAGATACTCGGCGCGGCTGACTCGGTAGCCGAACCGCACCGCCAGCGTGCGCTTGCCGGCCTCGCGGTCGGTTTCGAGGTCGCGGACGTTGTTGACGACGAGGATCGCCGTCGACAGCGTCGCCATCGGCAGCGAGGTGACCACCGCCGTCGCCGTCACCGTCCCGGTCGGCGGTCCGAGCGGCAGCGGTCCGGCGACGGCAGTCACCGCCTGGACGTAGTAGGTGCCGGTGACGGCGACGAGACCGAAGAAGACGAACACGAACAGGTCGCCCAGACCGTGGTAGCCGAGCGGGTAGGGCCCGCCGGTGTAGGCGACGCCGCTGGCGATCGACGCGAGACCGACGACGAGGATTGGCACGCCGCCGACGTACACCAGATAGGAGCCGACGAGCACCGCCAGGCCGAAGACGGCGGCGGTCGCGGTACGCACCCGCCCGGGCCGGATCAGTCCGGCCTGCGTGACCCGCGTGAACCCCTCACTGTCGTCGGTGTCGGCGCCCTTGACGGCGTCGAAGTAGTCGTTGGCGAGGTTCGTCCCCACCTGAATGAGCAGCGCACCCAGTAGTGCCGCCACCGCCGGCAGCGGGGCAACGACGCCGTCGTGGACGGCGAGACCGGTGCCGACGACGACCGGCGCGGCGGCCGCCGGCAGCGTCTGCGGGCGGGCGGCCATCAGCCAGGCGCGTGTGCGCGACACCTCCGCGGCCATCTCGCCCGTACTTGCCTCCCGAGGCTGGTAAGCAACGCGGATCGGCCACCCCTCCGGCCGCGGTCCGGCGTCAGTCCGCGGCGACGGCCAGCCACGCCCGCAGGCAGTCGTCCGAACAGTAGTGGTACACCGCCGTCCGGTCGCCGGCGTCACTGCGGACCGTCGCGCTCAGGTGCACGCGGTCGCGGCGGACGCGCCCGTCACAGCCGGCACAGTCGTGGACGCGGCCGTCCTCCACCGGCCCGACGCTCACGCCGGTCAGGTAGTGGTCGCCGCCGAGGCCGAGCGGCGCTCGCAGGTCCATACCTCCTGACGGTCGGGCGCGGACTTCCCGCTGTCGGTGCCCGCCGCGGTCGCCGGTCAGTAGTGCCAGGGAAACTCGGAGAAGTCGGGGTCGCGGTCCTCGACGAAGGCGTCCCGCCCCTCCCGTGCCTCGTCGGTGGTGTAGGCGAGTCGGGTGGCCTCGCCGGCGAACACCTGCTGGCCGACCATGCCGTCGTCGGCGAGGTTGAAAGCGTACTTCAGCATCCGGACGGCGGTGGGACTCTTCGTTTCGATCTCGGCGGCCCACTCCAGGGCGCGCTCCTCTAGGTGCTCGTGGGGCACCGCGGCGTTGGCCATTCCCATCGCCACCGCCTCCTCAGCGTCGTACGTGTCTCCGAGAAAGAATATCTCGCGGGCACGCTTCTGACCCACCTGGCGGGCGAGGTACGCGGAGCCGAAGCCGCCGTCGAAGCTGGCCACGTCGGGGTCGGTCTGGAGGAACCGGGCGTGCTCCCGACTGGCGACCGTGAGGTCGCAGACGACGTGCAGGCTGTGGCCGCCGCCGACGGCCCACCCCGGCACGACCGCCACGACCGGCTTCGGCAGGTGGCGGATCGCCCGCTGCACCTCCAGGACGTGCAGGCGACCGACGTTCTCGGGCGTCTCGCGGTCCTCGCCGGCCCCCGCGTCGTCGTCGCGGTACTCGTAGCCGGAGCCGCCCCGCACGCGGGCGTCGTCCAGCGCGACGTACAGCTCGTCGACTGTCCCCGGACGGAAGGCGTTGCGAACGCCGGGCCGGTCGAGGGCGATCCGCACCGCGCCCACGTCGGTCCCGCGGTGGTAGGTGACGTCCCGGAACTCGGCGTTCAGGTCCGTCGGCCGCCAGCGGTCGGCGTCGAACAGCGCCGACACCCCCGGTTCGTCCTCGGTCACGTCGCCGACGTGGACGCCGCGGGGCAAAGCCCCTCCGGTCGCCGTGGATCGAGCTGCTGGCCCTGCTCACCTGCCGGACGCCGCTCGGCTATGCCGTCGTCGTCGCCTGCTTCACCCGTCCGACCTGACCCGCGTCACGGTGCGGTCGACGACGGCCTCCCGCACCCGGTGGCTCCGGCGGGCGTCGAACTCGACGGTGAGCACCGTCGGCTCGCCGTTGCCCACCGCCTCGCGGCAAGTTTCGCCGAGCGCGGCCGGCTCGACGGCGCGGTAGTCGAGCTCGAAGGTCTCTGCCGTCCCCGAGAAGTCGAGCCCGTGGGGCGTGCGAAAGGCCTCGGTGAACGGCGGCTCGACCTGCTCGACGGGCAGCCCGTGGAAGATGCCGCCGCCGTCGTTCTCGATGACGATTGCCGTCAGGTCGACGTCGTAGTCGCGCAGGGCGAGCTGGCCGTTCGTGTCGTGCAGCCACGCCAGATCGCCCGTGACGAGCAGACCGGGCGCGTCGCCGGCCGCCGTCGCGCCGGCGGCCGTCGAGGTGATCCCGTCGATGCCGGAGACGCCGCGGTTGCCGTGGACGGCCAGCGGTCGCTCGTCCGGCGGGACGAACCGGTCGAGGTCGCGGACCGGCGTGCTGTTCGAGACGAACAGGGTCGTCCCCGCCGGCGCGCTCTCGACCGCGGTCGCCAGAGCCACTCCCTCCACGTCGTCTCCCGCCGGCGTGACCCGCTCGCCGTCGACCTTGACGGCGATCTCGCCGTCGCGGGCGGCCGCCAGCGTCTCGCGGTGGGCGGTCTCGGCGGCCAGCCAGCGCTCCGTCCACTCGGTCCGCGTCTCGTCGACGGAGAGCCGGTCGAGAACGGCGTCGGCCAGCGCCAAGGGTGTGGCGACGACCTGGTCGGTGCTCGTGAACGTGGCCTCGCGCCAGCCGCCGGCGGGGTCGACCTGTACGCGCCGGGCGTCGACGCGGGCGAGGTACCTCCGGAGCGGCTTCGAGGTGGGCGAGGCGCCGACGCCGACCACCAGGTCGGGGTCGGGCCACGCCGCCGTCACCCGCGGGTCGAGGTACGCGTCGTAGCCGCCACAGACCGGCGCCCGCTCCACGCACTCGGAGTACCGCAGGTTCGACAGCGGGTCCGCCAGCAGCGGAAAGCCCGTCGCGGCCGACAGCGCCGCGACCCGCTCGCCGGAGAGCGGCGGCGCGTCGGCCGGCCCGACGACGATCAGCCCCCGATCGGTCGCCTCGACGGCGCTCGCGAGGTCCGCGACCGCCCGCTCGCCCGGGCTGGGCTCGCCCGACCACCAGCGGACGAACGGCGCGCCCTCCGCCCGTCCCGCGACGGCCGCCTCAGCGCCCGCGAGCAGCGCCTCCGGCACCGCGTCGTGGGGTGCGCCCTCGGGTATCTCCGCCGGCGGCAGCGGTTCGAGCGGCTTTCGGAACGGGACGTTGAGCTGGACCGGTCCGGGGGGGTTCCCGTCGCCGGCGGCCGTCCCGACGGCGCGGGCGGCGTCGGTGCGTAGGCGTCGCAGCGCCCGCTCGTGCGGCGCCGGCCCCGGCAGGTCGCGGTACCACCGGACGGCGTCGCCGTACAGCTTCTCCTGGTCGGCGGTCTGGTTCGCCCCGGAGTCCCGCAGGTCGGCGGGACGGTCGGCCGTCAGCAGCAGCAGCGGCACGCGGGCGCGGTCGGCCTCCATCACCGCCGGATGGAGGTTCGCCGTCGCCGTCCCGGAGGTGGTGACGACCGCCGCCGGCCGCCCGGCGTGTCGTCCCCGGCCGAGCGCGAAGAAGCCGGCCGAGCGCTCGTCGAGATGACGGTACGTCCGCACGTCCGGGTGCCGGCAGGCGGCGACCACGAGCGGCGTCGACCGGCTGCCGGGCGCGTACACCACCGGCACGTCCAGCCGGGCGAGCTCGTCGACGACGGACCGCCCCCACAGCGTCGCGAGGTTGGGACTGTCGCCGGGGTCGGGGTCGAGGTCGGGATCGGGCGCGGCGTCCGGGGAACGGTCCTCGCTCATCTGCGGAGTTCGTCGAGTACGGGCCACTTGAGGTTGACCTCGTCCCACTCGTCGCCGGGGTCGCTGTCGGCGACGATACCGTTGCCGGCAAACAGCGTCACGCGACGGTCGGCGGCGACGCCGGAGCGGATGGCGACCGCGAACTCGCCGTCGCCGGCGGCGTCGAACCAGCCCACGGGACCGGCGTACCAGCCGCGCTCGAACGGCTCGGTCTCCCGGACGACCCCGGCGGCGAGGTCGGCCGGCAGACCGCCGACCGCCGGCGTCGGATGCAGCGACTCGACCAGGTCGAGCACGTGACGGTCCGTCGCCAGCCGGGCCCCGATCGGCGTCTCCAGATGTTGGACGCCGGCGAGTCGCCGGACGCGACGGTCGTCGGTCCACAGTTCGCCGAGGGGCGCGAGCCGCTCGCGGACGGCCTCGACGACGAGACGTTGCTCGTGGGCGATCTTCTCGTCCGCCAGCAGCCGGGCGGCGAGTTCCTCGTCCTCGGCGGGGTCGTCGCCGCGGGGGACCGTCCCCGCGAGCGCCTCCGCGCGCACGTCGCGGCCGTCGAGCGCGACCAGTCGCTCCGGCGGCGCGCCGAAGAAGGCCCGACCGTCCGGCCGGACGAGGAAGCGAAAGCAGTCCGGATGCGTGCGCCGCAGCCGCTCCAGCGTGTCGGCCGGCACGACCGGCGCCTCGGTGTCGACCTCCAGTGCGGTCGCGAGGACGGCCTTCCGGAGGTCGCCGGCGTCGATCCGGCCGCGCAGGCGCTCGACGCCGGCGGTCCAGGCCTCGCGGCCCGTCACCGTGCGCCGCGAGCGTACCCCCGGCGGCGCCCCGGTCGGGCGCATCGAGGGCAGGTCCGCGACCCGCTCGACCGCCCGGGAGAGCGCCGTCGCGGGCTCGGTCGGCACCGCGGTGTCTCCGAGCGCGTCGCCGTCGGCGGGAGTGACGGCCGTCAGCAGCGTGCGGTCGTCGCCGCGGACGAGCAGCGTCTCCGGGAGGACGAAGCCGGCGGCGGGAAACGACTCCCAGGGCGGCTCGGGGCGGTGGTCGGCGTGGAAGGCCAGTCCGCCGATCGCCCGGGGGCGCGCGACCGCCGGGCCGTCGAAGGCGACGGTCTCGAACAGGCGGTCGGCCGCCGCGCGGAGGCGGTCGAAGCGGTCCGGCCCGTCGGCGACGAGCGTGGCGACACTGCCGACGCCGGCGACCTCCAGGCCGTCGGGCGTCGACCAGTAGGTGTGTGGCGGGTTGAACGCCTCCAGGAGGGCGCGGTAGGAGACGTCGCCGACCTCGCGGCAGTCGGCCCGCACCCCCCGCGGGACGGCTCCGGCGCCGACCGTCACGCACGTGCTCTCGGCGGCGGCCGGACCGTCGCCGCCCACTGATCCCATCGCCGACCGGTAGGGGTGGCCGGCCCGTAAGCCTGTCCTTCCCGCCGGGTGGGAGTCCACCGCCGTCGGGATCCCCGCCAGGCTTAAGCCCACGACTCGTGAACCGCCGATCACCGATGCCACGGGTCGAGATCGAGGTGCCCGAACACCTGGAGACGCGGATCACCCAGATGATAGAACAAGGGGAGTTCGTCGACCGCAAGGAGGCGGTCGAGGAACTGCTCTCGACGGGGATCAAGGCGTTCAAAACCGGAGGCGGGATCGACGACGGCGAACCGGGCTACGAGGAGGACGGCATGATGGGCCACGAGGACGAGTACGTCTTCTAGCGGCCGTCGGTCGCGGAGTGTGGCGGCGGCAACAGCACCTCTGTCTCGCGCTCTCTGTGCCACTCGCCCCAGGTCGTCGTCCGTGCCGGCAGCGGCGTCAGTTCCTCCTCGGTTCGCGGCCCGCAGATCGCCCGCGCCAGGACCTGACTCCAGTAGCTCTCGGTCCGGTCGTCGTACATGACGAGGTTGCCGCTGCTTCGCACCTCAGCGTCCGGATCGGTCCCGTTCACGCCGAAGACGTCGCCGCGCTCCTCCGCGGCGGCCGACCGGACACGCGGCGCCTTTCACAGCAGTCCCGTGACGTGAAACGTCGTCGGCTCGCCGTTCACCCGGCGCTCGGCGACCAGCCCGCTGTCGCACAGCGGACAGTAGGTCACGAGCAACGGCCCCCCGAGTGTGTCGTTGACGACCTCGTGACGGGTCAGCACGGACACCGGGTACGCCCGCGTCACGCCGGCGCGCTCGATGCCGACGACCGGCGTCTCGGCGTCGAGCGGTCCGTAGGTCCCGGCGCCGATCCCGGACCAGTCCGCCGCGAACGCGGGGTCGACGACCGCGGGGATGCCCGGGTTCGACCTGATCTCCTCCTCGCAGACCGTTTGAGGGACGCCGTAGGAAGCGAGGCTCCCGGGGTCGGGCGTCGCGGTCGTCTCCCGTCCCGTGTTCGGGTCCTGGCCCTCGTCGGCCGTCGACGCCCCGAGACAGCCGGCGAGCGCGCCCGCGGTCGCGGTCGCGGTCGCGCCCGCCATCGCGCGAAGCAGGGCTCGTCGGGTCCGTCCCCGGGATTCCCGGGGTGGGGTGTGTTCGTCCATGGGGTCACTCGCCGTAGACGGTCGTGTTGGGGTGGAAGTTCAGCCACGCGAACCAGAACTCCGTGCTGACGCGGGCGGCGTCGTCCAGTCGGCTGCCCTCGTACGGCCCGTCGACGGCGACGCCGCTGCTGCGAGTCCACGTCGACCCCCCGGCGCGCATGCGGTCCTCGCCGGCCGGCTCGAAGTCGAGGGCCTCGCCACCGACGCGGCGGTCGAACGCCGACAGCGTCTCGCCCGCGCCGGCGGCGACGACGACGGGCAGGTCGCCGACGCGGTCGTCGACCACGCCTACCTCGGCTACGCGTCCAAAGGGGTACGCCTTCGCGGCGTCCTCGGTGGCGACGCCGACGACGCGGGTCTTGGGGTGGAGGCGGTCGTCGTCGAACTCGTTGGTGGGCGAGACGCCGATGTCGTCGCTGTCGTCGTAGCCCGCGTAGGGGTCGATCCCGTAGTTCTGCGGCGCCGATGGGACGATCGTGCTGGAGTCCGGCGGCGGCAGGAGCACCCGCGTCTCCGGGTGGTCGGTGCGCCACTGGCCCCAGGTGGTGATCGTCGAGGGGACCAGCGACAGTTGGTCGCCCGTCCGCGGCCCGCGGACCGCCGTGCCGAGGATCTGACTCCACAGCGACTCCGTCGCCTCGTCGTACATCATGAGGTCGGAGCGCCACAGCTTGCCCGAGACGCCGAAGGTCGTTTCCTCGCCGTCGACGCGGCGCTCGGCGGTGACGCCGCTGCCACACAGCGGGCAGTAGGTCACGAGCAGCGGCCCTCCGAGCGTGTCGTTGACGACCTCGTGCCAGTCGAGGATCGGCAGCGGATACGCCCGCGCCTCGCCGGCGCGGACGACGCCGACGACGCGGTCCTCGTCGGCGAGGTCGTACTCCGCGTCGCTCCAGTCCGGCCCGAAGACCGGCCGTGTGACCGCCGGAATGTCGTTCTTGCCGACGACTTCGTCGATCTCCTCGGCGGGCACCGGCAGTTCGACCTCGCCGCGAGGCCCGCGGACCACTTCGCCCGACTCGTCGGGCGACGCCCCCTCTCCCCCAGCACCGGCGTCGTCCCCGGAGTCGTCGCTCCCCCCGTCCGTGGACTGGGACTGGGTACAGCCCGCGAGTCCGACCGCGGTCGCCGCTCCGAGCGCCTCGAGGAGTCGCCGTCGGTTCACGTCCGCGCACCGGCGTCTCGTGACTTAGTTGCGAGGGGGTTGTGCGAGCGACGCCCACGAACACCTTACCGCTTTATTGGGGTCGGCTCCTACGAGGCGGTATGAACCGACGACGGCTGCTCGCCGGGGTGGGCGCCGCGGCCGTCGGTGGCCTCGCCGGCTGTCTGGGTGCGGTGACCGACGACGGCGACGGCGGTGACGACGACCGCTCGGACTACGACGGTCTCACCGTGGACACGCTCTCGGTCGCGGGGTCGCCCGGCGACGCCGTCCCGGTGGCGCCGGAGCGGGTGACGCTGCTCGACTTCTTCGCCACCTGGTGTGCGCCCTGCAAGCCACAGATGGCGGAGCTGCGTGCGGTCGACCGGCAGTTTCCCGACGTTCACCTGCTGTCGGTCACCAACGAGCGCGACGAGGACGCCGTCCGCTCGTTCTGGCAGGAGTACGAGGGCACCTGGCCGGTCGGGGTCGACCCCGACCTCGACGTGTCCTCGGAGTATCGGGCCGGCAGCGTACCGACGATGGTCGTCCTCGACCCCGCGGGCGAGCAGCGGTGGCGCCACTCCGGGCTCGCGGCCGCCGACAGCATCGCCGCCGAACTGGAGGCCGCCGGCGCCGCCCGCGACGCGTGACCCGATGACCGACAGCCCACAGGCGACGGTCGCCGCGCTCGCGCTCTTCGCCAGTCTCGCGGACTCGCTCGTGACCGCCGGTCCGCCGGTGTGGCCGCTGCAGGTGCCCGGTGTCGCCGACCTGCCGGTCGACCCGCGTGTCGCACTCGCGTTCTCGGCCGGGGTGGCGACGTTTTTCGCGCCGTGTGCGTACCCGCTGCTGCCGGGGTACGTGGCCTACTTCCTCGGCAGCGAGGCGACCGACGAGACGCCGCCGCTGCGGGCGCGACTCCGCCGTGCCGCGGTCGTCGCCGTCGTCACGAGCGCGGGCTTCTTTCTGGTCTACGCCGTCCTCGCCGGGGCGGTCGCCGCTCTGGGGGCGAGTGCGCTCCCGCTGGAGCGGATCAGTGTACTCGAACTCCTCGTCGGCACGGGCCTGATCCTCCTCGGAACCGCGATGGCGCTCGGACGGGTCGGCATGGGCCAGTTACACGTCGCGCTGCCGGAGCGACGGCGGTCGGTCGGCGGCTACTTCGCCTTCGGCGTCGTCTACGCCGCGGCGGCGGCGGGCTGTGCGGCGCCGGTGTTCGTCGGCGTCGCCGGCTTCGCGGTCTCCGGCGCGCCGCCGGCGCTGGCCGCCGCGATGTTCGTCGCCTACGCCCTCGGGACGGTGCTGCTGATGTTTCTGGTCACCGGCCTCGCCGCCGTCGGCCGTGACAGCGTTCTCCGGACCGTCTCGCGGCGCTCCGGACTGCTGAGCCGGGTCGCCGGTCTCGTCCTCGCGACCGCCGGCGTCGTCCAGGTCTATCTGTTTCTCTTCCGCTTCGACGGGCTGGAGCTGCTCGGTCTCGCCTGACTCGAGCGAGCACCAGCGGCACGACGACGGCGACGACCAGGCCGACGGCGGCGACCGCCACGCCGGTCCCCGCCTCGCGGGCCGTGAACTCGCTCGTCGATGCCGTGGTCCGCTCGTCCGTCGTCGCTCCCGTCGCGTGGCCGTGGTCGTGGTCGCGATCGTGGTCGTGACCGTGGTCGCAGTCGCGGCCGTGACCGTCCCCGGAGTCGTCGCTCACGTGACGCCGCGTGGCGCGACGGCAGTCAGCTCCGTCGAAACTGGCGGCGTGGACGGTCCCCACGGGATTTAAACGGGCCGGAGGCCGATCCCCTCACATGCACGCTACCGACGCCGGAACGCGGAGGTGGTCTCGGTGAGTGTGACCGGGTCGGAGGCGATCGAGACGCTGTCCGAGGCCGAACTCGCCGGGCTCGAACTGGTCCGGGAGTCCGGTGGCATCCACCAGAGCGACTTCTGGAAGGAACTCGACGTCTCCTCGCGGAAGGGGAGTCGCATCGTCGAGACGCTGGTCGGACACGAGCTCATCCAGCGCGAGGAGACCGTCTACAAGGGACACAACACCTACTACCTGACGCCGCGCACCCGCGATCTCGCGTTCTCCCTGCTGATGGCCGGCGACCAGCTGTCGCCGTTCATCGGCGAGGAGGAGGCCAACCACCGCAGCGACGAGTTCTCGCAGTTCATCATGAGCCTCGCCTTCGAGGAGTACCCCGACGCCCGCGACTGACGTGGCTCGACCGACCTCGCCGCCGTCCGGGCGACGGCCGCCGGGGCGACCGGCCCGGTCGGTGCCCTGGCCGACCGTGGCGCCCGCGAGTCGAGCGCGTCGACGGCGTGTCGCGGCCCATCGGCGTCAGGCGAGCGCGCTGCCGGCGCGGATCACCCGTCGTTCGCCGAAGGCGGGCCCGACGAACTGCACGCCAACGGGGAGGCCCTCGGCGCGACCGGCGGGCACGGAAATCGCGGGCAGGTCGGCGAGGTTGACGGGCGTGGTGTTGGCGTCCGCGAGATACATCTTCACGGGGTCGTCGAGGCCCTCGCCCGTCTCGAACGGCAGCACCGGCATCGTCGGCGAGGCGACGACGTCTACCGTCTCGAAGGTCTCGTCGAAGTCACGCTTCACCCAGGCGCGGGCGTTCTGGGCCTGCTCGTAGTATTTGTCGTGGTAGCCGGCCGAGAGGGCGTAGGTACCGAGCAGGACGCGACGCTTCACCTCCGGGCCGAACCCCTCCTCTCGGGTTCGCGCGAAGGCCTCGTTCCAGTCGCCGGCGTCGGCGCCAGCGTCGGCGGAGTGACCGTAGCGAACGCCGTCGAAGCGGGCGAGGTTCGATGAGGCCTCGCTCATCGCGATGACGTAGTAGGCGGCGACGGCGTACTCGACGCTCGGCAGCGACACCGCCTCGACTTCGGCACCCCGCGCCCGGAGGTCGTCGAGGGCGGTCTCGAAGTTCTCGACGACGCCCTCGACGGCGCCTTCGACGAGTTCGGTCGGGACGCCGACGGTGAGCCCGTCGACGTCGCCGTCGGCGGCGTCGGCGTAGGTCGTCGTCTCGGCGGGGTGTCCGTCCGGACCGTCGCTCACGTCGTCGGGCCGCTCGCCGGCGCCGAACCGCGTGGTGGCGTCCCGGGGGTCCGGGCCGGCGACGACGTCGAGCAACTCGGCGGCGGTTCCGACGTCCGAGGCGATCGGGCCGATCTGTTCGAGGGAGTTGGCGTAGGCGACGAGGCCGTACCGCGAGACGAGCCCGTAGGTGGGTTTGACCCCGACGACGCCACAGAAGGCGGCGGGACAGCGGATCGACCCGCCGGTGTCGGAGCCGAGCGCGGCGTCGACTTCGCCGGCGGCCACCGCCGCGGCGGAGCCGCCGGAGGAGCCGCCCGGCACCCGGTCGGTGTCGACCGGGTTACGTGTCGGTCCGAAGTGGCTGGTCTCGGTCGTGGTGCCCATGCCGAACTCGTCCATGTTCGTCTTGCCGGGGATCGTCGCCCCGGCTTCGAGCAGGCGCTCGACGACGGTGGCGTCGTACGGCGGCACGTACTCTTCGAGCATCTCCGAGCCACAGGTGGTGCGGACGCCCTCGGTGGAGATGTTGTCCTTCACGGCGACGGTCGTGCCCGAGAGCGGCCCCGTTCCGCCCTCGATCCGCTCGCGGGTGACGAAGGCGTTTATTCCGGCGGCCATTCAGGACACCTTCGGACCTCTGAATCGCCCCTCCTCGCTCTCGGAGGCGTTGGCGAGTGCCTCCGCCTGGCTGAGCCCCTCGCGCACCTCGTCGGCTCTGAGCACGTTCACCAGGTCGGGGTCGGCGTCGACCTCGGGCACCTCTTCGAGCGTCTCGAACTGTTCGAGTACCTCGGCGAACTGTGCCGCGAACGCCTCGCGCTCGTCGTCGTCGATGTCGATCCGGGCGAGGTCGGCGACGTGGTCGACCGCCTCCGGATCCACGCGGTCCATACGGTGTCGGACGCGGTGGCCGCTGTAAGGCGTTTCGGTCCCCGGACTCGCCCGCCCTGAGAGGTCTCGCCACAGCCCCCGCGTATCGGCCGTTTCAAGGCGTCTCGCGGCCGTTTTCGGCGGTATAGGTCGCCAAAAGATTTAAATGCGTACGCCCACCAGTTATAACTACATAGGGAGTTCTCTCGGCGGGGCCGTGCACCGAGCACTGACCGTCCGAGACGACCCTCCGGACGACACAATGACAGACACGAGCATCCGAGACAGCACGCGCGAACGAGAACGAGAACGAGAGCGCGAGGAAGAAGAGCAGTCAGAGGAACTGGCATGTCCCGAGTGCGGGGGAAACCTCGTCTCGGACGAGGAGCGAGCGGAGACGGTCTGCTCCGACTGTGGTCTCGTCGTCGAGGAGGACGAGATCGACCGCGGGCCGGAGTGGCGTGCCTTCGACGCGAAGGAGAAAGACGAGAAGTCCCGCGTCGGCGCGCCGACGACGAAGATGATGCACGACGAGGGCCTCTCGACGAACATCGGCTGGCAGGACAAGGACGCCTACGGGCAGGCGCTGTCCTCGCGCCAGCGCCAGAAGATGCAGCGTCTCCGCACCTGGAACGAGCGGTTCCGCACCCGCGACTCGAAGGAGCGCAACCTGAAGCAGGCGCTCGGCGAGATCGACCGGATGGCCTCGGCGCTCGGCCTGCCGAACAACGTCCGCGAGACCGCGTCGGTCATCTACCGCCGGGCGCTGGACGAGGACCTCCTGCCGGGGCGCTCGATCGAGGGGGTCGCGACGGCGTCGCTGTACGCCGCTGCCCGCCAGGCCGGCACCCCGCGCAGCCTCGACGAGATCACCACCGTCTCCCGCGTCGACAAGGACGAGATCGCCCGCACCTACCGCTACGTGGTCCGCGAGCTCAACCTGGAGATCAAGCCCGCCGACCCCGTGAGCTACGTGCCCCGCTTCGCCTCCGAGTTGGGCCTGAGCGACGAGGCCGAGCGCCGCGCCCGCTCGCTGCTCGAAACCGCAAAGGGCGAGGGTATCCACTCGGGCAAGTCCCCCGTCGGCCTCGCCGCAGCCGCCGTCTACGCCGCCGCCCTGCTCACCAACGAGAAGGTCACCCAGAACGAGGTCAGCCAGGTCGCCAACATCTCCGAGGTGACCATCCGCAACCGCTACCACGAGCTGCTGGAGGCCGAGGACGGTCTCGGCGCCGTCTGACCGCTCCGCCCCCACTCCCCCTTTCGACGCGTTGAAACCCGCGAGGGTTCGCCCCGTCGCATGGAGCTGACCCGGCACTTCACCGCCACGCTCTACCTCGTCAGCGACGGCGCCACCGCCCTGCACGACCACAAGCGACTGGACATGTGGCTCCCGCCCGGCGGCCACGTCGACCGCGACGAACTCCCCCACCGCACCGCCCTCCGCGAGACTCGCGAGGAGACCGGTCTCGACCCCGAGCTCGTCGCCGACCGAGAATCGGTCACCTCGGCGACGGTCGAGTCGCTCCCCCGGCCCGAGCACGTGCAATTAGCCGACATCAACCGCCACGACGGCGCCGTCGGTCACCAGCACGTCGACCTCGTCTACTACGGTCGCACGACGAGCCGCGCGGTCGACCCCGCCGACGGCGAGGTGCCCGCCGAGGACTGGCGCTGGTTCACCGCCGACGAACTCCGCGACGCCGACTTCCTGGAGCCGGACACCGTCGAGATAGGGCTGCGAGCCATCGAGACCGTCGACGGCCGAGCTGACGGTTGAAGTGCGATAACGGGACCAGAGCGTCCCGTGACCTGACCGCGAACGCGGGGCCGGTCGAGCGGGCGTGCGGCGCGCCGCCCCGCGACGTCCGAGGCGCCGCCTGTTCGTCATTCCACGAGCGACCGGACGTACTGGCCGACGTGGTTGTCCATCCGGCGCTTGAACCCCTCCTGTCGGGCCATGCGGTCGAGCTCCCGGGCGACGTAGCTGCCGTACTGGACGGCCTTCTTCTCGCGCTCGACGACCGACGCCGGCACGAACGGTCGGGCCGCCGCTCGTAACGCGACCTTCCGCTGGTCGTCGGCGACCAGCGCTCCCGTCGGCAGCCGCAGCGCCGCCTCGATCACCTTGTCCCGCAGGAACGGCGCGACCGGCTCGACGCCTGCCGCTCGCAGGAGTGGCACGTCACGCGCCAGTTGGTCCGGCAGCCCGCGGACGACCTCGCGGGTGGCCTCCCGGACGGTGCCGGCCGACACCCGGGGGTCCGTCGGCGCGGTCGCCACCTTCTCGTAGCCGCCGAACAGCTCGTCGGCACCCTGCCCCACGGCGAGACGGTCGTGGCCGTCGGCGGCCGCCCGTTCGGCGGCCACGTACAGCGGCACCGCGATCGAGACGTCCATCGGGTTCGTCCGACCGGTGGCCGCGACGACCCGCGGGACTGCCTCGCGCAAGCGGTCGTGAGTCAACTCGACGACGTGCAGTCGGCGGTCCATCGCCTCGACGGCCTCGCGTGCCGCCTCCAGGTCGTGACTTCCGGGGAAGCCGACCGCGTACAACGGGCCGCCGGTCATCGCCGCGACCGTCCCGGAATCGACGCCGCCGGAGAAGGCGACCGGACAGTCGTCCGGGACGTCGCTCTCGGCCTCGGCGAGTGCCGAACCCACCCGGTCGACGCCGTCGCCACGGCCGACCGGCTCCGGGTCGGGCAGTGACAGCACCCGTTCGGTCTCGGCCTCCGCGAGCGGCGCCGCCCCGTCGAGAGTCGCTCGGTCCGCGGCGTGTCCCGCGGGGAACGGAGACGGGTCGTCGAGTTCGCCGGGCGCGAACGCCCAGTCGTCACCGTCGACGAACAGCGGCTCGCGACCGAGCAGGTCCCGCACCAGACGGTCGTCGAGGCGGCCGGCGAAGCCGTCGATCCCGGACAGCGACTCGCCCGACCGGAGCGCACGCTCGACGGCGACGGGGTCGCCACCCCGCAACTCTGGGGTCATCGGAGGAAGCCGGCGATACGGTTCTGCACACGTCGCTTGGCTCCGTCGGCGGCCTGGCGGAATGAGATCCGCCAGGGAGTGCGCCGTCCCTCCACGCTCGTCCGGCCGGCGCGGACGGCGTCGAGGATCGCCCCGACGTCGCGGTCACCGTCGACGTCGACGGCGGTGACCGCGCGGCCGACCATGTCGGCGATGTGGGCGTCGCTGCCGGCGGTCATCGGCAGGCCGCGCTCGCGGGCGAACCGCTCGGCCTTGCGGTTGCCCCGGCCCGTGAGCAGGCGGGAGTTGAACACTTCGACGGCGTCGGCGGCGGCCAGCCGGTCGCGGGAGACGTTCGCCGTGACGCCGCTGCGCGAGCGGTGAAACGGATGGGGAACGACGGCGATACCGCCGAGGGCGCGGATACGGTCGAGTGTCGTCTCGAAGTCGAGACCGGCGGGTACGGTCTCCCGAACGCCCAGCGCGAGAACGTGTCCGGCGGCGCTGGTGACTTCCGTGCCGGGGATGCCGACCAGCCCGTAGTCGGGGGCGAGGTCGACCGCATCGAGACTGGCCTCGATCTCGTCGTGGTCGGTGACGGCGATCGCGTCGAGGCCGACGGCCGCCGCCCGCTCCAGCAGCGCCGTGACCGGGTCGCGGCCGTCGTACGACAGCGACGAGTGACAGTGCAACTCGACCGAGAGCACGCCCCGGCGTTGCGTGGCATCACAAAAAAGCGCCCCGGTCAGCCGTCGCTCGCCTGCCGGCGTCCGGCGCGATGGAAACACACTTGCGCCGGCGGCGGATGTGACCAGGCGATGACCCTCCGCGAGGGTGACCGGCGACGGATCGAGAGGGCACTGGGGCGCGAGCCGACGCGGGCGGAGGCGGCGCTGTTCGAGAACCTCTGGAGTGAACACTGTGCGTACCGTTCCTCGCGGGCGCTGCTGTCGGCGTTCGAGAGCGACGGCGAGCACATCGTCCTCGGTCCCGGTGACGACGCCGCCGTCGTCGCGGTCCCTGCGCCGGACGACCTCGACGCGACGACCGGAGTCGGCGACGGCGAGTGCGACGGGGACGAGACGTACCTGGCGCTCGGGGTCGAAAGCCACAACCACCCCTCCTTCGTCGACCCGTACGACGGGGCGGCGACGGGCGTCGGCGGCATCGTCCGCGACGTGATCTCGATGGGCGCCTATCCGGTGGCGCTGACGGACTCGCTGTACTTCGGACCGCTGGAGCGGGAGCGCTCGCGGTATCTCATGGACGGCGTCGTCGAGGGGATCGCAGACTACGGCAACGCCGTCGGCGTGCCCACCGTCGGTGGCAGTGTCGACTTCCACGACTCCTACGTCGGCAACCCGCTGGTGAACGTCGGCTGTGTCGGACTGCTCGACGAGGAGCGACTGGTGACCGCCCGGGCACGCGAGCCCGGCAACCGGCTGGTGCTCGTCGGCAACGCCACCGGCCGGGACGGCCTCGGCGGCGCGGCCTTCGCCAGCGAGGACTTGGACGACGACAGCGAGACCGAGGACCGCCCCGCCGTGCAGGTCGGCGACCCGTACACGGAGAAGCTGCTGATCGAGACCAGCGAGACGCTGACCGAGCGCGACCTCGTGGTGGCGGCCCGCGACCTGGGGGCCGCCGGTCTCGGCGGGGCGACCTGCGAGATGGTCGCGAAGGGCGACCTCGGGGCCGACGTCGACCTCGACGCCGTCCACCGCCGAGAACCGGGGATGACCGCCACGGAGGTGCTGCTCGCGGAGTCACAGGAGCGGATGTGCTACGAGGTCCGTCCCGAGGACGTCGCGGCCGTCCGGTCGGTGGTCGAGCGCTTCGAGGTGGGCTGCTCCGTCGTCGGCAGCGTGACCGACGACGGCCGGTACGTCTGTCGGTTCGACGACGAGCGGGTCGTCGACGCGCCCGCGGAGCTGCTGGCCGACGGCGCGCCGCTCGACGACCACGACCGCACGGCCCCGCCCGAGTCGACCGTCGACCGTCCCGGTGCCGACCTGGAGGCGGCGTTCGAGGCCGTCGTCGGGAACCCGTCGACGGCGAGCGAGGAGTGGGTGTACCGACAGTACGACCACGAGGTCGGTCTGCGGACGACCGCCCCGCCGGGCGGTGACGCGGCCGTGCTGGCGGTCCGGGAGACCGGCGACGCCGAGTCGGGTACGGGCATCGCGCTGTCGTCGGGGGCCGCCCCCGACTGGACCGCCGCGGCCCCGCGACAGGGCGCCCGCGCGGTGGCGATCGAGAACGCGACGAACCTGGCGAGCGTCGGCGCTCGCCCGCTGGCGGCCGTCGACTGCCTGAACGGCGGCAACCCGGAGCGTGCGGAGACGTACGGCGGCTTCGCGGCCGTCGTCGAGGGGCTGGCGGCGGCCTGCCGCGACCTCGGCGTGCCGGTCGTCGGGGGCAACGTCTCGCTGTACAACGACAGCGAGAGCGGTCCGGTGGTGCCCACGCCGACGCTGCTGATGCTCGGCGCTCGCGACGGGTGGGACGCGCCCGGGATCGCCGCCGTCCCCGACGCCGAGGTGGTGCTCGTCGGCGCGACCGAGCCGGCGCTGGGCGGCTCGGCGTACCTGGCGGCGTTCGACGGCGACGACCGCTTCCCGTCGCTGCCGGACCCGCCCGCCGCCCGCGTCGAGGCGGTCGCCGACGTCGCCGACCTGTCGTCGACGGCGTTCGTCCACGACGTGAGTCAGGGCGGACTGGCGACGACGCTCGCGGAGACGGTGACCGCCGCCGACGGCACGGGGCTGACGGCGTCGCTGCCCGGCGACGACCCCCACCGCGCGCTGTTCGCCGAGGCCCCCGGGCGCGTCGTCGTCGGCACGACTGACCCGGACGCGGTCCGCGCTGCCGCCGACGGGACGCCGGTCACCCGGATCGGCGAGACGACCGCCGACGCGACGCTCTCTGTCACCGCCGGGTCGACGCGGCTCCGGTACGACCACGAGACGCTCCGAAACCTTCGGTCGACGATCGAGCGGGCGATGGACGGGTAACCAGCGTCGCCGCCGCCGGCTCGACGGTCGATGCCGACCGGGAAGTGCGGCCGCTCGGGTCGCTCGACGCCCCCGTCCCGTCGAGCGCGGAGGGTGTCGGCCAACGGCAGTAGCGACCCGAGGTCGAGCAGCACGACCACGTCCCCGTCCGAGGGCACTCCCAGCTCGGCCGTGCCCGCCGGCAGTGACCGACGGCTCGTCGGCTCGCCTCTCTCAGCCGGCGTCGTGCACGTCTCCCGGACCGAACGACTCGTCACACTCCTCACACCGGTACGACCCGACGTCGACCTTCACGACCGCGTCGAACTCGCCACAGGCCGGACAGCGGATCTCGACGACGGCCATGTCCGACCGCCGGCGCCGGTCGTCCTGAGTCTACCGGTTCGACACGAGAGACGGTCAGCGGTAGTGCTGGAACAGCAGCGCCCGCACGTCGTCCTTCGTTCGGGCCTGCTCGGTGCCGCCGTCGGGCAGCTCCACCGCGTAGCCCTCTTCGACCTCGCTCCAGACGTCGTCGTGGTCCTCCAGGAGGCTCAGCATCTCCGAGACCGTCTCGTTGTCCGAGTCGAGGGGGTCGCCCCCGTCGCCCCCGTCGCCGGTCGGCTCTCGCTCGTCGTCCGCGGCGACGGCCTGCCCGCCGTCGGCGGCGGCGTCGTCGACGTCCAGGTCGTCCACCTCGACGTCGAGGTCGCCGTCCTCGCGGTGGTGGTCGACGAGGTACTGGACGGCGTCGGCCAGGCGGACGGTGCCGTAGGTGACCTCCTCCGCGAGTTCGTCCCGGAGCGCCTCGACGTAGGCGTACTGCTCCGGCGAGAGATCGATCTCTGGCATCCCGCGAGACGAGGGGGGCGACCCTCTTAATTCAACCGTCGGCGACAGACTCAATTCGACCGCTGCCGAACCCTCGTCGTGCGCGAGTTCGTCGTCGTCGGCCACGACGCCCCCACCAGCGCGGAGTTCTCACTCGACGACCTGCCCGGTGCCGGCCGACTGGACGTGCTCTGTCGCTGTCTGACGGCCGGGCTGTTGCGCTCGCACGGCGTCCGCGAGGACACGCGGGTCCAGCTCGTCCTCGCCGACGAGTTCACCGTCGGCGTCGACGGCGGCGCGGTTCGCCGGCTCAACCCCGACGAGCGCTCGACCGCCGCCGTCGTGCGTGGGGCGCTCGAACGGCGCGACGAGGCCGTCGGCGCGATGTCCGTCGAGCCCCACCCGGGCGTCGAACTCCGCCGGCGCGGCCTCGCCGACACCCTCGACGCGGTCGCCGAGCGCGCGGGCCTCGTCGCGCTGTGCGAGGACGGCACGCCGGCCACGGAGTCGGCACCGTTCGACCGCGACGACCCCCCGGACGCCGGGTTCGTCCTCTCGGACCACCGCGAGTTCACCCGCGAGGAGCGTGACCTGCTCGGCGAGGTCGCCGACCGACGACTGCGACTGGGTCCCGAGCCGCTGCACGCCGACCAGGCGATCGTCGTCGCACACCACCTCCTCGACACCCGCGGTCACGAGCAGGTGTGACTGCGGTCCGGAACGCTTTTGACCGAACCGACCCGATCTCGGTGCGCTTGGGCCGGTGGGGTAGCTTGGTATCCTTCGGCCTTCGGGTGGCCGTAACCACGATTCGAATTCGTGCCGGCCCATCACCCACGACGAACAGTCCGTGAGTCGTGAGTGCACGAGCAGTCAATTTGAACGAGACGACGAGTGAGCGCGGCGAGCGAGTCGGCGTGACTCGAGTTCGTGCCGGCCCACCCCACCCGCAATTCGACTCCGAACAGCGGCGCCGTCGGCGATCGGCCGGACGACCGCGCCCGGTGACGCGGTTCGGTGTCGCCCGTCCGCGAGTCGTCTGCGACCGGTCGGATCGGGTCCACCGGGCGCGCCTTAGCCGTCGTGTCCGGCGGCCCAAGCCTCGTACAGTTCCGAGCGGTCGCGCAGTCCCTCGGCGGGGAGGGCGTGGTCGGCGACGTACAGTTCGGCGTCGTGCTCGTTGTCCCACAGCGCCTGGTGTGTCGTCGGCAGCTCGTCCCAGTCGACGACGGCCGGCGTCGCGAGGTCGTACTCGCCGGCGTCGATCTCCGCGTTGAGTTGCTGCACCTCGTGAGCGTTCGAGAGGTGGGTGCCCCGGACGGCGGCGGCGGGCATCAGGATGTCGCGCTGGCGCATCCACACCTGCGGCGCGTAGAACGAGTAACGGCGGCCCGCCATCGACTCGCTGTACACCACGCGGCCGGTGTGCGGGCGGACGAGCATCGTCGAGACCCCGAGTGCGTCGTGTCCGGCGCGCTCGAAGACGACGTCCGGATAGCCGCGGGGGTTCTCCGCGGTGCTGAGGTGCTTGCCGACGGCCGAGCCGAGCGGCTTGAACGCCGTGTCGGTGTACTCCTGGACGGCCCGACTGAACGCCTCGGGAGCGGCCTGTGGGTCCGGAAACGACGGCAGCGAATCCGGCCACGCGAACGCCTCCTCCCGTCGCTCTAGCCCCTCGACGGAGACGACCGCTTCCACGCTGTCGCCGTAGCCGAGTGACTCGACGAACTCCGCCTGCTCGTCGGTGTCGGCGACGACGACCACGCGGGCGCCGGCCTCGCGACCGGCCTCGATCGCCTGGAGACCGGTGCGGTCGAGCACGTCAGCCCCGCTGCCGTCGCCGTCGACACCGTAGTACACCAGTAGTCCCTCGCCGGCGCCGAGGTCGGCGTCGTCGAGGGCAGCCTCCGGCGTACGCTCGCCCGGCTTGCCGAGGAAGGTGAGCTCGTACCCCGTAGAGGCCCCCCAGAAGGTGAGTTCGCCGCCCTCGGCGAGCAACTGGACGGTGCGGGGGAACGACTGCTCGCCGGCGTGACTGGTGGCGTAGTCCGCGAGCCCGCCGTGGGCCTCGCGGAATCGCTCCAGGAGGGGCTCGCCGGCCGCCCGCCACTCGTCCCACTTCTCGGGGTCCTCCGGGATCGGCCCCCAGACGTCGGCGACACCGTCGTCGGTGCGGTCGATGGCGTGACCGCCGGCGCGTTCGATGCGCTCGACGCGGTCGTCGCTGGAGCACAGTCCCGTCACCGAGAGCCCCGAGCGCAGCCCCATTCGTAGCGTCTCGTAACCGGTTCCGGTCGCGCCGCCCTCGACGAACATCCGTCGGTCCGACTCGACGTCGAGGGTCGTGAACAGCGCCCGGTAGACGGTGCCCGAGTCGAGCAGGTACGAGCCGGCCTCCTCGAGAGTGACGCCCTCCGGCACGGGGTGAACCTGCGGCGCCTGGGCGAGCATGAACTGCTGGTGGCTGCCGTCCGGTTCCTCGTACCCCTGAATGGAGAAGTCCGCGAACATCGGGTCCAGCCCCATCCGCGGCGAGAGGACGTCACTCTGCCCCGAGTAGACGGTCACGAGGTCGCCGACCCCGACCCGACCCTCGGCCTGGACGGCGCCACCGGCGTCGACGACGAGGGCGACGCCGCCGCTGCCGGTGACGTGGCGGTCACGGTCGTGGTTCTCGAACTGACTCACCGGCACGCCCGTGATCGCCCAGACGTCGTTGAAGTTCACCTCACTGGCCAGCACGTACAGCAGTACCTCGTTCGGACCGGGCTCCTCGACGGGGTGGATCCCCTCGATCTCCGCCTCGATCGGGTCGCCGTGTGCCGGCTCGCCGGTCTCGGGATCGCGCTCGACGGCGAAGCCGTACTGCCAGTCCGGCACTTCGTCGGCGCCCGGGTAGAACGGCGCACCGACCGGCAGCAGGTCCCCCCGCCGCTCCAGTTCCGGGGCACGCTCCAGCGGCGGCGCCTCGCGTGGCCGCGTCGGGAGCGGCGGTGCCCGGCCGTCGAGGAACTGTTCGATGCCGCGCTTGCCGCCCACCGGGTCGACGACGGCCTCGGCGAACAGCTCCGCCTCCCGCTCCATGCCGGCCGAGAGCCCCTCCTCGAAGCCGGTCCGGACGGCCTCGACGGCTCGTTCGAACGCCCGCTCGCGACCGACGCCGGCCCGCTCACACGACCGGCGGTTGCGCCTGAGGTCCTCGTGCTCCAGCACGTCCTCGGGGAACGCCTCCGGCTCCTGCCACCGCTCGCGGGCCGCCCGGCGGTCCTCGCGGGCGTCCCGTAGGGTGTCGTTCTCGTCGCGGACGTGTGCGCGGGCGAGTTCGGCGGCCCGGACCCGGGCGGGCGCCTCGGTCACCTCGTCTACGAGTCCCGTCTCGCAAGCGTCCGCAGCGTCCCTCTCCCGGCCGTTCGTGATGGCGACGAGAGCGTCGGAGAGTCCCGCCCGCCCGCGGTGCTCCTCGAGCACTCGCGGGAGTCGTTGCGTGCCGCCGTAGCCGGGGAGGATGTTCAGCCGCAGTTCCGGCTGGCCGACGGTCACGTGCTCCTCGGCGACGGTGTAGTGCGTCGCCAGCTGGAGCTCGTTGCCGCCGCCGAGGGCGGCGCCGTCGACGGCGGCGACGACCGGCACCGACAGCGTCTCCAGGCGCTCGAAGGCTTCGTGTGCGGTGGCCGCGAGCGCGCGGGCCTCGGCCGGCTCGTGGACCTCCTCCAGCAGCTGTTCGACGTCGGCGCCGGCGACGAACGGCTCGCCCTCGCTGGCGACGACGACTGCACCGACGGCGTCGCGGTCGTCGAGGTGCCCGACGACGGTCGTGAGTTCGTCGAGGGCGCGCTCGGTGAGCGCGTTGACGGGCGGGTTGTCGATGACGACCGTGGCGATCTCTCGGTCGGTGCCGACCACGGGCGTGTACTGGACGCGGAAGAAGCGGTGCTCCTCGAGGCGGTCCTGCTGCCGGGCGACGCGCTGGCGGCGCCGCCAGCGCTCGGCCTTCGGCCGGACGCGGTCGACAGCCTCCGGGTTCCGCAGGGTGGTGGTGTCGCCCACCTCGTCGCCGGCGAGCATCGCCGTCAGCATCCGGCGCATGTACTTCCCCGAGCGGGTCTCCGGGAACGCCTCGACCTCGATGAAGGCGTCCGGCACCGCGACGACGCCCTTCGCCTCGCGCACCAAGTCGGCGAGGCGGTCCTCCACCTCGGCCGTCAGCGACGTTCCCTCGCGGGTCTGGACGAACGCGACCGGGACGAGTCCCTTCTCGTGGTGGGGCGCACCCACGACGACGACGTTCGCGACGGGCGTCTCCGGGTTCAGTTGCTTGTCCCGTAGCATCGCACCTTCGAGCTCCTCGGTGCCCGTTCGGTGTCCGGAGACGTTGATCACCTCGTCCGCGCGGCCGTGGAGGCTGACGGATTCGTCGTCGTACTTTTTGGCCACGTCACCCTGCCGGTAGGCGTACTCGTCGTCGCGCTCGATCCAGTAGACGTCCTCGAACCGCTCGCGGTCACCCTCCCAGGCGGTGGGGTCGTCGGGGTCGAACGACTCGCTCGCCCCCCACACTGTCCGCATGAGGTACGGGTACGGTTCGCGGACCACGATCTCGCCGCGCTCGCCGCGGTCGGCGGCGGCCCACTCCGTGCCGGCTGCCGTCTCGGTCCGCTGCCAGACGTCGTCGAACACCCAGGGACAGGGGTAGGTGTGAGCGTCCGGACGCAGCGCCATGTCCTCGTTGCCGTAGAAGTGCGTGAAGACGATACCGCCGTGCTCGGTCGCCCAGTAGGAGTTGCTGTACCAAGAACAGACCTCGCGCATGCCGAACGCCTGGACGGCCTCGTTGACCGGCTCCGCACAGAACGTCGCGACCCGCAGGGAGTCCGTCGACCACGCCCGCACGTCCGCGACGTTGTCCTCGTCCTCCATGACCGTCTTCAGGAACGTCACCCCTGCTTTGAAGACGTCCACGTCGTAGCGCTCGATGATAGAGGAGACGCGGCCGGCGTCCGGGTACAGCGGCGACCCCTCGGCGACGACACTCGTCGTGCGCGTCGTCAGGCAGGCGCTGATGAGGTAGGACTGTCCGGTGATCCAGCCCGGGTCGGCGACGACAAAGGCGGTGTCTCCGGGTCGCGCGTCGAAGGAGACCCGCATCGTGTGAGCGATCCCCGCCGTGTAGCCTCCGTGGACGTGGACGACGCCCTTCGGCTGTCCCGTCGACCCGCTCGTGAAGATGACAAAGAGCGGGTACTCGGCGTCGACGGGTTCGGGCTCGCTCGTGGCCCACAGCGCCTCGACGAGGTCCCGGTCCGGAAGCGAGCGGAGGTCGGCCTCGCTGTCGACGTCGAAGCCGGCCTCGCGGGCGTTCGCCAGAACGGTCTCGCGGGCGTCGGCCTCCAGGTCCTGCGCCCAGTGGTCGCGGTCGCGAACGTTCGTCTCCTGTCCGGTGTGTTCGATCACGACCACGTCCTCGACGACGTGCTCGGCGTCGACCAGCGCCGCGGCGATCGCGGTGCGGACCTCCGTCGCGCGCTCGGCGTCGACCGACAGGGCGTCGAGTGCGTGGCCCACGCCACGCATGGCGTCGGCCCGGTCGACGGTGACGGCGCCCTCGACGGCGTCCTCGACGGCCGCCCCGATCGCGGTCGCGTGTGTCTCGCTCACGTCGAGGTCGGCGAGGGCGTCCCTGACGGTCTCACGGACGGTCTCGACGGGCAGGTAGTCGTCCAGGGCGGGGTCGCCGTACTGCTCCTTGTACGGGACGATTTCGGCGTTGCGGTAGCCGCCGTCGGCGGTAATCAGCACCTCGGCGTCCAGCGCGGCGATCCGGTCCGACAGTGTCTTCGAGGAGAAGCCGCCGAACACCGGCGTGTAGACCGCGCCCAGGCGCTTACAGGCCTCAGTGTAGTAGATCTGCTCCAGTACGTTCGGGGTGTTCAGCGCCACCCGGTCGCCGCGCTCGACGCCCAGGTCTCGCAGCACCTCGGTCGCCACGACGACCCGGTGGAGCAACTCCCGTCGGGAGACGGACTCGGAGACGACCGGACCGCCGCGACCGTCGTTTTTCGACTGGTCCCAGCGGTCGCCCTCGAAGTGGAACGCGGTCTCGTCGCCGTGGCCCGCGAGCACGTGGCGGTCGACCTCGTTGAAGCAGGCGTTCGTCTCGCCGCCGACGAACCAGCGGTACAGCGGCGGGTCGTCGTCGTCGAGGGCGACGTCCCACGGCTCGTGGTCGGCGTCCCAGTCGAGTTCGACCGGGTCGCAGTCCGCGAAGCCGGTCCACTCGTCGCCGTCACGGGTTGCCCAGACGCCGTCTTCGTGCCAGTGGAGTCGCTCCGTCGCGATCTCGCCGTGGAACGCGCCCGGGTCCTCGCGGGCCCGCTCGCGCTGGCGCTCCCAGTCGGCCCGGGTCCTGATCGGGTTCGCGTCTACCGTCGTGGGCGGTCGTACGAGGTCCTGCTGCTCTGACATCCGTCGCTCGGCTGCGACTCCGCCCCGTCCCCACAAAAAAGTAATCGTCGTTCGTGATCGTCTCGTCGGACACTTGGCTCTGTCCTGAACGATCATTATGTTTATCAGTGATACACACCATGGAGCGCGTATGAGCCCGGAGACGACCCGTTCGGCGCGGGCGGAGTCGGCCGACCCTGAGCGGACCGTAGAGAGCGCGATCGAGGACGCCCGTGCCGCGATGGCGGCCGTCGAAGAGTACGACCAGGCGCAGGTGGACGAACTCGCGCGGGCGGTCGGCTGGGCCGTGTACGAGGCGGACCGCTGTCGTGAACTGTCCGAGCTGGCCGTCGAGACGACCGGGCTGGGTGTCGTCGAGGACAAGTACCGGAAGAAGCGCCGGAAGATCACCGGCGCGCTGGCGGAAATGCTCGGCGAGCCGACCGTCGGTGTCGTCGAGCGCGACCCCGAGAACGAACTCGTCGAGATCGCAAAGCCCGTCGGCGTCGTAGGCGCAGTCGTCCCCTCGACGAACCCGGGCGCGACGCCGACACTGCTTTCGATGATGGCCGTCAAGAGCCGGAACGCGATCCTGCTCTCGCCCTCGCCGCGGGGGCGGGCGACCTGCGAGCAGGTCGTCGAGTGGGTGCGCGAGGAACTCGACGCGGTCGGCGCGCCGCGTGACCTGGTGCAGATGCTGCCGCCGCCGGTGAGCAAGGCGAAGACCTACGCGTTGATGGAGCAGGTCGACCTCCTGCAGGTGACCGGCTCGAGCGACAACGTCCGCGCCGGCCAGGAGTCGGGCACGCCCAACTACTGTGTGGGCGAGGGCAACCCCGTCGCGGTCGTCGACGAGACCGCCGACGTCGACGCGACGGCGGAGCGCATCGCCACGAGCAAGCGCTTCGACAACGGCACCTCCTGCTCCAGCGAGGGCAACGCCGCGATCGTCGACGACGTGTACGAACCGACCGTCGCCGCCCTCGGTCGGGCGGGCGGGCACCTGCTCGGCGACGGCGACCGCCGCCGACTGCGGGAGACGCTGTTTCCACACGACGGCGACTCGCTGAACCCCGAGGCGATCGCCCGCTCGCCCGCCGAGATCGCCGAACTGGCCGGCATCGAGGACCGCGGCGCCCGTGAGGCGGACTTTCTCATGGTCGAGGGCCGCGGTGTCGGCCCCGAGCACCCCATGTCCGGCGAGAAGATAGCGCCCGTGCTGACCGTCTACCGCGCCGAGGACTTCGAGGCGGCGCTGTCGCTCACCCGCTCGATCCTGTCCTACGAGGGGGCGGGCCACTCGGCGGGCGTCCACACCGACAGCGAGGCGCGTGCCCGCCGTGCCGGCCGGGAGATAGACGTCGCGCGACTGCTCGTAAACCAGGTTCACTCGTTCAGCAACGGCGGCCACTACGCCAACGGGCTCGGCGCGACGCTGTCGGAGGGTGCCGGCACCTGGGGCGGCAACCAGCTCGACGAGAACGTCAGCTTCGAGAAGTTCTACCAGACGACGACCGTCGCGCGGCCGATCGAGGACGCCACGGAGCCGGACCCCGAAGAACTGTTCGCGCCATACCTCGCGGACTGATGTCGGGGACCGACCGCTTCGTCTCGCCCGCGGAAGTCGTCGTCGGCCGTGGCGCCGTGACGGAGGTCGGCGAACGCATGGCGCCCCGGGGCTCGCGGGCGCTGGTCGTCGCGACACCGGGCGTCTTCGAGCGCTACGGCGATCGCCTGCTCGACAGCCTACACGGGGCCGGTCTGGCGACGACGGTCTTCGACGAGGTCCGGCCCGACCCCACTGTCGAGAACGTCGAGCGTGGACTCGCCCGCTACCGGGCGGGCGACTGTGACTGCATCGTCACACTGGGCGGCGGCTCACCCATCGACGCGGGGAAGGCGATCGGCGTCGTCGCGGCCAACGGCGGCGCGATCCGGGAGTACGCCGTCGACCGTGCCGGCTACGAGGGGGTCCCGTCGCCGATACCGCCGCTGTGTGCGACGAACACGACGGCGGGCACGGGCAGCGAGGCCACTCGCTCCGTCGTGATCACCGACGAATCCACGGCGACGAAGTTTCTCGTCGTCGCGACGGCGGCGATGCCGACGGTCGCGGTCGAGGACCCCGACCTCGTGCGGACGCTGCCGCCGAGCCACACCGCGTTCACCGGGATCGACGCGCTCACACACGCGATCGAGGCCTTCGTCTCCGTCCACGCGTGGTCGATGCCGGACACGCTGGCGCGGGCAGCGATCGAGCGCGTCCGGCGGGCGCTGCCCGTCGCGTGGGCGAACGGGGACGACCTCGACGCCCGCCAGGAGACTCTCGTGGGGCAACTCCAGGCCGGCCAGGCGTTCACGAACTCGTCCGTCGCACTGGTACACGGCATGGCCCGCCCGTTCGGCGCGCAGCTGCACGTCCCCCACGGGCTCGCGAACGGCGTCCTCCTGCCGTACGTGACGGAGTTCTCGGCCCAGGGCGCACCGGAACGATACGCCGAGATCGCTCGCCTGCTGGGCGCCGCCGACGACGACACGCCGGACCGCGAGGCCGCCCGGGCGGCGGCGTCCGCCGTCCGCGACCTCTGTGCGGACGTCTCGCTGTACAGCTACCTCGAGGAGTTCGCGACCGTGCCCGACCGGGACTCGTACGCGAGCGTCGTCGACGAGATGGCCGCGGACGCGATCGCCTCCGGGTCGCCGGAGAACAACCCTCGAGTACCCACCCGCCAGGAGATCGAGACGCTGTACCTGGACGTCTACGACGACGTGCTCGCCGACCGTGCCTGAGTGCCGCTCGCCGACAGCGACCGGCGACGGTCCCGTCGCGTTGAATCTGTGATTGCGCCGCGGTGTCACCAGATTCCACCGTCGATACGAGTTCGGGCCGACAAGACCACGGATACCAACCCGGATACATTCGTCCCGAACGACGTCCAGGCCGCACACGAGCAATCAGGTAGACGTTTGGGAGGTCAGAACTGGGGATCCGCCGCCGCGTCAGCGGCCGACGGAGGTTCAGACCGGAACCTCGTTCGATTCTTCCACCCAGACACCGAAGGTTTCTGTCCGTGTTCGCCCCTCCAATGTGACAGTCACAGTGGCGGACTCGGGGGTGATGTCGACCAATTCGTCGAAGCTCGGTCGATCGGTGTCTTGCTGGCTGTCGGGTCGACGGTTCCGGTCGACGATGACGACTTGCTCGCCGTCGCGGTGGGTCATCCCCGCGGTGGCGCCCGCACTGCCGTCGGCTCGAGTGTCGATCGCGTCGTCGACGCCACCCGATCCGACGGACGCCGCTTTCGACGTCACCCACTCGGTGAACGGGGCCGTTTCGTAGACGGGTTCTCGCTCGTCGGCTGTGGGTCCGTCTCTGATGTACGCTCTGACGTACCGAACGGTGTCCTGCTCTTCTCGGTAGTCGACCTGGGGGTCTCGGATCGTTCGCTCGACAGAGATCGGCGTGCCGCGTCCTCTGACGGGGTCACGGCGAACGTTTTCGTTGTCGGTCACGGTAAGGGGGTCGGGGAAGACACCGAGAACGTAGCCACCCGGCAGGACACCGGCTATGGCTGCCATTACTTGCCGGCGGGAGGGACGGACGCCGTCGGTCACTTTCCTTGG
>PXSK01000037.1 GCA_003022865.1 Halobacteriales archaeon SW_5_70_135 | reverse complement strand
TCGGCCGCTCCTTCTACGCGGACCGCGCCGACCTGGTCGCGGAGCGCGAGGAGCGCCTGGAGCCGCTCGACAGGGACGTGGCGACGGTCGTCTACGAGGCGAGCGTCGAGTGACGGCAGCACCGTTTACCGAAGGAGTGAGTCGAGGGACGTGAACCCCACTCGCTGCCGTTGGCTCGCGGCCCCGCTGCTCGCCGTTCCGAGGCGTTCTGTGGTCGCGTCTCGCTTCAGAGTTGTTCGCTGCAGGAGTAGGGCCGGAGGGATTTGGAACCATGTCCAGACGTGCTCGCTTCGCCGCACGCGTCTGGCCTCTTCAAATCCTCCGGAGGCCATACTTGCGGCTCGCGAGTTTGCTCGCCGCAGGAGCGGGCCGGAGGGATTTGAACAATAGTCGTTCCGCTCACTTCGTTCGCTTCACTCCCTGGTTCAAATCCTCCTCGTCATTCTACCGCCGCTCACGAGTTGTCCGCGGCGGCAGGATGGGGCCGGAGGGATTTGAACTATGGGGCCGGAGGGATTTGAACCCCCGATCGACTGATATCTCCGGTGCGCCTCGGAACTCCAGAGAGTCGTCGTCGCGACGCGGTGATCAGCCGGTCGCTCGGTATATCAGGCGGTTCGTCCCGGGCGCGTGCCTCTGGAGTCAGTCGCCCTGCCGGGCTGGGCTACGGCCCCTCGGCGCACACCGGTTCGTCCCTGCCCATTAAAGCGATTTCGGTCCCGGCGCCACGGTGTTGCGTCGTCGCTACCGTTCTTCGGTCTCGCTCCAGTCACAGTCCTGGCACTTGTAGCCCGTCACGAACGCCGTCACCGAGGGCATGTAGCCCACCCGGACCACGGAGCCGTCGCAGTCGGGACACGAGCGGTCGGCGTCCTCGATGGCCTCGGCGTCCATTACCGGCTCGCCCTCGACCAGCTCCGCGAGCGACTCCGGCGTGACCATCCGCCCCTGTACCACGCGGTTGTCCTTGCTCATGGACACGCTGTGGACGGGGCACCCCTAAGTTCGGCGGTCAGGACCACGGCGTGTCGCGGTCCGTCTCGCCGGCGGCCCCGCCGACGGACCGCCGGCGGGCGTCTGTGCCGGAGCCGGCGTCCGGGCCGGGCCCCTCGCCGTCCGCGTTCGGCGCCGTCGTCGCCTCCTCGCCGGTCGTCTCGGCCTCACCGGGCACGCGGGGGATGCCGTCGTCCTCGGCGCGGTCGAGCAGGTCGCCCGTGGAGGGTGTCTCTCCGGAGAGGCCGACACCGGCGCCGTCGCCGACCGCCTGAGGGGTGCCGCTGCCGTCACCGCCGCTGGCGTCAGTGTCGGTCTCGGTCGCCCCGCCGGGGTTGAACGCGAGCAGCCCGGTGACGAAGACCACGGCCAGCGGCGCACCCCGGAACGAGAAGCCCAGGATCGACAGGGTGAGCAGCCCCAGAGCGACCGCACTGCCGAAGCGGAACCGATCGATGTCGACGTTACGCCGCAGTCTGGGTGCGAACACGGCGGCGCCCAGCGCGAACAGCGTCCCGACGAGGGCGGCGGCCGCCGCCCGGGCGATCAGTCCGGTGTCGGTCGTCACTTCGAGGGTCGCCCCCGCGGGGTCGACGCTGGCGACGAGCCCCAGTCCGACGATCACCGCCGGCCGCGGGAGGTACTCGCCGACGCGGGCGCTCGCGGTCTTTGCGGCGACGGCCGCGACGACCAGTGCCGCGAAGCGCTCGAACGTGACCAGGTCGACGACGCTTCTGATCGTCGGCGCCAGTGCCGCCTCGACGGCGGCGCCGACGACGATCACCGCACCGACGGCCAGGACGGCGCGGGCGGCCGCCCTCGGCGGGGCGTCCATCTCCGCGAGGACGACCGCGAGTGTCGCGGAGCCGCCGAACACGAGCAGGCCGACCTCCAGAACGCCGACCACGGAGTCGAGCGCGCCCGCGAGCACGAGCGCGGGGAAGATGCCGTCGACCAGCGGCAGCACCATGACCGTCGTCAGCAGCGTCGCCGAGCCGCCCACGAGCCGTTCTAACCGGAGGGCTATCGGATGCCGCGAGACGCTCATCTACCGGGCAGTGCCCTCACCCTGGGCCAGTGGGCGCCCGACGCCCTCGGGCCTGCGACGACGGTAGCGGTACCGGCCGTCGCGGCCGCGGGCGCTTCCGGTGCCGTCGCCGACCGCCCGGCAAGAGAGCGGACGTCCGAGCGGTGCTCGGGACGGCTTCGGTAGGCGTCGAAACTCCGCCACGAACCGCTTCGGCATGTGTGTCACCGTCGGCGTCGGGTGCGTCTCGTCGCGAGACGCGATGCTCTGACCGACGGTACTCGCCGCGTCGGGACTGGCGGAGCCCATACACGAACCTGGGGAGTGGTCAGAAAAAGACTTGCGCGAGGCGCGTTCACACACGGCAGTCTCGGGGCCGGCGGCGGCGCCCTGCGCTCGGCGTCCGCGAGTGTCCGACGCGCTCGCCGGTCGTCGCGCTCGCTCTCGCAACGTTTTTGCACCCGGCGCCGGGACCGTTTACATGGCGACAAATCCCCACGAGGAGGCCGGCTTTTATACGGAAAAACTGCGCGTACCGGAGGCGCTGACGTTCGACGACGTCCTGCTGCGACCGAAGCGTTCCCGTGTCGAGCCGGACGAGGCCGACGTGTCCACGCGCGTCTCGTCGAACGTCGACCTGAACGTCCCGGTGCTCTCGGCGGCGATGGACACCGTCACCGAGGCCGCGACGGCGGTGGCAATGGCCCGTAACGGCGGGCTCGGTGTGATCCACCGCAACCTCGACGTCGAGGAGGCCACCGTCCAGGTCGAACGCGTGAAGCAGGCCGACGAGACGATCATCCGCGACGTCGTCACCGCCTCGCCCCACCAGACGGTGAGCGAGGTCGACCGCATGATGGCCCGCGAGGGGGTCAACGGCGCCCCCGTCGTCGACGACGACGACCGCGTGCTCGGCATCATCTCCGGGACGGACATCCGCCCGTATCTCGAAGTGAGCGACCGTGACGAGGTCCAGGAGGCGATGACCGACGAGGTGATCACCGCCTCGGAAGCGATCGAGCCCCGCGAGGCACTCGAGCTGATGTACGAACACAAGATCGAGCGGGTGCCGATCGTCGACGACGAGAACCACCTGACGGGACTGATCACGATGCAGGGGATCCTCCAGCGCCGCGAGTACTCGGAGGCCGCCCGCGACGAGGACGGCGCCCTGCGCGTCGGCGCCGCGGTCGGTCCCTTCGAGCACGACCGCGCCGAGGCCGCCGACGAGGCCGGCGCCGACGTGCTGTTCATCGACTGCGCACACGCTCACAACGGCGACGTCATCGACAGCGCACACTCGATCGCCCGCGAGGTCGCGGCCGACGTCGTCGTCGGCAACGTCGGCACCCGAGAGGCCGCCCGCGACGTGGTCGACTTCGCCGACGGCATCAAGGTCGGCATCGGTCCCGGCTCGATCTGCACCACCCGCGTCGTCACCGGCGCCGGCATGCCACAGATCACCGCCATCGCCGAGGTGGCCGACGCAGTCAGCCCCCACGACGTGCCCGTCATCGCCGACGGCGGGGTCCGCTACTCCGGCGACGTCGCCAAGGCCATCGCCGCCGGCGCCGACGCCGTCATGCTCGGCTCGTACTTCGCCGGCACCGACGAGGCGCCCGGCCGCGTCGTGACGATGAACGGCAAGAAGTACAAGCAGTACCGCGGCATGGGCTCCGTCGGCGCGATGCAGGGGGGCGACGCCGACCGCTACCTCAAGGAGCCCGACGACGAGGAGGAGTACGTCCCCGAGGGCGTCGAGGCCGCCACCCCGTACAAGGGCAGCCTCGCCTCCGAGCTGACCCAACTGGTCGGCGGTCTGCGCTCCGGCATGGGCTACGTCGGCGCCCCCGACGTCGAGGCGTTCAAGGAGCGCGCGGAGTTCGTCCGCGTCTCCGCGGCCGGCCAGCGCGAGGGCCACCCCCACGACGTCGTCATCACCGACGAGGCACCCAACTACCGGCCGGACGACGTGGCCTGACCAGTTCTCCGCGGCCGTCGCCGCCGCCGCCAGCCGCTCACAGCGCGGGCTGCACAGTTCTCGCCCGGCGGCTCCGGCGCCACGAACTCCTCGCCACACCGCCTGCAGGTGTCGGTCCGGAACTCGGGCGTGCGCGGCTCTTCGGCGGCGATCGACTACTCCGTTTCCGAACTACCACCACAGCCGCAGTTCCGCCGGCTCCTCGGAATCGTCGGCGACATCTAGCCCCGACGGCGGCGGCAACGCCGTCGCCGTCTCGTCGGTGACCATCGTCAGGGAGTCGCTGTCCTCGATCCGCCCGGCGAGCGGTCCCAGCGCCCCGGTGACCGCCGCCGGTCGGTCGACGGCGTGGCGGTCGAGTGACTCGTTGATCGCCGAGTCGCCACCGACGGCGATCTCGACTGTGGTGGCCTCCTCGCTCCCTGACGGGGCGTCGAGTCCGGCCCGGTGGTCGCCGATCACCGGCTCGACCGTCACGTTGGCGGAGCGGTTCGTGAGCACGGCGTTCAGCACCGCGCCGAGGAGTACCACCACCCCGTTGAAGTACAGCCAGGCCAGCACGAGGACGATCCCGCCGACGATGCCGTAGCGCTCGCCGGCCGAGGAGACCTGCACGTACACGCGAAACAGCGACTCCAGAACGGTGAGCCCGACCGCGGCGGCCAGCGTCCCCGGCAGCGCCTCCACTGGAGGGAGATCCATATCGGGGAAGACGAAGTACAGCGGGTACAGCGCGACCGACAGCGCGACGATCACGAACAGCGTGGTCAGCGTCGTGCCCAGGACGCCGTCGCCGAGGGTAACCGCTGTCCGCAGCAGGCCGGCGACGACGACGGCGGCCGTCACCGCGCCGAACACCACCAGGCCGTCGAGGATCTGGTTCGCCAGCGTGTTCGCCGCCCCCGTGTCGTACACTGCGGAGAACGCCTGGTCGATCCCCCGGAACATCCGCAGCATCGCCCACGTCAGCACGGCCACCCCGAGCGCCGACGTTCCCGAGAGCCGCGGGCCGCCCTCGACGGTCTCGATGAACAGACCACGGCCGGTCGGGGTGAGGGCACCCTCGACGACCGACAACAGCACCGCCGACAGCGCGTTCTCCGCCCGCGTCTCCACGTACAGCGCCCTCAGCACCTCCCTCGCTCGCTCGCTCCGTCTGTCCATGTCGGGCGGAACGGGGCGACCGACATATGTGCGGCGCCCGGGAGGTCAGTTCGGCGGTGCTCGTGACTGCCGCGTGGCTGGTCCACCCGTGGCTGTCAGCGTTCGGCGTGGCTGCCGTCGTCCGGACAGAACACGACGAACCGGGAGCGAGTCGAACCGCGGTCGCTTCCGTCGGGGTCTCGTGAGGTCGCCGAAACCTTCGGAACCGCTCAGCCGACGTGCGACTCGGTTTCGAGGTCGGGCACCCGGTCGAAGTCGGTGTCTCGGGTGACCAGCGTCGCCCCCTTGCGTCGGGCCATCGCGGCGACGACGGTGTCGTTGGAGCTCAGTGCCTCGCCAGCCGGTGACTCAGCGTGTGGGATCGCCGCCACCAGCGCGTCCGCTCGCTCGAACGGCAGCGGGACGGCGAACTCGAGCCGGTCGTCGGCCTTGCGCAGCTCCGTCTCGTCCGCGCCGCCGTCGGCGAGCCCGTACAGCACCTCGAAGGCCGCGAACGAGGGGACTCCGACTGGCGTCGACTCGTCGGCCGACGCCTACTCCTCGGCGCCGGTGTGGTGTGTCGTCTCCGGATCGAGCAGATCGACGAGGAAGTCAGCGTCCACGCAGTTCGTCCTGCTCCTTCGCGAACTCCTCGCGCAGCCGCTCCCGACCCGCGGAGGCGTCCGACGCGAGTCCGGCCGTCGTCCCTGCGACCTCGGTCGTGGAGTGCTCCCAAGCGGTCGGCCTGTCCACCAGGTCGCTGAAGCTCTCGTCCTCCCGCTTCAGCGCCTTCGGTCGCCGGTACGTCTCCTCCCTGACCGCGATATTCTTCGTCGCCACACCGTACACGTGCGTCTCCGTGTACGTGAGCGTGGGGGGGCGGCGGTTGGGGAGAACTCCGTGACTCCGGGCGGGCCGGGAGGGATTTGAACTACGCGAACCTCTCGCTGCGCTCGGTGTTCTCTCGTTCAAATCCGTCCTGCCGGTTCGCTCACCGCCTCGTTGTCACTCGGCAATTCACTGCACGGGCCGAGAGGGATTTGAACCCCCGACCGACGGCTTAAGAGGCCGTCGCTCTCCCTGACTGAGCTATCGGCCCTCGGCGTGCCCCCTTAACGCTGTCCCCGGGAAATACGTTTTGTTTCGTCACCCGCGCAGCGCCTCGACGGGTCGCTCGCCGGCGGCCTTGTACGCCGGGTAGGCCCCGCTGGCGAGGCTCACCAGCACGCCGAAGACCGCGGCGCCGAGCACGTAGGCGGCGTTGGTCGGCACCAGCACCACGTCCAGCGCGACCGGCGTGAAGTACCAGAGCCCGCCGACGGCGAGCACCGACAGCACCGCGCCGCCGACCGCGCCCGCGACGCCCAGCAGCGTCGCCTCCACCACCAGCAGTCGCAACACGTCCTCGCGGTGGACGCCCACCGCGCGCATCACACCGATCTCGCCGCGGCGCTCGACGGTCGTCACCAGCATGATGTTCAGGATCGACACGCCCGCCACCACGAGCGAGACGGCGCCGATGCCGATCAGGAAGGCAGAGAGCAGCCCGAAGAAGCGGGCGATCTCCGCGACCACCGACGACAGCGCGAACACCGAGACGCGCTGTTCGCGGGCGTTCAGTCGCTCGCGCACGTCGGCGGCGATGGTCTCGGCGGCGTCGCCGGACTCCGCCTCGATCACCACCTGGCTGAACTCCTGCTCGCGGAACTCACCCGGGGGAAGGACGACGGCGGTGTCCGGGGTGACCGGCGAGAACCCCTCCGGCTCCGCCAGCACGGCGACCACGCGGTACTCGTTGCCCTCGATCTCGACGGTCGACCCCACGCGCAGCGACAGCGCCTCCGCGATCTCGGGGCCGACGATGGCGCCCTGGCGGTGACGCTCGGGCAGCTCGCCCGCCCGCGCCTCGAACAGCGTCCGCGGCGTCCGTGTGCCGTACAGCTGTGCGACGGTCCGACTGCCGCCGCTGCGGGCGGTCGCCCCACCCGTGATCAGCGGCACCACCTCGCCTCGCGTGCCGGCGGCGCGTTCGACGGCCTGCACCTCGCGTGGCCCCAGACTCTCGACGCCGGCGTTCTCGTCGGGGCTGACGATCACTTGGTCGCCGATGCCGCCCAGCGTCTGCGCCGCCGACAGCGAGACGACGTTGCCGAACACCCCGAGCGTGGCGACCGCGAGCACGCCGATGACGATACCCAGCGTCGCCAGCAGCGACCGCAGCCGGTTGCGACGGAGGTTCCGCCACGCCAGCGCCAGCGCCGGGAACCGACGGTACAGCGCCCGGTCGCCGGTTTCGCGGTCGACGCCGGCCGACCGCGACGCCGGTGCCGGACGCGACCTGTCGTCCCCGCCGTCGCCGTCCGCGCCGCCGCTCACTCGACCGTCCCCCCGGCGTCGCGGTCCGCGACCCGGCCGTCGACGAGTTCGACCGCTCGGCCGGCGTACTCCGTCACGAGCGGGTCGTGCGTGACGAGGACGACGCTCACCCCCTGCTCTCGCACCCGGTCGAACTCGTCGAGCACGCGCTCGCTGGTGTCCAGGTCGAGGTTGCCCGTCGGCTCGTCCGCCAGCACCACCTCCGGCTCGTTCACCAGCGAGCGGGCGATCGCCACGCGCTGTTTCTGCCCGCCGGAGAGCTCGCTGGGGTAGTGGTCGAGCCGGTCGCCCAGTCCGACCCGCTCCAGCAGGGCGGCGGCCCGACCGCGGTCGCCGCCCTGAAACATCGTCGGCATGGCGACGTTCTCGCGGGCGGTCAGCGTCGGGATCAGGTAGAAGTCCTGGAAGACGAAGCCGACGAACTCCCGGCGCAGGTCCGTCGCCTCGCGGTCGTCGATCGCGGTGACGTCCCGACCGTCCAGCCGGACCGTCCCCTCGGTCGGGGCGTCCAGCAGCCCGAGCAGGTTCAGCGTCGTCGACTTGCCCGACCCCGAGGGACCGATCACCGCCAACGACTCCCCACGGTCGACGCGCAGGTCGACGCCGTCGAGCGCCCGGACCACGCCCGCGCCGGTGTCGTACTCCCGGGTCGCGTCCGCGAGTTCGAGCACCGACGGCTCGTCGCGCTCGTCCGGTGACGCCGACGCCGACGTCGACGTCGGCGTCACCGCTCGCTCCGTCCGTGCCGGGTCGCCGGTCCCGCCGGCCGAGTCGTTCATTCTGACTCCCGACGCCGGTAGACGAGGAGGCCGACGGCGAGCGCGGGGACGACGGCGACGACGGCGCCGGCGTACAGCAGTACCGGCGGCCCTTCGTCGGTCTCCGCGACGGTGACGCTGTCGTCGTACGCGAGTTCGACGGTGCGCTCGACCTCGGTGCCGTCGACCGTGTAGCTGACCCGCACCGGCACCGTGGAGACGCCGTCGGCGTCGACGTCGGCGGTCAGCTCGAAGGGGGCGAACTCGCTGCCCTCGACGGTACCGACGAAGTAGCTGCGCCGCGGGTACGCCGGCTCGACGGCCGCCGACTCGGCGACGCGGACGACGACGCCGCGGATCGGTCCGTCACCGGTGTTGCCGGCGTTGCCGGTGATCCGCAACTGGCCGTCTTCGAGCGCGAGGTCGACGCCGGTGAGTTCGATCCGACCCGTCGGGGGCCGGTAGTCGTACGAGGCCGTCGCCTCGCCGGTCCGCTCGGCGGCGCGGTAGTCGACGGCGAACGCCACGGTGCCGGGGTCGAGCCCGCGCAGGTCGACCGTCACCGCGGCGGACTCGCCGGGCGCCAGGCCGTCGACGGCCCGTCTGGCGAGCCGACGGTCGTCCGCCCGCGGCGTCACCACCACGTCCCGGGCGGGCACGTTGCCGAAGTTGGTGACGGTGACCCGCACCCGGCGTGTCGGTCCGTCCTCGTCGTCCTGCTGGGTGGAGCGACCGCCGAGAACGCCCTGGACGGCCTCGACCTGTGACCCCTCGGCGTCCTCGTCGGCGGGCTCGACGCGCACGCCGACGTCGCGCTCCGGCCGGCCGACCTCGACCGGAACCCGACTCGTCGTCGTCGCCCGCACGCCGGAGCCGGCGGCGTAGGCGGCCGTCACCGCTACCGTCGCGTCGCCGGCACGCTCCGGCCTGACGGCCACCCGGACGGTGACGCGCTCACCGGGCCCGAGAGCGGGGATCGTCCGTCCGTCGTCGACGGGCGCGACGCCGTCGCCGTCGACGGCGAGTCGAATGTCCCGGAGCTCGACCTCAGTCGGGTTGGCGACGGCCACCTCGACCGTCGTCCGGGCGTCCGCGACGGGGTCGACGACGCGCACGTCGAGTCGAGGGGGTGCCCGCTCGACCACGAGCGACAGCGGGCGCCGCACCTCCGTGCGGTCGCCGTCGTCGTCGGTACCGACGGCGACGACGACCAGCCGGTGCTCGCCGGGTTCCTCGAAGCGGGCGGTCACGGGCACGGTCAGCGTGTCGCCGGGCGAGAGCGTGCCGGGGTCGACGGCGGCCGCGACGGTGCGGTTCTCCCCGGTCCGCACCTCGCGGACGGAGACGCGGTCGACGGCGACCGCCGACGGCGAGCCGGCGGAGTTACGAAGCGCTACGCCGAGCGTGACCGGGTCCTCGACCGTGGGCGTCCCGGGCGAGACGGTGACGTCGGTCACGGTGAGTCGGGCGTCGTCCGGGTCCTGCGCGTCGGGGGCGCCGCCGACGGCGGTGTCCGTCTGTGCCGCCGCCGCGGGCGGGGACGCGACCAGCGCGGCGACGACCAACACGGCGAGAAGCGGGAGCGCGGCTCGGAGCGGCCGGAGGGAGACCATGTCGACTCGGATACCCGCCCCGCGGGCAAATACGTGTCGTCGGGCGGTCCCGGCGGGGCGAGTAGAAATAAGTGCGGGCGGCGTCTCCTTCCGGAGTGGATGGTGTCGGCGATCGCCGCGTCGTCGCTGCTGTCGGCGGTCCCGCTCGTGGCCACCGCCGTCCGGACCTGGCGCCGCCGGGAGATGCCCGGCGCCGCCACGTTCGTCCTGACGACGGCCGGTGCCGCCCTCTGGGCGGTGAGCTACGGTGTCGCCCTGTTCGTCTTCGACCCGGGGGTGCGCTGGGCGGTCGAGCCCGTCGTCTGGTTGGCCGGCGGAGTGATGCCTGTCGGCTGGTTCGTGTTCGCCCTGCAGTACACCGGGCGGGCGGACCTGCTCTCCCGGCGGCGAGTGCTCGCGCTGGCCGCGCCAGCGGTGGCCTTCGTCGCGCTCGTCGCCGTGCCGGCGACGCGGCCGCTGCTGCTTGCCGGCTACGAGGTCGAGCCGATGGCGGGCGCGGCGACGGTCGAGTACGACCTGACCGCGGTCGCCTGGACGTACGTCGTCTACAGCTACCTCGTGCTGGGGACGGGACTCGTGGCCGTCGGCGAACTGCTCGTCTCCAGGGCGGCATACCGACGGCGGGCGGTCGTCCTCATGCTGGTCGTCGTCCTCCCGTCGGCGGCGAACCTGTCGTACTACCTCGGCGTCGGGCCGCTGCCCCGCGTCGACCTGACGCCGATCCTGTTCTCGCTCGCCGCCGCCATCTACGGCTACGGCCTGTTCCGGCAGGACATCCTCGACCTGTCGCCGGCGACGAGACGGATCGGCCGGGAGGTCGCCCTCGACGGCGTCGGCGACCCCGTCTTCATCGTCGAGGACGGCCTCGTCGTCGACGCCAACGAGGCCGCCGGCGAGGTGGCGGGCGGTGACCCCTCCGACTCGTTCGGCCGGCAGCTCGAGCGTCTCCTCGGCGTCTCGCCGGACGGGGTCGACCCACAGGACGCGGTGCTGGTCGAGACGCCCGAGGGTCGCCGGGAGTTCGACGTGACCACCGCTCCCATCGAGGGCGCCGACGGTCGCCGCATCGGCCAGACCGTCGTCCTCCACGACGTCTCCGACCGGGTCCGCCGACAGCAGCGCATCGAGGTGCTCAATCGCACGCTCCGGCACAACATCCGCAACGACGCCGGCACGATCCTCGGGCTGGCCGAACTGCTCCGGACCGAGGACCGGGAGGAGAGCGTCGAGTTCGCCCGCGAGCCGGCCGCGGTGATAGCGGAGACCGCAAGCGACCTCGTGGACGTGGCACAGAAGGCCCGCGACGTCGACCGGCTACTGTCCGACGACGCGAGCGTCGAACCCGTCGCCGTCCGCGAGGTCGTCGAGGCGGCGATCGACGACGTGGCGAGCGACGACCTGGAGGTGGCGACGGAGGCGGAACTGGACCGGCTGGTGGACGTCGACGTGAACCCGGACCTCACGGTGCGGACCCGCCGGCCGGGGCTGCGACTGGTCGTGAAGAGTCTCGTCGAGAACGCCGTCGAGCACGGCCGGGAGTCACCACGGGCGAACGGCGGCGAGGTGGCCGCGGCGCGGGGAGCGACGGCGTCCGGCACGGCGCCCGTCTCGGTGACGGCCAGGGTGGTCGACGACGGCGGCCGGGCCGTCGAGGTGGTCGTCGCCGACGACGGCCCCGGCGTGCCGGAGGCGGAGCTGGCGGCCTTGGAGGCCGGCTCCGAGACCGCCCTGCGACACGGCTCGGGGCTCGGACTGTGGGTGATCGACTGGGGGACGCGGGCGGTCGGCGGCACGGTGACCTTCGACACCGACGACGGCACGACGGCGACGGTACGAGTGCCCGACCGGGCCGACGACCAGCCGTGACTGTCGCGGGGTCCGGGTTCGGGAGGGTTAAGTGTGGACCGCGGGAAGGGACGAACAATGAGCACCGGGGTCACGATCTCGTCGATGTCCTCGTACGCGATCCTCGGCTGTGGCAGCGTCGGCCACGCCGTCGCCGAGGAACTCGTCGACCAACAGAAGGACGTCCTCATAATCGACCGTGACGAGGGTCGTGTCGAGGCGCTGCGGGACCAGGACCTCGACGCCCACGTCGCCGACATCCGTGACGAGGACGTCGCCGACTCCGTCGCCGAGCGAGACGTCGTCCTCGTGATGGCCTCCGACGCCGACGCCAACGAGGCCGCCGTCCGCTCCGTCCGCGAACACAACGGCAACGAACAGTTCGTCGTCGCCCGGGCCTCCGACCCCGTCTCGGCGGACGCGCTCGACGAGGCCGGCGCCAACGTCGTGATCAACCCCTCGGCGGTGATCGCCGACAGCGCGCTGCGCTCGCTGGAGGCGGGCGAACTCGAACACCGCGCCCGCCGGCTGGAGGGGGTCATCCACGACACGCGCCGCCGGATGGCCGTCGTCACGCACGACGACCCGGCGCCGGACGCCATCGCCAGCGCCGTCGCCATGCGGGCCGTCGCCGCACACTTCGGCGTCGAGGCCGACATCGTCTACCGCGGCGACCTGGCCCACCAGGAGAACCGCGCCTTCGCCAACCTGCTCGCCGTCGAACTGCGCGCCTGGAGCGAGACCGACACCGAGGAGTACGACACCGTCGCCGTCGTCGACCACGCCGAACCCGCCGGCGAGCCCCTGGCGGTGGGCGTCGACATCGTCGTCGACCACTTCGAGTCGCACGACGCCTACGAGCCGGCCTTCGCCGACGTGCGACCGAACATGTCCGCCACCTCGACGATCCTCACGAAGTACGTCCAGGAGTACGACATGCCCGTCGACGAGGACGTCGCCACCGCCCTGCTGTACGGTATCCGCGCGGAGACGTTCGAATTCAAGCGGGACACGAACCCCGCCGACCTGACCGCGGCGGCGTTTCTCTACCCGTTCGCCGACCACGACACGCTCGAACAGGTGGAGTCGCCCTCCATGTCGCCGGAGACGCTCGACGTACTGGCGGAGGCCATCGCCAACCGCCAGGTGCGGGGCTCACATCTCGTTTCGAACGCCGGCTTCGTCAGCGACCCGCAGGCGCTCTCACAGGCCGCACAACACCTGCTCAACCTCGAAGGGATCACCACCTCGGCGGTGTTCGGCATCGCCGGCGACACCATCTACGTCGCCGCCCGCTCGAAGGACATCCGCATCGACATCGGCAACGCCCTACAGCAGGCGTACGAGGACATCGGTCGACCGACCGGTCACTCCACCCAGGCGGTCGCCGAGATCCCACTCGGCCCGTTCACCGGCATCGAAACCAGCGAGCAGAACCGCGAGACACTGCTGTCACTCACCGAGGAGGCGGTGAAGAACAAGCTGTTCGACGCGCTGGGTGTCGACAGCGAGAACGGCTCCTAATCAGGCGACGGCGGCCGCCTCTTCCTCCTCCGGGTCCGCGAGCCGCTCGACGATGTCGTTGACGAGGACGACGTCGCCGGTGGCTCGCACCCAGCGGTACGGCAGCATCACGCCCTGCCCCCGCTCGACGTGACTCTCGAAGAGGTCGGCGTTCAGCTCGCCGAGCGCCAGCCCCGTGATCGCCTCCCTCCCCACGTCGATGCGGACGTCCTCGATCTCGCCGACGAACACGCCGTTGTTCGAGTACACCTCGCGGCCGATCAGCCCGGTGATCTCCTGTGGGGGTCCCTGCATACCACGACGCTGCGATCGCAGGGGCTTATGTCTGTGCCTGCGTCAGACGGCCGTCACACGGGCGC
>PXSK01000036.1:33079-149760 GCA_003022865.1 Halobacteriales archaeon SW_5_70_135 | reverse complement strand
CCGACTCGGCGTCGAGCCGGGCGACGGCAGCTACGAGCGCGTGGCGTTCGAGGACAGCGACACGCGGCTGGTGCTCGTCGACGGCGACCCCCTCGTCTTCTACGTCGGCGAGGTGCCGTTCCTGACGGTGCGCGGTGCCAACGCCTACGAGCCCGACCGTCGCGTGGTCACCGTCGACGCCGGCGCGGTCTCGTTCGTCAGCGACGGCGCCGACGTGATGCGCCCCGGGATCACGGCCGCCGACTCTCGGATCGCGGAGGGCGACCTGGTCGTGATCGACGAGGAGACCCACGGCAAGTACCTGGCCGTCGGTCGTGCCCTCGTCGACGGCGAGGACATGCTCGGCGAGTCGGGTCGCGTGGTCGAGTCCCTCCACCACGTCGGCGACGAGCTCTACGAGCTCCAGCCGTAGCCCGTCGACACGGGACTTTTGACGGGGGCGCTCCGACCGTCGAGCGATGAGCCGGCCGAGTCCGGAGGCGTACGAGCAGGGGCGCGGGATGGACGCCCACAACCGGGCGATGCGGTCGATCCGGGGCGAGCGCGACGACGAGCACCAGGACCCACACGACCCGACCCACGTGTGGATCGACCGCGACCGCACGCCCGGCGGCGTGTACGACTCGCTGACCGTGATCCTCAACACCGGCGGCTGTCGCTGGGCGCGGGCCGGCGGCTGCACCATGTGTGGCTACGTCGCCGAGTCCGTCGAGGATGGCTCCGTCACCCACGAGGCGCTTCTGGACCAGATCGACCGGGCGCTGGAACACGAGCGCGAGCGGCGCGAGGAGCCCTGCGAACTGGTGAAGATCTACACGTCGGGCTCTTTCCTCGACGAGCGGGAGGTCTCGGCCGAGTCACGCGAGGCCGTCGCCCGGACGTTCGCCGACCGCGAGCGGATCGTCGTCGAGTCGCTGCCGGACTTCGTCGAGACCGACCGCCTGGCGCCGTTCACCGACCGCCTGCACACGGACGTCGCCGTCGGCTTGGAGACCGCGACCGACCGGGTGCGTCACGACTGCGTCAACAAGTACTTCGACTTCGCCGACTTCGAGCGCGCCGCCGCCCGGGCCGCCGACGCGGGCGCCGGCGTGAAGGCCTACCTGCTGCTGAAGCCACCCTTTCTCACCGAGGCCGAGGCCGTCGCCGACATGACAGCGTCGATCGAGCGTTGCGCGGAGCACGCCCACACGGTGTCGATGAACCCCTGTGACGTCCAGCGGTACACGATGGTCGACGAGCTCCACTTCCGGGACGGCTACCGCTCGCCGTGGCTCTGGTCGGTCGTCGAGGTGCTGCGCTCGACCACGGACACCGACGCCGTCGTCGTCTCCGACCCCGTCGGCGCCGGCAGCGACCGCGGGCCGCACAACTGCGGCGACTGCGACGAGCGCGTCGAGCGGGCGATCAAGGACTTCTCGCTGCGTGGCGACCCGAGCGTCTTCGAGCAGGTGTCCTGTGACTGCGAACGCACCTGGGAGACGGTGCTCGAACGGGAGCACGCCTACGGGATGCCGCTCGCGGAGTGAACTCGCTCATCGCGACGCCGTCCGCCCGACCCGCTCGAACCCCCGCAGTACGCCGGCGCCGTCCTCGCCGGGACCGACGGCGGGTAGCGTCGCCCGCTCGGGATGGGGCATCAGCACGGCGACGTGCTCGCGCTCGCCGAGCACGCCCGCGATCCCGCGGAGCGAGCCGTTGGGGTTCGCCTCGTCGGTGACCGCACCCGAGGCGTCACAGTAGCGAAACAGCACGCGGTCCTCCCGCTCCAGGCGGTCGGCCGTCGCCTCGCTCGCGACGAACCGCCCCTCGCCGTGGGCGATCGGCAGTTCGATCACCTCGCCAGTCTCGAAGCCGGCGGTCCACGGCGTCTCGGCGTTCTCGACGCGGAGGTAGACGTGCTCGCAGCGGAATCGCGCCCCGAGGTTGTCGGTAAAGGCCCCGGGGACGAAGCCCGCCTCGGCGCCGACCTGTGCGCCGTTACAGACCCCGAGCAGGGGGACGCCGCGGTCGACCGCCGCCCGCACCGCGTCGATCACGGGGTCGCGGGCGGCCATCGCGCCCGCCCGGAGGTAGTCGCCGTAGGAGAACCCGCCCGGCAGCATCACCCCGGTCGCGTCGTCGGGCAGACCGTCGGCGTGCCAGGCGATCTCGGCGTCGACGCCCAGGTGTCGCAGCGCCCGCACGGCGTCGCGGTCGCAGTTCGACCCGCCGAAGCGGACCACCGCGACGGTCATCGGTCCTCTCCGTCGTCCGTGTCGGCGCCTGTGTCCCCGTCGCCCTCGCTCGCGGCCGGCCGCCCGCCGTCGGTCGCCGCGTCGCCGCCCTCGCGCTCGGCGACGGACACCTCGTAGTCGTGGACGGTAGGGTTCGCCAGCAGGCCCTCGGTCATCGCGGTCGCGCGGTCGTGGGCCTGCTCGCGGTCGGGCGCGCTGAGGTCGACCTCGAACAGGTCCGCCATCCGCAGGTCCTCCAGGTGAAACTCCAGCCGTTCGAGGGCGCGCTGGGTGGTCGCCGCCTCCGGGTCGAGGACGCCCCGCTTCAGCCGCACGGTCACCGTCGCCGTGTACTCCGGCATTGCCGGCGTCAGGGAGCGACCGATCAAAACCGTTGGGATTACGCGCCCGGCGCCCGGACGACGGTCAATGGACGTCGGAACCTCAGTCGGCCCCGTGCCGGACGCCGTCGCGGCGATCGAGCGCGACTACGACCACGTCGAACTGTCCGTCGGCGAGGGCGAGGTCCCCGTCGACGAGGTCGACGACGACCGCCTGCGCGCCCGCCTGGACGCCCGCGACCTCGTCGTCCACCTCCCCTTCCGACAGCCGCTGGCGACCACCGTCGAGCGGGTCGACCGTGCGGCGCACGACTACCTCGCGGACCTGCTCGCCTGGGCGGGCGACGTCGGCGCGACGAAGGCCGTCGCCCACGTCGCCGGCCGCCGTCACGGTCTCGACAGGCGGACGATGACCCGAGAGCGGGTCGTCCCCGCCGTCGAGCGCGTCGCCGCGGCCGGCCGCGAGCATGGCGTCGAGGTCTGCTTCGAGAACGTCGGCAACGTCGGCGGCACGCCGCTCTCGCTCGTCGGCGACGTGCTCGACCGCACCGACGCCTCACTCTGTCTCGACGTGGGCCACGCCGTCGCGGAGCACGACACCGACCGCGCCGTCCAGTTCGTCGAGGACCACGCCGACGCGCTCTCGCACCTGCACGTCCACGACGTCCGCTGTCGGGGCGACTCGCACATCCCGATCGGCAGCGGCGAGGTCGACTACGACGCCGTCGGGACGGCACTCGCCGAGGTCGACTTCGACGGCACCGTCACGGTCGAGGTGTTCACCGACGACGCTGACACGATCGCAGACAGCGCCGAGCGGTTCGTCCGCGCCGCCGGCCTCGACCGGACGTTCTGACTCCTGTCGTCTCGCGCTCAGTCGTCCGCGGGCGCCCTGTCGCGCTCCACCAGGGGCGTGCCGTCGGCGCGCGGCCCGAGCGCCGGGCCGTGTGGACCGTCCCCCTCGATCGGACGGCGCTGCCGGTAGTCCGTCGAGCGCTCGACTGGTCGGCGACCGATCGCCCGGACCATCTCGACGTACTCGTCGAACGAGCGGAACTCGCCGTGGTCGCCGCCGGCCCGCTTCGTTATCTCCTCGCTGAGGACGGTGCCCATGAGGTCGTCGGCGCCACAGGAGAGCATCTTCAACCCGCGCTCGTCGCCGAACTTCACCCAGGAGGACTGCACGTGCTCGACGTTGTCGAGGTAGAGCCGCGAGACGGCGATCATCAGCTCGTCCTCGGCGTCGGTGGCGCCGCCCGCCACGAGTCCGCGGTCGTACAGCGGCGTGTTCTCGTGGACGAACGAGAGGGGGACGAACTCCGTGATCGCGCCGGTGCGGTCCTGCAACTCGCGCACCACGTCGAGGTGGTGGACGCGGTGGGCGGCGTTCTCCACGTGGCCGTACATGATCGTCGCCGTGGTGTCCAGTCCGGCGGCAGCGGCGCCCTCCATCGCGTCGACCCAGCCCTGCGTGCCGATCTTGTTCGGGCAGATGACCTCGCGCACCTCGTCGACCAGTATCTCCGCCGCGGTGCCCGGCGCGGAGTCCAGGCCCGCCTCGGCGAGCCGGCGGTACGCCGTCTCGTACGACCAGTCGGTGCCCCGCCGGGCGTGGGCGGCCTCCTCGGGTGTCATCGAGTGGACGTGCACGCCGCCGACGTCCATCGCGCGGACCTGCTCGACGTACGTTCCGGGGTCGGTCTCGTAGGCAGCGGGCGACTCGTAGCCGACGGCCGTCGGTTCCGGGTGCGCCTCCAGGACCTCGCGGTGCTCGGCGTCCAGGACGAACGCGGGATGCAGCCCCGACACGGAGCAGACCTCGTAGACGCCCCGGTCGAGCGCGCGCTCGACGGTCCGTCGGGACTGCTCGGGCGTCTTCGTGAACCCGGGGTTGGGGCCGTCGTAGTCGGCACGGAACCGCTGGGCGGCGTCCTTGAAGTTGCAGAACAGACAGCCCGTGTCACACGCCGTCGTCACGTTGTTGTTGAGGTTGGCGACGAAGGTCACGTCGTCGCCGACGACCTCCCGACGGCGGCGGTCCGCCGCGACGAGCACGCGCTCCTTGCGCTCGTGGTCGGTCCCCTCGCGGTCGGTGCCGGTGGTGATGAGCTCGATCCCGTCGTCGACGGTCAGGCGCTCGCCGGCACGGGCCTTCGCCAGTGCGTTCTCGAAGGACTGGTCGGTTTCGGGGACGACCTCGAAGTCGAGGTCCGCTTCGTCTCCCGCCCCAGTCTCGTTCGGTCCGTCGCCCGCTGTCACTCTCGGTCGGTCCGGGCGGGGCGGTCAAAAGGGTGGTGGATGCCCGCCCCGCTCGCCGCGTCCCGTTCGCGGAGTTACGGCCGTCCGCACACGTCGTGTCCGGGCGGAACTCGGCCCACGCGAACCAGTTCATCGGCGACGCGCGGGTCGCCGCCCCTCGTGCGCTCCCGACACCGCCCGGCCGGTGACGGCCGACCACTGGGAGCCGGCGCCGCCCGTCCGCCCGTCGCCCGCCGGTTCGAACACCGGCACGCGGTCGTCGACCCGGCGGACGTACGTATGCGGCGTCGGCCCGGCGGCGACGACCACCGGCAGTCGGCCCACGTGGCCGTCGATCACGCCGGCCTCCCGGACCGTCTCGACCGGATACGCCCGGTCGCCCGGCGGCGCCGCCTGACCGCCGTCCTCGGTAGTCGGCGCCGAGAGACAGCCCGCCAGCTCGCCGACGACGCCGGCCGTCGCCGCCAGCCACTCCGTCTGTTCACGCCTCCCGTCGTCGCCGTACGCTCTCGTACCGCCCGGGGTCGTGCGAGCGTCGCTCACGCCCGTCATCTCCGCTACCGATCGGGGACGTTTAGTTCACGCCGCTCCCGGCCACCGGTATGCCCACCCGGACCGAGGGGAGCGTGAAGGGGGTGGTCGTCGACAGCGGGCCGACCGGCGGCGACCCCGGTCGCGGCCGGTTCCGGTTCTCCGACCGCTACTCCGTCTTCGACTGGGGGCCGATGCCCGACGTCGTACCCGGCAAGGGTGCCTCACTGTGCACCACGGGCGCTCACACCTTCGAGACCCTCGAAGCGCGGGACGTGCCGACACACTACCGCGGCGTCCGCGACCCGGCGACCGGCACCGTCGGCCCGCTGGAAGCCTGTGCCGAGCCGCCAGCGGAGATGGCCGTCGACGTCGGTCGCGTCCCCGACCTCCCCCGCGCTGACGGCGAGTACGACTACGCCGCGTACCACCGCGCCGGCGGCGACTGCTTCGTCGTCCCCCTCGAAGTGGTGTTCCGCGACCGCGTTCCGCCAGGGTCGAGTCTGCGGCGCCGCTTCTCCCCCCGCGAGCACGGCCTCGACCGCGAGACGTGGCCCGACGGCGTCGTCGACCTTCCCCGGCCGGTGGTCGAGTTCTCCACGAAGTACGAGCCCTCCGACCGCTACCTCGACCGCGCCGCCGCCGAGCGCGTCGCCGGCCCCGCCGACCTGGACGACCTGGAGCGACTCGCCCGCGCCGCCAACGACGCCGTCACCGACCTCGCCGCCGCGGCCGGGCTCCGCCACGAGGACGGCAAGCTGGAGTGTCTGTACGTCGACGGCGACCTGCACGTGGCGGACGTGACCGGCACGCTCGACGAGAACCGCTTCTCCGCTGACGGGGTGCCGGTCTCGAAGGAGATGCTCCGCGAACACCACCGTCGCGCACAGCCCGAGTGGGTCGACGCCGTGAAGCGGGCGAAGGCCGACCACGACGACTGGCGCGAACACGCCCCCACCCCGGAGCCGCTCGACCCCGCCGTCGTGGCGGCCGTCGCCGACGCTTACGGCGCCGTCGCCGACGCCTACGCCGACGGGGACCGCTTCGACGCGCCCGCACTGCCGGCGGCCGTCGACGCCGTCGCCGACCTCGTCTGACGGCCCGCGGAGACGAGGACGGAGACCGATACCTGGTGGCTTTTCTTCCGCCGGCACCTCCGCTCGACCCTGAACACCCTCGCTCCGGCGCCGGAGACCGCTGGCTGCGCCTCCACAGAGGACGACGGCGACCGCTACCTCCTGCCGCCGCACGCCCTCGTCGTCTACGACCGTCAAGGGGGGGGAGCTGCTGACGATCTACGACTGCGGCGCCGCTCGGAAGCCGCCCTCCGCGCAGCTACTTGGCAACCTCGTCCGGGTCGACGCCGCCCACGAGCGGTCGCCCTCGCCGACCGGCCACGTCGTCAGCATGCGCGAGCCGTCGACACTGATCGATCAGGGCGACGGTCACTGGGTGGTTCGTGCCAGTCCCGTGCCTGTGCCCGTGCTGGCGCCCGCGGTAACGACGACGGTAGCGGCCTCGGCCTGTACGAGCGGGTCGGGGTCGTCCTCGTAGTCGGCGACCACCGACAGCGCCCGTTCGGTGCCGACCTGACGGAGCGCCCAGGCGGCGCTGGCGCGGACACGGTCCTCCGTGTCGGAGTCGAGCGCGTCGGCCAGCGGGTCGATCGCCCGTGTGTCGCCGATCATGCCGAGCGCGCGGGCGGCGCGGCTCCGCACGTCCGGGTGGTCGCTCTCCAGGCGGTCGGCGACGACCTGCGTGCTCTCGCGGCTGCCGATCTCCCCCAGCGCACGCAGGGTGACCGTCTGCAGTCCCGGGTTGGAGTCGGTCTCGGCGTACTCGTGGAGCGTCTCCAGGGGTTCCTCGCTGCCGATCTTCCCGAGCGCCTCGATGGCGGGCTCGTTGCGCCGCCGGGCGCGCCCCTGCATCGCGTCGAGGGCGGCCGCATCGCCGAGTCGCTTCAGCGCCTCGACGCAGTGTCCCTCCATGAACTCCGAGTCCAGCTCCTCCAGCGCCAGGAGGATCGGCTCCGGCTCGCCGCGCTGCTCGAACAGCTTCACGGCGTTCCACTCCGGCGGGAAGTCCTTCCGGTGCTCCAGCACGTCGTAGAAGCCGTGGGCGTCCAGTTTCCCGCGCACGGAGAGGTCGTCGTACCCCGTCGTACTGTCGACCGCCGCCTCGAACGTCCCCGCGGCCTCGACGAGCGTCTCGATCGCCGCCGCGTCCTCGTCGGGATCGAGGTCGAGCGCCTCCAGGGACTCGACCACTGCGTCGAGGGCTTCGACGCTCTCGTCGGCCGTCACGACGGGGTCGCCGAACGGCTCGTCCTCGTCGCCGGCCGCGACCGCGGACCCGATCGGTGTCTCCGGCCGGTCGAACGTGCGGTCGACGACGCCCTCGACGGCTTCGAGCAGGTCGTCCAGCACCGACCGCACGGTCTCGACCCCCTCGGTCACCCACTCCGTGTCGGCGACGGCCGAACGTGCGGCCCCGACGACCTCGACGGCGTCCGCGACGTACGGCCCTCGGGCCTCCTCCAGCTCCGAGTTCAGGTCGTCGACGCTCTCCTCGACGGCCTCGACGGGGTCTTCCTCGTCCTCGGCGGTCTCCTCGTCGGCGTCGAGGTCCGCGTCCTCCAGGTCCGCCTCGACGGCGTCGAGCTCGGCGGCGACCCCGTCGAGGTCGGCCTCCGTCCCGGCGGCGTCCAGTCGCGCCTCGACGTCGGCGATCCGCTCGCGCAGCGACTCCACCGTCACCGCACGCTCCGTGACGTCGGTCTCCCCGCCGGCGTCAGGGTCGGACGACTTCTCGGCGTCCCCCGCGTCGTCGCTCACGAGGGCACCTCCGGCCGGCGTGGCTGGTCCATGCCCCCCGATCGGGTTCGAGTGCGGCCTAAGGGTTTCCTTTCCGGTCGGGGTCGGCGTCCGGCTCCGGCTCCGGGTCGGCGTCCTCGGAGAGCGTCGGCAGCCCGTCACGCCAGTACAGCGCCGGGCTGAGAAAGAGATAGGCCAGCCCGAGGACGAGCAGCGCCCGCGGGAAGCCGCGGCCGACGGCGGCCGGCAGCAACGGACTCTCGGTGGCGTCGGGGACGGCGATGGCGACCGCGTGGACGACGCCCATCAGCAGAGCGTCCCGGGCGAGCAGGTCGGGGTATCGCACCGGCGCGAGCATCAAGTAGACGAACACGCCGGTCACCGCGAGCAGCGGCACGGGGGCGGTCATCCCCGCGAGCACGGCCGCGCCAATGATCGTCGCCGCCAGCGTGCTCGGGACGCCCTCCGTCTCGCTCTCGTCGGCGTCCAGCGCCGTGTACAGCGCCAGCCGCACCACCGCCGCGGTGACGAACAGCGCCGGAACGAGCAGTGCCGCCGCCGTCCGGGGGTCGACCGAAAGCGTCTCCAGGGGCCACTCCCGCCTGACGGCGGCGTACACCAGCGCCGCCGGCGCGACGCCGAAGCAGGCGACGTCCGCCAGCGAGTCGAGGTACGGCCCCGCCTCCGAGGAGCCGAACCGTCGGGCGAGCACGCCGTCGAGTCCGTCGCCGACCGCCGCCAGCAGCATCAGCCGCGCCGCGAGTCCGACGTCGGCGAACGCGGTCGCCACCGCCAGAAAGCCGAGCGCGGCGTTCGCGGCGGTGACGGCGTCGGCGACCCCCAGCCGACCGACGAACCGCGGCTGCATACCTCCCGCCTCGGCGACCCTCGCCTTAGCTCCTGCGAACGGCCCCCGGCGACCGTTCGGGTACCGCTCCCGGTCCGAACGCCGGCCGGGCCGTCGACCGGAGCGGAACCGACAATACCGTCCGCCGGCAGGGGGCCGGCATGGTCGACCTCGATCGATTCCGTCACTGCACGCGATGGCACGACCACGCCAACCGCCGACGGTACGCCGCGCCCGCCGACCCGTGGCGACTCGTGCCGGTCGATCCCGCCGGAGTCGACCGGTTCGCCGTCGTCGACCTGCGCTACGGACTGGGACAGGTACGCGGGGGCGACTGGGATACGCCCGCGGAGTGTCGCCGACTCGCGGACAGTCGGACGTACGAGGGACTGCTCCAGCGGTTCGACGAGGGGCGACCGTGGGAGGACACCGCGTACCACGAGTGGGTGCGCGAGCGGTTCGGTTCGGAGGGCGGCTTCCGTGGACTACAGGACTTCGCGGAGCACGACTCCGACTGGTTCGAGCACGTCGACGAGCTGTACGAGAGCGTCGACGACGGCTACCGGACGAACCGTGGCGAGCTGTACGACGACCCGACGGACCTGGAGTACGTCCACGAGACGGACCCCGTCGCCCCGGTCGGCCGCGACGGCGACGTGGTCTGGACCGAGGGGTTCCACCGGTTGACCCTCGCCCGCGTCGCCGGCGTCGAGCGCGTGCCGGCCCTGATCACGTGGCGCCACGAGGCGTGGCAGGCGACCCGGGACGCGGTGGCCGAGGCCGTCGCCGACGACGCCGAGGAACCGACCGACGGTCTGGACGCCTCGGCCGACCACCCCGACCTGCGGGACGTGCTCGGGTAGTCGTCGGGGGCCGGGCAGGGCAGGTCAGTCCAGCACGAGGTCGGTGTGGTAGTCGGTGAGGTTCTCGTAGCCGCCCTCCCGGACCACCACCAGGTCCTCGACGCGCAGCCCGCCGTGGGCCGGGTCGTACAGGCCGGGTTCGACCGTGACGACGTTGCCCGGCCGCAGCTCGCCGCCGTCGGGGGAGACGCTCGGTGACTCGTGGACGTCGAGACCGACGCCGTGGCCCGTCGAGTGGATGAACCCCGTCTCCGCCTGCGGGTTCGACCGGAACGTGTCGTAGCCGGCGTCCTCGTAGACGTCACAGACGGCGTCGTGGACGGCCGCGCCGGTGATCCCCGCTGCCGTGCCCGCATCGAGCACGTCGTAGGCGGCGGCCATCGCCTCCAGGGTGACCTCGTGGCGGCGACGCACCTCCGCGGTCGGCTCGCCGACGACGAAGGTACGGGTCATGTCGGCGTGGTACTTCGTCGCCTTCGACCGCGGGAAGACGTCGATGACGACCGGCTCGTCGGGCGCGAGCGGGCCACCCCCGCGGTCGTGCGGGTCGGCGCCGTCCGCGCCGCAGGCGACGATCGTGTCGTCCAGCGCGTAGCCGTGCTCGACGAGCGTCGTCTCGATGACGGTCTTCACCCGCTCGCTCGTCAGCGTCTCGCCGTCGTGGTGCAGGCGGCCGTTCTCGACGTTCGCCTCGCGCAGCAGTTCCTCGGCGGCCCGCAGCGCGGCCTCGTTGGCCCGCTGGGCCTCGCGGACGTGTGCGACCTCCCGGTCGGTCTTCGTCGCGCGGATCTCCCCGACGACGCCCTCGGTCTCGACGTCGACCGTGACGCCCTGCTCGCGCAGACCCTCGGCGGTCCCGAGCGGGAACCCCTCCGGGACGAGGACGCTGTCGACGCCGCCGCCGGCGTCACCGTCGCCGTCGCCGGCGCCAGTACTGGCGCTGGCGCCGCCGGAGTCGGGGTCGGGGTCGGGGCCGGGGTCGACCCTGCCGAGGAACTCGGCGAGCACGCGGTGTTTCGCCTCGCGGGCGCCGTACTCGGCGGCCTTCTCCCGGTAGTCGAACTGTGAGTTGCGTCGCACCGTGTCGGCACGACTCTCCGACCGGGCACGGCCGTACTCCAGTCCGGAGACGAGCAGGTGTGTGCCGCCGCGCGTGAACAGCGTGGTGAACGGGTCCGGGGCGTCGAAGCCGGAGACGTACCGCTGGTCGGAGTCCTCGCTGTCGTCGTAAACGAGGTAGCCGTCCGCCCCCGTCTCCGCCAGCCGCTCTGCGAGCGGGCTCAGGTCCGGCTCCTCGGTGGCGTCGCTCCTCTCTCCGTCGCTCATGCGTCCACCTGGCGACGCCCCGGTGAAAAGCCGTCCGGTCGTCCCCGGCGTCGACCGCGCCCCCGTGGAGCGGGTCGCTTTTGCCTCCCGCCGGCCTTCGGACGGCATGGACCTGCTGGCGGTCGGCGGCGGCGCCATGGGACGGTGGTTCGCCCGGGCGCTGCCCGGGACCGACGTCACGGTCGCCGACACCGACCCCGTCGTCGCCCGCGAGGCCGCCGACGTTCTCTCCGGCCGCACGCTCGTCGACACTGATACTGACACCGACACCGATGCGGACGACACAGACGGCTACGACCTCGTCTGCGTCGCAGTGCCGATCCCGGCCGTCGAGGCGGCCGTCGCGGAGCACGCCGACCGGCTCCGCGAGGGCGGCGCGCTGGTGGACGTCACCGGCGCGATGGCGCCAGTGGTCGCCGCCGGCCGCGAACACGCCCCCGACCGCCAGCGGCTGAGCCTGCATCCGCTGTTCGCCCCCGAGCGGGCGCCGGGCCGGATCGCCGCCGTGCCCGACGCGCCGGGGGCGCGGACGGCGACGGTCCGCCGCGCCCTGGAGCGGGCGGGCAACGAGGTGTTCGAGACAACGGCGGCGGCCCACGACCGCGCCATGGAGACGGTGCAGGCGAGAGCCCACGCCGCGGTACTGGCGTTCGCGCTCGCCGCCGACCCCGTCCCGGCGGAGTTCTCGACACCCGTCTTCGAGGCGCTCGCGGAGACGGCCGCGGCCGTCACCGGCGGCGAGCCGCACGTCTACGCCGACGTGCAGGCGACCTTCGACGGTGTCGACGACGTCGCCGCGGCCGCCCGACGCGTCGCCGACGCCGACCGAGAGACGTTCGCGGCGCTCTACCGCGAGGCCGGCCGGCCGCTGTCACAGTCCGGTGACGGCGACGGCGACAGTGACGACGCCGGGAGCGGAAAGCGATGAACGCCGCCGACCGCGGGACGGTGCTCGACAGCGCCCGCTACCTCCGCGGAGTGCGCCCCGTCGAGCCGGCGGAGCTGGCCGGCTACGTCGACGCTCACCCGGCGGTCGTCCGGCGCGTCCTGCGAGAGCGGGCGCCCGACCTGGAGCTCGTGGAGCGACCGGACGGGGCGTTCGTCCCGGTGGCGGAGTCGCCGGTCGCCGGCGGCCTGGAGCGGGTGCGGCGCCTGCCGGACCGCTACGACCGCCGCCTCGCCGACGGCCTCGCGGCGGCGTACGGTCCGGAGTGGGCGACCGGCAAGTCGGGCGACCGCCTGCGGGAGCGCGTGCGCCGGCTGAAGGAGGACTACTACCGCGACCGGGAGGTCACCTACGACGGCGAGGCGGTCCACGGCTACGCCGTCTACCACCTGCCGGACTTCTACGCCGCCGTGCAGTACACCGTAGACGTCGTCGCCGAGGCCGGCCTGCTCCCGCGGCGACTGCGCGTGCTCGACGTCGGTGCCGGCGTCGGCGGCCCCGCGCTCGGCCTGCACGACTACCTGTTCGGACCGCCGCCGGCCGACGACGGCGACCCGGCGACCGACCGTCCCCGGGACGGAACGGCGGCGCTGGTCGACTACCACGCCGTCGAGCCGAGCGACGCCGCCGACCTCCTGGAGACGCTCGTCGAGGAGACGGATCGTAACTTCCACGCGACCGTCCACCGCACTACGGCGGAGGCGTTCGACCCCCGGACGCCGCCGGAGACCGACTCCGGTGTCGGGTCCGGAACGACGGACGACAGCGACGACGGCGACGACACCGGCTGGGACCTGGTGCTGTTCGCGAACGTGCTGAACGAGCTGTCGACGCCGGTCGCGACGCTGCGGCGATACCTCTCGGCGCTGGCGGAGGACGGTACGCTGCTTTCGCTCGCCCCCGCCGACCGGGAGACGAGCGTCGGCCTCCGGCACGTCGAGCGGGCGGTCGTCGACGGGACGGCCGCCGGCGCCGACGGCGAGGCGACCGAGGCGGACGGGCCGTCGCCCGCCGAGGTGACGGCGTTCGCTCCGGAGGTGCGGCTGTGGCCCGGTCGCCACCCGACGGACGAGGGATGGAGCTTCGACGAGCGACCGGCACTCGACCCGACGGCGACACAGCGCCGGCTCGACCGCCCCGCCGGGAGCGAGGGGGAGTTCCGGAAGACAGCAGTGCGGTTCTCCTACTCGGCGCTGCGGCTGGACGGGCGCGAGCGGGTGCGGTTCGTCCCCGACGAGGACCGCCTGGCGCCGATGGCCCGCGCCGAGACGTACGTCACCGACCGGGTGAACGCCGTCGGTATCAAGCTCTCTCGGTCGCTCTCGGACGGGGACGCAAACGCCGTCTACCGGGTCGGCGACGGCACCCAGCGGGTGGACCACTACGCGGTGCTGGCCCGCGAGACGGCGCTGAACCGGGCGCTCCCCCGGGCGGCGTACGGCGACCCGCTGCTGTTCGAGAACGTCCTCGCCCTGTACAACGACGACGAGGAAGGCTACAACCTCGTCGTCGACGACGAGACGGTCGTCGACCGACTCCCGGTCGGCTGATTTCGATTTCGACCCTGATCCCGATTCCGATCCGAGGGCGAAAGAAACCCGGAGTGACCAGTGACCAGTGACCGGCGACCGGCGTCCGGCGACCGACGGCGATCGGGTCGTTTATAGCCGCAGGGGGATCGACCCGACACGACCGATGAGCGGCCCGACGATACTGCTGACCAACGACGACGGCATCGACCGGCCCGGATTCCGGGCGATGTGCGAGGCGCTCTCGGCGGTGGGTGAGGTGACCGCCGTCGCGCCCGCCGTCGACCAGAGCGCCATCGGGCGGGCGATCTCCGTCGAGACCGACATCAGCGTCGAGGACCACCCCCTGGGGTACGCCGTCGAGGGTACGCCCGCGGACTGCGTGGTCGCCGGTCTCGAGGCGCTCGTGCCCGACGCCGACATCGTCGTCGCCGGCTGCAACAAGGGCGCCAACCTCGGCGCGTACGTACTCGGTCGCTCGGGCACGGTGAGCGCCGCCGTCGAGGCCGCCTTCTTCGGCGTCCCGGCGATCGCCGCCTCGACGTACGTCGAGACGAGCGACGTCGACTTCGAGGCGTACGAGACCACCGCCGCACAACACGCCCACGCCGTCCGCACGACGGCCTGTCTCGTCGACCGGGCCCTCGAGGCCGGCGTCTTCGAGACCGCCGACTACCTCAACGTCAACGCCCCGCCCGCCGACCGGGACACCGACATGGAGCTCGGCGGCTCGCCGCCGGACCTGCCGGTGCGGGTCACACGGCCGTCGCTCGTCTACGACATGGACGCCACGCCGACCGACGCCGGCGTCCGACTGCACGACCGCGTCTGGAAGCACATGGCTACCGGCGACGTCACCGACCCCGACGGCACCGACCGCCGTGCCGTCGTCGACGGCTGCGTGAGCGTCTCGCCGCTGACCGCCCCCCACACGACCGAGCGTCACGACGCCCTGGACGACCTCGTCCGCGGCATCGACCGGTCGGCGGACTGACCGTTCAGTTACCGACTCGACTCCACTCCCCGATCGACTGCCGTTCCCGTCCTCCGTCGGACGACCCGCAAAGACACGTACCGGCGCTCCTGAACCCGGCCGAACGTGTATCGCAGACGTCACGTGGCGCTGACGGTCGCCACGTCGCTGCTGCTCGCTGGGTGTCCGGGTGGCGAGAACCTACCGGGCGACGGGACGGCCGCGACGACCACCTCGACGATCGCGACGACGGACGCACCCACGACGACGGACGGCCGGGACGGTTCGACCACCGCCGATCCGTGCTGGGGCCCTGGCGACTGGCTCAGCCTCCGACGGGTGGACCCGGAGCGTCGACGACGGTGACTGTGTGGCGCGCTTCGGGAATCCATCGGAGTTCGAGCAGGAGTTCGTCCGACGAGCGATCGAACTGGACTGTGCGGTTCACCGACCGACCTACGGACTCGGTGGCGACTATCCCGACGTCACCGTCTATCAGGACGACTGGTGTCTGGTGTACGTCGGCGTCAGGCGTGCGGGGACGACGACCCCACCCCGTGAACGCGACGAAGCGGTCGACGATCGCGACCGACACCGGTGGTCAGTCGTCCGCCGGGGCCTCGACCTCGGCGACCTCGTGGGAGCGTGCCCGCTCGCGCTCATGTGGAGGTCGATACCCGTCTTCGCGCCCTCGCCCATCGCCACCGGTATCTGGTTGTGTCCCCGGGTCAGGTCGCCGACGGCGTAGACGCCGTCGACGCTCGTGTGGCCGTGGTCGTCGACCGCGACGGTGCCGTCGTCGTTCAGCTCGCAGCCGAGCGCCGCGGCCAGGTCGTTGTTGTAGTCCGAGCCGTACATGGCGAACCCGCCGCGGTAGTCGCGCTCGGTGCCGTCGGCGAACTCGAAGCCGCCGAGCCACTCCGAGTCCTCGGGGTCGGGATACTTGCCGGTGACCTCCGCCTCGACGACGTCGACCGGGTGGGCGTCGAGCAGCTCCGCCGTCTCGTCGCTCCAGGTCGGCTCGTCGCCGTTCAACAGCAGGTCCACGTCGCTCGTGAAGTTGAGCATGATCGTCGTGACGTGGGCGACGGCGTCGGAGTGACCCATCACGTACACCGGCTCGTCGACGAACATGTAGGCGTCACAGTGCAGACACCAGTGCAGACCCCGTCCCGTGCGGGGCAGCGGCGGGTCGGGACGGACGTCGGTGAAGCCCGTCGACAGCACCACGCGACGTGCGGTCACCTCGCCGGCGGTCGACTCGACGCGGAATAGCGTGTCGTTCCCCTCCCCGTCCTCGTTCTCGTTTTCGTTCTCGTTCTCGTCCTCGTCCGTGGTCGTCGCCGACCGCGTCGCGCGTTCGACGTCAGTGACGGTCCCCCGGACGTAGTCGGCGCCGTAGGCCTGGACCTGCTCGACGGCGGTCTGGAGGAACTCGTTGCCCGACACCGTCTCGGGCACGCCGACGACATTGTGCGTGTCGAGCATCATCGCCGCGCGACCGCCGCCGCGGTCGATCACGGCGGTGTCGTGCCCCAGCCGCGTCGTGTACAGCGCACTCGTCAGCCCGGCCGGACCGCCGCCGACGACGACGACGTCGTACGACTCCGCGAGGTTCGTCTCTGTCATGTCCCGATCGAGTGACCGGTCACGGTTAAATCTCACCTCGGCGACGGTGCCCCGCTCACCACGACATGACGTCCCCGCCCTCCGTCATCAGTGCTGGTCCCGGTTCCGGTTCCGGTTCCGGTGCCCTTACACCCGACGACGCGCAACTGCCGGGCGTATGACCGACGTCGAGATCGAGTACTGCGTACCGTGTGGCATGCTCGACCGCGCACAGGACGTCCAGGCCGCGCTGCTGGAGCAGTTCGGCCAGCGTCTCGACACCGTCGCGCTGCGGACCGGCGACAGCGGCGTCTTCCGCGTCGCCGTCGACGGCGAAGGGGTGTTCGACAAGGCCGAAGACGAGTACGACGTCGACGCGATCGTCGAGCGCGTCCGGGCCCACGTCTGACCCCGGCGACGGTCGCCCCGACCGCCAGGTCCTTTGCCGTCGCTTTCCTCCAACGGCCATGCACTGGATGCGACGCCGCGACCTGGAGGGCGGGAAGGAACTCGGCGTGTGGCTGCTCGTCGACCCCGACGACGGCGCGGTCGAGGCGGAACTGTACGTCGAGTCACACGAGTACCGCGGCGGCGCCTTCGACGTGTACACGTACACGGAGGCGACCGACTGGCAGCACCGCGGGGAGTTCGAGACCGCCGAGGCGGCCTTCGAGGACGCCGTGGCGTATCTGGAGGCTCACGACAGTCACGTCGCCGGCCACTGATCGGTCGCCGGCCGCTAGCCGGTCGCCGGGCTTTTTGTGTCGTCGCCGCGAGCAGCGCTCATGAACGTCGAGCGCTTCTTCGAGGAGATGCCGTTCGCGGACCTGTTGGGCGTCGAGGTGACACGGGTGGCCGGCGGCCACGCCGAGGGGCGTGTAGAGATGCGTCCGGAGCTCTCCTGGCACAGCGAGCGACCGATGGCCCACGGCGGCGTGACGTTCACTCTCGCCGACACGGTCGGCGGCGCGGCACTCGTCTCGCTCGTCGACCGCCCCGTGCCGACGATCGACATGCGCGTCGACTACCACGAGGTCGGCTCGGGTGACCTCCGGGCGGAGGCCGACGTGGTCCGCCTGGGCGAGCAGGTCGGTAGCGTCGACGTCGCCGTACACAGCGCGGACGACACGCTCGTCGCCGACGCCCGCGGCGTCTACAAGACCGGAGAGTAGCCGCCGACGGTCACAGCACCTGCTCCAGGAGCGCCCGGTGACCGCGTCGCAGTCGCTCCAGGAAGGCGGACTTGCTCACGCCGAGTGCCGCGGCCACCTCGCTCGCGTCCGTCCCGCGGGGGACGGCGAAGTACCCCATCTCCAGTGCCGTCCGGAGTGCCGCCTCCTGGGCGGACGTGATCGACCAGCGCCGCGCGCCGGCGGTGTCGCCCTCCGTCGCGCCGAGCGGGTGGACGCGCTCGACGGCGATGTCCACGTCGCCGACGTCCGAGCGGTCGGCGCCGACCGACAGCACGCCCTGGAGCACGTCGTAGCCGACGACGGCGCCGCGGTGGTGCTCGCCGTCGGGGTCGTAGCGGATCGACTCCACCATGAAGCCGGCGTCGCTCAGCGCGTGGACGACACAGGGGCGCTTCGAGAGACACCTGAACTCGACGCGGTCGCCCGCGAAGGCGCCGTGTAAGTACCGCACCCGGTCGTCGGCGTCGAGCGTCTCGGCGACGGGACCGTAGCGCGCGGGGTCGACGGAGCGGTCCTCGGCTTCGAACTCCTCGAACTCCTCGAACTCCTCCGCCCGGCCGGCGTCGCGGTGTCCGGCGGTGTCCGGCGCGGGCGCCGAGAACTGCAACAGGGCGTTGTCGTCCGTCCGCAGCTGTGAGGGGCGGGCGTCGATCGGCACGCCGGTCTCCCTCGCCGCCCGGGCCAGCGGGCAGTCGTCGCCCGTCACGGAGAACGCCACCACCAAGCAGACCGCTATCACACCACACGCGACCTCTCCGTAGTATATAAACCCCGCGTATGAGCGGGGGAATTGGTATGTGAGTGGACCGTAACGATAGTGTATGGACATAGCGGAGGTCAGGGACCGCGCCGGACCGCGGGAGTTCAACGCCGGCGACGACATGCCGGAGGAGTACCGCGAGGCCGCCACCCGAATGATCCAGTTCCACGCCAACAGCGAGATCATGGGGGCGTACCTGGAGCGACCGTTCGTCCGGCAGGCTCCCTCGCTGGACCGGAAGCTCGCCTTCTCCGCGAAGGTGCAGGACGAGATCGGCCACGGGCAGCTACTGTACCGCGCCGCGGAGTCACTCGGCGTGAAGACCCGCGACGAGATGCTCGACGAGCTCGCCAACGGCGAGGGGAAGTTCCTCAACTGCTTCCACTACCCGATGGACTCCTGGGCGGAGACGCCGATGATCGCCTTCTTCGTCGACGGCGCCGCGATGCGCCGGCAGGCGACGCTGAAGTCGTCCTCGTGGGAACCGTACGCTCACGCGATGGACAAGGTCTGCTTCGAGGAGGGCTTCCACGTCAAACACGGCGAGGACATCCTGCGCGAACTGATGAACGGCTCCCGCAAGGAACAGCGGATGGTCCAGGACGCCTTCGACGAGTGGTGGCCCCGCATCGTCCAGTTCTTCGGTCCCACCGACGACGACAGCACCCACCACGGCTTCGCGGAGGAGGTCGGCCTGAAGCAGATGACCAACGACCAGCTCCGCAGCGCCTTCCTCAACGCCTACGTGCCGAAGGCCGAGCAGTACGGCCTGGAGATCCCGGAGTACCCCCGTATCGAGGAGCGCGACGACGGCACCTACGAGGTCCGCGAGTCCGACCTCGACTGGGACGAGTTCTTCGCCATCGCGAAGAACGACTACGAGCCCGGCGTCGGCCAGATCGACGGTCGCGCCCGCACCCAGGAGGCCGTCGAGTGGGTGCGTGGAGTGCTCGACGAGCGCGAGCAGGCCGCCGGCACGACCGCCGCTGCCGCCGACTGACCATGATCTGGGAGGTCTTCCGTCAGGAGGCGGCCGGCGACTACCACACCCACTGTGGCAACGTTCACGCGCCGGACCGGGAGATGGCGAAGCAGTTCGCCGTCATCCAGCACGGCCGCCGCAAGCCGGCACACAGCCTGTGGGTCGTCCCCCAGGACGAAGTCGCCGAGGTCGACGAGGACGAGGCCGACTTCGGCGGCAGCACGGACAAGTCCTACCGGTGGGCGATGACGTACAACGACGTCGAACCAGCCGCCCGCGAGGTCGCCGACTCCGAGGCCGAACAGGCCGAGGCCGGGGCCGACCGGGGTGACTCCTGATGGCCGCGACCGCCGACCTGGCGTTCGAGGACCTCGACGACGACGAGCGCGAGGCCGTCCGCACGCTGCTGTTCCGGCTGGCGGACGACGAGTACGTCACCGCCGAGCGGTACACGGAGTGGCAGGTCCGCGCGCCCACCCTGGAGTCGGACCTGGCGCTCGCGAACATCGCCCAGGACGAACTCGGACACGCCCGCCTCTGGTACGACCTGCTCGAGGACTTCGGGAGCGAGGAGCGCGAGCTCGTCTGGGAGCGCCCGCCCGAGGCGTGGCACCACGCCACGCTCGCCGAGCTGCCGTACGAGGAGGGCGGCTGGGCCGACGCCGTCCTTCGGTCGTACCTGTACGACGTCGCGGAGGACCTCCGGTTGGCGGCCGTCGAGGGGTCGACGTACACCCGACTGCGAGACCGGGTCGAAACGGTCGAGAACGAGGAGGACTACCACCTGGAGCACGCACAGAACTGGCTGGAACGGCTGGTCGACGCCGACGCGGGGCACGACCGCGTCCAGGCCGCGCTCGACCGGCTGTTCCCGTACGCGCTAACGCTGTTCGCCCCCGCCGACCCCGAGGTCGAGGCGCGCATCGACGAGCTGGGCCTGCGGGACCGCACGCTCTCGGAACTGCGACGCGACTGGCTCGACCGCGTCGTGCCGTACCTGGAGTCGCTCGGTCTCGACGTCCCCGACCCCGGGGACACGGACCTCCCGAGCGCCGTCGGTCGCGACGGCGAGCACACCGACCATTGGAACGACCTGCACGAGGAGTTCACCCGCACGTACCGCGACCTCGACCGCCAGGGCACGGTCCGGATCATGCCTGACCCCGACGACACATGAGCTCAGACACCGCCGCCGACGCGACCTACTGCACGCACACCGACTACACCGAGGGCGACGCCGCCACGGACCTGCCCGCCACCGGCGAGGGAAGCGACGGCCTCGCGGCCGACGTCTGGGAGGCGCTTCACGACGTCGACGACCCCGAGATGCCAGTAAGCATCGTCGACCTGGGGTTGATCTACGGCGTCGACGTCGACGAGTCGGGGGACGTCCGGGTGGACATGACGCTCACGTACACGGGCTGTCCCGCCCGGGACATGCTCACCGAGACCGTCGAGGAGCGCGTCGCCGCCGTCGACGGCGTCGAGAGCGTGGACCTGCGCATGGTGTGGGCGCCGGACTGGTCGATCGAGATGGTTACCGAGGACGGCCGCGAACAGCTCCGGGAGTTCGGACTGTCGATATGATCGACCCGAGCGTGGACACCAGCGGCGAGCGCGAGGGCGCGGAGTGTCCCTACTGTGGCTCCGAGGACACCGTCCGCGAGCACCCGAAAGGCCCCGCACTCTGCCGGTCGATGCACTACTGCAAGGACTGCGAGCAGCCCTTCGAGAAGTTCGAATGATAAATACCCGGACGAGTCCGGGTGAAGGCGCCCGTTCTCGCGGCCCGTGACCCGTACATGGAAACGGACGACGACCGCGCGATCACTCCCCGACTGCGGCGGGATCGACGTGTTCGACTCCCTGCTGGTGCGCCAGCGTGTCGACGACGCCGACGCCGCCCGGACGGCGGTCGCGGCGTGGGCCGACGGACGCGACGGCGACGTGCACGACCTGCTGCCGGTCGAGGGCGTCACGCTGGCGACGCTGTTTCTCGACCGCGGCCCCGCGAGCGACGAGCGTCCCGGTCCGGGCCGCGGCGACGGCGACGCCCTGCTGTGGTACCTGGAGGTCGTCGACGACGACGTCCCGGCGTGGCGCGACCCCGCCCGGACCGTCCGCGAGGCGTCGCCGCTGTTCGACGGGCCGCTGGCCGACCGCCTCGCGGGCGCGATGGCCCACCGGGGCGGGGGCGGCGACGGCGACCACCTGCTGCTGACGCACGCGACACACCCCCGACGCCAGGAGCGATACGCCGAGCACTGCGGCCCGTCGCTCGTCGCGCCCGTCACCGGCGACGACCTCCCGATCCCGGTGGCGGTCGTCACTCTGCGGCTGCGGCCGGGACTCCGGAGTCGGCTGACGTGGCACGCCGGCCGACTCGTCGACCGCCTGAAGTCGGTCGACGCGGTCGACCGCCGGGCGCGCGAACAGACCGACGTGATCGAGGCGGAGGCGATGTACAGCGAGTCGCTGCTGCTGGAGCGCCGCCCGGCGAGCGAGGGCCACCTGCTGCACTACTACATGGAGATGGAGTCGATGGAGCGACTGTACGAGGCGTACGAGGCGAGCGATGACTGGGCGACCCGGCTGTCGAACTGGCTGTTCCGCCGGCTGCTCCCGTCCACGGACGCCGAGCGGTTGCTCGTGCCGCCGCTGGAGAGCGACTGCGAGGTGCTCGTCCACGCCGTCGACCCGGACAGACCCTGAGCGACCGCGGCCGGGGCACTCGCGGGCCTAAAACTTTGAGGGCGGGCCACGCCGACCGAACGTGCACACCACGGGAGAGCTCCGTCTCGTCTCGAACGTCGAGCCCGGCCCGGAGGAGCTGGTGTTCGAGACGGCCGACGGAGTGCACTCGCCAGGGGGGTTCCGCACGGCCGAGCTGCTGCTGGCGGAGGTCGTCGAGCCGGAGCCGGACGAGCGGGTGCTGGTGGTCGACGGGAACTACGGCGTCCTGGCGACAGCAATGGGCACGCTGGCGCGGGCGACGGCGACGGAGGGGAACGCGCGCCGGGCGACGCTGTGCCGGCGCAACGCCGAGCGCAACGGGGCCGACGTCGACGTCGAGCTCGTGGCGGACGTGGCGGAGCTGAACCGCCCGTTCGACCGCGCGGTGTACGCGCCGTACCCGTACGACCCGGTGAGGGTCGCCCGGTGGAAGCTCGCGGACGCGCTGGCGCTGGTGCGACCGGCCGGGACGGTCCACCTCGCGGCCGCGCCCGAGGACGGCGGGACCCGGCTCGTCGACGCCGCAGCGGAGTGGGGCGGCGACCCCGAGCGGGTCACCCGGAGCGAGGGGGTCCGGGTGCACCGCGTCCACAGGCCGGCGGAGTTCGCGTCGCCGGCGCCCCCGCCGGCGGAGCGCTACCGCGAAGTGTCGGACGCGCTGCTCGGCGAGGAGCGGACGTTCGTAACGCGACCGGGACTGTTCTCGCCGGACGGCGTCGACCGCGGGACGCGGCTGCTCGCCGAGACCGTCGCGAGGGAGGCGACACTCGACGGCGCGCGCCTGCTCGATATCGCCTGCGGGTACGGGGCGCTCGGGACGGCACTGGGCGGGGCGGCGACGACGCCGTCGCTGACGGACGCGAGCCGGCCGGCGACGGCCTGTGCCGAGCGGACGGTCCGCCGAGCCGGACTGCGGGCGAGTGTCCACACGGCCGACGCCGCGGACGGCGTGACGGGACCGTTCGATCTGGTCGTGATGAACCCGCCGACGCACGCCGGACGCGGCGTGACCGACGACCTGTTCCGGGGAGCGCGGTCCGTCCTTGCGACGGACGGACGGCTGTGGCTGGTGTACAACGAGACGCTGGCCTACGAGGACTCGCTGCCGTTCTCCGCGGTCGAGGTCGTCCGCCGCGAGGCGGGGTACACTGTCGCCCGTGCACGTGGATAGTTCCGGGGTGAGTCGGGAGATTCATTCGACGCCGCGCCCGAGGGCGGGCATGGAGGGCGCCTGGTTCGCGGAGCTCGACCCCGCCGACCCGGAGGCGGCCGCGAGCGCGGTCCGCGAGAGCCGTCGCGACGGGCCGGCCGACTGGCCGGGACTGGCCGTCGAGCGGGGCGTGGTCGCCGACCGCGAGGCGTACTACGACGCCCTACACGCCGCGACGACGGCCGCCGCGCGAGCGGCCGTCGCGGAGCACGAGCGGGCGGACGACCGCCGGCTCGTCGAGGCCGTCCGCGCGCTGGACGACACCGAGCGCGTGGCGAACGAACTCGCCGAGCGCGTCGCCGAGTGGGCCGGTGACACCGCGAGCGACGGGGGTGCCGAGGCCGTCGTACGTACGGTCGTCGACCGGGAGTCGGAGGACGAACTCGACCGTCGACTGGTCGGCCTCGCGGAGCGTGCCGCCGGTCTCTACGCCGAGCGGGACGAACTCCGTGCGACCGTCGAGCGGGTCGCCCCGACCGTCGCCCCGAACCTCGCCGCGCTCGCCGGGCCGGTGCTCGCCGCCCGGCTGACCGCTCTCGCGGGCGACCTGGAGTCGCTCGCGCGCATGCCCGCCGGCACGGTGCAGGTCCTCGGTGCCGAGAACGCGCTGTTCGCGCACCTCCGAGGACACGCTCCCTCGCCGAAGCACGGCGTCATCTACACGCACGAGTACGTCCGCGGGACCGACCCCGAGGAGCGCGGGTCGGCCGCCCGTGCGCTGGCCGGCAAGCTCGCCATCGCCGCCCGGATCGACCACTACGCCGGCGACCGCCGCCCGGAACTGGAGCGCGACCTCGACGAGCGCATCGCCCGGGTCCGCGAACGCACCGCCGACGGCGAGACGGAGGAAGAGCCGTGACGGAGTCAGTCGTCGACGGCGTCGACGGACTCGCCTATCGCGAGTTCGACGGCGAGCGGCGGCTGGCGACCCGCGGCTCCCCCGTATACGGCGAGCCGACCGACGGCGTCTGGCGGCTGTGGGACGCACGCCGCTCGAAACTCGCCGCCGCCGTCGAGCGCGGGCTCGGCCCCGGGCTGACGGCCGACGCCGGGGTGCTCTATCTGGGTGCCGCGGCGGGGACGACCGTCTCACACGTCGCCGACGTCGCCGGCCCCACCTACGCGGTGGAGTTCGCTCCCGGTCCGCTCGGTGACCTGGTCGCCGCCGCCGAGGAGCGCCCGCGGCTGTTCCCGCTGCTGAAGGACGCCCGCCGGCCGGCGACGTACGCCGGGATCGTCGAGGCGGAGGTGGACGTGCTCGTACAGGACGTCGCCACCCGCGGTCAGGCCGACGTCGCCCTGCGGAACCGCCGCTTCCTCGCCGACGACGGCCGGCTCCTCCTGGCGCTGAAGGCCCGCAGCGAAGACGTGACCCGCGAGCCGGCGGCCGTCTTCGAGGACGCCCTGGAGCGCCTGTCCTCCGACTACGAAGTGCTGGCGACCGAGCGGCTCGACCCCCTCCACGCGGACCACCTCGCGGTCCTCGCCCGCCCACGGGAGTGACCCGCCGAGAACGGGTCCGACGACTCGGCCGTGGCGCGGCTTCCCCGACCCCTGACGTTCTTGTACGAAACCGACACCAATACACGGCGTGCCCTGACGCACAGCGCGGGTCCGGTCCGAACGGGAGTGCGGCACGCCGGCCCGCGGACACGATCCACGTGCCGCCTGTTCGTGACTCCGACGTGAACGTGGTGACGGCTCAGAGGCGGTCCGACCGTCCGGCCGCGGTCCACGGGTCCGCCGGCGTCGCGTCGGTCGGCCGCGCTGTACGGCCCGACAGCGCCTCGGTCCGACCGGCGAACGCCCAGCGACGGCCGTCCCAGCCGCCGTCGTCCTCCCGGTCCACCGCCGCGGCGGCGACGGCAACGCGGTCCAGGTCGGTGAGGTGTGCACCGACGGCGGCGACGATGGCGGCGGCCTCCCCGTCGGTGGCCTCGGGCGGGAGCGACAGTGTCGCGCCCTCGCCGACGGGCAGGCGCACGGTTCCCCCGTCCGGCGTGTCGCGGCCGCCGTCCTCGCTCATCTTACCATAGCGCGGAGACCCCGTCATTCAGGGCGGGGAGGAAGCGCGTTCGCTTGACTATACAACCGCCATCGATGGCAGGGCTGACTCCCCCCCGTTCCGTTGGTGACATAACCATGGACGTTCTGGATGATGTATGGAGGTGCGGCGCACCGTCCCAGTCAAGCTCGACGTGACCGACAGCGACGCCGCCCTTCTGCACGACACTATCGACCAGTTCCGCGACGCGGCGAACTACGTGGTCCGCCACGCCCGCGACGATGATGGCTACGTGATAACCAGCAAGCGCCGCCTCCACGACCGCACCTACGAGGACGTGCGCGAGGCGACCGACCTCCACGCGAACCTTGTCCAGGCGGCGCGAAGCCGCGCCGCCGAGGCGCTGAAGTCGGTCGTCGCCAAGTGGAAGCGCGGGAAGAAAGCGAGCCTCCCGCGCTTCACGTCGCCGTTCCTCGAATACGACCAGCGGAGCGCGACCTTTAACGACGACCACGCTTCGCTTTCGACTGTCGGTGGGCGCATCACTGCCGAGTACGTCCTGCCCGGCGAGAACCACGATACGCCCCACTCGCAGTACCTGTTGTCCGAAGACTATGAGACGACTGGCGCGACGCTTCACTACCGCGAACCCGCGGGCGAGTTCTACCTCCACGTCCGAACAAAGGCGGACGTGGACGCCCCCGAACCTCCCGAGAACGGAACGGTTCTCGGCGTGGACCTCGGGGTCAAGAATATCGCCGTCACCTCGACAGGCGTGTTCTGGTCCGGCGACGAACTCAACCACTGGCACCGCGAGTACGAGAAGCGCCGCGCGTCCATGCAACAGAAGGGAACGCGCTCCGCCCACGAGGCGATGAAGCGTGTCGGTGAGACGGAGACGGGGCGCTTCGAGCAGCTGTTCCACCGCGTGGCGAACGGTATCGTCCGAGAAGCCGTCGAAGGCGGGTGTTCGCACATCGCCTTCGAGGACTTGACGGGCATCCGCGACCGAATGCCCGGCGCGAAGCGCCTCCACGAATGGGCGTTCCGACGCCTCTATGAGTACGTCGCATACAGGGCGAAGGAACGCGGTGTCGCGGTCAAGCAGGTGGACCCGCAGTACACGAGCCAGCGATGCTCGCGTACGGGCTGTGGTTTCACCCATCCCGACAACCGCCCGTCGCAGGACTCCTTCTGCTGTCAGAAGTGTGGCTACAAGGTCCATGCCGACTACAACGCGGCGAAGAACGTCGGCTTCAAGATCCTCCGTTCGTTGCACAAGTCTTCGGACGGAGACGCACCCGTAGGCGTGCGTATAAACACCGGGACGCTGAACACGAGCGGGTTTACCACCGCACCGGATTCGGTTAGAGTGGGAGTCCATGGTGAAAGCCCCGCTCTTTAGAGCGGGGAAGCTTACAGTGGGATGTTGCCGTGTTTCTTGTCGGGGTGGTTCCGGCGTTTCGACCGCAGCATCGCCAGGTCGTCGACGAGTCGCGTTCGCGTCTCCTCCGGCTCGATCACGTCGTCGACGAAGCCCCGGTCGGCGACGGTGTACGGGTTGGCGAACTCCTTGCGGTACTCGTCGATGAGCTCCTCGCGGAGCGCCTCGGGGTCGTCGGCCGCCGCGAGTTCGTCGTCGTACAGGATGTTCACGGCGCCGCGTGGCCCCATCACGGCCACCTCCGTGGTGGGCCAGGCGTAGTTCACGTCCGCGCCGAGGTGTTTCGAGGCCATCACGCAGTAGGCGCCGCCGTAGGCCTTCCGCGTGACGACGGTCAATAGCGGTACGGTCGCCTCCGAGTAGGCGTACAGCAGCTTCGCGCCGTGGCGGATGATCCCGCGGTGCTCCTGCTCCGTCCCGGGCATGTAGCCCGGCACGTCGACGAAGGTGAGGATGGGAACGTTGAACGAGTCACAGAACCGGACGAACCGCGAGGCCTTCATCGAGGCGTCGACGGTGAGCGTGCCGGCGTTGACGCGGGGCTGGTTGGCGACGACGCCGACGGCGTGACCGTCCAGCCGCGCGAAGCCGACGACGACGTTGCGGGCGAACTCCTCGTTCACCTCGTAGAAGCTGGTGCGGTCGACGACACCCTCGATCACGTCGGTCATGTCGTACGGCTTCTGCGGTCGGTCGGGGACGATACCGCCGACGTCGCCGCCCGGGTCGGCGTCCTCGCGCTCGACGCGTGGAGGGTCCTCGACGTTGTTGCTCGGCAGGTACGAGAGCAGTCGCCGGATGCCGTCGAGCACGTCCTCGTCGCTCCGGCCGGCGAACTGGGCGATACCCGTCGTCGAGGTGTGCACGCCCGCGCCGCCGAGGTCCTGGTGGCTCACTTCCTCGCCGGTGACGGTCTCGGTCACCCCGGGTCCGGTGATGTACATGTAGCTCGTGTCCCGCGACATGAAGACGAAGTCGGTGATCGCCGGCGAGTAGACGGCGCCGCCGGCGCACGGGCCCATGATGGCGCTTATCTGCGGGACGACGCCGGAGGCACGCTGGTTGCGCTTGAATATCTCCGCGTAGCCGGCCAGCGAGGCAACCCCCTCCTGGATGCGGGCGCCGGCGGAGTCGTTCAGCCCCACCACCGGCGCGCCGACCTCCATCGCCCTGTCCATCACCTTACAGACCTTCTCGGCGAACACCTCGCCCAGCGAGCCGCCGAAGACGGTGAAGTCGTGGGCGAACACGAATACCGTCCGACCGTCGACCTTCCCGTAGCCGGCGACGACGCCGTCGCCGGGGACCTGCCGCTCCTCTAGACCGAAGTTGCTGGAGCGGTGCGTCCGCAGCTGGTCGAACTCGACGAAGCTGTCCTCGTCGAGGAAGTAGTCCACGCGCTCGCGGGCGGTCAGCTTCCCCTTCTCGTGCTGGCGGTCGATCCGCTCCTGGCCGCCACCCTGTAACGCCCGTTCGCGGAGGTCCTCCAACTCGTCGATCCGGTCCTCCGTCGTCATACGTCGGTGCGACCGGCGGAACGGGCAAAAGGGTTCCGTGTCGGCGACTTCGCGCGTGGCTACGCCTCGCCGTACACCGAAACGGCGGCGCCGCTGGTCGGACTCGCGCCCTCCGAACAGAGGAGGGTTCATCACCGTCGCCGCGTCGGCGGGGTCGACCCAGTCGTCGCTCGGCGTCATCGTCTCGCGGTTCATCGGCGTGTCGAGCACCGGGGGCATCACACAGTTCGCCCGTATCTCCCCGAGGTTCTCCTCGGCGACCGTCTCGGTCAGCAGTCGAATGCCAGCCTTCGCGGTCCGGTACGGTCCGTCGCCCTCGTCGCCCTCCAGCGACGACGGGCGGACACCGAACAGACCGCCCCGCCGGTCTCCCGCAGATGCGGCAGCGCGTGGTTCGTCGTCAGAAACGCCGTCGTCAGGCCGACGTCGATCAGTAATCAGTACGTCTCCAGTGGCGTCGACTCGACCGGGTCGCCGCCGCGCCAGGTGCCGGCGACGTTTAGCAGGTGGTCCAGGTCCAGACGGCCGTGGTCCTCGACGACCCGCGAGACGGTCTCCTCGACCGCTCGCTCGTCCGTGAGGTCCGCCTCGTGGAACGCCACACGGTCGGGGCCGAGCGGCGACTCCTCGTCCTCCGACGGAGCCACGTCGACGGCCGCGACGGTCGCGCCGGCGTCGTCGAACCGCTCGACGACGGCACTACCGAGCGCGCCGCTCGCGCCGGTCACCAGCGCCACCCGGCCGCCGAAGTCGAAACTGGCGGACACGACCGCCCGAAGGAGAGCGAGACGTTTTGCCCTGCCGGGTCGACACGCCCCCGTGGAGCTGATCGCACACCGCGGCTTCGCGGCCAGACACCCGGAGAACACGCTCCGTGCGGCCCGGTCGGCCGCCGAACGCGCCGACTGGGTCGAGGTCGACGTCCGGCGGTCCGCCGACGGCGAGCCGGTGGTGATCCACGACGCGACCGTCGACCGCGCGACCGACGCGACGGGTCCCGTCGGCGACCACGCGGCCGCCGCCCTGGCGGAGCTCTCTGTCGTGACTCCGGCGAGGGCGTGCCGACGCTCCGCGCGGTCGTCGACGCCCTCCCCGACGGCGTCGGTCTCAATGTCGAACTGAAGACGCCCGTCCGGGCAGCGCTGGACGACCTGCGTGCACTCGACCGGCGTCGGGTGCTCGTCTCGGCCTTCGAGGCGTCCGTGCTCTCCGACGTCGCGGAGCGGTCGCAGTTCGACCGGGCGTACCTCGTCGGCCCCGACGGCGACCCCACGGCGGCGGTCGAGACCGCGGCGGAACTGGGCTGTGCGGCGGTGCACCCGCATCACTCGCTCGTCGACACCCCCTTCGTCGACAACGGCGAAGGCGCTATAAACGCCACCAGAGCCACCCCGCATCACTCGCTCGTCGACACCCCCTTCGTCGACCGGGCCTACGAGCGAGACCTCGCCGTCAACGCCTGGACGGTCCGGGGGCGCTCGACGGCCGACCGGCTGCGGGCGGCGGGCGTCGACGGGTCGATCGCCGATCACCCCGACGTCTGACCGCCGGCGGGGTCGTCGCCGTCGGCGTTCCGCGCCTCCTCCGGTCGCTCCCGGTCGCTCGCTCGCGCCCCGATGGCCCCGTCGAGTTCGGTCCGGAGACGTTCCCGGAGGGCGACGGCCCGGTCGACGTCGACGTCGAGGGCGACGGCCTCGCCGCCGAGCAGGCTGGCCGAGGAAGCGGTGTCGGCGGTGACGCTGGCGAGACGTCGCCGCCGCTGGAACGGCGTGCGAGACTCGATCACCGTCTGCACGCGGTAGTACGGCACGACTCGAGTGACGCGCCGCCAGTACCCGGTCCGGGCGAGGAAATGCTCGGGTCCGGCGGCGTGTCCGCGACTCCGCCAGCGGCGGTGTGCCGCGACCGGCGTCAGCAGCAGCGCCGCCAGCGGCGCCGCGAGCAGGCGACGGTCGACCGCCAGTCCCGGGCCGACACCCCTGGCAGTCAGCAGTCCGAGCGCGACGGCCGCCAGTCCCGTGAGCGCGAGGACGGCCAGCGCGAACCGGACGACGTACCGGCGTCGCGCCCGCCGGGGCGGACGCTCCAGTCCGAACGTCGCCTCCGCGTCGTCCTCGTCGTCGTCGACAGCGAACGGCTCGACGGAACGAGCCACCCGCAGCGCCTCGGCGCGCGGGGCGAGCGGCACGGCGAGCTGGCGGGCGCTGCGCTCGCTGCCCGGCGAGTAGCCGGCCGTCTCGACGGCGACGGCGAGATAGCCGAGTCGGCGGTGAACCAGGTCCGACCGTAGCGAGACGGTCTGGACCTTCTCGACGGGAATGGTGCCGGAGTACTGCTGGACGAGTCCGCGCTCGTACTCCAGTCCCTCGTCGACGCGGACCAGCCGGAAGCCGTAGTAGCGGGCGACGGTGAGCACGACGCTCAGCAGCCAGGCGAGCACGCCGACGGCGGCGACGCCGATGACGGCCGTCTCGACCGGCCCCAGCGGCAGGTCGGCCAGCACCCGGCCGACGCCGACGAGGTTCGAGGGGTCACCGCCGCTGAGGAGAACGCCCACGACGCTCGATATCACGCCCGCACCGGCGTCGAAGCTGAACAGACTGACCACGGCGAGGCTCCGGCGCGACAGCGCGAACACCTCCTCGCGCTCGCTCTCGCTCTCGCCCTCGCCCCCGACGGTCTCGTCGACTCCCGGCTCCGCCTCGTCGGCCGTCCCGGCCTCGGCCCCGACCTCAACCTCGCCGTCGTTCGCCCGCGCTCGCCTGGCGGCTCGCCGGAGGTCGTCGCGGAGCCGTTCGGCGGCCTCTCGGCCGAGATACTCCAGGACGGCCTCGGTGTCGCCGCCGCCCGCGGTCTCGATCCGCACCGCGGCGATCCCCATCGCCCGCTGGAGCGGGTTCTGTCCCACGTCGACGTTCTGGACGCGTCGCAGCGGTATCTCCCGACTGCGCCGCGAGAGTACGCCCGAAGCGACGTCGAGCGTGTCGTCGGTCAGGGCGAACCTGAACCGTCGGTAGTAGCCGTACTGGTACGCGAAAGTGGCGGCGAGCCCGGCGAGCAACAGCCCGATGAAGGTGAGTGACTGCGGGTCGAGCGACCCCGGTCCGACGGCGGTGACGACGATCAAAAGCGTCGACGGCCGGAGCGCCCGCGTCACCGCCCTGTACGGCACCGACAGCGGGTGGAGTCGTCGTCCCGCGGTCTCGACGCCCCGCCGACTCGCCGTCTCCGCCCCGTCCTCGCCAGTCTCGTCGCTCTCCCGATCGCTCCTGCGGTCCTCGCTCTTTCCGCTGCTCCCGCGGTCCTCGCTCTCTCGGTCGCTCCTGTGGTCCTCGCTCTCTTCGTCGCTTCCGCGGTCCTCGTTCTTTCCGCTGCTCCCGTGGCCGTCCTCTCCGGAGGCGCCGGTGTGCCGCCGACTACCTTCCTCGCCGTCGGGACCGGCGTCGTCGGCCTCCGGAGCGGCCCCGGGTGCGGCGGCTGGCGGTCCGTCGGCCGGGTCGTCGCCGCTCACACCGCGTCACCCGGGTCGGTCTCGACGGCGAGTTCGCGCAGCCGCGCCTGGAGCTCGTCGGCCCGGTCGGGCGTCAGGCCGGGGACGGTGACGTCCGCGCTACGGGAGCCGGCCGTGTACACGACGACGCTCGATAGTCCGAGCAGCCGCTCGACGGGACTGCGCTGCGTGTCGACGTGTTGCACCCGGACGAACGGCACGACGGTCCGCACCCGGGTGAGCACGCCGCGTTCGAGGTAGAGCGCGTCCGCCTGCAGCTCGAAGCGCCAGCGCCGGTAGCGCAGCACGGCGAGGACGAGCCCGAGGACTCCGACCAGAAGCGTCACCAGTGCCCCCAGCGGGACCCACTCGCGGGCGACCGCGGCCAGCCCGACCGCGACGAGTGTGCCGAGCACGAACCCGGAGACGAGCGTGCCGACGGACCAGGCTATCGCGGGCGTCTTCCAGTCGTACGATCGACTCGCTCAGCCCCTCGGCCTCGCAGTCCTCGTCGGGGCATCGGTAGTGCCAGCCGTCCGTGGTGGCCTCTCGTTCGCCGAACCTGTTGCCACATGACCGGCAGAGCAGGCGGTCTCGGCCACACGTGTCTCGGTGTAGCTCGTACTTCAGCTCCGAACTGAACGCGCGACCGCAGTCGCGACACTTGTGCATACCCTATGCGAGGGGCGCGTCACCCAAAAGTCTATGTGTTTCCGACCTGCCCCGTCACAGATCCCCACGGCGGCGTGCGGTCTGCCGACCACGTAGACGGGTCATCTCCAGCCGGACCCGACGACGGCGACCGCCCGCTCAGTCGAGGATCCCCCGGCCGGTGAGCCGCTCCGGATCGAGCACGCGGTCGGCCTCGGCCTCGGTGAGGTAACCCCGCTCGACGGCGACCTCGCGGACGGTCTTGTCTTCCTCCAGGGCCGCCTTCGCCACCTCGCTCGCGGCGTCGTAGCCGATGACGGGGTTCAGCGCCGTCGCGAGCGCTATCGACTGCTCGACCGCCGTCGCACAGTGCTCGCGGTCGGCCTCCAGTCGGCGCACGAACCGCTCGGCGAACGTCTTCGCGGCGTTAGCGATCAGCGTCGCCGACTGCAGGAAGTTGTGCGCGAGCACCGGCTTGTAGAGGTTGAGGTCGAGCTGTCCGGCGGCGGCGCCGGTCGAGACGGTCGCGTCGTTGCCGACGACCTGGGCGTACACCTGGTTGACCGCCTCGGCGACGACGGGGTTCACCTTCCCGGGCATGATCGAGGAGCCGGGCTGGTTCTCCGGCTGCTCTACCTCGCCGAGTCCGTTGCGCGGGCCGGAGGCGAGCAGTCGCAGGTCGTTCGCCGTCTTGTGCATCGACCCGGCGACGGTGCGCAGGGCGCCGTGAGCCTCGCTCATCGCGTCGTGGGCGGCCTGTGCCTCGAAGTGGTTCTCGGCCTCCCGCACGTCCAGGCCGGTCTCCCCGGCAACGTAGGCGGCCGCGAGGCCCGGGAACTCCTCGTGGGTGTTCAGTCCGGTGCCGACGGCGGTCCCGCCCAGCGCGAGCTCGCCGAGGTGCTCCCGCGTCGACCGGACGCGCTCAACCCCGTGTTCGACCTGGGTGCGGTAGCCGGAGAACTCCTGGCCCAGCGTCACCGGCGTGGCGTCCTGGAGGTGTGTGCGCCCGGTCTTCACCACGTCGTCGAAGCGCTCCTCGGCGTCGGCCAGGGCCTCCCGCAGCGTCTCCAGGGCCGGCAACACGTCGTTCTCGACGGCGTCCAGGGCGGCGACGTGTGTCGCCGTGGGGATCACGTCGTTCGAGGACTGCCCGAAGTTGACGTGGTCGTTCGGGTGGACCGCCCGCGTCCCCAGCTCCTCGCCGAGGATCTCCGTGGCGCGGTTGGCGATCACCTCGTTGGCGTTCATGTTCATCGAGGTGCCCGAGCCGGTCTGGAACACGTCGACGGGGAACTGGTCGTCGTGCTCGCCGGCGATCACCTCCTCCGCGGCCTCGACTGTCGCCGCGCCCTCCTCCGCCGGCAGCAGTCCCAGGTCGAGGTTCGCCTCCGCGGCGGCCTTCTTCACCACGCCCAGCGCCCGGACGAACCGCCGCCCGAAGCGCTCGTCCGAGACGGGGAAGTTCTCGACCGCGCGCTGTGTCTGTGCGCCCCAGTACGCCTCGACGGGCACCTCGACCTCGCCGAGGCTGTCCCGCTCGACGCGGTACTCGCCGCCCTCGTCGCCGTCGGTCGCGGTGTCCGGGTCGTCGTCGACCATGGCCCGACGGTCGGCTACGTCGGTTCAAAAGGCTTCGCCGCCCGTGCCGCTCAGTCGTCAGCGCTCGCCCGCCGGAGCGCGTAGGCACGGCCGTCGAACCGGACGCGTCGCCGGTCGGCGTCGTAGCCGAGGACACGGTCGACCACGGCGTCGTCCGCCCGCAGCACGACCCGGTCGACGTCGGCGATGGCGTCGGCGGTGACGGCGAACGCCAGCGTGTTCCGCAGGCCGCGGAACCGGCGACGCATCACCTGCTCGGCGATGAGCGTCCGGTCGGCCCGGTCGACGCGCTCGAGCACCAGTCGGCGCCGGGCGCGACCCTCCTCGTCGGGCGCGGCTCGCCAACGCCCCGACGTGACCGTCACCATGTCGTCCTCGCGCTCGCCCGTCGCGTCCTCGGTCGGCACGACTGCGACGGGTCCGGCGTCGAACTCGACGAGGGCAGCGCTCTCGGCGGTCGCGTGGCCGTAGCCGGCGACTGCGGCGTACCGGCCGCCGCCGAGATGGCCGTAGTCGGCGGCCCCGCTCGGCGCCAGTTCGCCGTTGGCCGCCCGCAGCGTCCACGTCTTCCAGCCGCCCGGACCGACGACTCGGCAGTCGCCCGCCCGGACGTACGGTCCGAGACGGTACCAGTCGCCGTCGTGGAGCTTGTAGAGACTCCAGTGACCGCAACTGGTCGGCTCGCGGGCGCGGTTGAGGAACGTGAACTCGATGCGGGCGGGCAGGTCGGTCCGCTCGACGCTCGGCCGGACGAACGTCGGCGTGCTCGTGTCCGCCTCGTGGTACCAGGCGATCCCGTTCTCGCCCGACAGCGACGGCAGCGAGACCCCCTCGAAGCGCGAGGCGGGCTCCGAACCCGGAGCGTCGGTCTCCCAGACGGTCACCCGGAGCGGTCGCTCGTCCGGCCGGGCGAACTCGTAGACGCCCTGTGGACGGCCGCGCCCGACGCCGTCGGCCCGACCGACGAGGGCGTACTCGCCGTGGACGGTCTCGCCGGGACCCAGCCGGACCCGCTCGGGGAGCCAGTGGTCGACCCCGCCGGCGAGCCGCCAGTACCCGTCGGCCGCACGCTCGACCGCGGGCGGATCGTCCACTAAGTCGTGGTTCGCGGTCGGCGCGAACGCCAGCCTGACGCGGTAGCTGCCGGTGTCGCCGAACCGGTCGCCCATCGGGTGCGGCAGGTCGCTCGTCCGCCGACCGAACGGGGGCGTCCACTCCAGTTCGAACGTGTTCTCGAACGGGTTCCCGTCGGTAAGCGTCGCCGTCACCGTCGCGGGGCCGTCGGCCGTCGCCGTCGACGCGAACCGCACCGACACCCGGGCGCCGTCGTCCGAGCGGTAGGTCGGCGGCGAGAGCGCGTACGTCCGGTCCGCCGTCTCGAGGTCGACGACGCTCGCCGCCCCGAGTTCGAGTTCGGCCCCCTCGTCCGTCCCCTCCGGGGTGGCCGTCGGCGTCCGACTCCGGTCGTCCCGACCCCGGTCAGTCCCCGACGGGTCGGCCGACTCCCGGGAGTTGCAGCCCGAAAGTCCGACCAGACCGGTCGAAGGCCGGCGAGGACTCTGCGGCGGCGCACGGTCGGCCGTGACCCGTCCGCGGATAAGTGCCTTTTCCAGGCTGAAGCGGTCGTCTCACCGTCCGCCGACGGCCTCGGACTCGACCGGAGTGCGGGCTCGCGGTGGCGTCGACCCCCGCCGGGCCGCTCCGACCCGGCGGCGGCGACGGCGTCGACCCCTGCCGGGGTGGGGAGTCCCGGCGGTCAGGTCCACCGGTCCAGCCCGGTCTGTGTCACCGCCGTCTCGATACGCTCGAAGCCGGCCTCGACCTCCTCGACGGGCACGCCCCACTCCTCGACGACGAACTCCCGGGCGCCGTCGACGTCCGGCCGGACGTCCGGGTCGTACTCGGCGTCGGTGACGTTCGGGTCGAGAAACAGCTCCCGGACGAGGTCGGCGGCCTCGATGTGGTCGCCGCGTGCCTCCAGCGCCCCCCAGAGGTCGCCGTGCTCGTGGACCAGGTCGACGGCGGTCGCGGGACCGACGCCGTCGAGTCCCTCGTTGAAGTCCGTCCCGACGAGGACGGCGACGTCGACCAGCTGCTCCCAGGTGAGGTCGTGAGCGTCGAGCGTGGCCGCCAGCGACATCCGTTCGGGGTCGCCGCTGCTGGTGAGCTGGCGCAGCGTCAGCGGCGCGCCGAACAGCAGGGCGTCGTAGTCCTCCGTGCCCACGTAGTCGACCGCCTCCTGTCGGGCCATGTGAGCGGCCTGTGCCTCCCCCTCGGCGGGCGCCTCGACGACCGGCACGTCGAGCAGGTCGAGCAGGCGACGGCTCGTCTCCTGGATGACCGGCGTGAGCCGCTGAGTGCGCGACTCCAGCCGGGCGGCCTCGACCTCGTCGCCGCGGTCGCGGGCCGCCGCCAGTCGCTCCTCGACCGTCTCGCGCTTCTCGCGGCGGCGCTCGATCTCGTCGCGCTTCAGGCCGGTCGTGCCGCCGTCGAAGACGAACACCGGCGTGAGCTCGTGTTCGAGCAGCTTCGGCAGCCCCCGGACGACCCCGATGAGGTTCGGCACCTCCTCGCCGTCACGGGTGTACGCCCCGTTCGCGGTGAACTTCACCGTCGTCGTGAGGTAGCGGTACAGCCAGTTGTGCGCGTCGACGGCGACCGATGCCCCGCTCAGCGAGTCGTACGGGACGGTCTCGATCGCCGCGAGATCCCGCAGCGCCGCGTTGCCCATACGGTCGGCACGAGCGCCGGCGTCTTGAACGGTGCCGTCCGGTCCGGCTACCGTCCGTCCCGCTCGTCTCGCTCGCTCGACCCGGGCGGTCCCGCCGCCCGCTCGCGCTCGATCAGGGCGCGCTCCTCGGCGGTCGGGTCGCGCTCCCGGAAGCGGTCGAGTCCGGCACGGTAGCGGTCGGCGTCGACCGTCGCCGGCCGCCCGACCGGTCGCTCCAGCACGAGTTCGGCGATGCCGGTCGCCTCGCCGGCGTACGCGAAGCCCGCGCGGTGTAGCGCCACGTAGGCGTACGGGTTGTTGACGGCGATGCGGGCGTGGTCGTACCGCCCCTCGGCGGCGGTTCGGTCGAGCAGTCGCTCGACCAGCAGCGGGCCGAGCCCCTCTCCCTGCCGGTCGGTCCGTACCGTGACGTAACGCAGCACCGCCCGGTCGGAGTCGGTGCGGTCGGCGTCGAAGGCGACCGCAGCGAGGACGCCGCGTGCGCACTCGTCGGCGTCGCGCCCCCGCCGGAGGTCGGCCTCGGGCGCGTGCAGGACCGCCTTGCCGGTGCCGGAGACGACGAACTTGCCGGCGTAGGCGAACTCGCGGTAGTCGAGCCGCAGCGTCGGCTCACTCGCGGGCCAGCCCAGCAGCGTGAACGCCGGGTCGCCGGACACGCCGCCGATCACGGGCGCACGGCTCAAAAGGCGTCCGTCGGTGTCGGCGTGGGTGTGGGTGTCGGTGTCAGTGTCAGCGTGGGTGTCGGAGTCGGCGTCGATCGACAAGTGATACGAGAGACGATCGCTCCGGCGATCTCCTGCACGTCGGGTCGAGGTCCCGCAGTGCGGGGGACGGGACTCGAACCACGGTCGCTCCCGTTCGCTCACGCCGTCGGCGTTCACTCACCTCCCGCTCCCTGCTTTACAGGAGCGGATCTTGAGTCCGCCGCCGTTTCCAGGCTTGGCTACCCCCGCAGGCAGTCACCGCTGTGAGGGCCGTCGAGTTAAGCGGTGCGACTCTCCGCCCGGTCGTATCACCCCAGCCCCCAGCCCCAGTCCCGCGTACCCGAGGTCCTCCGGTCGAACGCGCTCGTCCGCGCTCCTGCCGGCGGCCGCCTCACGGTACCACTGTCGCCCCGTCCGACCGTCGTGTGCGCCGCCGCGTTCCGAGAGGCTTTACATCCTGCCCCGTGTCCGAACTGATAGTGTACGTCGAGCAGATCGGGACCGGCCCGCCGGAGGTGGCCGTCGTGGGCGCGATCCACGGCGACGAGCCGTCCGGGGCACACGCCGTCGAGGAACTCCTCGCGGCGGACCTCGATCCGGCGGGGTCGGTGACGCTCGTCCTGGCGAACGAGACGGCGCTAGAGCGGGGCGTCCGCTACGTCGAGACCGACCTCAACCGCGCGTTCCCGCCACGGGGGACGGACCCGACGGCGTTCGAGTTCGACGACACACACGAGGGGCGACTGGCGGAGCGACTGTACGACCTGCTGTCGGACAAGCTCACTCTCGCCATCCACTCGACGCAGTCGCACCCGGAGCCGTTCGCGGTCGTGGTCGAGCCGGACACGCGCCGGCTCGAAGTGTGTGCCGCGCTGCCGGTGACGGCGGTCGTCGACTCCACCGAACCCTCCGAGGGTCGGATGCTCGAAGCCGTGCCGACGGTCGAGGTCGAGGTCGGCCACCAGGGCAGTGCGGCCGCCGCCCGCAACGCCGTGGAACTGTCGCGGGCGTTCCTGGCGGCGACGGGCGCGGTGAGCGCGCCGACGACGACCACGGAGAAGCCGCTCTACCGGCTCGACCGACCGATACCGAAGCCCGCCGACCGGGAGTACGAGGTGGTCGTCGACAACTTCGAGGTCGTGCCGGCGGGCGAGCCGTTCGCCAGCGTCGACGGCGAGCCGTGGTCGGCCGAGACGCCGTTCGTGCCGGTGCTGGTGTCGGCGGAGGGGTACGAGGACATGTTCGGCTACGCCGCCACGAGAGTCGGCAGCGTCACCGCCGAGGGCGTCGTCGACTACGACTGATCCGTCGGCGGGGCGAACCGCACCGTCGTCAGGTCGCGGTCGAGAGCGCAGAACTCGTGTGGCGGCTCGCCGACGACCTCCTCGATCCGGTACTCCGCGCCCATCTCGGCGCCGTCGGGGACACAGAGCTCGTGGCTCGGGCAGTCGACGTGCGGACAGGGACCCGGGAGCGTGGTCCGGTTGCCGGCGTAGGCCTGCTTCGAGGCGACGTTCGCCCGGACGGGGACGGCCTCGACCTCGACGGCGGTGACGCCGTCGTCGTGGACCGCACAGTCGAGCGTCTGTGCGTTCTCCCGGACGTCCGTGACGCGGTACTTCACGCCCTCGTCGAGGTTGAGACACTGGCTCCGGTACGGACAGCCCTCGCAGCCGGCGGCCTCGCCCCGGTAGACGAACTCCTGCCCCTCGTCGGCGAGACGAGTCCCGATGAGCGTGACCTGACCCATGCGCGTGCTCCGCGGGGCGCCCGGTTAAGCATCGGGGTGTCGCGACCGGTACTGTTCAGATCGGCGACCGGAACAGCGTTGAACAGCCAGAAAGCCCCTCGGCGTGCTGCGTCGCCGGCGGCTTCGCCGTCACCAGAACCCGCAGGGTTCTGGCTGGCCCGTCAGAGCGGAGCTCTGACGAACGTCATCAGAGCCTCCGACTCTGATTGGCTCACGAGAGCTTCGCTCTCGTCAACGCCGGCTGCCCGAGGCGCGTAGCGCCTCGCTGGTCGCGCGGCTCGCTGTCACCGGCGGCTCCGCCGCCTGTTGCCAGAGGCGCTACGCGCCTCTCTGTCGCCGGGCGCATAGCGCCCGGCTGCCAGGGAGACTCGTCGAGTCTCCCGCTGCGCTCCTCGCTCACTGCGTTCGCTGTCGCCGGGCGGCTCCGCCGCCCGGCTGTCCTCGGGCGGAGCCCGAGGGTCAGCGGAGGTTCCCTCCGCGCTGCCCGGGAGAGCTTCGCTCTCCCGCTTGTCGCGCAAATCGAAGATTCACTGGATCTCGCAAGAGCTTCCTCTTGCGGACTCGTCAGGAGACCCGCGGGTCGCCTGAGATGCCAACCCGCCGCCAGCGAGTTGAGCATGGTGCTCGCTTCGTCGTGCGTCCCGCAGCACGCCGGCCCCTTTCGATTCCGCCCGGCCGACGTTTCTCAGGGCGGGACCGAGAGGGGCCGGCGGCTCGCCGAGCGAGACGTTCGAAAATCGAAGATTTTCGAGCCAGCCAGAACCCGCAGGTTTCTGGCGACGACTCAAGCACCGCAGAAGGGAACGAAGTGACTGACGAGGAGCACGGCGAGTCGCAGCCGGTGAGCCGCCGGGGGCTTTCTGGCTCTCCACACCTCCAGTATCTCCATCGGCAGCTGCTAATCCGAACACTGCCGTCCGCACCGACGACAGTTCGACCGTCGGCACGGGTCGCGAGAGGGCGTGTCGCGAGCCCGCCCGATGAGCGGCCGCTCCGTCCGTAGTGTGGGTGTCCGGTCGCGTCCCGACGACCGTCGCCCGGTCACTCCCGGCCCGTTAGCCCGTCGAGTCGGTCGAGATACCGCTCGCGCGGGACCCGGTAGAGGTCGCGGTAGTCGACGTCGCCGCGGTCGAACTCGCGGGCCCACTCGACGGCGACGGCGACCGCCTCGTCCCGCCGGCCGCGGGAGCGACTCGGCGCACTCACCTCCGGCTCCAGGTAGAGAGTGACGTGCCAGTCCTCGCGGAGTCGCGGTCGCTCGCCGGGCGGGCGGCGTCGCTTCCTGGGGCCGCGAGTGACGTACAGCGTCGGGAGACAGGGCGCGGGGAACGTCTCGGAGTCGAACACGTCGGGCCGGTAGGCGAGGACGAGGCGGCCGTCCTCGCTCTCGCTCCACAACGTCCAGCTCTCGGGGAGCTCCGAGAGGGCGCCCTCGCTCATGGACGCCGTCGAGGGGCCGCCGACTTGGCGCTCCCGGTCCGCGCCGACCGGCCCGCGGCGCTCGCGGCGGCGACCCCCCTGCCCGGCCGCGGTCGTGCTTCGGTTCGATACATACGTGTCCCGAGGGGTGAGCCAGGGCTTAAGTCGGTCGGTCCCCGACGGGTAAGACGGTATCGGGCGCCGCCCGCTTCCCCGCGAACGCCTCGCTCCGTGGGGCGGTCCGGCGACCGGGAACGAGATGACCGGTCACACCCCGCACGCGCACGAGCGTCTGTCCGCAGTCGCCCGCGGCGGCGGCCACGGCGGACGGGACCGCGCTCCCCTCTCCGCCCCGGGGACGCACGGCCGGCCGGCGCCGCCGGACACGACGCCGGCCGGTGGGGCGACTCGAACGTCCACAAGACCATGAGCAGAAACACCGACACGCTCGCTGACCTGAGTGAGAGCTACCAGGCCTCGATGCCCGAGGACCTGCGGGAGACGAAGAGCTTCGAGTGGTATCTCGACGAACTGTACGACGACCCGACCGTCGCCCGCAACGCCAACCAGCGCGTGGCGGACATGTTCGACTATTACGGCACGGAGTACGACGAGGAAGACGGCGTCGTCGAGTACCGCCTCGCCAGCGAGGACCCGCTGAACGACGGCGAGAACACCTTCTACGGGCGGGTCATCCACGAGGCGATCCACGAGTTCGTCAACAAGGTGAAGTCGGGCGCCCGCAGCCTGGGACCGGAGCGGCGCATCAAGCTCCTCCTGGGGCCGGTCGGCTCCGGCAAGTCACACTTCGACCGCCAGATCCGCAAGTACTTCGAGGACTACACGATGCGCGAGGAGGGCCGGATGTACACGTTCCGGTGGGTCGACCTCTGTTCGGTCGTCGGCGACCAGGACCCCGCCGACGACACGGTACGGTCGCCGATGAACCAGGACCCGCTGGTGCTGCTGCCGGTCGAGCAGCGCGAGCGGGTCGTCGAGGGGCTCAACGAGGAGCTCGACGCCCCCTACACGATCCGCAACGAGCAGTCGCTCGACCCCGAGAGCGAGCTGTACATGGACCGGCTGCTCGCACACTACGACGACGACCTGCAGGCCGTCCTCGAGAACCACGTCGAGGTCGTCCGCCTGATCGCCGACGAGAACAAGCGCCAGGCCCTGGAGACGTTCGAGCCGAAGGACAAGAAAAACCAGGACGAGACCGAGCTCACCGGCGACGTCAACTACTCGAAGATCGCCGTCTACGGCGAGAGCGACCCGCGGGCGTTCGACTACTCCGGCGCGTTCTGCAACGCGAACCGCGGGGTCTTCTCCGGCGAGGAGCTGCTGAAGCTCCAGCGGGAGTTCCTCTACGACTTCCTGCACGCCACCCAGGAGCAGACCGTCAAGCCCCAGAACAACCCTCGCATCGACATCGACCAGGTGATCGTCGGGCGGACGAACATGCCCGAGTACAAGGACAAGAAGGGCGACGAGAAGATGGAGGCGTTCAACGACCGCACGAAGCGGATCGACTTCCCCTACGTGCTCGGCTACGACGACGAGGCGCAGATCTACCGGAAGATGCTGCGCAACGCCGACGTGCCCGACATCGACGTCGAACCGCACACCCTCGAAATGGCCGGGCTGTTCGGCGTGCTCACCCGGGTCGAGGAGCCCGACTCCGAGACCGTCGGCCTGGTCCAGAAAGCGAAGGCGTACAACGGCGACGTCGACGAGTCCGAGGACATCGACCTGCGCAAGCTGCGCGAGGAGGCCGAGCGCACCGCCGAGATCGGCGAGGGGATGGAGGGCGTCTCCCCGCGGTTCATCGGCGACGAGATCGCCGAGGCGATCATGGACTCCAAACACCGCGACCGGGGCTTTCTCTCGCCGCTGACCGTCTTCAACCACTTCGAGGAGAACCTCGAACACCACGGCTCGATCCCCGAGGAGAACTTCGAGACGTACTACCGCTACCTGGAGACGGTCCGCGAGGAGTACAAGGAGCGCGCCATCGACGACGTGCGCCACGCACTGGCGTACGACGTCGACGAGATCCAGCGCCAGGGCGAGAAGTACATGGACCACGTGATGGCGTACATCGACGACGCCACCGTCGAGGACGAACTCACCGGCCGGGAGCAGGAGCCGGACGAGACGTTCCTCCGCTCGGTCGAGGAGAAGCTCGACCTGCCCGAAGACCGGAAAGACGACTTCCGGCAGGAGGTCTCGAACTGGGTGTCCCGCCGGGCGCGGGAGGGGGAGGCCTTCGACCCGACGGACAACGAGCGGCTGCGGCGTGCGCTCGAACGCAAGCTGTGGGAGGACAAGAAACACAACATCAACTTCTCGGCGCTGGTCTCCACGAACGAGTACGACGACGAGGAGCGCAACGCCTGGGTCGAGGCGCTGACCGACCAGGGCTACTCCGAGGAGGGCGCCCGCGAGGTGCTCGAGTTCGCCGGCGCGGAGGTCGCCAAGACCGAGATGGAGAACTGATGAGCGACACCGACCGGAACGGCGACCGTGACCGTAGCCGCGACAGCGACGGCGACCGCGACCGCAACCGCGACCGCGACCACGGGGACGGCGGCCTCGGCCGTCGAGTGCACGGCAGCGACCGCGACGCGGCCGACCCCGGCGGTGGTGCCTACGTCGACGCCGCCGACGAGGCGCTGTCGGCCACCTACGAGGCGCCGATGTCGCTGTCGGCGTACGTCGACCGCGTCTTCGAGGAGCCCTCGATCGCCTCCCAGGCCTCGAAGTACCTGCTGGAGGCGATCGAGGCCGCGGGCACGCGTACCGTCGTCGAGGAGGGCGAACGGAAGGAGCGGTACCGCTTCTTCGACGACCCGCACAACGACGGCGAACACGCCATTCTCGGCAACACGGAGACGCTGAACGCCTTCGTCGACGACCTGCGCTCGATCGCCGCCGGTCGCGGCAAGGACGAGAAGATCGTCTGGTTCGACGGCCCGACGGCGACCGGGAAATCGGAGCTGAAGCGCTGTCTGATCAACGGTCTGCGCGAGTACTCGAAGACGCCCGAGGGACGCCGCTACACCGTCGAGTGGAACGTCGCCGCCGGCGGCGACTCCCGTGGGCTCTCGTACGCCGACGAGGTCACCAGCGAGGACGACTGGTACGAGTCCCCCGTACAGGCACACCCGCTGACGGTGTTTCCGCCCGAGGTGCGCCGTGACCTGCTCGCCAGGCTGAACGAGACGAGTGCGGACCACATTCCCGTCCGCGTCGAGGGCCGGCTCGACCCGTTCTCGCGGGAGGCCTACGAGTACCTGGAGGAGCAGTACCGCCGCGACGGCGTCGAGGACCTCTTTTCGGCGATCACCGACGACGCACACCTCCGGGTGAAGAACTACGTCGTCGACGTCGACCAGGGCGTCGGGGTGCTCCACAGCGAGGACGAGGGTCCCCCGAAGGAGCGACTCGTCGGCTCCTGGATGCGCGGGATGCTCCAGGAGCTGGGCTCGCGGGGTCGGAAGAACCCACAGGCGTTCTCCTACGACGGCGTGCTCTCGCAGGGCAACGGCTGTCTCACCGTCGTCGAGGACGCCGCCCAGCATGCCGACCTGCTGCGGAAGCTGCTGAACGTCCCCGACGAGGGGACGGTGAAGCTGGACAAGGGCATCGGGATGGACATCGACACCCAGCTGGTGATCATCTCGAACCCCGACCTCGAAGCGCAGCTGAACCAGCACGCCGAACAGGGCGGTCGCGACCCGCTGAAGGCCCTGAAGCGACGACTCGACCGGCACCGTTTCGTCTACCTGACGAACCTCTCGCTGGAGACCGAACTCGTCAGGCGGGAGCTCACCGGCGAGACCGACGTCTGGGACGCCGGGGACTACGCCGAACTCGAGGCGCGGATCCGCGAGCCCGTCTCCATGACGGTGAAAGACGCCGCCGGTTCGGTGAGCGACCGCGAGATCGCGCCCCACGCCGTCGAGGCGGCGGCGCTGTACGCCGTCGTCACCCGGCTGGACGAGGAGGACCTGCCGGCCGGGCTCGACCTGGTGGACAAGGCACTGCTGTTCGACCGGGGCTACCTCCAGGAGGGCGACGAGCGCCGCCACGTCGAGGACTTCGAGTTCGACGACGACGCCCGCGACGGCGACCACGGCGTGCCGGTGACGTATACCCGGGACGTGGTCGCCGACCTGTTGCAGACCGACCGCGACCGTCACCACCCCGAGCTCGGGGTCGAGGACGTGATCATGCCCCGTGACGTACTCAACGAGATGGCCGAGGGGCTCGCCGAGGCGCCGGTGTTCTCGCCGGGCGAGCGCACGGAGTTCGAGAACCGCGTCGTGCCGGTGAAAAACCACGTCTTCGAGCGCCAGGAGGCGGACGTGCTCGACGCGATGATGCACGACCGCCGCGTCGACGAGACGACCGTCGCCGAGTACGTCGAGCACGTCTACGCCTGGGGCACCGACGAGACCCTCGAAAACGACCGCGGCGAGCGCGTCGAGCCGAACCCGCTGAAGATGAAACTGTTCGAGACCGAACATCTGGGACGGTTCGGCGAGGAGAGCTACGACGGCAACAGTCCCTCGTCGGCGGTCGAGCAGTTCCGCGAGCAGAAGGTGATCACGGCGGTGAACCGCCACGCCTGGGAGCAGCGCGGCGAGAACTTCTCCGCCGACGCCGTCGACCTCACGGACATCCCCGTCATCCGTTCGGTGCTCGAAACCAACGACTGGGACGACGTCGCCCGCATCCACGAGGACCTGGACCCGCGCCAGTGGGACGACCCGCCCTCCGGCACGGAGACGGCGGCGGTCAAGGAGCAGACCGTCGAGCGCATGATGGAACTGTTCGACTACTCGCCGGCCTCCGCCGAGCTGACGAGCCGGCACGTCATGGGCCAGGTGAGCTACCGATGGGACTGAGAGACGACCTCGACCGCTTTCGGGAGGTGGGCGAGCACAACCGCGAGGACCTCTCGGAGTTCATCCAGTACGGCGACCTGGGCGAGTCGCTGCCGGACGAGGTGCGCGTGCCGATCAAGATCGTCGACCTGCCGGAGTTCGAGTACGACCGCCGCGACCAGGGCGGGGTCGGCCAGGGCGACGCCGACGTCGGCGACCCCGTCGGGGAGCCCCAGCCCCAACCAGGGGGCGAGGAGGGCGGCGAGCCCGGCGAGGAGGACGGCGAGCACGAGTACTACGAGATGGACCCCGAGGAGTTCGCCGAGGAGCTCGACGAGGAGCTCGGCCTGGAGCTGGAGCCGAAGGGTAAACGCGTCGTCGAGGAGAAGGACGGACCGTACACCGAGCTGACGCGGACCGGTCCGGACTCCACGCTCGACTTCGAGCGGATGTTCAAGCGCGGCCTGAAACGCAAGCTGGCGATGGACTTCGACGAGGAGTACCTCCGCGAGCTGCTGCGGGTGGCGGGCGTCGGCCCGTCGCGGGCCTTCGAGTACGCCCGCGAGGACTCGGTGCCCGTCTCGAAGGCCTGGCTCACCGAGGCGTACGACGAGATCCCCCGCGAGGAGCGCTCGGCGTACGCCTCACTGGACGAGTTCGAGGCGGCGAACGACTACACCTCGACGACCGAGCGCATCCGTGCCGGGGGGATCGACCACGTCCCGTTCAGGCGGGAGGACGAACGCTATCGCCACCCGCAGACCGTCGAGGAGCGCGAGAGGAACGTCGTCGTCGTCAACGTCCGCGACGTCTCCGGCTCGATGCGAGAGAAGAAACGCGAGCTGGTCGAGCGCACGTTCACGCCGCTCGACTGGTATTTACAGGGCAAGTACGACAACGCCGAGTTCGTCTACATCGCCCACGACGCCGAGGCCTGGGAGGTCGAGCGCGAGGAGTTCTTCGGCATCCGCTCCGGCGGCGGCACCAAGATTTCGAGCGCGTACGACCTCGCCGCGGAGCTGTTGGAGCAGTACCCCTTCGACGACTGGAACCGCTACGTGTTCGCGGCGGGCGACTCCGAGAACTCCTCGAACGACACCGAAGAGCGGGTGATCCCGCTGATGGAGCAGATCCCCGCGAACCTCCACGCGTACGTCGAAACGCAGCCGAGCGGCAACGCGATCAACGCCACCCACGCCGAGGAGGTCGAGCGTCACTTCGGGGGCAGCTCGGACGTCGCGGTGGCGTACGTGGCCGGCCCGGAGGACGTCACCGACGCCATCTACGAGATCCTCTCGACGGAGGCACAGTGACATGACACAGCCAGGACGATTCACGAAACAGCGCATCGCCGGCGACCTGGAGCGCGTGGTCGAGGAGGCCAACCGTCTCGCCCGCAAGCTCGGGCTCGACCCGTTCCCGGTGAACTACTGGGTAGTCGACTACGACGAGATGCACGAGCTGATGGCCTACGGCGGCTTCCAGCGGCGCTACCCGCACTGGCGCTGGGGGATGCAGTACGACCGCCACCGCAAGCGCGGCCAGTACGGCATGGGCAAGGCCTTCGAGATCGTCAACAACGACGACCCCGCCAACGCCTTCCTCCAGGAGTCCAACACGACGGCGGACCAGAAGGCCGTCATCACCCACGTCGAGGCACACTCCGACTTCTTCGCCAACAACGAGTGGTACGGCATGTTCGACGACGGCGTCGGTGCCGCCCAGATGCTCGAACGCCACGCCGACGCCATCGAGGAGTACATGTCCGACCCCTCGATCGACCGCGACGAGGTCGAGCGGTGGATCGACCACGCGCTGGCGCTCGAGGACAACATCGACCAGTACCGCTCCTTCGGGGCCGACCGCTACGAGTTCGACGAGTACGACGCCGGCGACGACATCGACGAGGACGTCGCCGACCAGCTCGGCGAGCTCGACATCTCCGAGGAGGTCCGCGAGCAGGTGTTCGACGACGAGTGGGTCGACGGCCAGGGTGAGGACGCGCCGGCCCGCTCGTACCCCGAGAAGCCCGAGAAGGACCTACTCGGCTTCCTGCGAGCCCACGGCAAGCGGTACGACGACGACGCCGGGAAGGCCGTCGAGATGGCCGACTGGCAGCGCGACGTGCTGGAGATGCTGCGTGCCGAAGCGTACTATTTCGCGCCGCAGAAGATGACAAAAATACTTAACGAGGGGTGGGCCTGTGTCGCCCCCGAGACGCCGGTGTTCACCGACGACGGCGTGCTCCCGATGGAGGCGGTGGTCGATGACCACACGACGGTGTCGGACGGCGACGCACCACGCGAGGTGTACGACTCGAACGTCATCCCGGACCACGACACCGTCACCGTCGAGACGCGACGCGGGTTCGAGGTGACGGGGTCGAACAACCACCGCGTGCGTCGTCCGGACGGCTCGTGGGTGCGGCTCGACGAACTGGAACCCGGCGACGAGATCGAGGTCTCCGGCGGCGACGGTCTCTGGGCAGACGACTACGCGGCGATCGACTGGTCGCCACCCGAGTACACCAGTCTCGGTGACGTCGCCGACGAGGCCGGCGTCTCCGTCTGGACGGTCATGCGGTACCGCGACGTCGGCCGTGCGGAGCGCGCCGAGGCGATCGAGGCGGCGCTGGAGGCGTACGACGGGGCGAACCGAGGTGTGGCGGAACGGGACCCGATCCGTGTTCCGGACGAGGTGACCGAGGCGTTCGGTCGCCTGCTCGGGCTGCTCGTCGGCGACGGCCACGTCTCGACCGCTGCGGGTCACGTCGGCTTCACCGCCGCTCGCCGCGAGCGCGCCGAGGAGTTCGCCGGACTCGCCACGGAGCTGTTCGGCGTCGACCCCAGCGTGGAGGAGCAAGGTAGCCGGTGGCGGACCTACGTCTACTCGGGGCACCTGGTCGAGATGCTGACCGAGGCTCCGTCGCTCGACCTACCGGACGGGGACGCCTCGGACGAGAAGACTGTCCCCGAGGCGGTCCTCCGGTCGCCCCGGTCGGTCGTCGCGGAGTTCCTCCGCGGACTGTTCGACGCCGACGGCTACGCCGGCGGCCAGGGAGCGATCCTCAGCACCAGCAGCGAGGAGATGAGCGAGCAGGTCCAGCTCCTGCTCGCGAACTTCGGGATGCTCACGCGACGCCGCGAACAGAACGACGGCTGCTACCACGTTCACCTGACCGGGGCGTCGGCCCGTGAGTTCGCCGAGGAGATCGGCTTCGGATACGACGAGAAGGCCGACAGTCTGTGGGCGTATCTCGACGACCTCGCCTGGTTCGAAACGGAGTCGTGGACGGACGAAGTCGTCTCGACCGAGGAGGGAACCGGCACCGTCTACGACATTTCCGTCGAGGAGACTCACCGCTACGCCGCCGCCGGTCTGATCAACCACAACTCCTACTGGGAGTCGAAGATGATGGCCGACGAGGGGTTCGCCGAGGCGGACGAGTTCATGACTTACGCCGACCACATGGCGAAGGTGCTCGGCTCGCCCGGGCTCAACCCCTACAAGCTCGGCCTGGAGCTGTGGGAGTACGTCGAGAACACCACCAACCGCGAGGCCGTCGTCGAGAAGCTGCTGCGGGTCGAGGGGATCACCTGGCGGAACTTCTCCGAGGCCGTCGACGCCGACGACGTGCTCGAGACGCTGTCCCCGCCGGAGGCGATCGCCGCGCCCACAAACGAGACCCTGGACGCGCTGGACGCGGTCGACGACCGCTATCTCGACCGCGAGAACATAGAGCGCGCCCGCGACGGCGAGGTGGACGTCGACCGCTACCCGTGGAAGGTGCTCAGCTACGAGGGGCTGGCGTGGCGGCACTTCTCGCTGCTGCGCCCGCAGTTCCGGGGCTTTCTCGGGTCGATCTCGAAGTCCGAACTCGAGCGCGTCGGTCGGTACATGTTCGAGAACGACCGCTACGACTCCGTCGAGGAGGCCCTCGCCGACGTCGACTACCGGGCGGGCTGGCGGCGCATGTTCGAGATCCGCGAGAGCCACAACGACGTCACCTTCCTCGACGAGTTCCTCACCCAGGAGTTCGTCGACGACAACGAGTACTTCACCTACGAGTACTCGCAGGCGGCGGGCCAGTTCCGCGTCGCCTCCACCGACTACGAGGACGTCAAGCGGAAGCTGCTGCTGCAGTTCACCAACTTCGGCAAGCCGACGATCACCGTCAGGGACGGCAACTACCGCAACCGCAACGAGCTGCTGCTGGCACACCACTACAACGGCGTGATGCTCGACGTCGAGCAGGCCAAGCGCACCCTCGAACGGGTGTTCGAGCTGTGGGGCCGGCCGGTGAACCTCGTCACCGTCGTCAAGCAGGTCGACGAACACGACGTCGAGGTGGCGAAACGCCGGGACAAGGAGCCCGAGCCCGAGGAGGCCGGCCTGCGGGTCCGCTACGACGGCGACCGCGTCGAGATGGACGAACTCGACTGGGAACGCGTCGAGGAGCTCGGCATCGTCGCCGACGACGTCGACTACGACACGAAACCCGACGAGTGGCTGGCCTGACCCGTCGACGATCTCGCTGCGGGTGTCAGTCCGCTCGTACGGACGCCGTCAGACGCCCTCGGGGGCGCCGACGTGTTCGTCGAGGAAGTCGGCGATCGCGGAGTAGGCCTCGATCCGGTTCTCCAGCTTCGAGAAGCCGTGGCCCTCGTCCTCGAAGACGAGTTTCCGGACGGGGACGTACTCGCTGGCCTGCTCGACTATCCGCTCGGCCTCGCCGACGGGCACCCGCGGGTCGTTCTCGCCGTGGAGCACGAACAGCGGCGCCCGGACGGCGTCGATGTGGTTTATCGGACTCACCGACTCGAGGAACTCGCGGTCCGCCTCCAGCGAGCCGTACTCCGCCTCGCGGAGCGAGCGGCGCCACTCGCCGGTGTTCTCGAGGAAGGTGACGAAGTCGGCGATGCCGACGACGTCGACGCCGGCGGCCCACAGGTCCGGATACTCGGTGAGACAGGCCAGCACCATGAAGCCGCCGTAGGAGCCGCCCATCGCGGCGATACGGTCGGGGTCGACGGCCGGGCGGTCGTGGAGCCACTCCACGGCCGCCTCGACGTCGGCGACGGAGTCCATTCGCTTCTCGACGTCGTCGAGGTGGGTGTACTCCCGGCCGTAGCCCGAGGAGCCGCGGACGTTCGGCTCCAGGACGGCGTAGCCGCGGCTCAGCAGGTACTGTTTCACGGCGTGGAAGCCGGGGCGGCGCTGGCTCTCCGGGCCGCCGTGGATGTCGACGACGACGGGCGTCTCCCCCGCCGGGGCGTCCGCCGGCAGGGTAAAGAAGGCGGGCACCTCCAGGCCGTCGAAGCTCTCGACGCTGACGAGCTCGGGCGCCCGGAACGACTCCGGCGGGACGCCGGCCGTCGAGGCGTGGGTCCAGCGCTCGGCGTCGCCGGTCTCGACGTCGACGACGTAGACGTCGGGGTTGTCCGTCGCCCCGTAGGCGGTAACGGCGAACCGCTCGGCGTCCGGGCCGAAGGAGACGCCGCCCGCCAGGTCGCCCGGCAGGTCCGGCGTCGGGTGTTCGCGGACCTCGCCGTCGTCGAGTTCGCCCACCGTCAGCTCCGTGTAGCCGTCGACGTTGCGGGAGTAGACGAGCCGTCCGGCGTCGCGGTCGAGCGAGACGCCGTCGACGTTGTAGTCGCCGCCTTCCACGACGGCGTCGAGGTCGCCGGTCTCGGCGTCTATCCGCGCGAGGTACGTGGTGTCCGCGCCCCGGTCGGTGGTGCAGTAGACCGCCTCGCCGTCGGGACCCCACTCGGTGCTGCCGTAGCGCACCCGCTCCTCGTGGGGGGTGAGGTGGCCCATCGCGCCGCTCTCCGTGTGGAGCACGTAGACGTCCTGGTCGAACGAGGAGTGCGCCTGGACGACGATCACCCGGTCGCCGTCGGGCGAGAAGCCCGCCGGCGTGTACCAGCCGTCGGTCTCGCGCACGAGCCGGGCGTCCTCGCCGACGGCGTCGCGCTCCTGAACGTACAGGTCGAAGACGCTCTCGTCCCGGCGGTTCGAGGAGAAGACGAAGCGGTCGCCGTCCGGCCCCCAGCCGCCCCAGTTGTGTTTCGCCTCGGGGTGGCGGGTGAGGTTCGTCACCTCGTCACCGTCGTCGTCGAGGCGGTAGAACTGCGCGCGCTCGTTGCCGCCCTCGTCCATGCCGAACATCAGCTCCGGACGCTCCGGCGAGTACGACGCGAAGGTGACCCGCTCGTCGTAGAAGGTGCGCTGTGCGGGCCACCCGCCCGGCTCGTCGAGCGTCCACACCTGGTCGACGCCGGTCGTGTCGATGAGGAAGGCGAGCCGACCGTCCGGTCCGAGCGAGGCGCCGCCGGCCCCGCGGACGTTGAGGTAGCGCTCGATGTCGTAGGCCATGGCAGTCCTGTGAACACGCGGGGCAAACCGCTTTCGGTGACACGGAGCCGGCCCCGACGGGAGCCCGCGGACCGCCCGGGAGCGGTCCGACAGCCGGCGAGTCCCCGTCGGTCGGGGGTCGGACGGCACGGCGGGCGACGGTACCGAGCCGGACCGACGTTTTATTCTTGTCCGCTCACAAACGTGAGCATGACTGTCGGCGTCACCGAGGAACTCTGTGAGTTCTTGCAACACCGGGCGGGAGACCTCCTGCGGGCCGTCGGTTACTACGACGGAGAGGAGTACGAACTTCTCTACCTGCGCGACGACCTCCAGTCACAGTACACTTCGGCGGAGATCGAGGCGATCGTCGAGGGGCTGCGGCGAGAACACGAGGAACTGACCGCGTTGGAGACGTCGTACCGGCTCGGGGAGCTGAACTGCTCGATCGTGACCTACGAGAAGGGGGTCGTGATGCAGTTCCCCCACGACGAGTCGACCGGCACGCTGGTGACGCTCGATCCGGAGGCCGCGAAACAGCTCGTCGGCTTCATCGACAGATGCCTCGCCTGGATCGACGAGAGCGAGGAGTGAGCACTCCCCACGGTGTGTCGCGAGAGCGTGCCACCGCGTGCGGTCGTCGCCCGGACGGCGCCCGACGATGTGTCGCGGGAGCGTGCCACCGTAGTGTCGTGACCGTCCGGACGGCGCGGACCCGTCGCACTTAAGCCGCGCCCGCGACCGACTGCCGGCGTGCACGTCGCACTGGTCGCCCCGGAGACGGTCCACCACCGCGAGCCGCCCCTGCACCCGGCCCGGGAGCGGTTCGAGCGCGTGGCGACGCTGCTCGCCGAGTGCGGCCACCGCGTCACGGTGCTGACGACGCCGTGGTGGGAGGCCGACCTGGAGGCCTTCGAGACCGACGGCGTCACCTACCGGGTCGTCGCCGACGCGCCCGGCCGCGGCTACCGGCTGCGACTGCCGCTGGCGCTCCGGCGGGCCGCTCCGGACGTGGTCCACGTCGACGCCGGCTTCTCCGCGGCGGTCGGACCCGCCCGTTACGGCGCCCGCCTCGCCCGCGTGCCGGTCGTCGGCGAGTTCTACGACCTCGCGTTCGACGCCGACGCCGTGACCGGCGTCGACCGGCTGGTCGCGCCCGCCGAGACCGTCCGCACGCGGCTCCGCGAGGCCGGCGCGACCGCCGCCGACGTGTCGGTCGTCCCCGACCCGGTCGACCTCGACCTGATCGAGGCGACACCGCCCGCGACGGCACACGAGGACGACATCGTCTTCGCCGGTCGACTCGACTCCGACGGCAATCTGGAGAGTCTGCTGCTGGCGCTGGCCGAACTGCGGGCGTTCGACTGGTCGGCGACCGTCGTCGGCGACGGCCCGCTGCGCTCGGAGCACCGACGGCAGGCCCGCGAGCTGCGGATCGACGACCGCGTGCGGTTCGTCGGCGACCTCGACCGCCGCGAGCGGGTCGGCGTCTACCGTGCGGCGCGGGCGTTCGTCCAGACCGCCCGGCGCCGCGTGTTCGCCGAGGAACTGCTGTGGGCGCTCGCCAGCGGCTGTGTCGGCGTGGTCGAGTACCACGCCGACTCGGGCGCCCACGAGCTGGTCGAGCGCCGCGACCGCGGGCTCCGGACGACGGACGAGACCGAACTCGTCGACGCGCTGCGCTCGCTGAGCGAGTACGAGCGACGGGACCGCGACGCCGACTTCGACGAGTACGACCGCGCCGCCGTCGCCGCCCGACTGGAGGAGTGCTACCGGGCCGCCGGTGCGGAGGGCTGACGGCGACTCGACCCGACTCGACTCGACCCGACCGCGCCGTTGACGACCGCCCCGAACGGGTCGAGCAGGTTCGGGAGAGCGACGACGGCGTCCCGAACGGGAGTCTCCGTCCCCCGGCGCCCGACGGCGAGTCGCCCCGCGACGCGCCGGCGTCCGTCGACCGCAGCACGACCGACGCTCCGCTCGGGGCGTCGCGAGCCGGCTACTGTCACCGGGGGGTTCCCGTTCACGTCGGGACGTCGCGTTCTGACCACTGCTGGCGGAGGGAGCGTTACGCTTTCGACCTGGGGGTGAGAAGACGGCGACGTGTACGTCATCATCGTCGGGACGGGTGCCATCGGCACGCCGCTCGTCGGACTCGCGACGGAGGCCGGCCACGAGGTCGTCGCCGTCGAGCGCGACGCGACGAAGGCCAACGCCATCGCACAGCAGTACGACTGTCTCGTCCTGAACGCCGACGCGACGACGAGGGAGACCCTGGTCGACGCCGGCGTCGAGGAGGCGGACGCGCTGATCTCGACCACCGCAGAGGACGCCACCAACGTGATGGTCTGTCTGCTCGCCCGCGAGCTGTCCGTGCCGACGGTCACGTCGGTGGTCCACGACCCCGAGCACACCCCGCTGTTCCAGCACGTCGGCGTCCAGGCCGTCGAGAACCCACAGCAGCTGATCGCCAAAAACCTCTTTCGGGCGGCCGTTCGGCCGGACATCGCCGACTACATGCGCGTCGGCGAGCAGGCCGAGGTGTTCGAGATAAACGTCGCGGCGGGCGCCCCGGTCGCCGGGATGCGCCTGATAGACGCCGCCGAGGATGGACTACTGCCGGGGGACGTGCTGATAGTCGCCGTCGCCAGAGACGGCGAACGGCCGATCGCTCCCCGTGGCGACACCGCTGTCGAGGTCGGTGACAGGCTGACGGTCTTCTCCGGACACGGCGCCACGCCGGAGCTGACGAGCGTGTTCGGGCACGACGAGAACCGGCCGTCCTGACCCTGGCGAGGTCAGCCGCTCACCGGGTTCGTCCGCCGGAGGACCGCGCCGATGAGGACGACGACGGGGATGATCTCCAGGCGGCCGACCCACATGTTCAGCACCAGCACGGCCTTCGCCGCCGTCGGCATGTCGGGGCCGGTGATCCCCGAGTCCAGGCCGACGTTGCTCTGAGCACTCATGACGTCGAAGACGACGTACTCCAGCGGGTAGGACTCCGGTAGCACCGCGAGAAACACCGCCACGCCGACGACGAGGAAGACGATCCACAGCACGAACACCAGCGTCGCCTCGGTGTACTCGCGGCGCACCTGCGCCCCGTCGAGCGAGCGGTCGCCGACCTCCAGCCGGCGGACGGCGCTGTCGGGCAGCATCACGCCTCCGATCTGCCAGGCGGTCCCCCTGAGCAGGACGATGACCCGGATCAGTTTGAGGCCGCTGACCGTCGAGCCCGCGGCCGCGCCGGTGAGCATCCCGAGACAGGTGAACAGCGTCGCGCCGCTGCCCCACACCTGCTCGGTGCCGGCGCCGATCGTCGCGGTACCGAAGCCGGCGTTCGAGGTCGCGGAGACGAACTGGAACAGGCTCACGCGGACGGTCTCCTCCAGGGTGTCGTACTGGCCGTTCAGGTGGAGCACGAGCGCGAGCACGGCCGAGCCGGCGGCGAACCAGAGGAACACCCACCGGGTCTGCAGGTCGCGGTACAGCTGGCGCAGGTCCCCCTGAAAGACCGCGTAGTAGACGGGGAAGGCGATCGAGCCGGCGACCATCACCGGCACGACAGCGTACTCGATGAGCGGGCTGCCGTAGTGACCGATCGAGGCGGCGTGGACCGAGAACCCGCCCGTCGCGAGCCCCGTCATGGCGTGGTTTATAGCGTCCCACGGCGGCATCCCGACGGCGTACAGGAGGACGACCGAGGCGACGGTCAGCCCGAGGTAGATCTTCCAGATCTCCCGCACCGTCGAGACGATGCTCGGGCGGATGCGCTCGGTGCGGGCCTCGCTCTCGTACAGCGCGTACGAGCCGCTGCCGGGCCGGGCGAGGACGGCGACGGTGAGCACGACCACGCCGACGCCGCCGATCCACTCCGTGAGCGACCGCCACCACTGTAGCGCGCGGGGCAGGTCCTCCTCGACGGCGGCCATCGTCAGCCCCGTGCCTGTAAAGCCGCTCATGCTCTCGAAGACGGCGTCCAGCGGATTGAGGAACACGCGCACGGTGTCGTTCATCGGCGGCGTGTTCGCCCACGCGGGGTACGGGTCGAGCGCCATCGTCCACGCGATGACGAGAAAGGGCAACGCCCCGACCAGCCCCGTCGCACCCCACGCGCTGGCCGCCGAGACCATCGCGTCGAGCTTGCTCGGCGCGCCGGCGTCCCGGTAGCGCCGCGCCAGGCCGCCGCCCACGCCGGCGAGCACCACCGCCGACGCCAGGAAGCCGGGCACGGCGAACAGCTCGCCGTTGAGCGCGGCGACCGCCGCCGAGACCCCCGCCATCAGCGAGACCACGAGCAGGATGCGGCCGACGTCGCGGCTCACCGCTCTGAGATCGATGTCCACCGTTGTCCTCTCGCTCCACCGTCGTGCCCTTCATCTCTTCGGGTCGCTCCCGACAGCGACGACAGCTCGCGCCGTCCGGACCGCCCCTCGGCGGTCAGCCCCCGGTCCCGTCGCGGTCGACGCCCCGCCGGGTCGCCACGGCCGTCCGCAGCGCGGCGACGTTCTCGGCGGCGTCGTGCACGCGGACGACGTCGGCACCGCGGTCGACGGCCAGCGCCGTGGCCGCGACGGTCGGTTCCAGCCGCTCGCCGGCCTCGTAGCCCGCCGCCCCGAACATCGACTTGTGGGAGTGGCCGACCAGCACGGGACAGCCCAGCGCCCGAAACTCCGCCAGGCGGTCGAGCAGCTCGAAGTCCTCGCTCGCCGACTTCCCGAAGCCCAGTCCGGGGTCGACGACGACCCGCTCGCGGTCGACGCCGACGCGCTCGGCGAACAGCACCCGCTCGCGGAGCCACTCCGCGACCTCGCGGACGACGTCGTCGTACTCGGCCTCCCGGTCGGGGTCGACCGGCGCCGCCAGGCTGTGCATCACGACGAGCCCGGCGTCGTACTCCGCGGCCACGCGGGGCAGGTCCGGGTCCTCCAGGCCGCTCACGTCGTTGACGACGTCCGCGCCCGCCTCCAAGGCCTCCCGGGCGACGGGCGCCTTCCGGGTGTCCACCGAGACCGGCGTGTCGATGCCGGCCTCGCGGATCGCCTCGACCACGGGGCGGACGCGCTCGATCTCCCGCCGGACGGCGACCGGGTCCGCGCCCGGTCGGGTCGACTCGCCGCCGACGTCGAGCACGCCGACGCCCGCCTCCACGAGGTCGTGGGCGCGCTCGACGGCAGCGTCGACGGCGTCGTACTGGCCGCCGTCGTGGAAGCTGTCCGGCGTGACGTTGACGATGCCCATGACCGTCGGCGTCTCGCCCGCGAGCCACGGCAGCCGGTCGTCGCCGACCGGCGAGCGGTCGCGCCCCTCGACGGCGCCCGCGACGCCCAACGCCGCCGCGTCGCGGAACACCGCCGTCCCGTCTCCGGCTGCGGCGCCGGGCAGGGCCGGCGGCCCGAGCGGGCGGCCGCCGGCGTCCTCGCCGGCCGGTCCGTCGGCGCCGCCGGACGCCCCGAGCGCCCGCCGGATCCGGTCGGCGACCGGGGCGAGCTCCGCCCGGTCGTCGAGCCGTGCGGCGAACTCGCGCAGCCCCGCCACGGGGCCGGCGAGGACGACCTCGCGTGGCTCCTCGTCGTCCGTCTCGGCGACGCGACAGACGAGGTCGGCGGCGAGAGCGGTCCGCTCCAGCGGGGCGGCGAGCTGCGGGCCGACGCGGAGTCGGAGCGTGCGGGCGAGCGTCTCGCCGGCGGCCGCGCGGCGCTGCTCGGACGAGAGGTCGGCCTCGCGGGCCACGCGGGCGGCGTCGTCGGCGTCCCGCACGCGAGGGCGGCGGTCCAGGCCGCTCCAGCGCCGGCGGACCTCGCGGACGAGGTACTGCGAGCCGGTGACGAGCACGCCGTCCTCGGCGTCGGCCGCCGCCAGCGCCGCCTCGACCGCCGCGTGGGCCGTCTCGTGGGTCGTCACGGCGGGCGCGGTCGCGTCGTCGTCCGTCGACCGCGCCACCACGCCGGCGAGCGTCGCGGCGGCCTCGCCGCGCTCGACGGGCGGACGACAGACGTGGACCGTCGCGGCCTCCGGCAGGGCGTCGACCATGCCGGCGTGGTCCTTGTCGACGAGCGCACCCAGCACGAGATGGCAGTCCGCGCGGTCGAACTCCGCGAGCGTCTCCGCGAGGCGCTCGCAGGCGCCGGGGTTGTGGGCGCCGTCGAGCACCACGAGCGGTCGGGTCGACAGCGCCTCGAACCGGCCGGGCCAGCGCGCGCGACGCAGTCCCCGCTCCGCGACCGCGACGGGGACGACCCCCGGCGCGGGGTCGAGGTCGAACTCCGGGTCGAGCGCGACGGTCACGCGGTCGTCGACTAACACGGCGCGGGCCAGCGCCGTCGCCACGCCGGCGTTCTCCGCCTGGTGTGCGCCCGGCGTCGGCAGTCGGGTCCCCACGCGCCAGGAATCGGCGAGCAGGTCGTCGCCCGTGCCCCCCGCCTCGCGCTCGCTCCCGCCGTCGCCGGCACGCTCGACCGCCGCGTCCCCGCCGGCGACGGTCACCGCCGCCTCCACGTGGTCGACACGGCCGCCGTAGGCGACCCGCACGTCCGGCTCCGTCCCGGCGTGGCCCTCGCGGTCGTCGCCGACGCGGCCGACGGTCACCACCTGGTCGCCGGCGACCTCCCGGACGGCCGCCAGCGCCGCGCCGTCGGTCGCGGTGATCAGCGGGCCGCGCTCGGGCACCACCTGGGCCTTGTCGCGGGCGATCTCCTCGACGGTGTCGCCGAGAAACTCCGTGTGTTCGAGCGTGACGCTCGTCACCGCGGCCGCGACCGGGTCGACGACGCTGGTGGCGTCGTAACGCCCGCCGATGCCCACCTCCAGCACGGCGACGTCGACGCCGCGGCGGTCGAACTCCCACAGCGCCAGCGCCGTCGTCGCCTCGAAGAACGTCGGCGGCGCCGCCGTCTCCCCGCGCAGTCGGCCCTCCGCGGCGGCGACGAACTCGACGACCGCCCGCTTGGCTATCGGTCGCCCTTGGACGCGAACCCGCTCGCGGACGTCCTCCGTGTGCGGCGAGGTGTACAGCCCCACCTCGGCGCCGGCCTCGCGCAGCGTGCTCTCGACCATCCGCGCCGTGGTCCCCTTACCGTTCGAGCCGGCGACCTGCACGCAGGCGAGGTCCTCGTGAGGATTCCCGAGCGCGTCGAGAAGCTCCGCCGTCGCCACCGTCCCCCGTCGCGGCGGGTACCGGTCCAGGCCGAACAGCAGTCCCGCCGCCTCGCTGTAGTCCATGCTCACCGGTCCCGCTCGCCGGAGTTAAATCCCTCTCGGCACGCCACGCCGCTGGCCCGTTTCGGGGACCAGTTTCGCGTACGAAATTTCTGTTCGCGCGCGAAAACCCGGACCGATCGGTAGTTCGCACGTGAAAACGCAGATACTGGCGGCTTTGACGCACAAACTGCCCCTTTGAAGCGCAAAGGTGACCCGGTCGTCCGCGTTCGCTCTCGACTCTCCTGCGTCGGTCTGGAATGTCCCCCCGTTCGGCGGTTTCGGTTGTCTGTGACTCTCTCGATCCTGCTGTGGGGTCCCAGAAAGCCCCCGGCCCGTTCGGGGCACCTCGTTCGCTGCGCTCCTCGCTTCGCTGTCGTGCAAATCGAAGTTCTGCTGGATACCAACTCGCCGGAGGCGAGTTGAGCACGGTGCTTGCGTCACGACGAACCCCGAACGGGCCAGCCTCTTTCAGTCCCGCCCGACCGCACCGCAGCCTCGCCCTCCCCAGCCGCCTCTCGGCCCTCGCGCGTTGCTCGCGCGCCCTGCAACGAGGCTGCGCCCGGTCGATACGTGCGAGGAGAGGGCGGCGCCACGCGCCGCCAAGCGAGGCGGTGTAACCGCCGAGCCGGCGAGCAACGGCGAGCCGACCGAGCACACTCACCGACCGGGCGGGGAGGCATGGGGAGTACTCGCCGCCGTATACACCTGGTGGCCTGCGAAAATCGCTGAGCGATTTTCGGGCGACCGGAACGGCTCCGCCGTTCCGATAGACTCGAAGGGCGAGGCACGGTTGACCGTCGCTGACGACGTAAGCACCGCAACGCAGTAAGGAGCGCAGCGAGTCAGCGGCGTCGAGCGTGCCTCGCCCTTCGAAGGACGCAACTACGGGATCGAAAGCAACTGAGGAGAGCGTGCCGAGGGCTTCGGAGGACTCGTCAGAAGAATCGAGAGCGATGAGCAATGAGTGCGCCGAGCGCTTCAAGCACACCAACTGCTGAGTGACGACACACCTTTAGTCGGGCCACGACAGAGGGCGGTCGATGACCGAGGCGCTGTATCTCACCAGCGAGGAAGTGTCAGACCTGGCAGAGCCGGGGGCGTACGTCGACGCGGTGCGGGAGGGCTACCGCCAGCGCGGGGATGGCGCGCCCGCCAGGCCGCGTACGCGGCTCAGCCGCTCGAACCTGAGCCGCTCGGGCCCGGACTCGGGCCGTTCGGCTCCGGGCGGGATGCTCACCGGCTACACGGCGATCCTCCCAGAGACGGGCGCGATGGGCGGCTACATGTACGCCGCCGGCTTCGGGAGGGGCGACGCCTGGTTTCTCACGCCGGTGTTCGACGCCGAGAGCGGCGAGCCGCTGGCGGTCGTCGACGGCGCGGCGATGAACCCGTACAAGACCGGCGCGACCGGCGCGGTAGGCGTGGACGCCCTGGCCCGCGAGGACGCCACGGACCTCGCGGTGATCGGCTCGGGCACGCAGGCCCGCGGCCAGGCGCTGGCGGCGGCGACGGTGCGGGACTGGGAGCGCGTCGAAGTGTACTCGCCGACGAAGGCCCACCGCGAGACGTTCGCCGGCCGATTGAACGAGCGCCTCGACGCGACGGTCGCCGCCGTCGCCTCCAGCGCGGCCGCCGTCGAGGGCGCCGATGCGGTGATCACGGCGACGACGGCGAGCGAACCGGTCTTCGACGGCTCTCTGCTCTCGCCGGGCACCCACGTCACCGCCGTCGGCCAGTACGACCCCGAGAAGCGCGAACTCGACGGCGAGACGGTCCGCCGGGCGCGGTACGTGCCCGACCTCCGCGAGCGGGCGACGCTCGACGCCGGCTCGTTCGTCGCCGCCGTCGAGGCCGGCGTCGTCGACGAGTCCCACGTCCACGCCGAGCTCGGCGATGTCGTGGCGGGCGTCGAGCCCGGCCGCGAGTCCCCCGAGGACGTCACCGTCTTCGACTCCGGCGGCACGGCGATAGAGACCATCGCGGCCGCGTACATGCTGTACGAGCGGGCTCGCGAGCGCGGCCGCGGCACGACCATCGACGTCGCGCCCGCCAGCGAGGCGATGCCCGGCCGCGAGGACTGATCCGAGTCAGTCCTCGAACCGGAACCTCCCGTCCCGCAGAACGACCTCGCCGTCGACCTCCAGGCGGGCGTCCTCGCGGGTGTCGACGACGGCGTCGGCGTGGACCGCACTCTCGTTGAACGGCCGACCCTCGGGCACGCACTCCTCCATCGACCGCCCGAGCGCGACGTGGACGGTGCCGCCGACCTTCTCGTCGAACAGCACGTCACCGACGAAGCGGTCGAGCCCGCGGTTCGTGCCGACGCCCACCTCGCCGAGCCGTCGTGCGCCCTCGTCGCGGTCGAGCAGCCGCCCCAGCGCGGCCGCGTTGCGCTCGGCGTCGTGGTCGACGACGCGGCCGTCCTCGAAGGTGAGTCGGGCGCCCTCGATCGTCTCGCCGCCGCGGACCAGCGGGGCGTCCGCCCGGACCGTCCCTTCGACGCTGTCGGGGACCGGCGCGGTCGCCACCTCGCCGCCGGGGAGGTTCTCGGTCGCGTCGTCGACGTAGACGTCCATGCCAGTGACCGAGAGACGCAGGTCCGTCGTCTCGCCCGCCACGAGGCGGAGCTTCTCGGCCTCGCGGAGTCGCTCCGCGAGCCCGGACTGGCGCTCGGCGTGTGCGGCCCAGTCGCGGTCGACGGCGTCGTGTACCAGGTCGCGGTACGCCGCCGTGCTCGTCTCCGCGCGCTGTGCCGCCGCGGCCGTCGGGTGGACGGTGATCACCCAGCGACCGTCGAGGCGGGCGTCGAGCACCGGCTGCTTCGCCTCGCCGCGCGCCCGGGCGACCTCGCCCGAGACGTCGCTGCCCTCCGCGGCGTTGCGCGGCGCCTTCACCAGCACGACGGCGTCGGCGGCCTCCGTGGCGGCCAGGCGCGTCTCACGAGTAATCACCGCGTCGGCGTCGACCCGCTCCAGGTAGGCGCGGTCGGCCCGCCGATCGGTCCACAGCGTCTCCGGCCGGGCGTCGACGGCTCCGAGCCGCTCGTACAGCGCGACCACCAACTCCTCGGCGGCCGTCGGCGCCCGGATCAGCACCTGGTCGCCGGCGCTCGCCTCGATCGAGTGCTCCACCAGAACCTCGGCGTGTCGTCGCACGCTGTCGTCCATACCGCCACCACGAGCGCCGCCTGCTTCAACCGACGCCAATCCGGGTGAAAGTGAAACTGGGCCGTCGCTGTCTGCCGGTTTCCCGGCTCGACGAGCGCTCCGGAACGTCAGAGGTACGGCGCGAGTCCGAGCGCCTCGACGAGCGGGACGCCGGCGGCCAGCGAGCCGGCGAGGTAGCCGGCGAGGACGCCGCCGTTGAGCGCGGGGAGACCGGCGTGGGTGCGCCGGACCGCGAACAGGAGAACTTCGAGCGCGACGAAGCCGACCGCGGCGCCGGCGAGCGCGCCCAGGACGGGGAGGCTCAGGCCGGCGACGACGGCGGGCGCGTCGAGGAAGGCGAGCGCGCTGGCGGCGAGCATCCCGGGGAAGACGGCGTCGCCCACGCCCAGCAGCATCGCCCCCTCGGAGAGGTCGGCGAGGTCGTCGACCGCCAGCAGCGAGAACTCCCGGTCGACGGGGACGACGAACACCATCGGCAGCTTCAGGCCGACGACGCCGCCGCCGAGGGATTGCATGTGCTCGCTGACGTACACCGAGTAGACGTCGTAGACGGCCATCACGACCAGCAGGGCGACTACCGGCAGCGGCGACAGGCTCACCCCGAACAGTCCGACGGCGGCGGCGCCGAAGCCGACCGCCGCGGCGTCTATCACGTACCACTCCGGGTAGACCCACAGCACGCCGGCGACGGCCGCACCGACGGCCGGCCCGACCAGCCCCGGCGCGGGCACGCTCGCCGGCAGCAACACGCCGACGGGCGACTGGACGAGCACGGCGACGGCCCCGAGCACGACCAGCCGGACCACCCCCTCGGCGCGGTCGGAGCGGAAGGCGAGCAGCAGCAGCAGCGTCGCGACCAGCACCTCGGCGACGATCAGCGCGACGTTCGACAGCGCGGTGGGGTCCTCGAACGCCCGCACCCCGGCGGCCCGGTACGGGCCGATGAGCGCCACCCCGCCGAGGACCGTCAGCGCGTACAGCAGGAAAATCCCGGCGGCGGGGAGCGGCTCGAACGTCTTCTCTGCCGCCGTCTCCCCGGTGGCTCCCCCCCGCTCGTCGTACACGCCCGCGTCGGACCGGCTGCCGTCGGCGTCGAGGTCGACGTCGGCCACCGCCTCGCCGTCCGGCGTCTCTCGCCGGTCGGCGTCTCTCGTGTCGCTCACGGCCGACTCTGCGGCGGGACGGGACAAGTGCGTGTCGTCCGCGGGTCCCGGAATCGGAGTCAGAGGTAAGCGGCGACGCCGAGGGCCTCGGCCAGCGGGACGCCGGCGGCCAGCGAGCCGGCGAGATAGCCGAGGAGGGCCCCGCCGTTCAGCGGCGGGAGGCCGGCGTGTGCGCGGCCGCCTCTGCCCGCCCACAGCAGCACGCCCAGACCGGCCAGCGTGCCGAGGAGGGCGCTCAGCGCCGGCAGCGACAGCGCCACGCCGGGCAGGTCGAACAGCGGCGCCGGCAGATAGGCGACGGCGCTGACCGCCAGCGTCGTCGGCAACACCGCGTCGCCAATGCCAATGAACAGCGCGCCGCCGGGCGGCGACGCCGACGCGGACGGTCGGCCGCCGTCGGGCCGTCTCGGCGGTCGCTCCTCGCCGTCGCCGTCGCCGTCACCGTCGTCATCGTCGTTGTCGTCGCGGTGGAGATAGGAGAAGGAGCGGTCGCCGGGAACGACGAACAGTACCGGCGCGCGGGACTCGACGGCGCCGCCGGCCAGCGCGCCCACGTGCCCGGTGCCGTACACCGCCACGGCGTCGTAGGCCGACAGCGTCACGAGCAACACGAGCACCGGGAGCACGTCGAGGGTCACGCCGACGAGGCCGGCCGCACCCGCCCCGGTCAGCACCCCGACGAGGTCGAGGACGTACCACTCCGGGCGCACCAGCAGGGCGACCACCAGCGCCAGCGCGCCGACCGTCGCCGGGACGTGGACCGTCACCAGCGGTCCGACGACGCCGGAGCCCAGCGCCGGCAGCAGCGAGGCCAGCACGAACCACGACAGCAGCCCCGAGGCGAACACGGCGAAGCCACGCAGCACCCAGGTCGCGCCGCGTCGCACCGCGACGAGCAGCGCGCCCGAGACTACGAGCACGCCGGCGAGGTACACCACGCCGAAGACGGGGTCGCCGGGGTTCTCGACGGCGCCGGCACCGGCGCCAGCGCCGTCGCCGGCGAACGGCGCCGCCAGCGAAAGCGCCCCGACTTGCACCGCCACGAAGACCCCGAGCACGCACAGCACGGTCGCTGCCGAGGGTCCGCGGGCACGGGTCGCCGGCCGGGGAGCGGGCGCGTCCCCGGTCATCGCTGGCGCTCGCGGACGTAGAGGCGCTCGCCGATGTGTGCGGCGGGGTCGTCGGCGTCGACGGCGAGGTACGGCCGCTCCAGCGGGCCGAACGCGTCGACCACCCGGCCGACGGTCGTCAGCGAGCCGTCGACCACCTCGTCGCCCGCGGCGGGCAGGCCGGCGGCCGACAGCGCCGGCGTCGGGTCGTCGCGGTCGACGGTCTCGGGGTCGACGGAGACGGCGGCCCGCAGCACCGCGACGCCGCCGGTCGCGCGGACGACCTCGCCGGCGGGTCGCATCAGTCCCGCATGGCGGTCACGTACGCCGCGACCGCTTGGACGATGTCGTTCTTCGTGGCGTCCTCGGCGCCCTTGACGAGAACGCGCCCGCGCTCCCGCCAGTGCTCCCGCGAGTAGGCGACGTCTCGCTCCACGACCGCGTCGTACCCCACCTGCTGGACCGCCTTGGCGATCTCGTCGACGGTCGGTTCCTCGACGGCCGCCGTCGCCGGCACCCGACGCCCCTCGCCTCTGGTACAGTCGCCGTCCAGATAGGCGGGGTAGATGGCGTTCTCGACCATACCGACGCTGTGGGGCGGACCGGTGTGAGCGTTGTGGTCCGGCTCCCGCGGCGGTCGACGGCGGCGGTGACGCCGACGGCGAGGGGAGTCAGTCGCGCCGTCGCAGCAGCGCCAGTGCCCCCAGCACGGCGACGACGGCGACGACGGCGCCGAAGCCGGGCTGGGCCTGCCCGTCGTCGGCGGTCGTGGGCTCCGCCGTGGTGCTGTCGGTCGTGTCGGTGGTGGTCGTCCCCGTCGTCGTGGTGGGCGTCGGTGTCCGCGCGGCCTCCTCGCGGGAGACGTAGCTCTCCGGGCCGTAGACGTCGCCGTGGAACGCCTCGGTCATGTTGCGCACGGCGAAGACGACCGACCGGGGGGCGGGCTGGTTGAGCCAGTTGGAGCTGACGACGACGACGTTGCCCTCCTCGCCGGCGGTCGTCTGGTTGTACGGCGCCTGCTCCGGCACTCGCGAGTTGGGGTTGGTCAGAACGAGCCACTCGGGGTCCTGCTCGGCGACGAGCTCCTGATTGACCGGGAAGACGTAGCCGGTCTGGCCCGCCTCGTTGACGACGTTCGTGGCGCCGCTGGCCTCGATCATGCTGTGGGTGAACGTGTCGCCGCCGGTCGTCTGACCGAAGCTGACGTACAGCGCCCGCACCGGCTCGCGGCTCTCGACAGCCCCGGTGACGGCGTCGAGGTTCTGCCGCACCCAGCGGTTCGTCTCGCGGGCGGCCTCGCAGTCGTCGACCAGGGCGCCCGTGAGCAGGGTCTTCCGCTGGATGTCCTCGATCGACGTCGCGGGGTCGAACTTGTACACCGTGAGGCCGGCCTCGCGCAGTCGGGTCACCTCGCTTTCGAAGACGATGTTCGGCGCCAGCACCACGTCGGGGTCGGCCGCGACGATCGCCTCGGCGTCGTAGACGGCGAACTGTGACGTCGAGACGTTCGTCTTCTCGCCCGCGCCCTCCAGGTAGGCGGCGAACTGCGTGACGCCGACGACCTTGTCATCGGCGCCGAGCTCCCACACCGTCTGTGCGGCGCTCGGCCCGAGCGTGACGACCGTCTCCGGCGCCTCCTCGATCGTGACCGTCGCGCTCGTGTTGTCCTCGACCTCCAGCGGGTACGAGGCCTCACCCTCCGTGCACTGCTGCTGTAGCGACGCGACGCCGTCGGTGGTCGGTCCCGTCAGACCGGCCGCCCCCGGCGCGACCGGCTCGGCGGCGACCGACGCGGCCGCCCGCGGCTCCGTGACGTCGGCGCTCGCGACGCCCGCCAGCGGGGCGACGGCGACCAGTACGACCAGTGTGGACAGCGCGACTGTGGCGACGAACCTGTCTCGCATGTCCGACCGGGCGAGCGGAGTCAATAAGTATTTATCTAAAGCAAGTGCAGTTGCACAGACCGATGTCGCTCTCGCGGGAGCGCCTGCCGGCGCCGCGCTCGTGGGGGGTTCGCTCGCGGGCGGTCGTCTACACCGGGGCGCTCGTCGTGCTGCTCGTCGGCACCGTCCTCGTCGGTGCCCGCGTGGGCTACGAACCGATCGCCTACGGCACCATCGCGCGAGCGACGCTGAACGCCGTCAGCCTGCCGGTGCCGGCCCCCGACTGGGGCCAGTGGCATCTCGGCCCGGTGTCACTGCCCGGTCCCGTCGTCGGTCTGGCCTGGCTGTCGCCGTTCGAGTTCGCCGTCAGCGACGCTCACCAGGTGATCGTCGTGCGGCTGCGGCTACCACGGGTCGCCCTCGGGGCGGCGGTCGGCTTCGCGCTCGCCACCGCCGGGACGGTGATGCAGGGCTTCTTCCGCAACCCGATGGCCGACCCCTCCATCGTCGGCGTCTCCTCCGGCGGCGCCGTCGGCGCGGTCGCCGCCATCGTCGCCTCGGTGTCGGTCCCGCTCGGCCTGCCGGTGGCCGCCTTCCTCGGCGCCGTCGGGGCGGCCTTCCTCGTCTACGCGGTCGCCACGGAGGACGGCCACACGCCCGTCGCCACGCTGCTGCTCGCGGGCGTGGCGATGCAGACGTTTCTCGGCGCGGTCGTCGCCTACATGCTCGTCACCAACGGCCGCTCGCTCCGGGAGGCGTACCTCTGGCTGCTCGGTCACCTCGGATGGAGCACCTGGGGGAAGGTGGCCGTCATCGTCCCCGTCGCCGTCGTCGCCTTCGCCGTGCTGTACGCCCACGCCCGCGAGCTGAACCTCATGCTCCTGGGCGAGGAGGAGGCCGCCGCCCTCGGCGTCGAGGTCGAGCGCACGAAACGGGTGCTGCTGGCGGTCGCCAGCGTGCTCACCGGCGCCGCCGTCGCCGTCTCCGGGGTGATCGGCTTCGTCGGCCTGGTCGTCCCGCACCTGCTGCGGCTCGTCGTCGGCCCCGACCACCGCGTGCTCATGCCGACGAGTGCCGTCGCCGGCGCCGTCTTCCTCGTGGCGACGGACACGGTCGCCCGGCTGGGCGCGCTGGAGCTGCCCGTCGGCATCGTCACCGCCTTTCTCGGCGCACCCTTCTTTCTCTTCCTGCTCCGTCGCCGGGAGGTACACGAGCTGTGATCGACGCCCTGCTGCGGGCCGCGACCGGTCGCCGCCCCACTGGCCACGCCCGCCCCGACGGACTCGCCGGCATCGACGCGGGCGGCGTCACCGTCGACCTGGGCGGCCAGCGCGTGCTCGACGGCGTCGACCTCCGGGCGACGCCGGGCGAACTGGTGGGGCTGGTCGGCCCGAACGGCGCCGGCAAGACGACGCTGCTGCGGACGGTCAACGGCACGCTCGCGCCCGACGCGGGCGCGGTCCGTGTCGGTGGCGACGACGTGGACGCGCTGTCGGCCCGCGAGCGGAGTCGCCGCGTGGCGACCGTGCCACAGGACACGAGCGTGGGCTTCGCCTTCGACGTGCGGACGGTCGTCGAGATGGGTCGACACCCCCACCGGCCGCGCTTCGGGGCCGACCCCGACCCCGACGCCGTCGACCGGGCGATGGAGCGCGTCGGCGTGACCGACCTGGCGGAGCGGTCGGTCGGCGCCGTCAGCGGCGGGGAGCGCAGTCGGGTGCTGCTCGCCCGCGCGCTCGCCCAGGACGCCGACGTGCTCGTCCTGGACGAGCCGACCGCCAGCCTCGACATCGGCCACCAGGTCGCCACGCTCGACCTGACCCGCGAGATCGTCGACGAGGGACGGACCGCGGTCGCGGCCGTCCACGACCTCAACCTGGCCGCGCGGTTCTGTGACCGGCTAGTCGTCCTCGCCGACGGCCGGATACGGGCCCGCGGCCCGCCCGAGACGGTGCTCGGGCGCGACACGCTCCGGTCGACGTTCGACGTCACCGCGGCCGTCGACGACCATCCGACGACCGACGCCCCGTTGGTCACCGCCCTCGCCGACGAGGAGTCCGCGCCCCCGGAGTCCTGAGCCTACGGCTCGACGCCCGCGAGCGGTCCGTCCGCGAGTGCCCGTCCGCCAGCGGTTCGGTACTCCCGGCGCGTCGCCCGCCCCTCCGCCCCGCGGGCGGACGGCCCCGCCGCTTTTCAGCGGACGCCGCGTACCCTCGGTCGTATGTCCGAACAGGGTCTCACGGAGCGCGTCGCCGACGCGCTCGACGCGCTCGGGCTGGAGGAACTGACGGAGAACTACCGCGACCGCCAGCGCGAGGCCGAGGACGCCCTCGTCGAGACGTTCGACCCCCTGCCGGAGTACCTCGCGGAGACGCCCGCGGTTGCGGAGGTGAACCGCGTCAACACCCACGACGACGGCGGCGACGTGGTCGTCCCCGTCGTGCCGGTGCTGTTCGACCCGCCGGGCGAGCCGCCGCGGGACCGGGTATGGGACGTCGTCGGTCGGGTGCTGGAGGCCGTCCACCCCGCCTTCGGGGACATACACGTGCGCCACTACGACGTGCAGTTCGCCTACGCGGACGCCGACGAACAGCGGGCGGTCTACCGCCGCGTGACCGTCCACCCGCCGCTGGTCGAGCAGTTCCTGTCGACGGGCGACCTGCGGGCGCTGCGAGCGGCGGTCGCCGAGGGGGACGACGGCGACGACGGCGTCCCACCGGTGAACTTCAAGCAGTTCGACGCCGAGTCGATGGCCGCCTCCGGCGTCTACACCGGCGGCGCCGCCGTCGCCGCCGCGGCCGCCGCCTCCAGTTCCGGCGCGGCCGCCGCCTGTGCCGGCGGTGCCGGCGCGGCCGGCGGCGCCGCCGGCGGCTGCTGATCGCTCTCGCGTTCACTCGCCGTCGCGCTCGCGCCGGAACGCCTCGCCGAGGTAGCCGTCGTCGTCGCGCTCGTCGCCGCCGTCGAGGGTCGACGACGCGCCAGGTCACGGGCGAGCCGTCCCGTGCGCTCTGCAGCCGTCGGGCCCGACGCCGCTTCCACTACCCCGTCTCGGCGTCGTCGCGGACCTCCTCGACCGGCGGAGGGCTCGCGCCGCTCGACCCCTCCGTCGAACGGAGCGACGAGCCGTCGACGGACCCGGACTCCGGGGCCGCCGGGCGGTCGTCCGGCGAGGGCGTCTCACCGGCGACCGACCGGTCGGGGCCTGCGTCCGCGTCTACGCTCTCGGCGGTCACGGCCGTCGGGTCCGTCCCGCGCTCCGTGTGGGGGTCGGCGTCGCTCTCGGGCGCCGCCGACGCCGCGAACGACGTCGAGGCGTCCCGCGGGAGACACACGTCGACGACGGTGCCGGTCGGCGAGCGGTCGCGGATGTCGAGCTCGCCGCCGAGGTAGCGCACGCCCCAGCGGACCGTCCACAGCCCGAGGCGGCTCCCGTGTGCCAGCTGTGTCTCGTCGCCGCTGAGCACCGCCTCGCGGTCCTCGTCGGGGATGCCCGGCCCGTCGTCGGCGACGCGGAGTCGCACCGACTCGTCGACGGTCAGCGAGACGCGGACGGTCGGCCGCTCGCGGTCGCTGTGGCGGACGGCGTTGTCAAACAGTTCCCGGCACACCATCCCGACGACGGCGCCGTTCGACCGTATCCGGCACGTCTCGGGGGTGTCGACGACGAGACGAACGTCGCGGTCGGCCTCCGCGGCCGCCTCGCGGGTCCGCTCCTCGACGAGTTCGGCCAGTGCCACCGGCCCGCGTTCGACGGTCGCGCCGGCGTCGAGCAGCCGCTCGACGGTCCGGGCCTTCTCGGCGACGCCGATCAGGCTGTCCGCCCGGTCGACGATGCGCCGGGCGGCCGCCGTCTCGCTCATCGACCCGAGCTCCTGCCTGGCGATCTGCTCGGCGAAGCCGCGGACGACGTTGATGTCGTTCCGGAGATTGTGTCGGAGCACCCGGTTCAGTACCTGCAGGCGCTCCTCCCGGCGCTCTCGCTCGGTCACGTCGCGCAGCATCACGGCCCGACCGACGTTCGGCCTGCCGTCGTCGTCGAGGTCGGACGCCATCGCCGCCAGGATCGCCCCGTCGTCCGTCCGAACTGTCGTCTCGCCCGTCGTGTCGACCGACGTCGCCTCCTCCGGGAGGACGGCGGAGAGCTCCCGGCCGACCAGCGTCGGAGTCGACAGCAGTTCCCGGGCCGCCGCGTTCGCGTCGATGACCTGTCCGAGCCCGTCGACGATGACGAAGCCCTCCTCCAGCGACTCGACGGCGACCTGTCGACCCTCGCTCGCCACCAGCGGGCCGGCGGCGAGCAGGTCGGTCCGCAGCAGGGCGTAGCCGTAACACACCGCAGTGACCGACAGCGTCGCCGGCGTGTAGCTCGTCTCCCCGACGTCCTGGACGCCTGGCAGACTCATGCCGGTAGCGGACAGCACCACCCCGGCGATCGGCATCACGGCGCCGACGACGAGCGCGAGGCTCTGGTCGGCGTACAGCTCGGGGTCCCGGAGCGCCGTCTCCGCCACCAGCGCCGTGCCGACCACGGTGAGCAGCAGCGCGTACAGCGTGGCGGTCGCGTACACCGGCCCGTAAGAGAACCCGACGACGGTCGTGACCGGTCGTGTCGACGCGGTGAACCCGCTCACGGACGCGCCGTGGAGCGGATTCGTCGCGAAGGCGACCGCGTGGGCGATCAGCGGGGCCACGAGCACGGCCAGCCGGCGGCGAGTGACCAGCGGTTCCCGACCGGTGTAGACGACGGCGAACAGGAACCAGAGCGTCGCGGCGGCGCCGCTCGTGACGAGCCAGACCGTCGTCGCAACGAAGGCGACCGACTCCGAGGCCGCCTCCAGCTGTAGCACGCTCGCCAGCGCCCACATCGCGTCCGCCATCATCAGCGCGAGCAGCCAGCGCCTGACCTCGGGCGTTCCTCCCGCGACGAACGTCATCGCGGCCGTCGCCAGCAGCAGGCCTGTCGAGAGAAGGAAGAGAACGCTCAACGGTGAGAGCGGGAGCTGGATGACCACACCTTCCGAAATAGAGCTTTTGATTTAAGTTCGACGGCCGGCCAGTTCTCCGAGACGACGCCGACTCTCCGACGGGTCCGTCCTCTGACGGCCGCCGAGCCGGAAGACTCATTCCGCCGCGTCGCGCAGTCGACGACGATGTCCGACGACGAGCCGACCGTTCCGGTTCATTGCCCGGAGTGTGGCTCCGAGTCGCAGGTGCCGCTCTCGGAGCTCGCCGACGCCGTCGAGCGTCACAACGAGAACCTCCACGACGGCGACGACGTCGCCCGGGTCGACCCCGCCGTCCGTGACCGCCTCACCGACATGGTCGTCGAGGACCTCGGCCTGCTCTGAGCCTCGACCGAAGGTCATCAGTTCTCGCCGAGCAGCCGCACCGATCGCCGTCCGTCGCTTTCCGTTCCCGCGTACGGACCGCAGGTATACGTCTCCGGGACGACCGTCCGTACCGCTCTATTGCACTCGCCGGCGCCACGACCCCGTTCCCGATCTCGGGACGGCCGCCCTCGCTGTCGTCTCTCGTCAGAAACGGACTGATTGGGGCCGGACGGGCGTGTCTTTGCGGAAGAAAGTACTTATCGGCAAGAATATCGCATGCAGCCGTGCGAAGACATCGCCTGCTCAGCATAATACTACTCGTGCTCGCAGCAGGATGTGCCGGTATCGGTCCGAAGACTCCTCTAACGGCGAACCAACGACGGTCGACGCGTCCGGTACGACCACGGCAGGAACGGAGACCACGTCCACGACTGAGCGCCCCCATCACCCGAGTAGTAAGAGTAACGATCGAGTCAGAATGGAAGAACGAGGCCGAGGTCGACCTCAGCGTAAGGATACTCGAAAGGGAAACCGACCGAACTGTGATCGATCGTTCGTTCGATCTATCGTCCGGAGAGGAGATCGGTCTGACACTGGAGCTCAGTTGGAAAACGACTACAGAGTGGTCGTATCAACTAACAGGAAGAACGATGGTCCGGTATAGTGCTTACAAACGAGGGGATCACAGTCATCACTCAGAGTGAGGGCACCGTACGAACTCAAGAGGTGGAGGTGTAGCCGATCATACTGTAGTACACGAGGGGTTCCGGTCAACACCTGACCAGTCCACTGCTCTCGCGCGCTGTTGGATTTTTTTCTCCAAAGGGCAACGTGCTAGACGTGCTTGAGGACCCTCACGACCCGGTCCCTCCGCTCGATAGACGCTCGAGCTCGCCATCGTCCGCTCGCACTGTACACGTTCTACACCGACCATTCGTCTCTGGCCGCATGTGAACCGAGAGCCGAACGCGTGGGACCGGATTCGAACTTCACTCGCTCCCGTTCGCTCCCTGCGGTCACTCACCTCCCGCTCGTTGATTCGAATCCTCGGCACGCACCTGCGGCTCGCGCGTCACTCGCCGCAGGATGCGTGGGACCGGATTCGAACCGGCGGACCCCTACGGGACAGCGCCCTCAACGCTGCGCCGTTGACCTAGCTTGGCTACCCACGCGCGCTGCGGCGGTAGGGATCGGCTCCACATAAGGATGTCCGTTCGTCACCACCGGACTGGCCGGGGCGGACAGCCAGGCGGCTGCGGGACGTCCGGGGCGCGGGCGGCGTCACGGCAAGCGGGATATTCAAATAAATCGACCGCCATAGACCGCGTATGGTCAAGTATTCGACGGGCGGCTCGTCGGGAGGCGGCAGCGGCGGCTCCTGCGAGCTCTGTGGCTCGACCAGTGACGACCTGGCCGAGGCGAACGTCGCCGGCGCCACCCTCTCGGTGTGTCCGGACTGCGCCCCCTACGACGACACGGCACACAAGGAGGAGAAGCAGCGAGGCTCACGCGACGAGGACGAGCCCGACCGCGATCGCCGGGCCGCACAGAACGCCGCCAGCGCCGGCCCCGTCTTCGACGGCGACTCCGAGCACTGGGAGGAAGAGGGCGCCGACTACGACGACGACCCGCTCCCCTATCTCGTCTCCGGTTACGGCGAGACCCTGGAGACGGCCCGCCAGGAGGCCGGCCTCCAGCGCGAGGAACTCGCCGCCGAACTCGGTGCTCGCGAGTCGGACATCCTCGCCGTCGAACAGGGTCGCGCCACCCAGGCCGGCGTCGGCGGTTCGCTCATCGAGGCCGTCGAGGAACGGCTAGATGTCTCCCTCTCCGAGGACTGATCCTGTCTCCGCTCTCGTCTCCCTTCGCACGCGCCGGTCGCCCTCGGCAGACGTCGGAGTCCCGGAGCGAACCACGGCGATTGCCCGGAGCGGAACCGTTTAGTGTGGGCTTGCCGTACGACCGGTCAATGACACGCGGGACCCGTTCCGTCCGCTCGCCGGGCGTCGGCCGCGGGTCCGCCGTCGTGTTTCGACGGGGCGACTGAGCCCCGCTACCACTCCCCTCCTCTCGTCCGGTCGCCCCGTTCTCACCGACCACCGCCCGGTTCGGCGGTGTCTCACACCGAACGAATGACACCACCTACTGACACCGACACTGACACTGACACTGACACCGACGCGGAGTCCGTCGCGCTCGCGTTCAGCGGCGGACTCGACACCACGGTCTGCGTGCCGCTACTGGAACAGGAGTATGACTACGACGAGGTGATCGGCGTCACCGTCGACGTCGGCCAGCCCGACGCGGAGCTCGCCGAGGCGGCCGAGACGGCCGCCGCGCTCGGGACGGAGCACCGCGTCGTCGACGCTCGGTCGGCGTTCGCCGACCACTGTCTCGACGCCGTCCGCGCGAACGCCACCTACCAGGAGTATCCGCTGGGGACCGCCCTCGCGCGGCCGGTCGTCGCCGAGGCGGTCCGCGACGTCGCTGCCGCCGAGGACTGTGTCGCGCTGGCCCACGGTTGCACCGGGAAGGGCAACGACCAGCTGCGCTTCGAGGCCGTCTGGCGTGACGGTGACTTCGAGGTGGTCGCGCCGGTGCGCGAGCTCGGTCTCACCCGGGAGTGGGAGACGGCCTACGCCGCCGACCACGACCTCCCCGTCGAGGGCGGCAACGAAGGGGCGTGGTCGATCGACACGAACCTGTGGTCGCGCTCGGTCGAGGGCGACGCCCTCGAGGACCCCTCGTACGTCCCCGGTGAGGAGATCTACGAGTGGACGGCCCCGCCGGACGGGGAGACAGAGACGGGGACGGAGACGGAGACGGAGACGGTGACCGTCGGCTTCGAGGACGGCTACCCCGTCGCCCTCGACGGCGAGGCGCTCGACCCGGTCGCCCTGGTCGAGACGCTGAACGAGGTCGCCGGCGCTCACGGCGTCGGCCGCACGGACACGATGGAGGACCGGATGCTCGGGCTGAAGGTCCGCGAGAACTACGAACACCCCGCCGCGACGACGCTGTTGACCGCCCACGAGGCGCTGGAGGGGTTGGTGCTCACCGCCGACGAGCGCTCGTTCAAGCGCCACGTCGACCAGGAGTGGGCCGAGACCGCCTACGAGGGACTGCTCGACGCCCCGCTGATGGACGCTCTCGAAGGGTTCATCGAGGTCACGCAGTCCCGCGTGACAGGCACCGTCACGGTGCGGTTCGAGGGCGGCAAGGCCCGCGTCGTCGGCCGCGAGTCGCCGTACGCGACCTACGCCGCCGACGCCGCGTCGTTCGACACGGAGTCGGTCACCGGCGACATCGCCCAGGCCGACGCGACCGGCGTCGCGAAGTACCACGGGTTCCAGTCTCGGCTCGCGACCGCCGCCACCGACGCGGCGGACGAGGAGACCGGCGACCCGGACGACACCACGGTCGTGACCGACGGCGGCGAACAGTGAGATGACCGGGGACGCGAACGACCGGAGCGTCGTCCGCCGAGGCCGCTTCAGCGGCGGCCCCGCCGACGAGTTCGTGTCCTCGCTCGCGGCCGACGAGCGGACCTTCGCGGCCGACCTGGCGGTCGACCGTGCCCACGTGGTGATGCTGGCCGAACAGGGGATCGTCGACGCGGACACCGCCGGAGCGATCCTGGCCGCCCTCGACGACGTCGAGGCGGCCGGTCACGCCGCACTGCCGGCGGGCGAGGACGTCCACGAGGCGATCGAGACGGCCGTCGTCGAGCGGGTTGGTCCCGACGGCGGACGGATGCACACGGCCCGCTCGCGCAACGACGAGGTCGCCGCCTGCATCCGGCTCCGGCTGCGGACGGACCTGCTGGCGGCCGTCGAGGCGACGCTCGACCTGCGGGCGACGCTGTCGTCGGTCGCCGAGGCCGAGGTCGAGACGGTGATGCCGGGGTTCACACACCTCCAGCCCGCACAGCCGACGACGGTCGGCCACTGGGCGCTGTCGTACGAGCGGGCCGTCGCCCGGGACACCGACCGACTGCTCGCGGCCGTCGACCGGACGAACGCCTCGCCGCTGGGCGCGGCGGCGTTCGCCGGCACCACGTTCGACGTGGACCGCGAGCGCGTGGCGACGCTGCTCGGGTTCGACCGCGTGCTGTCGAACGCCGCCGACGCCGTCACCGCACGGGACTTCCTGCTGGAGGCGACCGCGGCACTGTCGACCCACGCGGTGACGCTGTCCGGCGTGGCGGAAGACCTCGTCGTGTTCGCCTCCCGAGGGTTCGTCGAGGTGGACGACGCCTACGCCTCCACGTCGTCGATAATGCCCCAGAAGGTGAATCCCGACACGCTCGAACTCGTCCGCGCCGTCGCGGGCGACGCCGCCGGCGACCTGAACGCGCTGCTGACGACGCTGAAGGGGTTGCCGCGGGCGTACAACCGTGACTTACAGCGCGCGACGGGTCACTCGTGGGACGCCGTCGACGCGGTGACGGCGGCGACGGAGGTGACCGCGGGCGCGGTCGCGACCGCCGACTGGCCGGCCGACGCGCTCGCCGCGGCCGCCGGTGACGGCTTCTCGACGGCGACCGGCGTCGCCGACCTGCTCGCGGCCGCCGGGGTTCCGTTCCGGACCGCCCACGAGGTAGTGGCTCGCGCCGCCGAGACGGCCGACGGCACGCCCGACCGCGAGACGCTCGCGGCCGCCGCGGAGGCCGTGCTCGGCGAGTCGCTGTCGGCGTACGTCGACGCCGCCGCCCTCGAGGTGGCGCTTGACCCGGTCGAGAGCGTCGCGACCCGCGACTCTCCCGGCGGACCGGCGCCGTCCGCGGTCGCCGACGCGCTCGACCGGGCGACGACGGGCCTCGACGAGGACCGCACGGCGCTGGCGGAGCGCCGGGACACCCTGGCCGCCGCCGACGAGCGGCTCCGGGACGCCGTGGAGGTGTACCACGCGTGACCGCCGTCGACAGCGTGGACCGGCCGGTTCCGGCGTTCACGGGCGTCGACGCTCACCGGCGGGGCCGACCCGTCCCGCCGCGACCGGGGCGGTCCCAGCCCCGCCACACAGACATACTCCGACGAACACGACCGAACGCCAAACTGCCCTCAGACGGGCTCAGAACGCGCTCAGAGGCGTCCACGTAAAGATAACTCAGATTATAATTTCGTTGCAGTTAAGTGTGTCCGTGGGCCAATGAAGCGTACGATGGCGCACTGCACCGAGTGCGACGCCGAGGTAACGGTTCCCGACGACCCCCTGGTGGGAGAGATCGTCGACTGCACCGTCTGCGGCACGGAACTGGAGACCGTGGAGGTCTCCCCGCCGGTCCTCCAGCGAGCGCCGGAGCTCGCGGAGGACTGGGGGGAGTGAGATGCACGTCGGCCTCGCACTCTCCCGCGTCCGGACGGACGAGAAGGCGCTGATGCGGGCGCTGTCGGCCCGCGACCACGAGGTGACCCGTGTCGACGTCCGCGACCAGCAGTTCGGCCTGTCGTCGCTCCCGGCGGCACTGGCGGACTGTGACGTGGTGCTCGACCGGTGTCTCGCGGCCTCACGGAGCCGGTATCTCACCCGGTTCTGCGAGCGCTGCGGCGTCCCGGTGGTGAACGACGCGGCGACGGCCGCGACCTGTGCCGACAAGGTCGAGACGAGTCTCGCGCTGTCGGCCGCGGGCGTGCCCACGCCCGACACCGAGGTGGCGTTCACGCCCGACGCGGCGCTGGCGGCGGTCGAGTCGTTCGGCTACCCGTGTGTGCTCAAGCCCGTCGTCGGCTCGTGGGGCCGGCTGATGGCGAAGGTCGACTCCCGGACGGCCGCCGAGGCGGTTCTCGAACACAAGGAGACGCTCGGCCACTACGAGCACAGCGTGTTCTACGTGCAGGAGTTCGTCGACAAGCCGGGCCGCGACCTGCGCGTGCTCGCCGCCGACGGTACGCCCGTCGCGGCGATGGCCAGGTCGGCCGACGACTGGCTGACGAACGCGGCACAGGGCGCCGACACGACGCCGTTCGAACTCGACGCGGCGGCCGAGGCGGTCGTCGCCGACGCCAGCGAGGCGGTCGGCGGCGGTCTGCTCGGCGTCGACCTGATGGAGACCGGCGACTCGTACGTCTGTCACGAGGTGAACCACACCGTCGAGTTCGCGGCGCTGGACGAGACGGTCGAGGTGGACGTGCCGGCCGCGGTCGTCGACTGGCTGGAGACGAGCGTCGCCGGCGCCGACGCCCAGGGGGTGACGGCGTGAGCCTCGCGACGGACGGGGCGGCGACCGCCGGAGACGACCTCTCGGCGGCGGTCGTCGGCGCGAGCGGCTTCGCCGGCGGGGAGTTGCTGCGCCTGCTCGACCGTCACCCGTCGTTCGTCGTCGACCGGGCCACCAGCCGGGAGTACGCCGGCCGCTCCGTCGGGGCGGTCCACCCGAACCTCCGCGGTGCCGAACTGCGGTTCACCGACCCGGACGACCTCGGACCGGTCGACGTGCTGTTCGCGGCGACGCCCCACGGCGTCGCGATGGAACACGTCGGCGCCTGGACCGACCTCGCCGACCTGGTCGTCGACCTGTCGGCGGACTTCCGGCTGAACGACCCGGCGGCGTACGACGAGTGGTACGACGGCCACGACGCCCCGACGTACCTCGACGAGGCGGTGTACGCGCTGCCGGAACTCCACCGCGACGAGATCGCGGCGTCGAACCCGGACGTTCTGGCGACGGGCGGCTGCAACGCGACCGCGACGGTGCTCGGGCTGTACCCGCTCGTCGAGGCCGGCATCGTCGACGACGACACCGAGACGGTCGTCGACGTGAAGGTCGGCTCCTCGGAGGGCGGCGCGGGCGGCGGCGTCGCCGCCAGCCACCCGGAGCGCAGCGGCGTCGTTCGGCCGTACGCCCCGACGGGCCACCGTCACGAGGCCGAGATCGAGCAGGAACTCGGTGTGCCGGTGTCGTTCACCGCCCACGCCGTCGACATGGTCCGCGGCGCCAGCGCGACCTGTCACCTCTCGCTCGACGAACCGGTCCGGACGGCCGACTGCTGGACCGCGTTCCGGGACGCCTACGACGACGAGCCGTTCGTCCGCACGGTCGCCGGCGGGAGCGGCGCCTACCGCTACCCCGAACCGAAGGCCGTCGCCGGCACGAACTACGCCGACGTCGGCTTCGAGGTCGGCCACGACCGCATGGTGGTGTTCTCGGCGATCGACAACCTCACCAAAGGGACGGCCGGTCAGGCGGTCCACGCCGCCAACGTCGCGCTGGGGTTCGAGGAGACGGCCGGACTCGAGTTCCAGGGGCTACACCCGGTGGGATCGCCGTGACCGTCGTCGTGAAGGTCGGCGGCGCGCGCGCCGTGGACCCGGAGACGGCGCTCGCCGACGTCGCCGCCCTCATCACGAACGGCGAGGACGTCGTCGTCGTCCACGGCGGGTCGACGGCCGTCGACGACCTGCTCGCCGACCTTGGCGAGGAGCCGGAGTACGTCGAGACGCCGGCGGGCGTCGCCGGTCGGTTCACCGACGAGCGGACGATGGCCGCCGTCGAGATGGCCCTGCCCGGGCGGGTGAACACGGACCTGGTCGCCGCGCTCCAGTCCGCCGGGGTCGACGCCGTCGGGCTCTCCGGCGTCGACGGTCGCCTGCTGACCGGTGACCGCAAGTCAGCGGTGAAGGTCCGGGAGAACGGCCACACTCGGATCCGCCGTGGCGACCACGCCGGCACGGTCGAGGCGGTGAACGACCACCTGCTGGAGACGCTGATCGCCGGCGGCTACACCCCGGTCGTCACCGTACCGGTGCTCGCCGACGACACCGACACCGATGGCGACGACGGCGACTGTGACGGGGAGTGGACCCCGGCGAACGCCGACACCGACCGCGCGGCGGCGGCCGTCGCCGCCGCGCTCGAGGCGACGCTGGTCGTGCTCACCGACGTCGACGGCGTGTACGCCGACCCGGACGACCCGTCGACGGTCGCGGACGAGGTCGACACCCCCGAGGCGTTCGCGGCGCTGCGCGACGCCGCGGAGTCGTTCATGACCCGGAAGGTGATGGCCGCCGAGACCGCGCTGTCCGGCGGTGCGACGGCCGTCCACGTCGCTGGCGCCGGCGCCGACCGACCGGTGCGGGCGGCGCTCGCCGGGAACGGGACGACTGTGCTGCCGGCGGCGGTCGCGACCGACGACGAGGGCGGAGAGGACGGCGAGGACACCGACGGAGAGGTGTGTCGGGCGTGAGCGGCTTCGTCTCCTCCGAGAAGCCGATCGAAGTCGTCGGCGGCGAGGGCGTCCACCTCACCGCGGCCGACGGCACCGAGTACCTCGACGTCGGCGCCTCCTACGCCTGTGCGCCGTTGGGGCACTGTCCCCCGGACGTGGTCGAGGCCGTCGTCGAGCAGGCCCGCGAACTGCTGTACGTCCAGGGGTCGTACCCGGTCGGGGCGCGCGCGGCAGTCCACGAGCGCCTCGCCGCGCTCGCGCCCGGCGACGTCGACAGAGTGTGGCTGGCGAACAGCGGCGCCGAGGCGGTCGAAGCGGCGCTGAAGTTCGCTCGCAGCGCGACGGGCGGGACGAAGTTCGTCGCCGCACAGCGGGCCTTCCACGGTCGGACGATGGGAGCGCTGTCGGTCACCTGGAAGCCGACGTACCGCGAGCCGTTCGAGCCGCTGCCGGAGACCGAGTTCGTCCCGTACGGCGACGCCGACGCGCTCGCCGACGCCGTCGACGAGGACGTCGCCGCGGTCGTGCTCGAACCCGTCCAGGGCGAGGGCGGCGCGAACGTCCCGCCGGAGGGGTATCTCCGGGCGGCCCGCGACGCGGCCGACGCGGCCGGCGCGGCGCTCGTTCTCGACGAGATCCAGACCGGGCTCGGCCGGACGGGGACGCTGTGGGCCTGTGAGCGGGCCGGGGTCGTCCCGGACGTGCTGACCACCGCGAAGGGGCTGGCGAGCGGGCTCCCGATGAGTGCCGCACTGTGTGCCGACTGGATCGCCGACGCCGCCGGCCCCCACGGGTCGACGTTCTCCGGCAATCCAGTCGTGGCCGCCGCCGCGAACGCGACCCTGGAGACGCTGGTCGCGGAGGACCTGCCGGCGCGGGCCGCCGAGACGGGGGCGTACCTCCGGTCGGAGCTGACCGACGCCGGCTTCTCCGTGCGCGGCGCGGGGCTGCTGGTCGGCGTCGAGGTCGACAGCGCGACGCGGACGCTCCGGCGGCTCGCGCTCGACCACCAGGTGCTCGCGCTGCCGGCGGGCCGGCGCGTGCTGCGGCTGCTGCCGCCGCTCACCGTCGAGAAGCGCCACGTCGACGAGGTCGTCGCGGCACTGAGCGCCGTCGCGGAGGTGCCGGCGTGAGCCGCACCGACGACGCCGCGGTCCCGACCGCCGAGGCGCGCGCCCTGCTCGAGTCGATGGTTTCGATCCCGTCGCCGTCCGGCGAGGAGCGGGCGGCCGCCGAGCACCTCGTCGGCTGGCTGCGCGAGCACGGCCGCGAGGCGTGGCTCGACGAGGTCGGCAACGTTCGCGCTCCCGGCGAGGACGGCGTCCTGCTCAGCTCCCACGTGGACACCGTCCCCGGCGACCTCCCGGTGCGGGTCGTGGACGGCGAACTCCACGGGCGGGGTAGTGTCGACGCGACGGGACCGCTGTGTGCGATGGCGGTCGCCGCCGTCGAGACCGGCGCCTCCTTCGCCGGCGTCGTCGGCGAGGAGACCGACTCCCGCGGCGCCCGTCACCTCGTGTCCGAGCGCGACGCGCCGGCGGCGGTCGTCGACGGCGAACCCGGCGGCTGGGACGCCCTGACGCTCGGCTACCGCGGGTTCCTCGCGGGGACCGCGAGCGCGAGAACCGGGTCGGCCCACACCTCGCGGCCGGAGCCGAACGCCGTCCAGCACCTGCTCGACTGGTGGACGGACGTCGAGGCGACCTACGACGACGGGGACGGCCCGGTATTCGAGACGGTCACCGCGAAACCGGTCGCAGTCGAGGGCGGGCTCGACGACGACGGCACCGCGGTGACCGCCGAGATGGAGGTCCAGTTCCGGCTCCCGCCGGACGTCGACGCCGCGACCGTCCGGACGGCGGTCGCCGACGACCGCGTCGACGTCGACTGGTCGTCCCCGGTGTCGCCGACGCTGCAGTCGGCGCGGACCGACCTCGCGCGGGCGTTCCGCGCCGCCGTCCGCTCGGTCGGCGGCGACCCGCGGCATCTCCGCAAGACCGGCACCAGCGACGTGAACCTGTACGCCGACAGCTGGGACTGTCCGGCGCTCACCTACGGCCCGGGCGACTCGGCGCTCGACCACGCGCCCGACGAGCGGCTCGACCTCTCGGGGTACGACCGGGCGGTCGACGTGCTCGTGCGGGCCTGCGAGGAGGTGGTGGCGGCGTGACGGCCGCGACCGAGGGCCAGGACGACGGGGACGACGCTCCCGTCCGTCACCTGCTGGACGTGGACGACCTCGACGCCGACGAGCTGACGGCGCTGCTCGACGCCGCGGCGGCGTTCGGGCGCTCACGTGACCCGCCGCCGTCACGGGCGCTGGTCGGACGCTCGGTCGTGCTCCTGTTCGAGCAGCCGTCGACGCGAACCCGGGTCTCGTTCGAGCGCGCGGTGACCGACCTCGGCGGCGACACCGTGTTCATGGGTCCGGGCGAGACCCAACTGTCCCGCGGCGAGCCGCTGCGGGACACGGCGCGGTGTCTGGCGGGGTACACCGACGCGATCGTGGCCCGCGTCGAGGACCACGAGTCGCTGACGGAGCTCGCCACCTACGCCGACGTGCCCGTCGTGAACGCCCTCAGCGACCGCGCCCACCCCTGCCAGACGCTCGCGGACCTGCTGACCGTGCGCGAGGTCGCGGGCGACCTCGACGGCGCCACCGCCGCCTGGGTCGGCGACGGGAACAACGTCGCCCGGTCGTTCGCGCTCGGCTGTGCGGCGACCGGCGTCGACCTGACGGTGGCGACGCCGCCGGAACACGGCCTCGACGACGCGACGCTCGACCGGGCGGCGGCGCTCGGCGACGCCCCGACGGTCACGCACGACCCCGAAACGGCCGTCGCGGGCGCGGACGTCGTCTACACGGACGCCTGGGTGAGCATGAACCACTCCGACCGGGCGGAGCGGCTGGCGACCTTCGAGACCGGAGGGTTCCAGGTGGACGCCTCGCTGCTGCCGGCGGACGCCGCGTTCATGCACTGTCTGCCCGCTCATCGCGGCGCGGAGGTGACCGACGCCGTCGTCGAGAGTGACCGGTCCGTCGTCTGGCGGCAGGCCGAGAACCGCCGGCACGCACAGACGGCGCTGCTCGAGCGGCTGCTGGCGGCGGACGCCCGGCGGTAGCGGCAGGGCCGGGGAGAGCTTTTCGTCGCCGGCGCCGTCCCGTAAGACGTGAGCGAGCAGGAGGCGAACCCAGACCCGGAGCGAGAGACGGTGGCGGACGTCGACGCACAGCCGGCGGCGCTGCGGCCGGACGTGACGAGCTTCGAGGCGACCGTCGAGTCCGTCGACGGGCGACGGGTCGCACTGGACCGCTCGTTCTTCTACGCCCGGAGCGGCGGTCAGCCCGCCGACCGCGGCACGATCGGCGACAGCCGGGTCGAGCACGTCGGCCACGAGGACGGCAGCCACGTCCACCGCCTCGCCGAAGCGCCGGCGTTCGACGCCGGCGACACCGTCGCCTGCGCGGTGGACGAGACGTTCCGCCGCTACTGCGCCCGTGCTCATACCGCGAGTCACGTCCTCTACGGCGCGGGGCGGCGACTGTTCGACGAGCTGGGCTACGGCGGCTTCGGCATCGACGAGGAGAAGGTCCGCGTCGACCTCGCCGTCGACGGGGTCGACGACGCGACGCTCGTCGAACTGGAGCGACTCGTCAATCGCGCAGTGTGGGAGGCCCGCGACGTCTCGTGGGAGCAGTTCACGACGGCTGAGGCGTACGAGCGCGAGGAGATCGCCTACAACACGAAGACCGAGGAGGGCGTCCTGACCGACGCCGACACCGTCCGCGTCGTCACCGTCGAGGGGTGGGACTGGGCGGCCTGTGGCGGCACCCACGTCTCGAACACGGCGGCCATCGGGCCGATCACCGTCCTCGAACGGTCGAACCCGGGCGAGGGGACGACCCGCGTGGAGTTCGCCGTCGGCCCGACCGGCGTCTCCCGTCGCGCCGCCGAGAAGCGCAGTCTCCTCTCGGCGGCCCGGACCGCCGGCGTGGGCGTCGACGACCTGCCGACGGAAATCGAGCGCCTGCACGAGGAGATCGGACGCCTGGAAGACGAGACCGCCGCGCTGCGCGAGCGAGCGCTCGCGGGGACGGTCGCCGACCTCGACACCGTCGAGCGCGACGGACACACGCTGGCGGCGGGCACGGTCGAGGGCGTCGACGCGAACGACGTCGAGAGCGCGCTGCGCGAGGCGGCCGGCGACCGCGCCGACGCCGTGGCGCTCGCGGGCGAGTCGGGGTCGACGTTCGTCGCCGTCGCCGCCGACGGTGACGCGGCCGACGCCGGCGCGGTCGTCGACGCCGTCACGGAGACGTTCGGCGGCGGTGGCGGCGGCTCCCCGCGGTTCGCGCAGGGCGGCGGCATCCGGGTCACCCCCGAGGAGGTCGCCGCCTTCCTCCGCGGGGAGTGAGCGGCCGCCGGGCCGTCGCGGGGGAGCGGGGCGGTCAGCCGCCGGTGCCACTGCCGCTCACTCAATGGCCTCCTCGACGGTGACCCGGTAGAGCGCCCTCCGGTACCGGACGAAGGCGACGTGGTTCTCCAGCGGGTGGTCGCGGACCCACTCGGCGGCGGCCTCCACCCGCTCGGGACGGCTCTGGACGGTGCCCTCCCACCCGACGACGCCGCTCTCGGTGACGTTCAGCAGCACCGACCGCGCCGGCGCCGGCGGCGTCGTCTCGGTCACGTTCGTCACCACCGCGGACCGGCGCTCGCGGCCGAACGCCGACAGCGACGTCGCGACGGTCACGACCTCGTAGCGCACTGTCGCCAGGACCAGCCGCTCGCGGCCCTCGACCTGCACCCGGTAGAGACGCTCGCCTTGGCGGACGTACGCCGGCTCGCCGTCCGTCCACGTCGACTCCGACAGCGACTCGCCGTCCGGCGGGAGATACCGCCGGTCGGCGACGACCGGGTCACACCGCGAAGGCAAGGAGTACGTCATCGACGGCAAGAAACAGTGGATCACCAACGGCACTCGCGCCGGCGTTGCCGTGTTGCTCGCCAAGACCGACCGCGACGAAATCTAAAAGCAGACCGTCGCCCGACGCCCGCTGGACTGAAACGACTGCCTTCATTAGGAGACGTGCGAAACGGGGTGAACGTAAGCGAGTGGGACGAGAGATGACCGATTTTATCAGAGCGTACGCCAGGGCGGAGGACCTGAACGAACGCTACACGCTGCTGCGGGAAGAGATGGCTGTCCTCAGGGATTCCGCCGACGATGACGAACGGTACGACCCGGACGCGGTGAGAGAGACAGTGCGGGATCTCGCCGCCAGCCACGGCGGTCGACTCGTGGTGTTCGTAGCGGACGACTTCGGGCTCCCCGTGAACTTCCGCCCGGAAGGTCTCGAGCCGGAGAAACTCGACGGTGTTCGGCGGGCGATCCTGGAAGAGAAGTACGACCACCACCAGTCGGATCTCGATGCAGTTCGCCGGGACTTGCTGGACGAGCATCCGCGGATCCACAAAGCCATCGTCGCGGACGTCGGCGGTGACGATGTGCGGTATCACCTGCCGGAGGGAAGCAACGAGAAGACGAACTTCCTCACCGTCAGGGAGACGGTGGGGCTGGTGGACTACACGACGAACAGCGCACAGGCCGGCAGCCAGTCGCGGACGTACCGAACCTAAGCCAGGACAGTCCTTCAACGGAGCGCCCGAAGCGCGGACGTGCCACACGACGACTACGCGGGGGTGGTGTACGACCTCGAGGGACGGCCCGATCCGACACCGAAGACGGCGTGACTCGCCGGTGTCGCGTGCGAGTCGACGACCGGCGCCCTCGACGACGGCTCGTCGGCGTCGCCGGGTCACCCGTCGGCGTCGCCGTCCTCGTCGGCGTGACTGGCGGCTCCGGCGTCGGCGTCGACATCGGTCCGGCGAGCGTAGAGGTAGACGCCGACGGCGGTGACGAGCCAGACGACGGCGCCGACGCGGACGGCGAAGCCGGCGCGGGCGGTCCACGTCGGCAGCGGCCGGAGGAAGGCGAGCAGGCCCACCACCGGGGCGCCGAGGACGATCGTGAGCACGAAGGTGGTCTGCATCACCCAGCCGTAGTCGACGCCCTCGGGGTCGGTCTCTTCGACACGTGGCACGGTCGGAGATGCGGCGGGCACGGCTAAGCGGTTGCGGTCGCGGTCCCGGCGGCGGTACTGTTCAGATTGGCGATCGAAACTAACTTCAACAGCCAGGAAGCCCCCGACGTGCTGCGGTTGCGCGGCTCGCTGCGCTCCTCGCTCGCTGTGCTCGCTGTCGCGCAAATCGAAGATTTGCTGGATCTCGCAAGAGCTTCGCTCTTGCGGACTCGTCAGGAGACTCACGAGTCTCCTGAGATGCCAACTCGCCTCCGGCGAGTTGAGCATGGTGCTTGCATCACCGTGCTTCCCGCAGCACGTCGGCCCCTTTCGGTCCCGCCCTGGGAAACGTCGGCCGGGTGGGACTGAAAGGGGCTGGCGGCTCGCCGGGCGAGCCGATGTAAGCCGCGAGGCGGCGGAGCCGCCTCGGCCCGCTCGCGCGGTGCAACCGCGCGAGGACACCGCAACGAACGGAGTGAGTGAGGAGCGCAGCGAGTCGCAGTCGGCGAGCCGTCGGGGGCTTTCTGGCTCTCCACACCACCAGTGTCTCCATCAGCAGCTGCTGATCTGAACATTACCCTCGGCGGCGGAGGCAAGGATTTACCAATGCCGCTGTCACACCGGCGAGCATGCGAGCGAAGGACATCCGTACACGGAGCGGGGACGACCCCGTCACGATGCTGACGGCTTACGACGCGCCGACGGCGGCCGTCGTCGAGGAGGTCGGCGTCGACATGGTTCTCGTCGGCGACAGCGTCGGCAACCTCCGGCTGGGCCACGACGCCACGCTGCCGGTGACCGTCGACGAGATAGCCACCCGCACGGCCGCCGTCGCCCGGGCGACCGACGAGCCGCTGGTGGTCGCGGACATGCCCTTCCTCTCCTTCGGCGTCGACGAGGCCGAATCCGTCCGCAACTGCGGTCGCATGCTGAAGGAGGCCGGCGCCGACGCGGTGAAACTGGAGTGCGGTCCCCACACCGTCGACCTGACGCGGCGGCTCACCCGGCTCGGCGTCCCGGTCCAGGCTCACCTCGGACTCACCCCACAGCGCGAGAACGAGACCGGTCTCTTCCGGCAGGCGACCGACGAGGAGAGCGCCGCGGAGACGCTCGAGTTGGCCCGCGAACACGAGGCCGCCGGCGCCTTCTCGCTCGTCCTGGAGCACGTCCCCGCCAACGTCGCCGCCGCCGTCACGGAGCCCCTCGAGATCCCGACGATCGGCATCGGCGCCGGCCCCGACACGGACGGCCAGGTGCTCACCGTCGACGAGGTGATCGGACTCACGGAGGGGGTCGCGCCGTTCTCGAAAGCGTTCGGCGACGTGCGTGAGGAAATGCGCTCGGCGGTCGCGGCGTACGTCGACGCCGTCGAGGCCGGCGACTTTCCCGCGGCGGAGCACAGCCACGAGGAGAGCGACCTGGACGACCTCTACTGACCCCCTCGGTCCACGCGTCGCTCCAGGAACTCGCGGACGGCGGCGTTGAACGCCCGCGGCCGTTCGAGCATGGCGAGGTGGCCGGCGTCCTCAACGACGGCGAGTTCGGCGTCGGGCAGGCCGTCGACCAGCTCCTCGTGGAAGCGCCGCGGCGTCAGGCGGTCGTACTCGCCGACGACGGCCAGCGTCGGTGTCTCCACGCCGTCCAGGTCGCCGCGCACGTCGAACCCGTGACAGGTCTCGAAGTCCCGGCGGACGACCGTCCGGCCCGCCGCTCGCATCGCCTCGCGGGACTGCTCGTGCAGGCGGTCGCCGGCGTCGGCGAACAGCCGTCCGGGGGCGTGTAGGAACGCCAGCGCCCGCTTGAAGCCGTCGGTCTCGGCGCCGGTCGACCCGTCGGGGACGGTCGTCTCGTCCGCGAGCCAGGTCCGCAGGTCGTCGAGGACGGGCAAACGCGGACCGCTGCCGGCGAGCACGAGCGCCCGCGGCGACAGACCCCGCTCGACGGCGAGGTGGAGGCAGACCGCCCCGCTCATCGAACTGCCGACGAACGCGCTCTCTTCCGGCGCGTACCCCGCCCCGTCCAGCGCGGCCAGCGCGTCGTCGGCGTACGCCGACAGCGTCTCGTAACCGGGTGCCGCCCGTACGTCGTCGCTGTCGCCGTGACCGCCGAACTCCGGCGCCACGACCGGCGAGCGGTCGCTCAGCCGGAACTGTGACCGCCAGACGCCGCTCTCGCCGCCGCTGCCGTGTAGCAGACAGAGCGGCGTCCCCTCCCCGCCCCGGTCGGAGTGCCGGTAGGCCGTCGCCCGACCGTGGTGTGTGACGTACTCCATCGTCCGCCGTACGCCCCCCGGCGGCAAAGACCCCTGGGTGTCCGCGCCGCGAGGCGAGCGCCTTTCGGGCCCGACCGCCGACCCTAGGCGTGGAACTGCTACACGACCGCTCTGACGCCAGTCCCGGCGCTGTCTGTGACTTTCGCGGTAGGAAGATTTATATACCTAAATCACTTACCCGAGGTTAGTGATACGACTACAGCAGTTCGCTCGTGAGAGCGAGCGGTTCGTCCGCGAGTACGAGTACGCCGACGAGACCGTCGTCGCTGCCGACCTCGGCGAGGACGGCTCGGTCGACGTCGTCGGCGACACCGCCATCGTCGCCCTCGACGGCGGCGACCAGTTCGAGCTGGCACTGCCGACGGACGACGCGACAGCGTTTATGAACGACGGCGTCCTTACTGTCTCCCTGGAGGTACGCGCATGAAGCTCACCGTCAAGCCACTCAAGCAGAAGGACGCGGGTCGTGGTCTCGCGGCCATCGACCGCGCTTCCATGGCCGAGCTGGGGCTAGAGAACGGCGACTACATCGTCATCGAGGGCGGCAGCGGCTCCCGCGCCGTCGCGCGGGTGTGGCCCGGCTACCCCGAGGACGAGGGCCGAGGTATCGTCCGCATCGACGGTCGTCTCCGGCAGGAGGCCGACGTCGGCATCGACGACCGCGTCGCCGTCGAGAGCGCCGACGTCAGCGCCGCCCGTTCCGTGACCGTGGCGCTGCCCCAGAACCTCCGCATCCGTGGCAACATCGGCCCGCTCGTGCGGGACAAGCTCTCGGGGCAGGCCATCACCGAGGGCCAGACGGTGCCGTTCCCGCTCTCGTTCGGTCCCGTCAGCGCCGGCCAAGGGCAGGCAGTGCCGCTGAAGATCGCCTCGACCGACCCCTCCGGACCGGTGTTCGTCACCGACTCCACGCAGATCGAGGTGAGCGAACGGCCCGCCGAGCAGATCGCGAGCGGTCCCGGCGGCGGCACACCGGGTGCGCCCTCCGTCACCTACGAGGACATCGGCGGGCTGGACGACGAGCTGGAGCAGGTCCGCGAGATGATCGAGCTGCCGATGCGGCATCCGGAGCTGTTCCAGCAGCTGGGTATCGAGCCGCCCAAGGGCGTGCTCCTGCACGGCCCGCCCGGAACTGGCAAGACGCTGATCGCCAAGGCCGTCGCCAACGAGATCGACGCCCACTTCGAGACCATCAGCGGTCCGGAGATCATGTCGAAGTACTACGGCGAGAGCGAGGAACAGCTACGGGAGATCTTCGACGAGGCCGAGGAGAACGAGCCGGCGATCGTCTTCGTCGACGAGATAGACTCCATCGCGCCCGAGCGCGAGGAGGCCGGCGGTGACGTCGAGCGCCGTGTCGTCGCACAGCTACTCTCGTTGATGGACGGCCTGGAGGAGCGCGGGCAAGTGACCGTCATCGGCGCGACCAACCGGATCGACTCCGTCGACCCCGCGCTGCGGCGTGGCGGTCGGTTCGACCGCGAGATCGAGATCGGCGTGCCCGACAAGCAGGGGCGTCGCGAGATCCTCCAGGTGCACACCCGCGGGATGCCGCTGGTCGACGGTATCGACCTGGAACGGTACGCCGACAACACCCACGGCTTCGTCGGCGCCGACCTGGAGTCGCTGACGAAGGAGGCCGCGATGAACGCCCTGCGGCGCATCCGGCCGGAACTCGACCTCGAAAGCGACGAGATCGACGCCGGGGTGCTCGACTCCCTGCAGGTGACCGAGCGGGACTTCAAGCAGGCGCTGAAGGGTATCGAGCCCTCCGCACTGCGGGAGGTGTTCGTCGAGACGCCCGAGGTCACCTGGGCGGAGGTCGGCGGCCTCGACGACACGAAGGAGCGGCTCCGCGAGACGGTGCAGTGGCCGCTCGACTACCCCGGCGTCTTCGAGACGCTCGACGTACAGGCCGCCAAGGGCGTGCTGCTGTACGGGCCGCCAGGAACTGGTAAAACGCTGCTGGCGAAGGCCGTCGCCAACGAGGCGCAGTCGAACTTCATCTCGGTGAAGGGGCCCGAGCTGCTCAACAAGTACGTCGGCGAGTCCGAGAAGGGCGTCCGCGAGGTGTTCTCGAAGGCCCGCGAGAACGCCCCGACGGTCGTCTTCTTCGACGAGATAGACTCCATCGCCACCGAGCGGGGGCAGCAGACCAACGACAGCGGCGTCGGCGAGCGGGTGGTCTCCCAGCTGCTGACCGAACTCGACGGCCTCGAAGAGCTAGAGGACGTCGTCGTCATCGCGACCTCGAACCGCCCGGACCTGATCGACAACGCGCTGCTGCGGCCGGGCCGGCTGGACCGCCACGTCCACGTGCCCGTCCCGGACCGTGACGCCCGAGAGGCCGTCTTCGAGGTACACACCCGGAGGAAGCCGCTCGCGGACGACGTCGACCTCGCCGACCTCGCCCGGCGCACGGAGGGCTACGTCGGCGCGGACATCGAGGCCGTCTGCCGCGAGGCCGCGATGGCCGCCACCCGAGAGTTCGTCAACAGCGTCTCCCCGGCGGAGATGAGCGAGTCCGTCGACAACGTCCGCGTGAGCCGCGAGCACTTCGAGCACGCACTGGAGGAGGTCAACCCATCGGTCACCGACGAGGTGCGCGAGCGCTACCAGGAGATCGAACGGCGGTTCGACCGTCAGGAGACCGTCGAGGAAGCCGAGCCCCGCACCTTCCAGTAGCGTCCGACGCCGTGGCGCGACCCGCGTCACGCCGCCCTTCTCCGGCCACGAGACTCGTTGTCTGTCACCGCATACCACACAGCGTATCGGTCGACGATGAGCTGTGACCGGACTCGGAACTGCTCGTGGGCCGTGGCAGAACCGGGGGCGACGAGCCGACGGTGACGGTGCAGGTCCGCCGCGAGGACGGCGACGTGGTCGTGCGGGTGACGGACGACGGGCCGAGCATACCACCTCACGAGCGGGCGGTAGTCACCGGCGACCGCGAGCCGACGCAGTCGGACCACGGCAGCGGTCTCGGGCTATGGATCACCCGGTGGGTGGTCGAGGGGTACGGCGGCACGGTCGCGTTCGAGACGCCGGCGGACGACTCCCAGGGCCGTCGGTCCCGCGGCGGCGACGCCGCCGAGAGCGACGGGACGGGGACGACGGTCGTGCTGCGACTCTCCTCAGTCTAGCCGCTCGGCGGCGCCCTTTTCGAGCAGCGGCCCGGCGTTCCGAGCGGGCAACACCACCACGTCCTCGGCGGCCAGGTCGTACTGGCGGTCGTCGACGCCGACGAACTCGTCCACGTCACGGGTGATCCGGAGCGTCACCCGTTCGGTCGCCCCGTCTCCCGTCTCGCCGTCCGTTCCCGAGCCGGCGCCCGGCGTCGCCCGGAGCTCCGGCGCCTCGTCGCGCTGGCTCTCCGTCGACACCGTCGACTCCGGGGTCGTTCCGTTCCGGCCGTCGTGGCCGTTCGCCGGCGCCGTACCGGGGTCCACGGCCTGACCGGCCGACTCGCCCGTGTCCTCTCCCATCAGCCCCGCCGCCGAAACACCGTCGTCCGACGACGCGCTCGACTCCGACGCCGGCTCGTCGGTCGTCGCCCCCTCGGTCGTCGCCCCGTCGAGCGTGTCGAGGACGGCGCGTTTCGAGACCCGCATGCGCTCGACGAGGTCCTGAAAGAGCGCCCGCTCCTCGGCGCTGAGGCCGTCCTCGTCGACGGCCATGTCCGAAGCGGCGAGGGAGGCGCGCTCGACGAGTTTGCCCAGTCGGCGCTCGTACACCGCCTCGACGACCTCCTCGGCGGTGTCGATCTCGTCGGAGAGACGGCGCACGTCGGCGCTGGAGAACGGGTCTTCGGCTTCGGCGGCGGTACGGTCGCGGCGTCGTTTCATGTCGGCGATGTACTCGCCGGCCTCCTCGTAGAACGACTCCCGCAGCGGCTGGAGGTCGCTGCGCTGGCGTTCGGCCTCCTGGACGGAGCGCAGTTCTTCCAGATTCATCCCTGTGCGACGATCTCGGCGCGTCCCCGGCAGGCCAGGAACACGCCGACGTACTCGGGTACGTACTGACGACCCTCGTCGATTGTAAAGCTACTCCCGTCGAGTCGCACCTCGCCGGCGGTCCCGGGGGCGACGGCCGGCGTCTCCGTCACCTCGATCTCCACCTCGGCGTCGGTGAACGTCTCCGGGACGGCGTCGACGAGCGGGTCGAACGCCGCAAGGTCCGCCCGGGGGATGCGCCGCACCGCCAGTCCGCTGCCGCCGTGGAGACTCCCCGGCAGCCGGATCAGGCGGCGCAGGTCCGTCGTCACCGGCTCGTCGATCGGCGCCGACTCCGCGGTGAACGTCTCCTCAGTGACCGCACGGGCGAACTCGAGAAAGCCCGGCGCGAGGTCGACGTTGCCGGCGCGGACTTCCTCGTACCGCTCGGTGGCGGCCCGGTAGATCTGGTCGGCCTTCTTCTCGCCGACGCCGTCGCGCTCCCGCAGGCGTCGCTTCGCGCTCTCGGCGTCGCGCTCGCGCAGGTCTTCGACGGCCGCACGGAGCCGCTCGTGTACCCGGCGACTCCAGCCGCCGTCGGTGCGCAGACTGCGCTTGGCCGCGGGCGTCTCCCGGCCGACGCCGGCGACGGTCTCGCGGGCCAGCAGCGTCTCGAACTCCGCCCGCCCACGGACGTAGTCGACCACCTCGCGACGCCCCTCGCGGTCCAGCTCGTGCACGTCGTCGTCACGGACGTGGACGTGGTAGCCGCGACCGCCGGAGAAGACGACCGTGAGGTCGGAGACGCCGAAGTCCCGCTCCAGCAGGTCGAGCAGGCGGAGTAGCGCCTCCTTGCAGGCGGCCAGCATCTCGCCGTACCGGTCGTCGGCGTCGACACCCGGCAGGTGGTCGGCGTCCAGGTCGAAGACCAGGTCGGAGCCGCGCCAGCCTTTCCGGCCCATCTGTCCGACGCCGGGGTCGTCGTACCGTCCGGCGGAGAAGTAGACGTGTCGCGGATGCCGACGGGCGAGGAACTCCCCGACGTTACCGAGCTCCACGAGCGAGCGGTGTCGCACCATCGTCGTGCCCGGCCCCTCAGTCCAGGGGATGAATCCCCACTCCCGGTCGACGGCGCCGGGCGGCAGTCCCGGCGGGTGACGCCGGTAGTGGTCCCGGAATCTACCCTCCAGATACGACCGGGTCCGCTCGTCCATCGTCCTCCGGTGTGAGCGGCGCCCACTAAACGGTGCCGACGGCCGCGCACGGCCCGTCCTCGGCGACGTCATTCCTGACAACGATTTTACAGTCATCAACTACTTACCGGACCCGTGAGGACGGTGGCAACGAGGTCCAACGGCCGTCTCCGGGACGAGGGCACGCCTCGACCGACGGAAACGATGCGACCCAGGAGTGAGCGGCGACCCAGGAGCGAGCGGGCAGCGGTACCGACAGCGGCGGGACGACCGCGGCCAGGGCCGACGGCGTCGTCACGGGGTGAGGCGGCGTGACCGGCGGGTCGCGCGGGGAGCCCGACGCGCCGGGGACGATACGCGTGCTCTACGTCGACGACGACCCGGACCTGGCGGAGGTCGTCGGCCGGTTTCTCGCCGAGGAGAACGACCGCATCGAGACGACCGCCGTGCAGTCCCCCCTGACGGGGCTCGACCGACTCGACGCGGAGATGTTCGACTGCGTCGTCTCAGACTACGACACACCGGAGATGGACGGCCTCGACTTTCTCCGGTCGCTCCGGGAGACGCGTCCGGACCTGCCCTTTATTCTGTTCACCAGCGAGGGCAGCGAGTCGGTCGCCGGCGAGGCGATCGCCGCGGGGGCGACGGGCTACCTGCAGAAGGGCACCGGTACCGAGCAGTACGCCGTCCTCGCCAACCGGATCGAGAACGCCGTCGAGCAGTACCGCGCCGAACGCTTCGCCGAACAGACCCAGCGCCGTCTGCGCGAACTGATGGCGAACACCCCCGACGTGCGCTGGATGCTCAGCGCCGACTGGTCCGAACTGCTGTACGTCAACGACGCCTACGAGGAAGTGTACGGCGCCACCGTCGCGGAACTGCGGGAGCGTCCCCGGAGCTTTCTGGAGGCGGTCCACCCCGCCGACCGCGAGGACGTGAGGGAGGCGATGGAGCGGGTTTCGGAGGGACAGACCGTCGACCTCGACTACCGCGTCGGCCCCCACTGTGACTACGGCCGCTGGGTGCACTCTCGCGGCCACCCCGTGACGGAGGACGGCGAGGTCGTCCGGGTCGTCGGCCACTCCCGCGAGGTGACCGAGCGCCGCGAGCGCGAGCGCGAACTCCGGGAAACCCGACAGCTGCTGACCCGCAGTCTGAACGCGCTCGACGACATCTACTACGCGCTCGACCCGGACGGCTACGTGGAGCACTGGAACGACGCCCTGGAGTCGGTCACCGGACACGACGCCGAGACGCTCGAGGGCACGCGCGGCCTGGAACTGCTGGCAGAAGCCGACCGCGAGCGGGCGACCGCGGCGACCCGGGAGGCCGTCGAGACCGGCTCCGCCCGCTTCGAGGCCGACGTGGTGACCGCCGACGGCGACCGCGTCCCCTACGAGTTCACCGCTGCCCCGATCGACGACGGAACTGGCGACCCGCGGGGGGTGATCGGCATCGGTCGCGACATCAGCGACCGGAAGGCGTACGAGCGCTCGCTCGAGTCGAAGAACAAGCGCCTGGAGGCGTTCGCCGGCATCGTCAGCCACGACCTCCGGAACCCGCTGATGGCGATCGACAGCCACCTCGAACTGTACCGTGCCACCGACGACGAGGAGCATCTCGACGCGCTCGCCGAGACGGTCGACCGCATGGGGCGGCTGCTCGACGACCTCCTGAGCATCGCCCTCCACGGCGAGACCGTCGAGGACCCGTCGCGTCTCGACCTCGAACCGGTGGTCGAGACCGCCCGGAAGGGCACCCTCGGCGCGGGCGACACGCTGGAGTACGACCCTCTCCCGCCGCTGTACGCCGACGACGACCGCCTCCACCGACTGTTCGAGAACCTGTTCCGCAACGCCGTCGAGCACGGCAGCCCGGCGGACCGCTCGCCGGGCGACGAAATCCCGACGCAGGCGACCGACGGCGGCGGAGCGTCCGTCGACGCGGACGGCGTCACCGTTCGGGTCGGCCCGCTGTCCTCCGATGGCGAGCACGTCGGCTTCTACGTCGCCGACGACGGCCCCGGTATCCCCGAGGAGACCCGTGATCGGGTGTTCGAGAGCGGCTACTCGACGGGCGACGGCGGCACGGGCTACGGGCTGTCGGTCGTCCAGTCCGTCGCCGACGCCCACGACTGGACGGTCGACGTCACCGCGAGCGAGTCCGGCGGCGCCCGCTTCGAGGTGCGCGACGTGACCTTCGCCGACGGAGCGGACTCGACAGAGGCCGACCCCGGTCCGACCGCCGAGCGTGGCCCCGAGCGCGAGCGGTAGCCGTCCTCACCGCCGTACCCGTATCCGTACCCCACTCGGAAGCCCCAGACCGCGCTCTCGGCCGGCTCCGAACCGGCGTCGGTCTGCAGCCGTGTCTCGAACCGGAACGACCCCGTCGGGAGCGGTCCCTCGCCGTCGACGGCGCCGTACAGGTCCCGCGGTCTGCGCTCCGTCTCGCCTATGTCGAGCCATACGATTCCCTTGGCGGCCCCCTGACCCCGGTCCTTCGTCACCCGCCACGTCCCGGACTCGACGAAGTGGTTCGCGTGGTAGTCGGCACGGTGCAGTACCAGCGCTCCGGTCGAGTCTCGCACGCGTCCGAACAGACGGCAGCCCGTCGGTTCCGTGACCACCAGGCTGCGCTCGGAGCGGTTCGTCAGGCCGATCGACAGCCGCGGCGGGCCGTCGACGGTCGCCCGCGGGTCGTCGACGGCCACCGTCGGGCGAACGGGGAACTCCGGCGGATCGTCGACGGCGACGAGCGAGACGCGGCGCTCGTGGTCCCTGTCCCCGCCCTCGACCTCGGAGTCGGTCGGGTCCGCGGGCATTGCCGGTCACCGGATGAAGTCGGAGATGCGTTTCGTAAAGCCGCCGTCGTCGCCCAGCCGGAGGTAGTAGGCGTCGCCGCCGTCCTCGTAGTAGCTGTCGATGCGTCGCTTCACGTCGAAGCCCAGATGCTCGTAGAAGCGCAGAGCGTTCTCGTTGGTCGTGCGGGCGTGGCAGGTCATCGTCGAGTGCTTCTGGGCCGCCCGCGCGACGAGTTCCTCGCCGTACCCGCGGCCGCGGAACGCCGGTGCGACGGCGAGAAAGAGCATGTAGCCGTCCCGGCGAACGGCGGCGAAGCCGGCGAGTTCGTTGTCCGGGCCGGCTCCGGTCTGGACGATGGCGTGCACCCGCGAGCGACGGTAGGCGTCAGAGAAGAAGCCTCGACGCTGCTTGAGGACGCCTTCCTCCGCCCGGATCCGCTCTTTCACCCGCCAGGCCTCGTCGACGAGGTCGTCCTCGCCGGGGCCGATCTCCCGCGTGTCGACCGTGACACTCACTGTCGTCACGTAGCACGCAAACCGGTTTAACGGTAGCGGTGCAGGGCGTCGAGTCCCACCCTCGAGGAGTCGTTCGAGAGAGCTTCGCTCTCCCGTATCACGAAAACCTCCGATTTTCCGACGACACCGCGGAGAGTTCCGCTCTCGTTGACGCCCCGAGACTGCGCTCCCTGCGGACACGGTCGCGTCCGCAGAGCGCGCCGTCGAACGGGGAAGCCCCGGCCTCAACGAGCCGCCGAAGGCGGCGAGTAGGCCGGGGTAAGATTCACTACCTCCGGCCTCACACGGCTCGCCGGCACGACCGGCGACGGCCAACCGTTTTGTTCGGGGCCGCGAAGGACGGCCATGGATACGACAGTCTCCGCCGGGGCGACCGTCATACGGACCGCACCCGACGGTCCGACCGACGACGCCGGTCGCCCGGCCGGTCGACGACGGCCGCGCCCGGCGTGACGATGGCCGGCTACGACCTGCGCGAGCACACGGCCGACGTGGCCGTCGAGGCCCGGGCGGCCACGCTCGGCGGCGCCTTCGCGGCCGCGGCCGACGGCCTGGCGGCCGCGCAGTGCGACCGGGTGCCCGCCGCCGGCGACCGCTTCGAGGTCGCCGTGACCGCCGAGTCCCGCGAGGCACTGCTTTTCGACTACCTCGACGAGCTCATCTACCGCCGCGACGTCGAGAGCGTCCTCCCGGTCGACAACGAGGCGGTCGTCACCGCGCCGGAGGGTGACCACCGCCTCGACGGCAGTGCCCGCGGCGTGCCGCTGTCGGGAGTCGACGCCCGCGAGGTGAAGGCGGTCACCTACTCGGAGATGCGCGTCGACCGTCGCGACGACGGCTGGGAGGTGTACGTCGTCCTCGACGTCTGACCGCGAGTACCCTGCTGACGCGTCTCACGCCGGACTTTTCGATCACGGCCCGCCAGTGCGAGCACGACCGAGTCGGGCCGGACCGTCGGCGCGCTCGCGCTGCTCGCCGGCGTCGGCACCGACACGGCGAGCGCCCACGTCGACTACGTGGTCGACAGCGCGGACGCCGTCGAGGCTGCCGCCTCCCTCGCCGAGACGCTGTCCGACCCGCTGAACGCGTGCTCGTGCTCGGCGGCGCCGCCTTCGGTCTGTTCACGCTCACGCTGTTCGGCCTCCCCAACGACCCCGTGCTCGATACCTCTCGACGTTCGCGCACATCTCGGCCGTACTCGTTACCGGCGCCGGACCGCTCTCGCTGGACGCCCGCCTGCACGGCGAGGCGACGAACGACGGCGACAGGGAACAGAAACGACGCCGACCGTAGCCGTCTCCGACGACTGACGGCCGGCAACCGACAGCTGACGACCGACAACTGAAGACTGACAGCCGGCGACCGACGACTGATAACCGATAACTGACACCGACGGCCGACGACTGACGATCGACGACCCGCGACTCGCGGCTGACGACCGGCAGCCGGCGACCGGCGGCCGGCGACTGACGACTGACGACTGGCGACTCGCGGCCGGCGGACGGAACCGAACCCTATTGGGCCGTCGCGTTCCAACGCCGGACCATGAGCACCCCCGAGACCTACGACGCCGGCGAGGTGACGCTGCACCGCGTCCGGGAGTACGTCTGGGAACTGCCACGCGAGGGCGAGATGAACGTCCCCGCCCGCGTGCTGGCCTCCTGCGAGCTACTGGACGAGATCAGCGACGACCTGACGCTCACGCAGCTTCGCGACGCCACCCACCTGCCGGGGATCGTCGACCCGGCGATATGTATGCCCGACGGCCACCAGGGGTACGGCTTTCCGGTCGGCGGCGTCGGGGCGACCGACGCCGAGACCGGCTGTATCTCCCCCGGATCGATCGGCTACGACATCAACTGCCTGACCGGCGATACCGAGGTGACTCTCGAACACGGTCGACGTCGCCCGATCCGCGAACTCGGAGACCGCTTCGAGGACGAGCGGGCGGTCGTTCTCGGCGACAGTGCCGAGGAATCCGACATCTGGCTGTTCACCGAGGACGAGGAGACGGTCTACGAGGTCGAGACGCAGACCGGTCAGACGGTGCGGGCGACGGCCGGTCATCCGTTCCTTACGCCCGACGGGATGCGGGAACTGTCGGAGATCGGACCCGGAGACGAACTGTACCTGCGACCGTTCACCGGCGTCGAAGACGACGACCCGGAGGAGTTCGTCGTCGTCGCGGGGGACGATCTCGACGACGCGAACCGGCAGGCGGTGGCGGCGCTGCGGGAGCGTGACCTGCTGCCGTTGCGGTCGACGGACGACGCCTTCGCTCGGTTGCTGAAACTCGTCGGCTACCACACCGGCGACGGCTCGTTCACGCCCGACGGCGTACAGTTCTACGGGTGCCGTGAGGGACTCGAACGACTCCGCGAGGACGTCCGTGCGCTCGGGTTCGGCGCCTCGGAAGTCCGGAGCCGCGACCGCGAGCACGACGTGAACGACACCGAGTTCGAGGCCACCGAGCACAGCGTTCACGTCGGGTCGGTCGCCCTGAAGCGACTGCTGCGGGAACTGGGAGCGCCGGAGAGTCCGAAGGTCGAGTCCGCGTTCACCACTCCGGAGTACCTCGACCGGCTCCCGGCGTGGCAGGTCGCGCTGTACCTCTCCGCGTACTTCGGCGCCGAGATGTCCACGCCCGCCGCGATGACCGAGAAGAACCTCTACTGCCCGACGGTCTCGAACTCCCGCGTCCGGGACACGGTCGGCGCTGGCGAGCGGTTCCTGCGGGAGATCGCCGACCACCTCGCGTCGCTCGGCGTGGAGACGAACGCCATCGAGCACGTCGAGTCAGGAACGGACACGAAACGGGACACGACGAGACTCCGTATCGGTCTCAAGAGCGACTTCGAGAACCTGATCCGTTTCTTTTCGGCAGTCAACTACCGTTACGCGCCGACGAAGCGCCGCGAGGCAGCAGTCGCGACACAGTACCTTCGGTACAAGGAGCAGGCGATCGAGCGGCGCAGCCGGATCGCGGGGGAGGCCGCCGCGCTCGCCGACGACGGCACGCCGGTCGCCGAGTTACGGGACCGCTACGACGTGGACGACCGCTTCGTAGAGCGCAGCGTCTGGAGTGGCCGGGAGGGCCGACCGCGACCACCGTCGGACTTCCCCGGCTACGAGGAGTTCCGTGCCGAGACCGCCGCACGCGGCGAACTGGTGGCGACGTCCGTGACCTCCGTCGAAGAGGTCGGCGAGCGGACAGTGTACGATATCGGTGTCGAGCACGAGGCACACAACTTCGTCGCGAACGGGTTCGTCGTCTCGAACTGCGGCATCCGGATGCTGCGAACGGACCTCACGTACGACGACGTGCGCGGCCGGGAGGAGGAGCTCGTCGAGTCGCTGTTCGAGGCGGTGCCCTCCGGGCTGGGCGGCGGCGGCGTCGTTCACACGTCGACGGGCGAACTGGAGTCGATCCTCGACCGCGGGGTGGAGTGGGCGCTGCAGGAGGGCTACGCCGTCCCCGCGGACCTGGAGCACTGCGAGGACGGCGGCTCGTGGGACGCCGCCGACGCCGACGCGGTGAGCGAGAAGGCGAAAGAGCGCGGGAAAGAACAGGTCGGCTCGCTCGGCTCGGGCAACCACTTTCTGGAGGTGCAGCGGGTGACCGACGTCTATCGGGACGACGTCGCCGCGGCGTACGGGCTGTTCGAGGACCAGGTCGTCGTGCTGGTCCACTGCGGCTCGCGCGGACTCGGTCACCAGGTGTGTACGGACTACCTCCGCCGCGTGGAAGGGGAGCACGCCGACCTGCTGGAGCGGCTGCCGGACAAGGAACTCGCCGCGGCGCCTGCCGGCTCCGGCGCCGCCGAGGACTACTACGCGGCGATGGGGGCGGCGATCAACTTCGCGTGGACGAACCGCCAGCTCATCACCCACCGGACGCGCCAGGTGTTCGAGCGCGTCTTCGGCGAGGACTGGGAGTCGCTGGGCGTCGATCTCCTGTACGACGTGGCTCACAACATCGGCAAGCGCGAGGTCCACGAGGTGCCCGTCGACGCCAGCGGGCTGCCGACGACCCGCGCGGCGGCGGTCGAGCGCGCCGAGCGGGAACTGTTCGTCCACCGGAAGGGCGCCACGCGGGCGTTCCCCGCCAGTCGCCCGGAGGTGCCGGCCGCCCACCGCGACGTGGGCCAACCGGTCATCATCCCGGGGTCGATGGGCGCGGGGTCGTACGTACTCCGGGGCGGCGAGGCGTCGCTGCGGGAGACGTTCGGCTCCACCGCCCACGGCGCCGGCCGGCTGATGAGCCGCACGCAGGCGAAAGACGAGTTCTGGGGCGGCGACGTGCGGGACGACCTCCGGCACGAGGGCGTCTACGTGAAGGCCAACTCGGGGGCGACGGTCGCTGAGGAGGCTCCCGACGTCTACAAGGACGTCGACGAGGTGGTCCGCGTGAGCGACGCCCTCGGGATCGGCGACAGAGTGGCGCGGACGTTCCCGGTCTGCAACGTCAAGGGGTAGCCGCCGGACTCCCGAGCGGGTCGACGGTGGCGCGGTCCCACGCCGGTGGCCGCGTCACCCCCGGAAGTCGAACCGCGGCCGGTCGGGGTAGTCCTCCGGCGGCACGTCCGGGTCGACGGGGCGGCCGTCCTCGTAGCGGACGAAACTCAGGTAGAAGGTGCGCCCGCAGCCGTCGGCACCGGGATCCGGCTCGTCGGCGCCGCCCTCGCCGCGGCGCTTCGCTCCGTCCGGGCCGGCGTCGCCGAGACAGACCAGCTCCACCCCGTCGGCGCCGTCGTCGTCGCGCGGCGCCTCGCTCTCGAAGTCGTCCGTCGTCGCGGCGTACTCCCAGCCGTCCAGCGGCTCCCGCGTCACGCACCTGTCCGCGAGGTAGCCCTCCCGCTCCAGGCTCGTCACCGCCCCACAGTAGGGACAGTGGTAGCTGACCTCGACCATACCCGATCGGCGCGCTCGACGGAGGAAAGCGCGGCGGTGTCCCCGGGACGGGGACGGGGACGGGGACGAGGACGAGGACGAGCGAAACCCCCGACGCTCTCGCGGTCGAGGTCCGGCTGTGTTAGGGTCGAGCGCCCGCCGGCGCTGCCGGACGACGCGATAGCGGCGCTGACCGACGTCGAGCGGTTCGGCACGCTCGTCATCGACGACCGGGTCGGCGTCGTCGAGCACCGGCTCTCGACTCCCCGGGGACCGGCGGAGCTGCCGGAGCAGGCCGGGGCCGTCGCGGCGGTCGCCCGCCCGGTCGTCGGCGGGCTCGCAGGGCGGTGTCACGGCGACAGAAGGCGCCGAGCAGCAACGGACTTACCTGCCGGCCGCGACTGGCCGGTGTGTACCGGATCGACCGACCGCCGTCGGAGACGGTGTCGCTGGTCCAGCGGACGCTACGGGCGGCGGACGTCGAGGAGGTGTACGTCGAGGGCAACGTCGTGATGGGGACGATCCCGCCGGAAGCCGACGCCCGTCCGGCGTGGATCGTCGAGGTCGACCTCGGGGTGCCCTCGGAGACCGGCGGCACGCTCGTCTCGGTGGCGGTCCGGTTCAACGACGACCGCCTGCCGGAGACGCGAGTGCCGTCCGGTGCCGACTCGGCACCGGCGGTCGGCCAGCGGGTCGTCACCGGACTGCGCTCGCTGGTCGGCGACGACTTCTACCGCGTCCCCGGTCCGAACCCGGGGGACGCCCGGTCCGAGGCGGACGGCTGGGAGGCGCTCGGCGACCACGGCGAGATACCGACCACGGGGATGCGCTCGCTCGGGCGGGACGTGTTCGAGGTGCACGCCGACGGCCGGACGGCGACGGTCGCGGTCGTCCGGCCGGAGCGACACGACGCGGGCCGTGGCGTCGCCGTCAGCACGCCCCTCGGCGTCGCCCGCGCCGGCACCGGCTTCGAGTGCTACGTCGACAGCCAGGGGGAGTTCACCCGCCGCGACTACGGCGACCACGAGGTCCGGGTCGCCGACGACGTCTGGCGCTCGGTGCGGAACCTGGAGCCGTTCGGCGTACTCAGTGTCGACGACCGCCTCGGCGTCGTCGAACACGTCCTCCCGCGCGTGGTGACCGAGCCGGAGACGGTGCTGCACCAGGGCCGGACCGTCGTCTCGCTGGCTGGCGCCGTCGAGCGGGCCGTCGAGCGCCAGGTGTGACGGCCCCGCGGGTCCGACGCCGCCCGCCTCCGGGACGGCCGGGGAGCACAACTGCAAAGACCGCTCCGCCGCACCTGCGGGTATGATCGACGAGACGGTCGAGGAGATCCGGGCGATGCGGACCCACTCCTCCTCGACGGTGGCGGTGAAGGCCGCCCGCGCGCTGCGGACGCTGTGCGAGCGGGAGTACGCGACCGTCGAGGAGTACGTGCGTGCGCTCGAACGCAACGGCGACGCCCTGCGCCGGGCGAACCCCTCGCACGCCTCGCTACAGAACGCCGTCCGCGAGGTCGTCGGGAGCGTCCGCGACGCCGACCCCGCGGACGTCGAGCGGGCCGAGGCACGGACCGAGACGGCCGTCGACCGCGTCGTCGAGACGATCCAGGGCGCCAAGCGGGCGGCCGCCGAGAACGCCGCCGCCCTGATCGAGGACGGCGCGACGCTTCTGACCCACGACTACTCGACGACCGTGCTCGAGACGGTCGACGTGGCTCTCGACGGCGGCAGCGAGTTCGAGGTGTACGTCACCGAGGCGCGACCGCGCTACCTGGGGCGGAAGACCGCCCGCGAGCTGGCCGACCGCGACGGCGTCGAGACCCACCTGCTGGTCGACGCCGCCGCCGGCTACTACCTCGACCGGTGTGACGAGGTGGTCGTCGGGATGGACTGCATCGTCGACGACCGACTGTACAACCGCGTCGGAACCCTCCCGATCGCCGCCACGGCCGCCCGCCTGGACGTGCCGGTGACGGTCGTCGGCGCCGCCGCGAAGGTCGTCGAGGAGGGGTTCGTCTTCGAGAACGAGTTCCGCGCCGACAGCGAGGTGATGCGCGAGCCGGCCGAGGGGTTCAACGTCGAGAACCCGTCCTACGAGGCGACGCCGACGGAGCTGATCGACCGGGTGATCACCGACAGAGGTGTCCGCGAGCCCTGACGGGGACCGCGAGGCCGTCCTCCGCGGGACCGGGACCCGTCGGCTCACTCCGCCGGCGAGGGCAAGGCGTCGCGGTCGACGCGTATCTCATGGGCCTCGACGTCCTCGTAGGCGGCGACCTGTCCGCCGACGGTGACGGGGCCGTCGTCGCTCTCGACGGCGAGGGTGGCGACCTCCTCGCCCTCCGAGCGGGTCTCGGCGACGCGTCCGCGGACGACCCGCGGAGCGCCGGTCTCGACGTCGCGCCCCTCGACGGCGGCGTAGAGTTCGCCGCCCGCCTCGCGGTAGCACGGCAGGTCCGCCACGCAGCGCCGGACGGAGGCGTACCGCCGCGGCAGGGACTGGAGGTCGGCGGCGGCGTGCAGCGTCTCCTCTGCGGTGGTCCACGGTACGGTGCGGTAGAAGCCGGAGACCAGAAAGCCGAGCGCGGAACGCTCGAAGACGACGCCGTAACGGTCGCGGTCGGCCCGCAGGGCGTCCTGCGTGGCGTACACCGACCGCTCGCCGTCGGCGACGGCGACGACGACGACCGGCGTCGTAATCCCCTGTCGCGTGCGGGCCTCGCTCGCCACGTCGCCGTAGACGAACGCCTCGGCGTCGGGCGCCCGGTCGGCGGGCGCCACGAGCAGGTCGACGGTGACACCGCGGTCGACGGCGTCCCGGAGGTCGTCCTCGAAGCGACCGAGTAGGTCCGGCGTCAGCGCGAGTTCGAGCTCGAACTCGGCGGCCTCGACGGTGTCGGTCAGGTGCCGGAGGACGGTCGACCGCGATCGCACGAGACTGACCGCCTCGGTGCCCCGCGTCGGCGCCGTGTACCGCGCGGACAGCCCCGCCGCGAGCGTCGACAGCGACGCCTGCAGGTCGCCGAGCGCCTCCTCCGGGTCGACGGCGACCACCTCCAGCGGACGGGACTCCTGTAGCTCGACGAGACCACGGTCGGCGAGACTGCGGACGGTGCCGTAGACGCGGAGCTGTGGCACGTCGGTCCGGTCCGCGATCTCGTCGGCCGTCAGTCGCCCCCGGTCGAGCACGGCCAGATACGCCTCGATCTCGTACTCGCCCAGGTCGAACTGCTCGCCGACCCGTTCCAGCTGCCGGCGCACGTCCTCGGACATCCTCTCTGTTTTTGCCCGCCCGAAAACATTTACTCGTCCCCGAGTGCTCCCGGGACCGCCGACGGGGCGGCGACGCCGCTCGACACAACCCTTTTGCCGAGGGGGAGACGGGTGCCGATATGTCGCCAGGGGGTCTCCGGCGGGTCGTCAGCGCACTGCAGTCCGGCGTCGTCAACGAGACCAGTCAGCAAGTCGACAGGCTGACCGGCGGCGTGCCCGACCCCCTCGTGAATCTCGGCGGCGCGCTCCTGGTGCTGCTCGTCGGCTGGTACGGCTCGCGGCTGCTGGTGCGGTACTTCGGGCGACCGCTGGCCAAGCGGTTCGGGCGGCCGTCGATCGCCCGCACCGTGCTGCGCGGCGTGCGGGCGGGCGTGCTGGCCCTGACCGGCCTGGTCGCGCTGACCGTGCTCGGGCTGGACTTTCCGGACATCCTCGTCTCCGTCACGGTCTTTTCGGCGGTCGTCGGTGTCATCCTCGCGCCGATCGTGGGGTCGATCGTCAACGGCGTCTTCGTGATGGCCGACCAGCCGTTCGAGATCGGCGACATGATCGAGCTCGCCGACACCGGCACCCGCGGCTTCGTCGAGGACGTCACGCTGCGGTACACGAAGATGTTCACGCTCGACAACACGTTCATCGTCATCCCGAACGGGAACATCCGCGACCGGGACGTGATCAACTACTCCGCCGAGGACGAGCGCACCCGGCTGTCGCTCGACGTCGTCGTCACCTACGAGGGCGACCTGGCGACGGCACGCGACCTCGTCGAGCGGGCCGCCCGCGACGTCGACGGCGTGATCTCCGGCGGTCCGGGCATCCGCGTCGGCGCCGCCCGCTACCCCGCGAAGCCGACCTGTTACGTCGACCAGTTCGGCGACGACGGCGTCCGTCTGCGGCTGCGCTACTGGGCCGAGCAGCCGTACAAGCTGCTGACGGTCCGCTCCGAGGTGCAGACCCGCGTCTGGGACGCCCTCGCCGACGCCGACGTCGAGATCGCCTACCCGCACCAGCACCACGTCTTCGACGAGACCAGCGGGCAGGCCCGCGTCCGGATCGACGACGCCGACGGGGACGAGGACGGAAACGGGAACGGTCGCGACCGCTCCTCGCCGGCCGGCGGGCGGGCGGTCGAGGGCGGACCGACCACCACGGCTGCGGGACTCGACCCCGAGGGAGAGGACGGCCCGGGGATGGCCGACGCCGTCCGGGACGGCGACTCGCGTGACACCGGGTCGGAATCCGGAGCCGACGACGGCTGATCAGGCGGCGTCGACGGTGATGACCTCGCAGTCCAGCCGGTCCCGGAGGTACGCCTCGATGTCCGGGTCGCTGGTCAGCGAGCGTATCATGCGTCGCCACCGACCCACCTGCTTGTGGCCGATGACGACGACGTCGGCCTCCTCGACGGCGACCTCCTCCAGAATCGTCTCCTCGACGACGAACCCCTGTCGGACGGCGTAGCGGGTGCCGTCGATCTCGCCGACGCTGTCCTCGACGGCGCGTTTCAGGTCCGTTCGGGTCACCTTGCGGCCGTTCTGGTAGAGGTCGACGTGCAGCACGGTCAGCTCCGCGTCGCGCTCCTCGGCGACGCGAACCGCACGCCGCAGGGTCCGCTCCGAGTGCCGGCTGAGTCGATACCGGACGGGGACGACTACACGCGTCACAGCCGTCGGAAGCGTCGAGGACAGTAAACGCTACCGCCGGGGCAGACAGGCGTCCGCCGCGTGCCGGCCGGTCGGCCGGAGCGGGCTCACTCGACCGCCCCCTCGATGACGACTCGGCCCTCGACCGGCGTCCACACGCCGTGCTCGCGGGCGTGGTCCACCAGCGCCTCGTACTGCACCGCCCCGCGCTCGACGACGGGCAGTGTCCCGTCGAGCGGGGAGAACTCGTCGCCGGCGCCGAGGACGAACTCACTCGTCGCCAGCGTGTACGTCCGCTCCTCGGACAGCGACTCGCCGCCGACAGTCACCGACCGCAGCCCCTCCTCGCGGTGGTACCGGACTCGGGCACCGCTGAGGTGGGCGTGCCACCAGTTCGAGGCGCCGAACGAGACCCGGTCACCCGCGGAGGCCAGCGCCGCACGGAGCGTGGCGCCGTCGACCTCGACGGCGACGACTCGCTCCTCGAACGGCAGCACGGAGACCAGGTCGGCGACGGTCACCTCGCCCGACAGCGGCGCCCCCGAGCGGATGCCGCCGCTGTTCTGCAGCGCCAGGTCCACCTCGCGGTCGACGCCGTGGCGCCCGAAGGCGTCCGCGACGAAGTTGCCGATCGGTGCCTCGCCGCCGAACACCACCTCCTCGTCCCGGCGGACGGGCCTCTCGACCGTCGTGACCACCCTCGACAGGTCGGCCGCCTCCCGCCGCCGCGTGACCGCCTCGCGGAGCCCCTCGTCGACCGGCCCGTCACACACGTCGTGTAGCGTTATCGCGCCGCTTTCGAGGTCGAGCTCGACGAGCCGACGGCCGTTGACTCCCGGCCGCGCGAGCGGCACGCCGTCGACCCGCTCGGCCGTCTCGCTGTGGAGGTGTCCCCCGAGCACGGCGTCGACGTCGAGCGCGCGGGCCAGCTCCGGGTCGCCGCCGCCCAGATGCGACAGCGCGACCACGCGGTCGACGCCCTCCTCGCGCAGTGTCTCGACCGCCTCGCGGCCGGCCGACAGTGGCGTCCCGAAGGAGAGACCGACGGCGCCGGGGTTCGAGGCGGCCGTCTCCGGTGCGGTGACGCCGAAGAAGCCGACGTCGAGCCCGTCGACCGACCGCACGGCGACGCGCTCGACGCCGCGGTCGGCGCCCAAGCGGCCGCCGTCGCGCCGCACGTTCGCGGTGAGCCACGTCTGCGGACTCTCGGTGGCGATCTCCAGGGCGCGGTCGGCGCCGTAGTCGAAGTCGTGGTTGCCGAACGTCTCCAGCGCGGGGTCGACCCGGCGGTAGAAGTCGAGCGCCTGTCCGCCCTCGGAGACCATCGAGAGCACGCTCGGCGCGAAGTCGTCGCCCGTCCCGACGACGAGGGCGTCGTCGCCGCGCAGTTCGTCGATCAGGCCCGCCAGCCGGGCGATCCGCTCGGGGTCGTCGTGGGCGTTCTCCACGTCGGAGTACTGCAGCAGCCGGGCCGTCATCGCCGGAGACAGCCGGTCGGCGGTCATGAGGGCTGCGTTCCGTCGCCAGGGAGGGACGGCGCCTTGTCGCTCCGGCGCCTCGGACGGGCATGAGCGAGCCCGACCTGCGGGTCGACCGGGAGCCGTTCCCGCACGAACGCGCCGACGGCGAGACAGTGTACGTCGACCCGGTCGAGGGCGACGCCGGCACGGAGGGTGCGTCCCTGGCCGTCTACCGGTCGCCCGACCGCGGGCGACGCTACGGCTGATACCGTGCGGCCTGCGAGGGACTCGACGTCGCGATGGACACGATGGGCCGCGTCGAGTGCGACCGCTGTGGCGACCGCCGCAAGCCGACCGGGTGGGACGCCGCCCACGGGTAGGGCCGCGGCCGGACTCGTCGTCCTTCGTCGGTCAGTCGTGGTGGCCGCCCAGCGGGACGCCGCCCACGGGGTAGGGCGGCGGCCGAACGGGGGTGGCGGGCGTCTTTAGTGCCGGGCCGCCGTCCGGCGACTCATGTCGGTCGGTCCGGTTCCCGCCCGAGTGGTACCGCTGCAGTCAGACGCCGGCGACCTCGTCGAGCGTGCGATCGTCGACGCGGTGGATTCGTTCGCCGACAGCGTTCTCGGCGCGGCGCCGAAGATACTGTCCGGGATCCTGTTTCTCGTGCTCGCGGCGGTCCTGGTGAAGGCGGTGATGTGGGTCGTCCGCCGGCTACTGCGTCGCGTCATCGACGACGACGCCGACGTCTACCGGCAGTTCGTCGCCACGGTGGTCGCCGTCTTCCTTTGGTTCGGCGTCGGGCTGGCCTTTCTCTCGGTCGTCGGGCTGAACGAGATCGCCGCGGCACTGGGCACCGCTAGCGGCTTTCTCGCGCTCGGCGTCTCCTACGCCCTCTCGGAGATGATCGCCGACGCCGTCGCCGGCGTCTATCTGCTCCGGGACCCCGACTTCAACCCCGGCGACACCGTCACCGCCGGCGACACCACCGGCACCGTCGAGCGGATCGAACTCCGGAAGACGCGCATCGACGTCGAGGGCGACACCGTCGTCCGCGCCAACGGCGAGATAGAGCAACGCTGGACCCACATCGACGAGTGACCGGCCGCCGCGACGTCACGTGCCAGGTCGTCCCGCGGGCGACGGGCGACGAGACCGGGATCGCGGAGCCGGCCGGGCCGAGGGCGGCGAGGGGACCGACGAGACGGACCTGCACGCGGTCCGGGAACGACACGAGGTCGAGAGGACGACGCCGACCGTCGCCGACGTCGACGGCGACGGCTCTCCGGAAGTCGTCCTCGTCGAGAAGACCGACCCCCCGTCACGTGCCATGACGGCGTGCGCGGCGCGAACGCGGTAATGTACCTGCGCGACGACGACGGCGACAGGATCACGGCCGACGAGGCGACCGGGCGCGTCGGCCGCCCGATAGGGGCGGAGCCACTCCGATTTATGTTCCTGGCGTCCGGGAACGGTGTCGTGGTGTACAAGAAGGTCCGTCTGATCGGCACCAGCACAGAGAGCTTCGACCACGCGGCCGAGGACGCGATCGAGCGCGCACAGGAGACTCTCGACCACGTCAAATGGCTCGAAGTCGAGGAGATGGGCGTTGAGATCGCGGGCACCGAACAGCCGGAGTTCCAGACGGAGGTCACCGTCGCCTTCGAGCTGGAGGACTGAGACGGCCCCGCCCGCCCGCCGGCTCGCGTCGGACGGCCCCCGCGGGACGCGGGCGAGTCCCGGTGTCGTCGCCCGACTCAGGTCCGCCCGCGGACGGCGTCGATCACGGCGGCCGCCGTGCGCTCCACGCCGGCGGACTCAACGATCTTCGACACCTTCGGGTGGTCGAGGTCGACGTGTGGGCAGAACTCGCCGCAGTCCTCGTTGGGACACATGACCTCGACGGCCATCACCCGGTACGAGCGGGAGACGTACTCGCCGCCACAGGCCGAACACTCGAAGGTCGGCATGTCCGCGCTCGGCGTGCCACACGGGAGAGGGTTACGCCCGTAATCGTAGCCGCTCTCGCCGGAGAGTCGCTCCGGACCGTACGGGAGAATCGACAGTCGTCGACCTGGAGGACCGACTGCTGGCGCGGTTGAGACAGAGTCGATGGTGTTCGAGGTGACCCTCGACGCCGTCGAGGTGACCGACGTGACGCTGCGTCCTCACCGCGACGGCGAGAAGGTCGAGTCGGTCCACGACGACCACGGCACGGCGAAGACGATGGCCCACCTGACGACGCCGGGCGACGACTTCATCGACGTCGAGGTGCCGAAGTCGTTCGTCGGCGGACTGCTCGACCTCGCCGAGGAGACCGGTCGCGTCGCCGCGGCGACCCCGAGACCCACCGGCTGCGGACGCTCGACCGACCCGGGTCGCGGGCGAGGAGGCCAAACTCGCTCTCGACGGGCTGGAGTTCGGGACGGTGCCGCCGTTCGAGCGGCTGCGACGGACTCGCCGGCGAGTCCGTCGCCGACGACCTCGCGCTCACGGACCGACGCCTGTCGGCCCGGGAGGCCACCGGTCACGGGCTGTCCGATCGCGTCGTCCCGAACGACGCCGTCGACGAGCGCGTACGGTCGGTCGTCGACAGCGTCACCGACGAGCGCGCCCGTACGGTCGAGCAGTACAGGCGTGCGCTCCGGTACGCCGACGGGGAGGCCGTCGCGGACACCACCGACTACCGCCGCCAGTTCGGGTGTACGTCTGCGTCACCGATCCCGGCTTCGCCGAGCGCGCCGGCCGACACGTCGAGCGACGGCGGCCGGACCACACCGACGCCCGACGGCTACGGCACCCGCTCCCGGGCGGGTCACCAGTGCTACCGCGAGCGTCGCGGCGAGTTCCTCACTCCCCGTCCGGGGTATCGGTCCCGGCGCTGTCTCCGGAGTCCGTGTGCGACGACGCGCCGTCGGCGCCCGTGTCGCCGACGCGCTGGCGGACGCTCTCGGCGTGGGCCTCCAGACCCTCCGCCTCCGCCAGGGTCGTGACCGTGTCGGCGACGCCGCGCAGAGCGCCGGCGTCGAGCCGCTGGACCGTCGACGAGCGCACGAACGTGTCGACGGCGAGGCCGCCGTGGACCTTCGCGCCGCCGCCGGTCGGCAGGACGTGGTTCGTCCCGATCGCGTAGTCGCCCGCGGCCACCGGGGTGAAGTCGCCGAGGAACACCGACCCCGCGTTCGTGATGCGGTCGGCGAGGGCCTCGTCGTCGTCGGCCTGGATCGAGAGGTGTTCGGCGGCGTACTCCTCGGCGAACAGTACCGCCTCGCTCATCGACCGGGCGAGGAATACCCCCGAGGCGTCGTTGGCGAGCGCCGAGCGGATCGTCGCCGCGCGCTCGCGGTCGGCGAGTTGGCGCTCGATCTCGCCGACGATCGCCTCGGCGACGTCCTCGCTGTCGGTGACGGCGGCGACGGCGGCGTGCGGGTCGTGTTCGGCCTGTGCGAGCATATCCGCGGCGACGTAGGCGGTGTCACACGTCTCGTCGGCGACGACCAGCACCTCGCTCGGCCCGGCGAGGAAGTCGATCGTCACGTCGCCGCGTACCTGTGCCTTCGCGGCCGTCACCCAGCGGTTGCCGGGGCCGACGACCGTCCGGACGCGGTCGACGGTCTCGGTGCCGTAGGCCATCGCCGCGATCGCCTGTGCGCCGCCGACGGCGTAGACGCTGTCCGCGCCCGCGGCGTACACCGCCGCAAGCGTCGCGTCGGCGGGGTCCGGCGGCGTACAGACGGTCACCTCCTCGACGCCGGCGACGTTCGCCGGCACCACGCCCATGATCGCGCTGGAGGGGTAGGCGGCCGCGCCGCCGGGGACGTAGACGCCGGCGCGCTCGACCGGGCGATAGCGCCGCCCGAGCGTCCGGTCGTCGAACGTCTCCCGCCAGTCCTCGGGGAGCTGTGCCTCGTGGAAGTCCTGGACGTTCTCGGCGGCGCGGTCGATCGCCACCCGCAGGTCGGAGTCGAGCCGGTTGTACGCGCGTGCGGCGTCGCCGGTGACCTCCAGGTTGCCCACCTCGACGTCGTCCAGCTCGCGGGCCAGTTCCCGCAGGGCGACGTCGCCCTCCTCGCGGACACGCTCGACGATCTCGGCGACGTCCCCGTGGACGGCGGCGGTGTCCACGCCGCGGTCGAAGGCCGCCTGTCGGTCCGCCGGAGAGAGGTCGGCGACCCGTCGCACCGCGAACTCGGGCACCGTCGCCTCGCTCGCCGCCTCTGAGCCGTCACTCATACGGGACGCTTCGGCGGCGTGGGAGAAAACGGTTCCCCTGTCAACCGCCCACGGGGAGCTACGAGAGGTACCCCTCACGCGGGACGCGCTCGCCTGCGGGACGGAGCGCCGAGTCGACGGGCGGCGACCCGAGCGCGGACCTGGAGCCGTCGGCGTCGCCGACCGACGCCGCGGAACTCGACGGCCCGGACGCGCGGCTCGCGGCCGCCCTGGAGCGGGTCGCCCACGGCGCGACCGTCTCGGTGCCGGCGCTGCTGCAGCGCGCGCTGGACGTGGCGACGCGGCGGTGCTGTCGAACGGGCTGGGTGCGGCGAGCTACGGCGTGTTCGCCCTGGCGCGTCGGCTGCAGGCGCTGCTGTTGAGCGTCGCCGACGGCTTCGGCGCCGGGCTGAGCCGGTTCCTGCCGACTGCCGGACCGGGGGAGCGGGACGCCATCGTGAGCGTCGCCGCCGTGCTCACCGTCGGCACCGCGACGCTTTCTGCCGCAGCACTGTTTCTCGCCGCGCCGACGGTCGCCGACGTCGCCGACGAGGGGCCGCCGTTCGGACTGCTGCCGCTGTTGTAGGTGTTCGCCCTCGGGCTGCCGGTGCTCACCGTCGCCTACGCTCCGGTGACTGGCACACTCCGGGCCATCGAGGCCGTCACCGCCAAGACGCCGTTCGCACAGGTCGCGTGACTCGCCGTCGCAGTCGCCGGCGTAATGCTCGGGAGCGTCGTCCCGGTGGCCGCCGGCGGCGTCCTCGGTGTCGGTGTGCTTCGTCGTCGCCCAGTACGCCGCCCGCGCGGCCGGCAGCGTCGGCATCCTGCTGGTGACGACCGACCACCAGCGCGCTTCGCTCGTCGCGAACGCGCTGATCACCGCCGGCCCGGTCGTCGTCGCGGTGCCGCTGACCGCCGCCTACGGGCTGCCGGCGGTCGTGGCGAACTATGTGCTTGCTCGCGGTCGACAGCGGCCTGGAAGTCGTCGTTCTCCACCGGCTGGAAGAGGCTGCAGCCGTTCACTCGCCGGCACGCACACCCGCTGGTCGCCGCCGTGCCGCTGGCGGCGGTCGCCGTCGCCGCCAGGACCGCGGACGTGCCGGCGGCGCCACCCGTGGGCACGCTCGCGGGACTGGTCGTCTACGCCGTCGTGCTCCGGCGGATCGGCTTTCGACTTCACGCGCGTCGAGCGACGGCTCGCGGGAACGCTGCTGCGGCGGTACCGGGCCGCACTCGGTCGCTGACCGCCGCCACGGCGACCGACCGACTCGCACGCCGGCAGGCGACTTAAGTAACGGACGGCCGGAGCCTGATCCATGTGCAGCGTCGGCACCGCCGCCGTGTACCGTGACGACGACCGCGACCGTCGGCGCGGACCGCCGGAGAGCGGCTGAGACGGTGGACCCCCTGGCCTCGACGGCGCGGCTGCTCGCCGCGCTGTTTCTCGTCGGGTTGAACGGCTTCTACGTCGCCTCGGAGTTCGCCTTCGTCCGGGTGCGCTCGACCGCCGTCGAGCAGCTCGTCGCCGAGGGTCGCTGGGGCGCGAGCACGCTACAGGAGGTGATGGACGGTCTCGACGACTACCTCGCGGCGACCCAGCTCGGGATCACGGTCGCCTCGCTCGGGCTGGGATGGATCGGCGAACCCGCGGTGGCGGCGCTGATCGAGCCGGCACTCGGGCCGCTCCTCTCGGAGAGGGCAGTCCGTCTCGTCGCCTTCGCGCTCGGCTTCTCGACGGTCACCTTCCTGCACGTCGTCTTCGGCGAACTCGCCCCGAAGACGATCGCCATCGCGGACGCCGAGCGACTGTCGCTGCTGCTGGCGCCGCCGATGAAGCTGTCGTACCTGGTGTTCGCGCCGGGGATCGTGGTGTTCAACGGCACGGCGAACGCCTTCACCGGTCTGCTCGGCGTGCCGCCGGCCTCCGAGACCGACGAGACGATGGAGGAACGGGAGATCCGCCGCGTGCTCGCCCGCGCCGGCGAGGAGGGCCACGTCGACCGGAGCGAGGTGGAGATGATAGAGCGGGTGTTCGACCTGGACGACACCGTCGTCCGCGAGGTGATGGTTCCGCGGCCGGACGTGGTGAGCGTCCCCGCCGACGACACGCTCGCGGCCCTGCGGACGACGATCGTCGAGGCCGAGCGCACCCGCTACCCGGTCGTCGACGCCGACGACGCCGACCGCGTCGCCGGCTTCGTCGACGTGAAAGACGTGCTGCGGGCGACCGAGGCCGGCGAGGACGCCACGGCCGGCGACCTCGCCCGCGAGGTCCTCGTGGTGCCGGAGATGACGACGGTGCACGACCTGCTGGTGCAGTTCCGCGACCAGGGCCGGCAGATGGCCGCCGTCGTCGACGAGTGGGGGAGCTTCGAGGGGATCGCCACGGCCGAGGACGTCGTCGAAGCGGTCGTCGGCGACCTCCGGGACGAGTTCGACCCCGACGGCCACGAGCCCTCGATCCGGCCGCGCGGCCCCGGCACGTTCGCCGCCGACGGCGCCGTCCCGCTGTCGGCGGTCAACGACGCGCTCGACACCGACCTCCAGGGCGCCGGCTACGAGACCGTGGGCGGACTCGTCCTCGACCGGCTCTCGCGCACCCCCGAGGTCGGCGACGAGGTGACCGTCCAGGGCTACCGGGTCCGCGTGACGGCGACCGACGGCCCCCGCGTCTCGGCGGTGCGGATCACGGACGACGACCCGGGCGCGGACGCCGAGCACTGAGGGCTGCGACCGCCCGGAGGCGAAGGCCCTTGACTCGGGGGCGTCACTGGGGGCGCATGGACGACGACATCGACGACGTGGACCGGGCGATCCTCCACGCGCTCCAGGCCGACGCGCGAAACACCTCCTCGGGCGAGATCGCCGACCGCACCGGTACGTCCGGGAGTACGGTCCGCAAACGCATCGACCGCCTGGAGCGCGCGGGCGTCATCAAGGGGTACACCGCCGAGGTCGACTACGCCAGGTCGGGCTACCCGCTGCGGATGCTGCTGTTCTGCACCGCCCCGATCCCCGAGCGAGGCGAGACGGTGCCGGAGATACTGGCCATCGACGGCGTCGTCTCCGTCCAGGAGCTCGTCACCGGCGAGCGGAACCTGCTCGTGACCGCCGTCGGCGAGACCGACAGCGACATCACGCCGGTCGCTCAAGAACTGCTGGAGATGGGGCTGACCGTCGCCGACGAGGTGCTCGTCCGCAGCCACGAGACCACCCCCTTCGGTCGGTTCGCTCCCGACCGCTGACCGCCCTCAGAGGACGACCCGCTCGACGTCGAGCGGCGTCGCCCGCCGGACGACCGCCCGTACCGGGTCCTCGGTGCCGGCGAGGTTGTCCGAGTCGCCGTCCACCACGAGCAGCGCGGCCCGCCGACCGGCCTCGATCACCCCGCAGTCGAGGCCGACGGCCTCGGCGCCGGCGACGGTCGCCATCCGGAGCACCTCGCGGGCGGTCACGTCGAAGCGCTTCGCCGTGTGAGCCATCTCGCGAAACATCGACGGCGGATTGAGCATGACGTTGTCCGTTCCGAGCGCCACGGTGGTGTGCTCGAGCAGCGCCCGTACCGGCGGGCGACCGACGCCGAGGACGCGGTTCGCTCGCGGACAGACGACGACCGGCACGTCCTCGTCGGCGACGCGGTCGAGGTGGTCCGGTCCCGCGTGCACCATGTGGACCAGCAGGTCCGGCTCCAGGTCCAGGGCGGCGTCGATGTCGTCGGCGTCCGGCTCGCCGGCGTGGATGCCGAAGGGCACGCCGGCCTCGCGGGCCGCCGCCCGCTCCTCGCGGAAGTCGTCGTCGTGGGCGCCGCTGGCGCCGTAGCCGTCGGCCACGTCGAGCACGTCGGGGTCGCCGCTGCCGAGGACGAACGACTCGACGTCGCGGTCGGCGCTCGCCTCCCGAAGCGCCCGGGCGCCCGCGACGCCGGCCTCGCGGAAGTCCAGGTGGGCGGCGGTGCCGGTCCGCTCCATGAACCGCAGCGTGCGGCCCGTCTCGCGGACGAGCGCCGCACGGTCGGCGGCCGCCAGTCGGCGATGCTTGAGACTGCTCGGCGGGGCGACCGCCGACTCCAGCCCCTCGCCGACGGCGGCCTCCTTCGCCACCGAGTCCCCCACGTGGGTGTGTGCGTTGACGAAGGCGGGCACGACGACGTCGGTCGCCGCCGTCGAGGCCTCCTCGACGGCCGCGATCCGGCCGTCCTCGACGACGACACGCCCCCGGACCGGCTCCAAAGACGGCCCGGCGAGCACCGTCCCCTCGAACTGACACATACCGTCGAGCGGGCGCGGGCGCCGTTATGCCTTTCCGAACGCTCTCGACTCGGCCCTCGCCCGGCCTTCGCTCGGTCGAACCGACCAGCCCGCCTGCGGCGCCGCTGCCGAACCGACGCGTCTCCAGTGACGCGTTCACGAACGCACCGTTCGTTCAAAACTCTTTAGTGAGCGATCCGTTCACCACGGAACGAGACTCGCCGGCCGTCCGGGCCGGAGAGAGAGGCACGATGGCAGGACAGGACGGACGAGCGACGGTCGGACCGCTCCCCGACGCCGCCGTGTCGCGACCGCTCGTCCCGAGACTGCTCACGGGACTGGTGTGGCTATTGTGGCTCGCCAGTCTCGGGGTCGCCGTCGCCCGGCCGCTGGTCGAGGGGCCGTGGCGACTCGGGAACCTGGTGGCGGTCGACGGACTGACGCTGGTGA
>PXSK01000036.1:0-33068 GCA_003022865.1 Halobacteriales archaeon SW_5_70_135 | reverse complement strand
GAGAGCCTGCTGCTGTTCGCGGCCGCCTGGGTCCTCATGGGGCTGATCATGGCCGACCTGGTGGGGCACGACCGCGACTGGCCACAGGCGCGGGCGGCGGCCCGACTGACCCGGCGGTACCTGCTCGCCGGCGGCGGCCTGCTCGCGGTCGCGTTCGGGACGCTGTGGCTGACGACCGGGACGACGACGGTCTCCGGCGTCGCGGCCGCCGCGACCTCGCTCCGCGCGTCGCCGGGGCCGTTCGCCCTCGTCGCCGTCGCGCTCGTCCTGGCGGCGGCGGTCCAGTCGGCGCTGGTCCCGTTTCACGGCTGGCTGCTCGGCTCGATGACCGCACCCACGCCCGCCTCGGCGCTGATGCACGCCGGCTTCGTCAACGCCGGCGGGATACTGCTGGCGCGGGTCGCCCCGCTGCTGACCGTCGAGCCCGCGCTCCTCCTCTCGGTCGCCGCCGTCGGCGCGACGAGCGCCCTCCTGGGTAAGCCCCTGAAGTCCGTCCAGCCCGACGTGAAGCGCCGGCTCGGCTGCTCGACCGTCGGGCAGATGGGCTTCATGACGATGCAGGCCGGGCTCGGCTTCTTCGCCGCCGCGATCACCCACCTCGTGCTCCACGGCTGTTACAAGGCCTACCGCTTCCTCTCGGCCGGCGGCCGCGTCGAGCACACCGCTCCCGACCCGGACGACGAGCCGGAGACGGTCGGCCTCGTCGGCCTCGCCGCCACCGCCGTCACCGCGCTCGCCGGCGGCGCCGTCTTCACCCTCCTCACCGGTAAGGGGACCAGCGCCGACGGCGGACTGCTGCTCACGCTGCTGGTCGTCCTGACGACGCTGCGGACGGCCCGCGGCGCCGTCGGGCGCACCTCGCTGCCGGCGACCGTGCGGTACGTCGCCGTTCCGGTCGTCTTCCTGCCGGCGATCGCCGTCTACGGCGGCGTCTACGTCGTCGTCGCCTCGGCGATGGCCGACCTGCCAGTCGTCACCGCCCCGACGGGACTGCACCCGCTCCATGCCGTCCTCGCCGTCGCCTTCCTGCTCGCGTACGTCGCCGTCGAGCGCGGCGCCTACGCGCGGAGCCGCCGGCTGTACGTGGCGCTGGTCAACGCCACACAGCCGCCGGGTGACACGTTGCTGACCACACGGAGGGAGTACGATGAGCGCTGAGACGGCCGCCGAGGCGGACGTCGAGGCGCTCGTCGCCGAGGCGGCCGCCGTCGTCGGGCAGTCCTGGCCACTTCACTCCTTCGTCACCGCCAACCCGCTGTCCGGGTTCGAGGACCGGCCGTTCACCGAGGCCGTCGAACAGGGCCGACGGCTGTTCGGCGGGCACGGCTACCCGTCCGCAGAGACGTTCCGTCGCGCCTGGGCCGACGGGCGGATCGACCCCGAGACGCTCGCGGCGGCACTCGACGCCGCCGGTTACGAGGCCTCGCCCGAGTCGCTGCTCGACCGCATGGCCGCCGCCGACCGCGAACGGCGGCGCGAGCGAGCGTGCGACCCCGCCACCGACGCCGTCGACCGGGTGCTGTCGAAGTGGCTCGCCGCCCACCTCGACCGGGGGCAGGCCGAGTGGCCGATGCCCGACCGCGAGGACGGCTTCTACGCCGCCTTCCGCGCGGTGGCGCCCCACGACCGGTCGGTCCCCGACCGGGCGGCGGTCCCGGACTACCCCGAGCGGCCGGCCGTCGCGGTCCGGTCGCTGCTCGACGACCGTCCGCGCGAGCGCTGGCCGTCGGTCGTCGAGTCACAGTTCGCGGCGCTGCCCGGCTGGACCGGCCTGGTCAGACGCCACGCCGAGGCGGGCGAGGGCGAGGGCGAGGGCGACACCTGGGCGTCGACCGCCCCGGTCACGCTCGTCGAGTATCTCGCCGTCCGGCTGGTGCTGACAGACCTGTTCGACGCCCCCGTCGACCGCTCGCCCCACCCCGACGTCCCGACGCCGGGAGACGGCGACGCCCCGCTGCCGGCGGCCTGGCTGCGCGCCTGGGAGGCGACGTATCGGCGGGAGCTGGTCGAGGCCGTCGCCGGGCGGGCGGCCTCGACGGCCGACGAGGGGGACGGAGATGACCGGCCGGACGCCCAGCTCGTCTTCTGTATCGACACCCGCTCGGAGGTGATCCGGCGCCACGTCGAGGCGACCGGCGACTACGAGACCCACGGCTTCGCCGGCTTCTTCGGGATTCCGATGCGCTACGGCGGCTACGGGGACGCGGTCACGGTCGACGCCTGTCCGCCGATCGTCGACGCCGTCCACCGGATCGACGACCGGCCCGTCGGCGACTCGCGGCACCGCGAGCGACACGACCGGCTGACCGGCGTCCGGAAGGCGTGTCGTGACCTCGTGACGGAGCTGGCGTCGAACCCGGCGACGGCGTTCAGCTTCGTCGAGACCGCCGGCGGCGGCTACGGCCTCTCGCTCGCCGTCCGCACCCTCCTGCCCGAGCGGACGTACGACCTCCGGAGCGCCGTCACCGACCGGGTCCCCGCCGCCCACGAGTTCTGCCGGCCCGACCTCGACGGCCGCGGCGACGAGGACGGCGGGGCGGACCTGCCGACGGGACTCTCTCTGGACGAGCGGGTCGAGTACGCCGCGGGGGTCTTCGAGACGACCGGCTGGCGGCAGTTCGGCCGGCTCGTCGTCCTCGTCGGCCACGCCGGACGGACGGCGAACAACCCGTTCGACGCCAGCCTGGACTGTGGCGCCTGTGCCGGCAACCCCGGCGGCCCGAGCGCCCGCGTGCTCGCGGCGGTCTGCAACGACCCGGCGGTGCGGGACCGCCTGCGCGACCGGGGGATCGACGTGCCCGAGGACACCCACTTCCTCGCCGGCGAACACAACACCACGACCGACGAGGTGGCGCTGTTCGACGGTGACGTGCCCGAGAGCCACCGCGCGGCGCTCGAACGGCTGCGCACGGACCTCGCGACGGCCCGGGAGACGGCGGCCGCCGAACGGACCGCCGCGACGGGCGACGACTCGGCGACTGCGGTCCGCGAGACGGAGCGTCGCGCCGCCGACTGGGCGGAGACGCGCCCGGAGTGGGGGCTGGCCGGCAACGCCGCCTTCGTCATCGGTCCCCGGTCGCTCACCGCCGACCTCGACCTCGACGGTCGCGTCTTTCTCCACTCCTACGACCCGGCGACCGACCCCGACGGCGAGGCGCTGGCGGCGATCCTGACCGGGCCGGGCGTGGTCGCACAGTGGATCAGCGCACAGTACTACTTCGCGACCGTCGACGGCGCCGTCTACGGCAGCGGGTCGAAGGTCACCCAGAACCCGGTCGGCAACGTCGGCGTCTACCAGGGCAACGGCGGCGACCTGATGACCGGCCTGCCGCTGCAGTCGCTGCGTGCCGCCGACGACGAACTCTACCATCAGCCGCTGCGGCTGTCGGTCGTCGTCCACGCGCCGGTCGACCGCGTCACGGCGGTGCTGGAGGCGGACGACCACTTCCTCGACCTGCTCGACAACGGCTGGCTGTCGCTGGCGGTCGTCGACCCGGCGCAGGGCGCGTCGACGACGGCCGAACCGGAGGACTGACCGCTCGCGGAGACGGTGTCGCCCCGGCCACTAACGGCCGGCCTCATCCCAGGCGTGTGCCGCGGTCGGCCGGGAAACCCTCGTGCGGGGCGCGCCCTGTGGGTGCGGGGGCGAACCGGTGTCGCGTGCCCGGGTTCTCCGCCGGTCATCGTCGCCTGGTGGCGCCTCGGACGGGGACTGTGGCACGCACCCTCGGTTAGAGCGCAGGACGGGAAACGCTTTCTCACCGCTGGCCAGAGACTGCCGAACGACCGAGCCGTGGCACGTTCGCGCGCAGACCGGCGAGTCTCGCGAGCAAACCCGACGGTTTCGCGCGCTGAGCCCCGTTCTGTGACGTTTTCACGCACAAAACCCGTCGTCACTCGGGGTTCGCGAGCAAACTGGCGGATTTTATGCGCAAACCGAACAGTTTCGCGTGTAGAAGGGGATTCCGCGCGCGGAAGGGTGTCGTTCGGGGGTCGGTAGTCGAGGGTCGACGGCCGGCAGCGGGAGGGGGTCGTAACCGTCAGACGGCGGTCTCGAAGGCGTCGCGGAACTCGGTGGTTTTCTCGGTGACGCGCTCGGCGCCGCGTTCGAGCGCCGCCAGGGGGTCGGTGTCTTCCTCGGTCTTGATCGTCAGCAGCGGCTCCGTCTGGCCGCCGGACTGCTCGGGGTTCACGTCGTAGGTGGCGGCCGACACCCCGTCGGTCTCCAGCAGTGCCGACTTGAGGACGTTCATGAAGGTGTGGTCCTCGCCGCCGATCTCGATGACGAGTTCCTGGTCCTCGCTCTCGACGACGCGCAGTTGCATACCAACGCCTTCGTGGAGACGCGCTTGTAGGTTGCGATCCGCCCGCGGCCGGCGGGCGTCCGGGGCCGGAGGCCGGGGGCCGGGCAAGGTTGAAGCCGGCGCGTGTCCGAGGGGGAGTCGATGACGCTGGGATTGTTCGCGTGGCTGGTGCCGGCGTTCGGGCCGGTCGCGGCGGCGGCGGTCGTCGCCGCGCTCGCCGGCCGTGCCGGACCGCGCTCGCTGGGGTTCGACGGCGGCTACGCGGTCGGCGCGGTGCTCGTGTTGGTCGCGAGCGGTGGCGCCTGGGCTCTCGGGGTCGTCGACGCGGGCGCGGCGCTGGTGGCGACACTGTCGCTCGCGGTGACGGGGTCGCTGGCACTCGTGCGCCGGCTCGACGCCCCCGACGGGCGCTGGGGGCGGCGCCTGCGCTCGCGGCTGGTGATGGGCGTCCCCTGGGGGACGCTCGTCACGGTCGGCGGCGTGCTCTCGGTATACCTGTTCGTCCAGGGCGGCGCCGCGGCGTGGGCGGACCCGGTGACGCTGCCGTTCCGGGCGTGGTCGTTGCTGTACCCGCTGGGGCTGCTGACGGCGCCGTTCTCGCACGACGGCCCGGGCCACCTGGTCGGCAACCTCGCGGGGACGCTCGTCTTCGGGTCGCTCGCGGAGTACGCCTGGGGGCACTTCCCCCGCGAGCGGGGGGCGTCGTCGTTCGGCTCGCCGTGGACGAACCCGCTGGTGCGAGCCTTTCTGGTGGTGCCGGCGGCGGCGGTCGCGGTGGGGCTGGTGACCAGTCTGTTCTCGCTGGGACCGGTGATCGGCTTCTCCGGCGTGGTGTTCGCCCTCGTCGGCTTCGCGCTCGTGCGGTATCCGATCGGCACGGTGGTCGCGGTGGTGACCGTCGGCGCCGTGCGGCTCGTCTACTTCGCGCTCCGACGGCCCGTCGTCGTCAGCGAGGCGACGCCGAGTCCCCCCTCGGCCCCGTGGTGGGCCGGCGTCGCCATCCAGGCTCACGCTCTGGGCCTGCTGGTCGGCGTCGCCCTCGGCCTGCTCGTCTTCGCCCGCCGCGACGACGGTCCGTCGGCGCTGCGGCTGTGGGCCGGGGCGCTGCTTCTGGGCGTCGAGCAGTCGCTGTGGGCCGTCTACTGGTTCCGCGGCAACGAGACGTACGTCCTCTACCGCGGTCCGGGGATCGTCCTCGTCGTCCTGCTGGCCCTGCTCGTGGCGACGGCGCTGACCGCCCCCGACCGACCGCTGCGCGGACTCGAACTCCGTGGCCGTCGCCGCGACGGCGACGCGGCACCCACCGGCGCCGTCGAGGCCGACGGCGGTCGCGAGACCGAGACCGACCCGCGGGCGTCGCCGGACGCCGGCGAGGGCGGGTCCGACGCCGGGGGCGGCCCGAAGCTCACCTGGCGGACGGTCGCGGTGGTCGTGCTGCTGGTCGGGCTGGGGCTCACGGCGGGGCCTGGCGTCGGGTCGAAGGCGCTCGCGGTGGCCGACGACGCCGCGCCGGGCGACGGGAGCCGGCAGGTCGCCGTCGGCGACTACACCGTCGGCTACGCGGAGAACGTCCGGAACAGACGCGTCGCACTCGTCGACGTCGAGGCGTTCGACGAGACGACGGCGGTGCGCACGAGCGGGGTGATCGTCTCCAGTCCCGACCGCCAGATCTGGCAGCAGACGGTCTCCACGCGACGCCTGGCCTTCGACGGCGAGGTCGACGTCACCGTCGGCGGGCCGGGCTGGCGACGGACGGTGACGGCTGTGCGGCGGGGCTGGTCCGCCGACGGCGGCGGCACCGCCTACATCGTCTGGCTCGACCCCGAGGACGGCGAGCGGCGACTCGCCTTCCGCTCCGACCCGGCGACCGCCGCCGACCGGATCGCCGGACGCAACGTCTCCGTCGCCCCCGGCGAGGACGGCTTCTTCGTCACGGTCGAGGGGCCGAACGGTTCCGTCGACACCGCCCCCGTCCCGGGCGTGAACGAGTCCGTCACCGCCGGCGGTCTCACGCTCACGAACCGCGAGAACGACGTCTACGCGTCGGTCGACGACACTCGCGTCCGCGTGCTCTCGAAGGAAGAATACGAGTGACCGCCGCACCTCGGACGCGGCGCCGAGCGCGCCGGTAGCGCCCGCCCCGACGCTCGCGCTCGGTCCGCACCCCTCCAGTGGACGGAGCGGTACTCCCCGGGTGCGACCGGCCCGCGGACGGCGTCCCCCGGTCCGTCGCGTGCGGCCGCCGCCAGCAGCCGTCGTCGGGTCCTCGTCGGCCCGGGCTCGTGGCCGGCTCGACTACCTGCTTGCGCTCGCGTTCGCGTCCGTGTCCGTGTCCGTGTCCGCGTCTGCCCGTTCCCACTCGACGCGGACGACCACCGTCTCGACGGTCTCGCGGTCGCGCTCGTGGAAGTCGAACTGCCGGTCCAGCTCAAGGGTCGCCCGGAACGCGTGGGTGATCGTCCCGGCGTTGTCGGCGACGAACGCCTCAAGGAACTCGCGACTGCCGGCGTTGTGGACGGTGTAGGAGACGGCGGCCACGTCGGCGGCCGCCCGGAGGAACGGCCGGTCGCCCGGGCTGGCCGCCTGTGCGCCGAACGGCGGGTTGGCGAGGACGGTGACCGGCCCCGCGACGGGGGGTCGCGCGGCGTCGCCGAGCACCCAGTCGGGGTCGTGCGCGGCGTCGAGCCCGCGGGCGTTCTCGCGGGCGACCGACAGGGCGGCGGGGTCGCGCTCGACGCCGACGACGCGAGCGCCCTTCAGGGCGGCGCCGAGTGCGAGCACGCCCGTGCCGGCGCCGAGGTCGACGACCGGGCGTCGCAGGTCGCCCTGGAGGTCGGCGAGGTGGACGAGGTGGGCCGCGAGGTCCGTCGGCGTCGGATACTGCTCCAGCGTCGGGTCGGGGTCGGCGAACGAGCGGAGACCGCTCAGGGCGCGCTCGACGGCCGCACGGTCCATTCAGCCGACGTACTCGTCGGGGTCGAGGTCGGGGTCGGAGACGGTCACCGGCCCCTCGACGTCGAACTCGACGCCCTCGCGGCGGGCGCGCTCGGCACAGGCCGACAGCGCCGGCCGCACCGCGGACTCGTCGGCCACCTCGTGGACCCGCACCGTCACCGAGCCGGCACCGAGGAAGGCCGCCGCGCGAACGAACCCGCGCAGGCGGTCCGCCTCCCGCTGGGTGGCGAGCGTGCCGTCCTCGTCGAAGGCGACGTCGACCACCAGCCCCGTCGGGTAGAGCCCCTCGTGGGTCAACTCCCGTCGCAGGTCCCGCAGGTACTCCGGTGCGGTCGAGTCGAGCCCCTCGGCCTCGACTTCCACGGGCGTCACGTCCTCCGGTTCGCAATATTCGATCGTCCGCTCGACGTCCGGTGCCGGTGTCGCGCTCATCGTGACCGCTTATTCACATCGAACATACTAAACGGTTTTGAAATGCCTCGCGGTAATTCGACTGGTTCGCCGCACGGCACGGGGACGCCCTCCGGGCCGTCGACAGCCGGCCGTGGGGGTCGAACTCCCGGTCGGTCGCGTTCGCGGGCCGGGGAGACCGACACCGGTGTGAGGACGTCTCCGGTCGTGGCGGTCCTCGGCCCGACGGACCGCACGACTTAGGGGTGTGGCCCCGCCTCGAACGGGTATGCCCGTCCCCAAGGACGAGTTCGAGGAGGTCCTCCCCTGTGAGTTCTACGACCCGAAGGACCTGCTCGCGGCCGACCGGATGTACACCGTCTACGAGATCGCTCGCCTACTACAGGACCTCGACCCGGACGCGGAGCTGGAGGCCGGCACCGAGGCCGTCCTGCTGGACTGGGCGATCCCCTGGATCATGGCCAACGCCGGCGACCTGGTGATCGCCGAGCCCCGCGAGGACGACGAGCCGGGCTACTACGGCCTGGCGTGAGTCGCGTCCTCGTCGCCGGCGCGGACCGCGTCGACGCCGGGAAGACCACGCTCTCGACCGCGCTCTGTCACCGGCTCGACGCCCCGGGTCGGAAGCCCCGTGCCGGCAACGACTACTGGTTCGACCACGGCGACTACCGCCGCGCCGTCGGCGACGGCCGCCTGTACGGCACGGACGCCCGCCGGCTGGCGGCCGCCAGCCCCGACGACCCCACGCCGGAGGACTGCAACCCCGTCCACCGGCTCTGGCGGCCCGATCCCGGCGGCGGGCGAGGTCTCGTCGGCCGCGAGGGGCGGCAGTTCGTGCTCGACCGCGTCGCCGGCTCCTACGTGGTCAACGCCCGCGCCTCGGTGCCCGAGACGGCCCGCGAGCACCTGCCGACGGCGGACGCCGTCCGGGTCGACAGCGTGGCGGAACTGAACGCGGTGACCCGCCGGCGCCACCTGCCCGCGCTCGCTGCCGCGGCCCGCGAGGTGCGCGGACTGGACCGCGTCGTCGTCGAGTCCTACGGCGACGTGGCGCGCCCACTACAGGGAGTCGCGACCGACGGGGCGACCGCTCCGGGAGGGGAACGTGCGAGCGACGCCGTCGACGGCCCGCCGACGGACCTCTACGACCGCGTGGCGGTCGTCGAACCGGGACGGCTGTGCGTCTACGACGGTCCCCGGTGGATGCGTGCCTGCGAGGCCGTCGGCGGCGGGGACTCCCGGCGGACGGGCCGTCTGGAGTCCCGCGTCGGCGACGTGCTCTCGCACGTCGACCCCCGCTCGACGGTCGACCTGCCGGCGCTCGACGGCGAGACCCGGGTTGACCCGGACCGCGTCGCGGCGGCCTACGAGCCGGCGCTGGACGCCGTGGTCGGGACGACGGGGTGAGTCACGGGTGAACGCCGACGCTCTCGGGTCGTATCTCGCTCGCCGGCTGGACTGGGCCGTGACTGTCACGAAGGTGACGGTGCTCGACGACGGCCTCAACCTGACGCTGGCGGTGTCGACCACCCGCGGGGAGTACGTCGTCCGCCGACCGAACGAGTTCCGCTCGACGCCGCTGTTCGCCGACCTCCGGGTCGAGTACGAGGCGCTGGAGCGTCTCGTCGACGCGTCGGTCCCCGTCGGCCGGCCGGTCCTGCTGTGCGAGGACGAGTCCGTGCTCGGTGGCCCCTTTCTCGTCCGCGAGCACCTGCCGGGCGAGACGGTCCCGCTGGGCTCGGCTCTGCCCGAGCGGTTCCGGAACCCCGACGCGCGTCGAGCGTTCGCGGAGCGGGTGATAGACGGCCTGGTCGCGGTCCACTCCGTGCCGGTCGAACCGTTCGCGGACGTCCGCGAGCACGTCCCGCCTCGGAAACAGCTAGAGCGCACCGTCGAGTGGCTGGCGGCGGCGCGTGCGGCGACGGACCTCGACCCGCTGCGTGTCGACGACGTCGTCGACCGCCTGCGGGGAGCGGTCCCGCTCGACTCGGAGACGACACTGGTACACGGCGACTACCGACCCGGCAATCTGCTGTTCGCGCCGACCGCGGAGCCGACGGTCACCGGCGTCATCGACTGGGAGACGGTCGCGCTCGGCGACCCGCTGACCGGACTCGGCTACCTGCTGCTTCGCTGGCGGGACCCCGGCGACCCGGCGCCGTCGCTCGACCCGATAGAGGCACGACATCCTGCGGCGGCCGTCGAGAGTCTCCGAGCGTGGGCCGAGCGGGGGATGGCACCGTTCACGAGCGAGCCGGGCAGCCCGACCCGCGCCGAGCTCGTCGACCGGTACCGCCGTCGAGAGTCTCGGGTTCCACGTCGGCCTGTCGGCGCTGGGTCTCCTGACCGTCTGGGCGAACCTGTACCGGGAGCGAGTCGAGGACGCGGGAGCGGACGAACCGGTGGACGCCACGCTCCCGGCGCGGACGGACTACGTCTCGCTGCTCGCCCACAGCGTCCTCACCGGCGCGACCGACCCGGGGTGACTCACTCACGGCCGGCAACCTCCCGGGCGAGTTCGACCGTCGGGTACGGCTCCTCGACGGCGGGACCGTGGCCGGCGTACAGCACGCGGCAGTCGGGGTCGACGCGGTCGAGCAGCCGGTCGACGCTGTCGACGAGGGTGCGGCGGTCGGCGCCCTGGAGGTCGGTCCGGCCGAAGGCCCCGCCCTGGAAGACGAGGTCGCCGGCGAACAGCACGCCCGGGTCGGCGGCGTACAGACAGAAATGGTCGGGGGCGTGACCGGGGGTGTGCAGCACCTCGTAGGAGTGGTCGCCGATCCGGACCGTCTCGCCGTCCGCGACGGCGTGGTCGACGGCCTCGGCGTCGGCGTCGAACCCCCAGGTCTCGACGCCGAACGCCCCGCGCAGGTCCTCGACGTTGCCGACGTGGTCGGGGTGGGTGTGCGTGAGCACGACGGCGTCGAGCGTCCCCGTGTGCTCCCTCAGGGCGGCGACGGCGTCGAAGTTCGCCCCGGCGTCGACGAGGACGGTCCGCTCGCCGGCGACGAGAAAGACGTTGCTGGTGAACGCGGCCGCGTCGCCCGCGAGGTTCGAGACGCGCGGGCGTCCGACGTCGTCGGTCACGTCTCCGACGGGGCGGACGACCGTCAAACGGGTTTCGGTCGCCTCGTGACGGCGGGACGCGGGCGTCGCCGCGATCGAACGGTTTAGGCGCTCGGCGGTCAGCCGGGTGGTATGGACACCGTGACCGACGCCGGGCGGGCACGGGTAGGCGTTCTCGGCGCGACCGGCGCCGTCGGACAGCGACTGGTCGCGCTGCTCGCCCCCCACCCGCGATTCGAACTGGTGACGCCGGCCGGCAGCCCCGACTCCGCCGGGCAGCCGTACCGCGAGGCGACGCCGTGGGGACTGGAGACGCCGATCCCCCCGGGCGTGGCCGACGTCACCGTCGTCGAGGCTCGCCCGGAGGCCGTACCCGACCTGGACCTGCTGTTCTCGTCGATGCCCTCAGACGTCGCCGCGAGGGTCGAACCCGCCTTCTTGGAGGCGGGCTACACGGTCTCCTCGAACTCCTCGAACGCTCGACTGGCGCCGGACGTGCCGCTGGTGATCCCGGAGGTCAACCCCGACCACCTCGCACTGCTCGAACACCAGGCCGCCGAGCGCGACTGGGACGGCCACCTCGTTAAGAACCCCAACTGCTCGACGATCGCGATGGTGCCCCCGCTCGCCGCCCTCGCGGCGGCGGGCTACGACCCCGCTCGCGTCCGCGTCGCGACGATGCAGGCCGTCTCCGGCGCCGGCTACGACGGCGTCGCCGCCTACGAAATCGTCGACAACGTGCTCCCGCACATCGGCGGCGAGGAGGAGAAGATGGAGGCTGAGAGCCAAAGCCTCCTCGGCGACGTCACGGCCGCCGGCGTCGACCCGCACCCCGTCGACGTCGCCGCCTCCTGCAACCGCGTGCCGACGCTCGACGGCCACCTGGAGTCGGTGTGGGTCGACTTCGAGGAGGGGAGCGACGGCGACAGACCCGACGGTCCGGGGCCGAGCGTCGAGACGGCGACCGAGGCGATGCGGTCGGCGCCGACGCTCGACCTGCCGAGCGCCCCCGACCCGCTCGTGCGCGTCCACGAGGCGCCCGACCGCCCACAGCCGCGTCTCGACCGCTCGGCCGACGGCGGCATGAGCGTCGCCGTCGGTCCGCTTCAGGCCACGGGGACGGGCCTGCAGTTCGACTGTCTCACCCACAACACGCTGCGTGGCGCCGCGGGCGCGAGCCTGCTCAACGGCGAACTCCTCCTGGAACGCGGCTACCTGTAGCTACCGCAGTCCGTTGTGCAAGTCGGCGGCGTCGGGGTCGGCCTCCCGCAGGGCGCCGTCGGTCGTGCTCGCGAGGCGGTCGACGTTCTCCGCGAGGAGGTCGGCCGTCCGCTCGAAGTACTTCGGCGTGTGACCGGCGTTGTGCGGCGTGACCAGGACGTTCTCGAAGCCCCACAGCGGGTGGTCCGCGGGCAGCGGCTCGGGGTCGGTCACGTCCAGCGCCGCCCCGGCGACTCCGCCGCCGCGGAGGGCGTCGACGAGCGCCGCCGTGTCGACCACCGGCCCGCGGGCGACGTTGACGACGACGGCGTGTGGCGGCAGCGCGCGCAGCGCGGCGTCGTCGACGAGTCCGCGCGTGAGCTCGGTCAGCGGGCAGGCGAGTACGACGTGGTCGGCCTCGGCGAAGGCACGGCCGGCGTCGTCGTAGCCGAGGGTGCGCTCGACGGGACCGTCCTTCTCGGGGCTGTGGCGGACGCCGACCCGCTCGACGTCGAACGGGCCGAGCCGCTCGCAGACGGCGGTGCCGATCGACCCCATGCCGACGACGGCGACGGTCGAGCCGGCGAGCTCGTCCGTGGGGTAGGTGCGCCACTCGCGGTTCCGTTTCCGGCGGCGAGCGACGTCGAAGCCCCGCACCAGCGAGAGTAGGCCGCCCACCGCGTGTTCGGCGGCGTTCGGTGCCTGCACGCCGGAGGCGCTCGTCACGGCGACGCCCCGGTCGGCCATCCGGTCGACCGGGAGGTGGTCGACGCCGGCGAAGACGCAGGCGAACAGCCGCAGCCGGTCGGCGGTCTCGACGAGCTCGTCGTCGGCGTGCAGGCCGGTCATCACGGGGGCGTCGGCGGCCAGCGAGAGAACCCGGTCGCGGTCGCGAGCGTAGGCGACGCGGCGGTCCGGCAGTCGCTCGCGCAGTTCGGCGGCGTAGTCGGCGGCGTCGATGCCGTGCACGTCGTCCGGCAGCACCAGCACGTCCGCGCTGTCGTCGGTCATGTCAGCCCCGGCGGTCGCCGCCGTCTTCAGCATTTTGAGGTGGAGCCTCCGGCCTCAAGGAGCGAACGTAGTGAGCGAGTAGGCCGGAGAGGAAACCGACATGGTACGACACAATCAGCACACTTCGACTGCCCGACTCCCGAACGTCTAAGAACCGTCAGCCATACGTCTGAAATATGGAGGTCCGGCGTACCGCACCCGTCAAACTCGCCGTCCCCGACGAGCGCCGCGACGACCTCCACGAATCTGCCCGGCAATTTCTTCACTGCGCCAACCGCGCCGCCGAGCTCTGTTGGTCCGACAACTCCCACACCAAATGCGTCACAGCCAACACAACCGCACGGGACGCGCTCTACGACGAACTCCGCGACGAAACCGACCTTACCGCGAACCTCGTCCAAGAGGCCATCCGACGCGGCGTCCAAGCCGTCAAAGGATGCGTCGAACGATGGAAAAACGGAAAACGAGTGAGCCAACCGGAGTTCACGTCGTGGAGTATGCTCTACGACAAGCGGAGCGCGACGTTCTACCGGGACAAAGTTTCGCTCTCGACGGTCAACGGACGTGTCGAGTGCGACTTTGAACTTCCCTCGGACAGCCCCACACCATACGAACAGTACGTGCTGTCAGAGGAATTCGAGTTCCGGGCGAGCACACTCCAGTACGACGCAGTGGACGACGAGTTCTACTTCCATATCACCACCCAGAAGTACGACTCCGAAGGAGAAGGCGGTGAGGACGCAGAGGTTTCGGAAGATACTGAGCACCAAACAGTTCTCGGTATTGACCTCGGTGTTAATAGCCTCGCCGTCTCCTCCACCGGGCGCTTCTGGCAGGGAGACGACTACGACCACTGGATGCAAGAGCTCGAAAAGCGACGTGCCGAGATGCAACAGCGCGGCACGCAAGCCGCGCACAACGCACTGCTTCGCCTCGGCAAACGAGAAGAAGCGTGGCGCGAACAGTACATACACACCGTCGCCAACGAACTCGTTACAGAAGCCGTCGAACACGACTGTGACATAATCGTGTTCGAGGACCTGACAGACATTCGAGAGCGGCTTCCACAGGCGAAGTGGCACCACATCTGGGCGTTCCGCCGTCTCTACGAGTACGTCTCCTATAAGGCACCTGAACGCGATGTCTCCGTGGAGCAAGTCGAGCCGAACCACACGTCCCAACGCTGTTCGCGGACGGACTGCGGGTTCACGCACGACGACAATCGCGACGGAGAACACTTCGAGTGTCAAAAGTGCGGGTACGAGGTGAACGCGGATTACAACGGCGCAAAGAACATCGGGACGCGGTACGTTCGGAAACGGACACACAGACTCCGTTCCTCGCCCACGTCGGGGAGCGGAGACGCACCAGTAGACGTGCGTATAACTGGTGGGGCGTTGAATGGCGAGAGTCACCAGCCGATTGCCGGTGACTGATCGCCGGGAGTCCACATCAAAGCCCTCCCCTCAAGGACCGAGGCGCGTAGCGCCGAGGGAGTAAGGTAGGGTAGTTTACTCACGCGGTCCCTCGACCGCCGAACAGTGGCAAGCACGACCGCCATCCCGAGCGGTTTAGGCGCTCGCCCGCTCCCGTGAGGCAGTGAGCGACGCGACCGCGACGCGGGCGGACGAGCCGGGCGGCGGCGCGAGCCGTCTCCAGCAGGGAGCGATCGCGCTCGCCGGCGCCACCCGCTTCGCGTCGGGCGTCCTGATGGGGACGGCGATGGCGGTATACGTCGGCCGCGGCGGCTCGGCGTTCGCCGTCAGCATGGTCCTGACGGCGTACTTCCTGGGGATGACCGTCTTCGCGCCGGTGTGGGGGGCGGTCGCCGACGTGACCGGCCGGCGACGGGCGGTGATGGTCGGCACCAGCCTGGTCGCCACGCTGCTGGTCCTGCCGCTGACCGTCGTCGAGGGAGTCTGGGGACCGATCGGTCTGCGGGCGCTGTACGCGGTGTTCGCGGTCGGCTTCCAGCCGGTGATGCTCGCCGTCGTCTCGGACCTGGGTGGCGACGAGGCTCGCGGCCGGTCGCTGGGCTTTTTCAACTCCGCTCGTGGGGTGGGCTTCGCCGGCGGACAGGTGGCCGCGGGCGTCCTCCTGGGCCTGCTCGCGCCCGCCGGTCTCTACCTCGCCATCGCGGGGCTGAGTCTCGTCTCCACCGTCGCGGCCGCGCTCGTCTCCGACCCCGCGCCGGCCCCGGAGCGGACGCCCTCCGTGCGGGCGGTGGGCGCGGAGATCCGCCGGCGACTCCTACCGGCGGTCGAGGACCGCGAGCATCTGCGGACGAACGGGCTGTGGTGGCTGTACGTCGCCCTGGCGCTGCGGAACATGACCGTGCTGGGCGTGATGAGCCTGATGCCGGTCTACCTCGTCGACACGGTGCTCGCGGGCGGCGTAGACCTACTGGGGGCCGTCCTCGCCGCGGAGCTCGTGATGGGCGTGCTGCTCGCGATCAACCCCACCGGTCAGTCGGTGTTCATGGTGCTGTTCGGTCGCGTGGCCGACTCCTCGGGCCGGAAGCCGCTGATCGTCGCCGGGATGGCCGGCTCCGGCGCCTTCGCGCTGGTCGAGGCCGCCGCCGCGCTCCCCGCGGGGCTGTGGCCCCGACTCGCCCTGGCCGGGCTGGGGATGGTCGTCATCGCCGCCGCCTTCTCCGCGATGACCACCGGCGCCCTGGCGTTCATCGGCGACGTCGCCCCGCAGGAGCGGCGCTCCGAGCTGATGGGTCTGCGGTCGACCGCGAAGGGCGTCGGCGGCGTGGTCGGCCCGCCGACGATCGGCGCTGTCGCCACCGTCGCCGGAATGCGGGCGGCCTTCGCCGTCGGCAGCGCGCTGGCCTTCCTCGCCGCCGCGCTGGTCGCTCGTACGCTGGCCGAGTCACGCCCCGGCGGTGTCGCGCCCGACGAGCGGTCGGTGTCGACCCCGGCGATGGCGAACGACGACTGAGGGCTACCGCCCCTCGGACTCCGGCTCCTCGTCGCTCCCGAAGCCGCCGCCGTCGGCGGCTACGCCGTCGACCGCCGTGACGACGGGCCTCGACGCGCCGACCACTCCGGCGACGGCGGCGTACGGTCGGACTGCGATCGCCCGCAGACGACGGACTGGTCGGCGGCGCCGTCGGGACCGGCGAGCTCGGCGTCCGTGTCGAACACCCCGCCGGTGTCGGTCAGCACGACCGGGCGGACACGACGTCGTCGACGAGGTCTGGGTGGCCGCCTGGAGGGCGGCGGCCATCGAGCGGTCCATCAGCGTCGTGCCGGTCGGGGCGGTCCGTCACGACCCGGCCGACGCCGTCCGTCCGCTCGACGCGGACGGCCCGGTCGGAGTCCGTCGCAATGTCCCCCGAGTGCGCCGGACCAGGCAGATGCGTGACGCGGGCGGCGAGTTCCGTCGTCGCTGTCCCGCGGCGTCCAGTGGCGGGGTGGGGGGCGATCGCGACGGTTATAATCCCCAGACTCGACGCGTAGACATGGAACGCGTCGACGTCGCCGTCGTCGGCGGTGGCCCGGGCGGGTCGAGCGCCGCCTGGGAGGCCGCACGCCACGGCGCCGACACGCTACTCGTCGAGAAGGGCGTCCCGCGGGCGGACCGTGACGATCCCGGCCCGGACTCCACCGACGCCGCCGGTATGCTCGACTACTGGGTGGACATCATGGGGCTCGACCCGAGCGAGTTCCCCGACGACGTGGTGTTGCAACGCATCGAGGACGCGGAGTTCCACGGCCCGAGCGAGTCTGTCACGCTCGACGGGACGGGGATCGACGCCTCCTACCCGTCGATGGGGTACACCTTCCACCGCGCCCGCATGGACGACCACATGCGGGACCGCGCCGAGAGCGCCGGCGCGCGCTACCGCGTCGGCGACGGCGTCCGCTCGGTCGAGGCCGACGCCGACGAGGCACACGTACTCGAGCTGGCGACCGGCGAGACCGTCGCGGCCGACCGGCTGGTGCTTGCCGACGGCCCGCAGCGCGCCGTCACGGGCGACGTGCTCGACCAGTTCCTCCCCGACGACGTCGGCGACCGGCTCTCCGCGAAGCGGGCGAACCACATCGCCTACCAGGAGTACCGCCGGTTCCCGCCGGGACTGTTCGACGAGGACACCCTGAAGTTCTGGTGGGGGCACATGCCCGGCGAGACCGCCTATCCGTGGGTGTTCCCCAACGACGGTCGCGTCGCCCGTGTCGGCCTGACGATGCCGATCGACCTCGACCTCGACGCCGTCGAGGAGCGCGGGGCGTACGCCCTGCTCGACGCGGCGGACGACCGCGTGCCCCGCGGCGGCGAGTACGTCCGGCGACTGATCGACCGGGAGTACGGACCGCAGGGCTACTCCGTCGAGGACTTCCCGGTCGTGGAAGACCGCGGGAAGGCCGGCGGGACGGAGACGTACCCGATCTCCTCGACGCGGCCGATCGAGTCGCCGGTCGGCGCGGACGTGGCGGTCGTCGGCGGCGCCATGGGCGCGACCTCGGCCTTCCACGAGGGCGGCTACCACGTCGCCGTCCGCACGGGTCGGGAGGCAGGCCGACTGGCCGCCCAGGGTCGACTGGCGCGGTACAACGACGCCTGGCGAGCGGCCGTCGGAACGGAGCTGCTGCGAAACGTCGCCTTCGCCGACATCGTCGAGGACTACGGCCCACCCGACTGGGACCGCGCCTTCCGCACCGCGAGTGCGATGACGAACGCCAGTCCCGACGAGAACGGGCTGCTGTCGCTGTCGCCCTCCGCCGGTGTGGCCGGCCTGGAGTACTACCTCCGGTACAAGGCCCACCGCTTCCGCAACCGCGACGGCCGCTACGTCCAGCTGCGGGAGTCCGAGTACCACTACACCTGAGCCCGACCGATCGGCAGGATTGATACCGGAGCCGCCGCGAGAACGAGTATGAAGGTGCAGCTACTGGAGGCGACCGACGACCCGGAGGAGGTCGTCTGTCGGACCGCCCGGGGGGACTACTCCTCGGACCCCGTCGGCCCGGACCGCTCGTTCGCGGAGGTGATGGAGTCGGTCGACGGCGACGACGTCCAGGAGAAGACGGAGACGCTGATCGACCACCTGATGCGCTCGGGACACTACGGTCCGTTCGAGCACCCGACGGCGACGTTCGCCGTCGAAGGGGTGAGCCGGGCGTGTATGGCACAGCTCACCCGACACCGCCACGCCTCCTTCGACGTGATGTCGATGCGGTACGTCGACCTCTCGGGAGCGGACCCCCGCGAGCGGTTCACGTTCCCCGACAGCTTCGACGCCGAGGAGGTCGTCTCCCGCGAGGGCGTCGACGAGGTGACGATGGCAGCCGAGGAGCGCACGGAGACGGCCACGGCGGTGTACGAGCACTGCAAGGCGGCGTACGAGGAGCTCGTCGACGCCGGCGTGCCGAAGGAGGACGCCCGGATGCTGCTGCCGATCGGCACACAGGTGAACCTCACCTTCTCGATGAACGCCCGGGCGCTGATGCACCTGCTCGACATGCGCATGAAGGCCGACGCACAGTGGGAGATCCGCGACCTCTCGGAGCGCGTGCTCGAACATTGCCGCGACTGGATGCCGTACACCTTCGAGCGCTACGCCGAGAACCACCCCAACAAGCTCGCTCCGTGAGCCCGGCCGGCCGGCGGTCGCTCCCGACGCGGTCGGCGACCGACACCTCGCCCTGCCCGGAGTTCGCAACTGTTAAACGGCGTTCGTGGCTACCATCGAACGCGCTCCGATAGTGTAGTCCGGCCAATCATATTGCCCTCTCGAGGCAATGACCAGGGTTCGAATCCCTGTCGGAGCATCGCGGCGAGCGAACTTCTGTGAGCGAGTGAGAAGCGCACGACGGATTCGAGCCACGCGAGACGTAGCGCCCGAGCACAGCGAGGGCGACCGTCTCGTCGCCGGGTTCGAATCCTGTCGAAGCACTCACGTCCTCTCGCCGTCTGGTGAATTTCCCGCTCGTGACAGGAGATGGCGACACCGATGCGCTGCGGCACTCACTCGTCGTCGAGGACTTCTCGACCGACTTCGTCACTCCGGTTCCCCCACAGCACCCGAGGCCCGCCGCCGAGCACGGTCGTGTCCCTTCCAGTGGCCCCGGAAGTCGAGTACCGTCTTCACGACGACCATTACAACGAGCGCGCCCACGGGGGATCCGAGCGCGCCCACGCCGAACGCGCCGAATATCACCGTCAGGTGCAACACGAGGACGCGTCGGTACGGTTCGACCATCCGGGTCACAGGGCCGCTGTGTTCGAACTCCCCTCGACCGACGAAGTTGACCCGATAGGAGACGACGTGGTAGGCGACGAGGCCGACGGCCGCCGCGGCGACGACCCGTGGACTGGTCCACGCCATCCGCGGGAAGATGAGCGGGAAGATACCGACGAACAGGCCGTGGACGAGCCAGAATACCCCGTAGTGACCCACGAAGAAGGTCGCGATCCACCGGTTCGACTCCCCGACGAACGAGCCGACCGACCTGTCGTCGAACTCCATCGAGGGCAGTTCCGTAGGGTCGTCCTTGCCCTCGGCGCGGAGAATCTTCGCTACCGACGCCGTGCCGACGACGGCGCTCTCGACCCAGTAGACGACCAGAAGCGAGTGGAGCCCCCACCCGAACGCGAGGACGCCGACCAGCGGGACGGCGTTGGCGACGAGCAAGGTTGCGGCGGTCATCCGCGGACCGGAGGGGGACGAATCCAGTAGCATCCTCGACTCTCCGTCAGTCGACCGCCCGGAGGCCGACCCACTGTCTCAGCCCGCCGGCCACCGCGACTCGCTCGCCCGTCGGTTCGAGTCCGTTCTCATCCATACCGCCGTATGTTAGACGGCCAATATAATAGATATTGTTTCGTGAATACTGCTGCGAAACTCTCGTTGACTGCTGAACGGCCTTTCGTCCCCGTAACGCCGCGCGAGCCCGGTGGTGGACGACTCACACCGGTCCGCCGGCCTCCGACTCGTCGGGTCGCCGACGGACGGGCGTGCCGGTCACCGGTCACCGGTCGTCGTCGGTCCGGCGGACGCCGAGCACCTCGACCTCGTCGCCCACCGCGATCGACGCGCCCCACTCGCGTTCCGGCACTCGCGTGATCACCATCAGCCGATAGTCGTGGTCGTAGCGGTCGCTGTCGAGCCACGACGGCCGCGTCTCGCGTCGCCGCCGGAGGAACCGCTCGCGGAACTCCGGGTCCGGGGCGCCCGTCTTCGGGTCTCGACTCGGGACGACACAGCGCTCGCACGGCTCGACGCCGAGGAACTCGACGTCGCCGACCCGGAACGCGACCGCCTCGCCGCGGTCGGCGTACAGGCGGTCCTCCCAGAACGCCGGCACGCCGCCGACCTCGACGTTCGCCCGGACGCGGCGCCGCACGGAGTCGACGTCGAGGTCGTCGAACCACGAGGCCACCGCCCGTAGCGTCGCCGTGCCGATCACGGAGGGGCCACCGATCCCGGACCGGCGGTGGTCCGGGTGGCCGCCGTCGGCCCGGCGCACGCTCACCCGGCGACCGAAGTACGCCGAGAGCCACTCGTTCAGCGGGTCGCGGTCGTCGTCGAGCTCGAAGGTCCGCGACTCGCCGTCGGGGAGCCGAAGCGTCAGCGTGTGGGCGTCGGGATCGAACGACGAGCGCAGCCGGTGGACGGCGTCGGTCCGCTTGCCGTTGACGTAGTCGCCGTCGCCCGACGGTGAGGCGGTGTCCGGGTCGTGGTCCGCCCCTGCGGGGGCGTCGACGACGGCGTACTCCCGGTCGAGTTCGAGCGCGCCGTCGACGACCCGCGCCCGCTCGCGGTCGAGCGGGTCGAGCGACTTCACCGGGTACACCGTGATCCGGGAGACCGTCGGCGTGACCCCACCGTCGGTCGTGGGTGTCTCCCGCCGGCGCCCGGCGACCTCGCGACGCGGAACCGGGCAGAGTCGGTCGGCGATCGAGTGCACGTTCTCTCGCTTTCGTGTCCGGTCAGAGGAACCTCTTTCGACCTCGGCGGCGACGGACTGGGTCAGCGCCGACGCTCGCCGTCGACGACGCGGGCGAAGGCGACGTTCTGCTGGACCTCCTCTATTTCGACGGTAGGCTGGTCGCCGGGCGCCGCGTCGGGCACGATGACGACGTAACCCCGCTCGACCTTGGCGATCCCGTCGCCCTGGTCGCCGATGGCCTCGATGTTCACCGTGCGGACCTCGCCCTCGTCCACCGGGGGTGTCGGTGCGTCGTCGCTCGACTCCGGAGTCCCTTCGTCGTCGGCCTCGGACGACGCCGGCGGCGCCGCGTCGATGATCGCCACCCGGTACCGCTCGCCGGCGGCGACGGCGTCGTTGTCCACCTCGCTCTGAGGTATCTCGACGACGAACCCGTCACCTCGCTCGCGCACCCGTCCCGTGAACAGCGACCGCAGCGTCTCCGGTATTTCGATCATTCCAGTGTCTCCTCTCGACACGTTCGTCACTTAGTTCCCCGGGTAGTGGACTCCCGCTCCGTCCCGCCCCCTTCTCGTTGCACGGCGCAACGAGGCCCGTGGAGTCGACGTCCAGTAGAATACCGCGTGGACCGCCCCGGCGACCCTCGGCTACTGTGAGGCGGACGGCTCCTCGACGGTCGGCGAGTCGGCCAGGTAGAGACCGACGACGATCACGGCGGTCACGAGACTCGCGATATCAGCATCGCGCCGCCGCCGGCCGTGAGCGCGTCACCCGACAGGACCGGTGCCACTCCGGCGACGGTCCCGACGATCGAGAACGACGCCAGAGGCCTCGAACGGCTGTCCATACCCCCTCGTAGCGGGCGAGCCCACGGGAGGCTGCCGAAAGACGGCGACGGGCCACCGCGTGGCGGCCGCGGGGAGCGGTCGTGGCAGCCGCCCTACCAATCGACTCCGTGATAGATCCGCAGGACATTTCAGACGGGGGATACAAGACAATGCGAGTGACACATGACTGACTGTAGACTCGACACGGGGAAATGAACAGGGGAGTGAGCGCCGTAGTGGTGACGGTGATCGTGGTGCTGTCCGGGTGTTCCGGCGGGCTGCCGGGACTCGACGGCGGTGACGGTGGCACGCAGACGGAGCCCGTCGAACACGTGCCGGCCGACGTCGACGTCGTGGCGACCGTCGACGCGGAGGTCGCGAGCGACGAGACGACGCGTGACCTGCTGAACACGCTGTTCGAGGAGAGCAACGAGGCGCCCGGCGACCCGGCGAATGTCGACGAGGCGGCCGACGAGGCCCAGCGCCAGCTCAACGACAACCTCTCCGCGAACCTCTCGCTGTCGGAGATAAACGGCGCCGCGGTGTTCGCCCGGACGCCGGACAACCCCCAGACCGCGGAGGTGGACGGACAGCAGTACGCCGGCGCGGTCGTCAGCGTCGACTGGGACCGCGAGGACGTCGTCGAGAACTTCCGCGAGTCGGGGTCGGTCGAGGAGTTCGAGCACGAGGGCGTAACGGTGTACGAGGTGGTCAACGAGACCGCCGAGGAGCCGCTGTACGCCGCCGAGTACGAATCCGGCCTGTGGGCGTTCTCCGGCAACCAGACCGCCGTCGAGGACGTCATCGACGTCTCGCAGGGCAACGCCGACACGTTCGACGGCGACCTGCGCGAGGCGTTCGCCCAGACGCGCGAGGACGCCTACGTCCGCTACGCCGCCACCGTCTCGGACCGGCAGCGCGAGACGCTCCGCCAGCTCGCCCGCTTCTACGACGAACAGGCGCCGGTCGACCTCACCCCGTTCGGCGACGTGACCGCCTACTCCGGTGCATACTACACCGAAGACAGCCAGGTCGGCGTCTCGACGTATCTCACGGCCACGAACGAGTCCTCGGCCCAGCGGCTCAACCAGACGATCGGCTCGCTGATCCGGCTCGGCCAGGGGACTGTCGAGCCCGGCTCGCCCGAGGAGGCCCAGCTGAACGCCCTCAACACCGCACAGGACGGGCGCACGCTCGAAGTCCGCTACGAGATCGACGTGGAGACGCTGCAGGAGTTCGTCCGGGACGAGACCGCGAGTCTCGCCGGCCCGGCGCCGGCGCCCGCGGTCGCGGTGACGGCGACGCCGCACACGCCCCGGGCGGACTGAACGACGCGGACCGCGCCGAGTCGGCAACGCCTTTCTCTCTCGCCGCTTCGGTGGCCGTATGACCGACCGCGACACGCCGAGCGACCGTTCGCGCGGGACTCGCCGCCGGTGGCCGCGGCGAGACCGACGACCCCGGCGGAGGGGACGGGCGTGAGAGCCGTCGTCGTCCACGAGTACGGCGGTCCGTTCGAGACCGAGCGGCGGCCGGTCCCCGAGCCCGGTCCGGGGCAGGTCCGCGTGGCGGTGACGGCGGCGGGGCTCAACTTCGCGGACGTGGAGCAACACCGCGGCGACTACCCGCGCGGCCCGACGCCGCCGTTCGTGCCGGGGATGGAGGTGGCCGGACGGGTCGACGCCGTCGGCGACGCCGTCGACGACGTTCCGGACGGTCTGGTCGCGGGCTTCTGTCGCGGCGGCTTCGCCGAGTACGCCGTCGTCGAGGCCGACCGCCTGATACCGGTGCCCGACCGCCTGGACGCGACGGCGGCGGCCGCACTCCCCGTCCAGTGGGTCACCGCGCACAACTGTCTACACGAGTGGGGCGACCTGGCCGACGACGAGTGCGTGCTCGTCCACGCCGCGGCCGGAGGCGTCGGCAGTGCCGCCGTCCAGCTGGCGAGCCGGGCCGGCGCCACGGTGGTCGGCACGGCGAGTACCGCGGGGAAGCTCGCTCTCGCCCGCGAGCTGGGCGCCGATCACGGCGTGAACTACGAGCGGGAGGACGTCGCCGACCGCGTCGCGGCACTCGTCGACGGTGTCGACCTCGTGCTCGACGGCGTCGGCGGACGGGCCTTCAGCGAGAGCGTCGCGGCACTCGCCGACGGTGGGCGGATCGTCACCTACGGCACCGCCAGCGGCCGGCCGGGGACGGTGGCGACGCCGCGACTCTTCTTCACGAACGCGAGCGTCGTCGGCTACCATCTCGGGCACGCCCTGGAGACGACGCCCGAGCGGGCGCTCCGCGCGACGGAGCCGCTGGTCGATCTCTTCGCCGACGGGACGGTGCGGGTACACGTCGACAGCGTCCACCCGCTGTCGGCGTCGGGCCTCGACCGCGCCTATCGACGACTCCGGGACCGGGAGAGCCGCGGGAAGGTCGTCGTCGAGCTCTGAGCCCCCGGTCCCGGCCGGTCAGGCGAGACGGCCGCCGTCGACCCGGAGGACGGCGCCGTTGACGTAGCTCGCCGCGTCGCTGACGAGGAAGGCGACGACGCCGGCCACCTCGTCGGGGTCGGCGACACGGTCCTGCGGGACCGGCTCGCGCTCGGCGACGCGCTCCTCGTCGGTCACCGCGGAGATGTCGGTGTCGACGAAGCCGGGCGCGACGGCGTTGACGCGGACGCCCCGGTCGCCGTACTCCCGGGCGGCCGAGCGGGTCAGTCCCACTAGACCGGCCTTGCTGGCGGCGTAGTTGGCCTGGCCCGACCAGCCCCGCTCGGCGGCCACGCTCGCCACGTTGACCACGCGGCCGCCGTCCCCGCGGAGCATCCCCCGCAGCGCCGCGCGGGTGCAGTAGAAGGCGCCGGTGAGGTTCGTCCGCACCACGTCACCCCACTGCTCGTCGCCCATCCGCACGAGCGTGCCGTTCTCCATGACGCCGGCGTTGTTGACGAGGATCGACGGCGTGCCGTGGGTCTCGCGCACCGCCTCGAAGTTCGAGCGGACGGCCTCGCTGTCGCCGACGTCGAACCGCCGTACCGCCGTCGTCGCGTCGACCGCCGCGAGCGCTCGCTCGGTCGCCGCCGCCGCGTCGTCGTCCTCGCGGTACGTGGCGACCGTCGTCGCCCCCGCCTCCGCCAGCCGTCGCGTGACCGCCCGCCCGATCCCGCGCGTGCCGCCGGTGACGACGGCGACCTCGTCCGTCAGGTCCGGGTCGACCTCCGGGTCGGGGTCGACGCTCACGAGCCGAACGCCTCCCGTGCGTCGGCCGGTCGGTCGAGCGTCACCACCGTGGCGTCGGTCGCCCGCTCGACGACGCCCGCGAGCGTGCCCGCGGGCGGCAGTTCGACGTAGCGGTCCACGCCGGCCGCTTCGAGCGTGCGAGTTACCGCCCGCCAGTCGACCGGCGAGCGCACCTGGTCCACGAGGTCACGACGCGCCACCGCCGGCGCCGTGTAGCGCTCGCCGGTCACGTCGGAGACGACCGGCAGCCGTGCCCTCGCCGTCGGCGTGCGCTCGACGGCCGCCGCGACAGGGTCGACCGCGCCGGCCATCACCGGCGAGTGGAAGGCCGCCCCGACGTCGAGGTCGAAGAAGCGGGCCCGCTCCTCGCGCTCGACGCGCTCGTGGACCCGCTCGACCGCCGCCCCGAAGCCGCTCACCACCGTCTGCCGGTCGGCGTTGTAGGCGGCGACGCTCGCCCCCTCGACCGCGCGACACGCCGCCGTCACCGTCTCGGGGTCGGCGAGTAGGACCGCGACCATCCGCCCCGGTCCCGCCTCGCGTGCCGCCCGGGCCATCGCCCGCCCGCGGGCCGCCACCAGCGCCAGTCCGTCGGTGGGGTCGTACAGCCCGGCGTGTGCCGCCGCGGTGAAGTGACCCAGACTGTGGCCGGCGACCAGGTCCACCGCCGGACCGTACCGCTCGCGTATCGCGCCGGCGACGGCGACGCCGACGGCGTACACCGCCGGCTGGGTGTGTTCGGTCCGCCGGAGCCGGTCCTCCTCGGCGTCGAAGCAGAGTTCCCGGAGGTCGCCGTCGTAGCGCTCGTCGAGCCGGTCGAACCGCCGGCGGGTCTCCGGCCAGGCGTCGTGGAACGACTCGCCCGCCCCCGGACGTTGGCTCCCCTGTCCCGGAAACAGCAGCGCGGTGGTCACCCGTCCCCCTCCCGACGCGGTCCGTGGACGACCACCTGTGCCGTCGCCAGCCCGAGCGTGGCGTCGTGGCTCAGGCTCACGGCGGTCTCGGCGTCGCCGGCGGCCGCGGCCGCCCGACCGTGCAGGACGAGTCGCGGCCGTCCCCCGTCGCGGGTCACCTCCACGTCGCCGTGGACCAGGTTCTCGCCCGGCAGAGCCTTCGCGGCGGCCTCCTTGGCGGCCCAGCGGGCGGCGAGGTGCTGTGCCGGCACCGCCCGCGAGCGGCAGTACGCCACCTCGCGCTCGGTGTACGTCCGCTCCAGAAAGGAGTCGCCGAACCGCTCGACGAGGTCGCCGACCCGGTCGACGGCGACGAGGTCCGTGCCACAGGTCACGGTCCGGGTGCGGTCGGTCATGCCGGCGTGAGACAGATCGAGACGTTCGTCCCGCCGAAGCCGGCGGCGTTGCACAGCAGAGCGTCGGGGTCGAGGTCGACCGGCCTCGTCCGCACCGTCACCGGGCAGTCGGTGTCGGGGGTCTCGTGGTTCAGCGTCGGCGGCACGGTGCCGGTCGCCACCGCCCGCGCGCCGAGTGCGGTCTCGACGGCGCCGGCCGCCCCCAGCGCGTGGCCGAGGGCGCTCTTGGGCGCCCAGACGAGCGGGTCGTCGCCGAGCGCGTCGACCGCCGTCGCCTCGTGTGTGTCGCCCCGTCGCGTCGAGGTGGCGTGGGCGTCGACGCAGTCAACGCGGTCGACGCCGGCCGCGTCGGCCGCGGCCGTCATCGCCCGGCGGAGACCGTGGGCGTCCGCCGGCGGTCGCGTCGGGTGGGCCGCGTCGCCGGCCAGCCCGACACCCGCCGTCTCGGCGTAGGCGTCGGCCGCGGCGCCGCGTTGCTCGGCGTGCTCGCGCGCCTCCAGGACGAGCACGGCGGCGCCCTCGGCGATGACGAAGCCGTCGCGGTCGGCGTCGAACGGCCGGCTCGCGCCCGTCGGGTCGTCGTTGCGGGTGCTCAGCGCCCGCATCGCGTCGAAGCCGACCATCGCCGTCGGCGTGAGACAGCTCTCGGCCCCGCCGGCCAGGGACACGTCCGCCCTGCCCTCGCGGACGTCGTCGACGGCGTCGGCGATCGCCTGCGCGCCGGCGGCACAGGCCGCTGTCGACGCGCGGTTGGGCCCCCGGGCGTCGAACTCGATGCTCAGGTGTCCGGCGGCCATGTTCGGCAGGTACGACACCAGAAAGCGCGGCGAGACGCGGTCGCCGGCCTCGACGCGCTCGACGCCGGCCTCGTACGTCGGCGTGCCGCCGAAGCCGGTGGCGACGGAGGTGCCCACTCGGTCGCCGGCCCACGACTCGGGGTCGAGCCCGGCGTCGGCGACGGCCTCGTCGGCGGCGACGACACCCAGGCGGGTGAACCGGCCCATGCTGCGGTCGTCGACGCGCTCGTGGTCGGCGACGTCGCCGTCGACCTCGCAGGCGAGCGTCGAGCGCAGGCCGTAGTCCCCGGGGTCGAACCGCGTCAGCCGTCCGGCGCCGCTCTCGCCGTCGAGCGCGGCTCCCCACGTCCGGTCGAGGTCGCCCCCGAGCGGCGTCACGCAGCCGAGTCCCGTCACGAGGACGTCGCGCTCGGCGACCATTTACCGGCGCCCTGTCACGTACTCGCGCACGTCGCCGACGGTCTCGAACGTCTGGAGGTCCTCGTCGGGCACCCGGACGCCGAGCTCGAACTCGACGGTTTCGGCTATCTCGACGTAGTCGAGCGACTCGGCCGGCACGTCCTCGCCGAAGACCGTCTCCGCGTCCAGCGTCTCCGGGTCGACCCTGAGCACGTCCGCGATGATGCGGTCGACCGCCGCCGTGTCCGTGCTCTCCATGTTACCCGACGTACGCCAGTGGCGGGGAAAAATCCACGGCTCCCCCTCCCTTCGGTTCCTTCGTCTCGCCCGGCTCCGCGCGACTCACCCGACCAGCAGCCGCGTCGTCGACCACGTCACCCCGACGAGCACGGCGAGGTAGACCGCGGCGACGACCGCCCAGTCGCGGACGACCCGTCGCACCCGCTCGCGGGGCAGGTCCGCCCGCGGCAGCGGCACGAGCGCGAAGAAGCCGACCATCAGCCCGTAGAGGGCGACGACGGCCGCGGCGTGCGCGACCGGCGAGACGCCGAGCAGCGCCTCCGCGAACAGCAACAGCGTGACGAACAGCCCGCCGGTCAGCGAGCCGGCGACGTGGTGGACGACGGCGGCGAGTCTGGCCGGCGCCACCGCCGGGTCGCGCCCGGTCAGGACGCCGCTCGCGACGCGGGGCGGGGTCTCGCCCTCGGGCAGCCGGGCCATCGCCAGGTCCATCGCCCGGGTGGCGACCATCCCCGCGAGCATTCCGAGGACGACCCGCAGCGGCGGCGCCAGCGGTGCCGTGCGCTCGATCGTGCGATCACGAGCCGAGTTGTGTCCGCGCGCACTTCGGCGTGGCGTCCCCGGCCCCCGGACGGCCGACCGACCGACGGTCGGCTCCGACCCCAGGGCGAGACCGCCCGAACGCCGGAGTGTTCCCGCCGTCCGCCGTCACGAGACGGAGCGTGTCTTCGGAGAGACCGCCCGCACACCGGGGTGTTCAGGTGTCCGCGGCCCGTCCCGTCGACCGACGCATGTCACTCGCGGACACACGGACGGGGGCGTACCTGTTCGGGGCGCTGACCGGTGCGTTCGCGGCACTCGCACTCGCCGCCGACTGCCGGTGGGCGGCGACTCGCACTGCTCGGACTGTCGACAGTTTGTGGCGCGCTGTCGGTCTCGCTGGAGGAGGAAGCGAGCGACGGTGACGGCGACTGACCGGCGACTGAGCCGACGGTACACAGCACTGTCGTCCAGTCCGGAGCCGCGAGGTCGGCCCGACGCCCGCATCGGCGTCAGTCGTCCGACGCGAGGAGCTCCTCGGGGTCCAGCCCGTACACCGCTCGGACGCGCTCGGGGGTGACCTTGCCCAGCCGCAGGTCGCGGGCGATCGCCGCCGGGTCGCGCTCGCCGGGGTCGCCGTAGCCGCCGCCGCCGGGCGTCCGCAGGCGAACCACGTCGCCGGCGTCCAGCCGTCGGGTGGTCTTCGCCGGGAGTCGCCGTTCAGTCCCGTCGTCTCCGTTTTCGCTTCTGTCTCCGTCTTCGCCCTCGGCCGCGTCCGCGTCGGCGCTCGCGTCGCCCGCGGCGAGCAGGTGTGTCTCGCCGGTCGCCCCGGGGTCGCCGCCGGCGAGTCCGTACGGGGCGTTGCGCTGTCGGTCGGCAAGCAGGCTACAGACCGCCGGCTCGCGGGCCTCGATCGCCCGGACGAGACCGAGACCGCCCCGGAAGCGACCGGCGCCGCCGGAGTCCGGTCGGAGGGCGTACTCGCGCACCCGGAGCGGGTAGGCCGTCTCCAGCACCTCGGCGGGGGTGTTCAGCGTGTTGCTCATGTGGACGTGGACGGCGTCGGTCCCGTCGCCGGCGGCGCGGCCGCCGAAGCCGCCGGCCTGTGTCTCGTAGAACGTGTAGGCCGCGCCGTCGGCGTCGGTCCCGCCCAGCGTGAGGTTGTTCATCGTCCCCTGGCAGGCGGCGACCGACCGCTCCGGGTCCGCCCGGGCGAACGCCCCGAGCACGACGTCGGTCACCCGCTGTGAGGTCTCCAGGTTGCCGCCGACGACGGCCGCGGGCGGCTCGGGGTCGACCAGCGAGCGTCGCGGCGTCTCGATCCGCACCGGCCGGTAGCAGCCGTGGTTCGGCGGGACCGACGGGTCGGTCACGCAGCGCACGGCGTAGTAGGTGGCCGACGCGGTGACGGCGCGGACGGCGTTGACCGGTCCCTCGGTCTGGTCGGCCGTGCCGGCGAAGTCGACCGTCACCGCGTCGCCGTCGACGGTCACCGTCGCTCGCACCGGCAGGTCTTCGTTACCGTGGCCGTCGTCGTCGAGCACGTCCTCGAAGGCATACTCGCCGTCCGGCAGCGCGTCGAGTTCGCTCCGCGTCCGGCGCTCGCTGTACGCCTTCACCTCCCTCAGGGCGGTCCGGAGCGTCTCGATCCCGTGCTCGGCGACGAGACCGCGGAAGCGACGCCGTCCGGTCCGGTTGGCGGCCGCCTGTGCGCGCAGGTCGCCCGTCCGCTCGTCGGGCGTGCGGACGTTCGCCCGCAGCGTCTCGAACACCGCCTCGACGCGCTCGCCGCCGTCGTACAGCTTCACCGGCGGAACGCGGACCCCCTCCTGGTAGATCTCGGTGGCGTCGGCGGCGACGCTGCCGGCGGTCACCCCGCCGACGTCGGCGTGGTGGGCGCGGTTGGCGACGACGGCGACGAGTTCGGGGTCAGCTCGGTCGACGAAGACGGGCGTCACCAGTGTGAGGTCGGGCAGGTGGGCGCCGCCGCGGTACGGGTCGTTGAGCAGGACGGCGTCGCCCGGCGACAGCGTCGCCGGCGGGAACCGCTCCAGGGCGGCGGCCACCGAGAACGGCATCGCCCCCAGGTGGACCGGCATGTTCTCCGCCTGACTGACCATCTCGGCGTGTCTGCCGGGGGTCAGCCGCTCCGCCGCGTTGCTCGTCGGCGGCGACCCCTCTCCGTCACCGGCGGTGGCGGGAACGTCGAACAGCGCACACGAACAGTCGCGTCGCTCGGTGACGTTCGGCGAGTGGGCGGTGCGCACGAGGGTGGCGTTCATCTCCTCGCAGACCGCCGCGCAGGCGTTGCGCACCACCTCCAGCGTGACCGGGTCGACCTCGTCGACCCCGCCGGCGTCGGCGTCGACACCGCTCACGGCGCCACCTCCACGTCGAGAGTGCCGTACTCGTCGACGCTGGCGCGCCGCTCCGGCCCGACGACGAGCGTGCTCTCGGTCCCTTCGACGACCGCCGGCCCCTCGAACGCGACGCCGGTCGGCATCGCCTCGCGGTCGTACACCCGCGTCGCCCGCTCGGTGCCGTCGTGGACGACCGGCCGCGTTTCGCGGACCGCGTCCGCCAGGTCACCGCCGACGGCGGACGGGCGCAGGTCCGGGTCGGGGACGACCCCGCGTGCCCGCAGGCGGACGGTGACCAGCTCCAGCGCCCCGTCCGGGTAGGCGTGACCGTAGCGTCGGCGGTGGCGCTCGTGGAAGCGGTCCGCGACCGTCGACAGCGTGTCGGCGTCGACGGCCGCGACCGCCGACGGCACCGGCACCGACAGCTCGTACGACTGGCCCTCGTAGCGCAGGTCGACCCGTGGCTCCAGGCGCCGCCGCTCGGGCGGTATCCCCTCCTCGGCGAGCCTGTCACGCCCGTTCGCGCGGAGGCCGGCCAGCGTCTCCCGGAGGTCCTCGGCGTCGACCGCGCGCCAGGGACGCACCCGCGAGGTGCCGAACTCGTACTGAGCGTCGCTGACGAGCAGGCCGAGCGCCGAGAGCACGCCCGCCCGTGGCGGCACGAGCACGCGCGGCACGTCGAGTTCGCGAGCCACACTCGGCGCGTGCAGCGGTCCGGCGCCGCCGAAGGCCACCAGCGCGAACGAGCGCGGGTCGTGGCCCCGCTCGACGGAGACGACCCGCAGTGCCCGCTCGGTGTTCGCGTCGGCCACCCTGAGCACGCCCTCCGCGGCCTCGCGGACGGAGACGCCCAGCGGGTCCGCCAGGTCGCGCTCGAAGACCGCCCGCACCGCGTCGCGGTCGGGGTCGAGGTCGCCCGCGAACGCCGCCGGGTCCAGCCGGCCGAGCAGCAGGTGGGCGTCCGTGGTCGTCGGCCGGTCGCCGCCGCGGCCGTAGCAGACCGGTCCCGGGTCGGCGCCGGCGCTCTCGGGACCGACGCGGAGCGCCCCGCCGTCGTCGAGCCAGGCGACCGAGCCGCCGCCCGCGCCGACGGTGTGCACGTCGACGGCGGGCACGCCGACGGGGTAGTCGCCCACCGTCACGTCGGTCGTCACGACCGGCTCGCCGCCCTTGACGAGCGAGACGTCACAGGAGGTGCCACCCATGTCCATCGTGATCAGGTCGTCGACGCCGGCGAGGCCGGCGACGTGGGTCGCCCCCTGGACGCCCGCGGCCGGACCCGACAGGAGCGTGTGCACCGGCCGCTCGCGGGCCGCCGTCGCCGTCAGCAGACCCCCGGCCGAGCCCATCACCCGCGGGTCGGCGTCGACGCCGCGGTCGCGCACCCGTCGCTTCAGTCGCCCGAGGTAGTCGTCCATCACCGGCGCCAGCGCGGCGTTCAGCGCTGTCACCAGCGTGCGCTCGTACTCCCTGATCTCCGGGTGGACGACGCTCGACAGCGAGACGTGGGCGTCGAGCTCCTCCCGGAGGAGCTCCGCGACGCGACGCTCGTGGTCGTCGTTCTCGAAGGCGAACAGCAGGCTGACGGCGACGCCGTCCACGCCGTCGGCCCGGAGCTCCGCCGCCGTCTCTCGGACCGCCGCTTCGTCGAGCGGCTCCAGCACGTCGCCGCGCTCGCCGGTCCGCTCGGGCACCCCGTACCGCCGGTCCCGCTCGACGACCGGGGCGGGCTTCTCCGCCGACAGGTCGTACAGCGCCGGGCGGTCCTGGCGACCGATCTCCAGGGCGTCGCGGAACCCCTCGGTGGTGAGCAGCGCCGTCTCCGCCCACTCGCGCTCTATGACCGCGTTCGTCGCCACCGTCGTCCCGTGCCCGAAGAATTCGACCGCCGACGGCGAGAGCTCGGAGGCGGCGACCGCGTCGAGCGCGTCGACGACGCCCGCCTCGCGCGCCGCCGGCGTCGAGGCTGTCTTCTCGGTCCGGAGGCGGCCGTCCTCGACCGCGACCAGGTCGGTGAACGTGCCGCCGACGTCGACGCCGACGCGGGGGCCGTCCCCGGTCATGCTCGCGCCACCGTCGGCCCGACGCCGACAGTCTCCTGAACCATGTGACACTGTCCCGGGCGGCGACGGCTTCACGCTGTCGGTCCCGGAGGGCGGCGTCGATCAGCGCCGCGTCGTCCGCCCCCGCGCTCACGCGGTCGTCCGCGCCGAGCGCCACCGTGTGCGTCTCCCGGTCGAACAGCGAGGCGGTGTGGGTCACCCCGTCGATCGGCGGCGTCTCGCGGCGCGGCACCCCGCAACCGACCCCCCGGAGGTCGGCCTCGGAGCGGAGATAGACGCGCGCGACCAGGTTGCACCGCAGTCGACGCAGCGTCGCGGCAGCGAGGGGGTCGGCCGTCGCCGAGAGGTCGGCGGTGACGTCCGCCGGCGTCGTCAGCACGACATCGTCGACGGTGACGCCGCCCTCGCCGGTCACGACACGCCAGCGGTCGCCGTCCCGTCGCACGCTCTCGACG
>PXSK01000035.1:54363-75240 GCA_003022865.1 Halobacteriales archaeon SW_5_70_135 | reverse complement strand
CGACCTGGACGGCTCGCTGCTGCTCGCGGACGGCGAGGACCCCTTCGACGGCGTCGTCCGCGAGGACGGCGCGATCGAGCTTTCGAGCGTGGAACGCGGGACCGGCGTGACGCGATCGTAGTTCCATCTTTCTGTTCAGTTCCTCGGGAACTGAACCGCACACGCTTACGCCTCGCACGCCGAACGCATGGCGTGTGTGGACCTCGCTCGCGAGGTCGAGACGACGGCGGCTACGAGGCATAAACTCGCTGGACGGGATCGGTCTCGGTGCTCATTTGACCCGGAGGCCCTCCGTTCGACTGCGGCCGTCTCGCTCGCTTCGCTCGTTACACTCGCTGTAGTTTTCGTCCTTCGCGTCACCCGCGCACCTCGGGGATCGTCTACACCGGCAGGAATCCGGAGGCTTTTGCCCGCAGGACCCATATATCGGTAGTCGTGCGTGTGCTGTGTGTGGGTCACGTCAACTGGGACGTCACCCTGCGGGTGGAGGCCCTGCCGTCGCCGGACGGCGAGGCGCGGGTGCACGAGCGCCGGGAGTCCTGCGGCGGCTCGGCGGCCAACTGTGCGAGCGTACTCGCCACCCTGGACGTCGAGACGGGCGTGTTCGGCAGCGTCGGCGCGGACCCACAGGGCCGGCAGTCGCGCCGGGAACTCGTCGACGCCGGCGTCGCGGTCGCCGGCCTCGTCGAGGCCGACGTCGGCACGGCGAGGAAGTACCTCGCCGTCGACCCCGACGGCCGGGTGATGGTGTTCGGCGACGACCGCGGCAACGAGGCGTTCACCCTCGCCGACCTCCCCGACGGCGTCCTCTCGGCGGTCGAGCACGTCCACGTCACCGGCCAGCGCCCCGACCGGGCACGCGAGGTGGTCCGACTCGCCCGCGAACACGGCGCGAGCACGAGTGTCGATCCCGGCAGGCGGGCAGGCGAGCGGGCGTTCGAGCCCGTCCTCGCCGCCGCCGACTACCTCTTTCTCACCGCCGACGAGGCACGCCAGGTCGGGATCGACCCCGAGGACCCGACCGACCGCGGCGACTGGACCGACGAGAGCGCCCGCCGGGAGCGCGTCGTGCTGATGAAGGACGGTCCCGACGGCGCCCGACTCCGCTCGCCGGCGGGGGCCGTGGCTCACGGTGGGTTCGATGTGGACCCGCGGGACACGACCGGCGCGGGCGACGCCTTCGCGGCCGGCTTTCTCGCCGCGGCGCTCACCGACTGGCGTCCCGTGCCGGAGGGGGGTCTCGTCCCCGACGGCGCGGTCGTCGAGCGGTACCGGCGCGCGCTGGTCGTCGCCGACGCCTGCGGGGCGGTCACGGCCCGCCGCGCCGGGGCCCGGGTACACCTCTCGCGGAGTGAGGTCGAAGGGTTCCTCGGAGAGCGAGCCTGAGGCGAGCGGTGCCACGGCTCGACGGTCGGGAGCGTCAAAAGGTCGACGCCCGAGAGCGGAGAGCGGCGTGAGGATACTCTACGGCGGGGTCAGGCGCTCTCCTCGTCGCTTTTGAGTTCTTCGAGTTCCTCGTCGACGGCCGCGTCGTCGACCTCGACGTCGCTGCCGTTGCCCGTGTCCGCCGTGGCGGTCTCGGTCTCGAGTTCCCGCTCGGCGTTGGACGGGGCGGGGGCGGACTCGCCTCTGACCTCCGCCTGGAGCGTGTCGAGTTCCTGTTCGATCTCGGCGTCGGAGGAGACGCCCTCCAGTTCGCGCTCCAGGTCGCTCTTGCCCGACAGCTGGTCTTCGAGGACGCCCGTCTCCTCGAGTTCGTCCAGGGCGGCGGCCCGAGCCTCCATGTCCTCGGTGCGCTCCTCGGCGCGCTCGATGGCGCGGTTGACGTCCTGCATCTCGTTGCCGGCGCCGGTGATGGCCTCTGTGACCTGTGCGGAGGCCTCGGCAGCCTCGTGACGGGCCTTCATCGTCTCCTTCTTCGTGCGGAACTCCTCGATGCGGCGCTGGAGCTTCTCTTTCTTGTCCACCAGCTGGTCCTGGGTGTTCTGCAGGTCCTGGATCTGTCCCTCCAGCTCCTCGATCTGGCTCATCTTCGACTTCTTCTTCTCCAGGGCGCGACGGGCGAGGTCCTCGCGGTTCTGCTCGACGGCCTGGCGGGCCTGCTTGTTGTGTTTCTCGACGTTTTCCTCCAGGCGCTTTTTCTGCATTTCCAGGCGCTTCTTCTGTGTGGTGAGGTCGGCGATCCCGCGCTTGACCTCCTGCAGCTCGCCGCGCATCTGCTCGTAGGAGTAATCAAGCGTCTCCTGGGGGTTCTCGGCCCGGTTGAGGATCGCGTTGATCTTCGACTTGATCACGTACGAAAGCCGTGAGAGTATCCCCATACCGTACCGTAACGACCGCAGGGGTAAAAAAACGTCACCCGCTGAACGGGACATGGAGGTCGTCGTCCCCGGACCGCGAGACGTGCGGGCAACGCTCGACCGACCGACGGCGGCCGGAGAGGCCGGCGCTGAGCCGGGCACCGAGGCGACCACGGCCGTCGTCGCCTGCCCGCCGCATCCACGGATGGGCGGGACCCGCTCGGACGGGCGGCTGCGGGCGGTCGGCGACGCGCTGACCGACCGCGGGGTCGCCTGTCTGCGCTTCGACTACGGCCCCTGGGACGAGAGGCGTGGCGAGCGAGCGGACGCCCGACGAGCCGTCGCCTGGACTCGCGAGCGCTACGACCGCGTCGGGCTGTTCGGCTACTCCTTCGGCGGCTGTGTGGCGGTATTGGCGGCGGCCGCCGTCGCCGACGACGGTGGGCCGGTCGCGGCGCTGTCGACGCTCGCGGCCGCCTCGCGGGTCGGCGACGGTCGCGATCGCGACGCCGCCGCCGCGCTCGGTCGGGTCGACTGTCCCGTACAGGTGGTGTTCGGCGAGCGTGACGACACTGCAGACTGGGCGCCACTGGTCGAGCGGGCCCGCACGCTCGGCTGCGAGACCGTCGCCGTCGGTGCCGACCACCACTTCGTCGGCCAGCGCGAGCGGGTCGCCGACCGGGTCGGCGAGTTCCTCCGCGACCGGTTGGGGGTGCCGCCGTCCTGAGGCGGGCGGGACCGTCCCGGACATCGGTCGTGGCGGTCGACGCGTCGCCGGCGCTGGTCGGCCGTCGGTCGACGAGAAGGACTGGGAAAGAGAGTCGACGCGGTCGGCGGCTTCGTAACGGTTATGCGGGGGCCGACGGCACGTGCAATATGCCGACGGGACCCGAGACGGGGTACGACGCCTCGCTGGGCGAGAAGTTCGTGTTCGTCACCGGGGGGGTGATGTCCGGCCTGGGCAAGGGCATCACCGCCGCCTCCACCGGTCGCCTGCTGAAGAACGCGGGGTTCGACGTGACGGCGGTGAAGGTCGACCCCTACCTGAACGTCGACGCCGGGACGATGAACCCGTACCAGCACGGCGAGGTGTACGTGCTCAAGGACGGCGGCGAGGTCGACCTCGACCTGGGCAACTACGAGCGCTTCCTCGACGAGGACATGACCTCCGACCACAACGTCACCACGGGCAAGGTGTACAAGGAGGTCATCGACAACGAGCGCGCCGGGGAGTATCTCGGCCGCACCGTCCAGATCATCCCTCACGTCACCGACGACATCAAGCGGCGAGTGCGTGAAGCGGCGGAGGGGAGCGACGTCTGCATCGTCGAGGTCGGCGGCACGGTCGGCGACATCGAGGGGATGCCGTATCTAGAGGCACTACGGCAGTTCGCCACCGAGGAAGAGCCCGAGGACGTCCTGTTCACCCATGTGACGCTGGTCCCGTATTCCCAGACGGACGAACAGAAGACGAAGCCCACCCAGCACTCGGTGAAGGAACTGCGCTCGATCGGCCTGCAGCCGGACGCGATCGTCGGGCGCTGCGAGGACCCGCTCAACGCCGCCACGAAGGAGAAGATCGCCCTCTTCTGTGACGTGCCGACGGAGGCGGTGTTCTCGAACCCCGACGTCGAGGACGTCTACCAGGTGCCGCTGGTCGTCGAGGAGGAGGAACTCGACGAGTACGTCATGACGGAGTTGGGGATCGCCGACAAGGCGCGGCCGCCCGCGGAGCGCGAGGACCGCTGGCGGCAGGTGGTCACCCGGGAGACGACGGCGGAGGCCGCTGTCGCGCTGGTCGGCAAGTACGACATGGCCGACGCCTACATGTCGGTGACGGAGGCGCTGAAACACGCCGGCCTGGAGCGCGGCGTCGACGTCGAGGTGCTGTGGGTCGACGCCGACGACATGGCCGACCGCCACCGCGACCGTTTGCACGGCACCGAGGCGGTGGTCGTCCCCGGCGGCTTCGGCTCTCGCGGCACCGAGGGGAAGGTCGACGCCGTTCGGTACGCCCGCGAGCACGGGGTGCCGTTCCTCGGGCTCTGTCTCGGCTTCCAGATGGCCGTCGTCGAACTCGCCCGCAACGTGCTCGGACTGGAGGACGCTCACTCCGCGGAGATGGACCCCGACACGTCGCATCCGGTCATCGACCTCCTGCCGGGTCAGCGTGACCGCGCCGAAATGGGCGGGACGATGCGGCTCGGCGCCCACGAGACGACGATCGAACCCGACACGCTGGCACACGAGGTGTACGACGCGACCGCCTGCACCGAGCGTCACCGCCACCGCTACGAGGTCAACCCCGAGTACCGCGACCGGCTCACGGAGGCGGGGATGGTCTTCTCCGGTCACGCCGACCAGCGCATGGAGATCCTCGAGCTCCGGGAGCACCCGTACTTCGTCGGCACGCAGTTCCACCCCGAGTTTCGCTCGCGTCCCGGCCGGGCGTCGCCGCCCTTCGTCGGCCTGCTCGACGCCGTGCTCGGCGACCTCGACCGGCGGGCGGTCGTCGACGGCACCGGCACCGGCACCGGCCACGGGAACGAGGAGGTCGAAGTCTGATGGAGCCCGAGACGTTCGTCAAGGAGGCCGTCACCGAGGTCCGAGAGCAGGTCGGCGAGAGCGCCAACGCCGTCATCGCCCTCTCGGGCGGCGTCGACTCCTCCGTCTCCGCCGCGCTGGCGTACGAGGCGATCGGCGACCGACTCACGCCCGTTTACGTCGACACGGGACTGATGCGGAAGGGCGAGACCGAGGAGATCCGCGGCACTCTCGAGTACATGGATTCGCTGCGGACCGTCGACGAGCGCGAGCGCTTCCTCGACGCCCTCGCCGGCGTCACCGACCCCGAACGGAAGCGCCAGGTCATCGGCGAGCAGTTCGTCCGCGTCTTCGAGCGAGAGGCCCGCGACGTCGACGCCGACTACCTCGTCCAGGGGACGATCTACCCGGACCGCATCGAGAGCGAGGGCGACATCAAGTCCCACCACAACGTCGGCGGTCTGCCCGAGGCCGTCGACTTCGAGGGGATCGTCGAACCCGTTCGCGACCTCTACAAGGACGAGGTCCGCGAGGTGGCCCGCGAGTTCGACCTGGCGATGAGCGAGCGGATGCCGTTCCCGGGGCCGGGGCTGGCCGTCCGCGTCGTCGGCGAGGTGACCGAGGAGAAGCTGCACGTGGCGCGGGCAGCGAACCACGTCGTCGAGGAGGAACTGGAGGCGTACGACCCCTGGCAGGCACTCGCCGCGGTCCTCGGCAGGGCGACGGGCGTCAAGGGCGACAACCGCGTACACGGCCACGTCATCGCCGTCCGCTCCGTCGAGTCCCGCGACGGCATGACCGCTCGCGCCCAGGAGGTCGACTGGGAGACCCTCCAGCGGATCCAGTCCCGGATCACCGGCGAGAACCCCGAGGTATCACGCGTGGTGTACGACGTCACCCACAAGCCACCCGCGACCATCGAGTACGAATGAGAGTCGTCGTCGTCGGTCCCCCGCGGGGACTCGTCGAGGCGTTCGAGAAACGCGAGGTGACGGTGGGTCGCGTCGAGGACGTCGCCGTCCGCGACGAGCTGGAGGCGGCGGGCGTCGCCGACGCCTCGACGGTAGTGTTCACGGACGTCGCGGAGGCCAGCGCGGTGCCCGTCGCCCGGACGGTGAACCCCGACGTGCGCGTCGTCTTCTATACGCCGGACTCGATGCCGGAGTTCGTCACGCCCAGTGCCGACCTCGCCGTCGACCCGGACCTGCTCGACCCGGAGACCGTCGTCGACGAGCTGGTGCGAGAGGGCGTGAGGCGCTGACAGGCCATCGCGCGCGAAGAGCGTCGGCGCCAGCCCTCGTCGGTGCGCTCCAGGAGGACGCCCCCGCCGGCCGCGAACGCGCTATTGACCGCGTTCCGGACGTCGTACAGCGCGACGTCGACAGGCGATTTCATCGCGTCCATCGCTCCGCGGCGCTCGCAGGACCGCTACCGACGACTGTCGTGGGCGTCGCGGCGCCGGCCTATCGCGACACGCTTCACCTGGAGTGAGTGCGCTCGGAAGTTAGGCCGGGAGCGATGTTTCCGGGCGGGCCGGTCTCCGCGTTTATACGTTTCGACGTTTCACGCGGCACGACCGCCGGAGGGCGGCGACCTGCCGGCGTCGGTCGAGCGGGTGTCCGGACGACGATTAATGCGAGTTAATTCTCCGTAATCGGCCGTGACGATCGGGACGGTTGAAGTGGTCTCCGCCCCGAGAGTGTAACGGGGTCAGCGTGACCGACGAGCGCCACTCCGCCGTCACGGCGGGTCGGTGCGAGTTCCCGGCCGGCAGCCGCCGGCGCGAGGACACGTCGCGCTCTCGTCGGGCCGCCACCACCACCATCCCCACCACCACCGGCCCGGAGAGCGAGCTGACGCTGACCCCGAGGACGGCATCTCCCACATCCCCGTCCCCGCTCTCTCCACCACTCCCCTCCGGCATCCCCACCACCGCCTCTTTCCCCGGTACCAGTCTCTAGCGCCGTGGCGGGCGCTGACGGCGTCCCCCTGTCGACTGGTCGCAGTCGGCGTCCGTCGCCACACGAACACCGGCTTCCAGCATACCCGACCCGACCGGACCGCGAGCGGCGCCCGCGCGGTCGACGACGGGCGTCGTCCCCGGTCGACTCACCGTCCGGCGAGCCGTGACAGGTGACCCGCCTCCTCGACGACGATCCGAGGCGACCGTCGCCGTGCCGACCGACTCGAACGACAGCGACCGGAACAGTTCGCCGAATCCGGGCAGCTCCTTCGCGAACAGCGGTCGCACCGCCTCGACGGTCACGTCGTCCGGGGTCACGCCCGTGCCGCCGACGGTCACCACCGCCGTGACGTCGTCACGGTCGGCGATCCGGCTCACGGTCGACTGGACGCCGTCGTAGTCGTCGATCACGAGCTCGCGAGTCGCCACCTCGTCGCCGGCGTCCTTCACCGCGGCGACGACGGCGTCACCCGCCGTGTCCTCCGCCAGCGTTCGCGTGGAGGTGACCGTCACTACCGCGTACGACATCGAACCGTCGACGTGGGCGTGGTCGTGGTCGTGGTCGTGGTCGTGGTCGTCATCGTCCACGCCGGAGCGCTCATCGGGGTCGTCGGCTGACCGCTCGTCCATGCCGGCGTAGCGGGCGGCGACGACCTAAAGCTCGCGTCTCGCGGCCGCTGAACTCGGGCGGCTCCTGTCGGGTACGACGAGTATATAAACCGCCGGCCCCCGATCGGGAACATGCAGAACAACAATCAGCAGGCCTACGACCGGGGGATCACGATCTTCTCCCCGGACGGACGCCTGTACCAGGTCGAGTACGCCCGCGAGGCGGTCAAGCGTGGCGCCCCCAGCGTAGGCGTGCGCACGGCGGACGGCGTCGTGCTCGCGGCGGCCAAACGCACCCGCTCGCGGCTGATGGAGGCCGACAGTCTGGAAAAGATCCACAAGATCGACGACCACATCGGCGTCGCCACCGCCGGCCACGTCGCCGACGGTCGCCGTCTGGTGGACTTCGCCCGCCGCCGCGCGCAGGTCGAACGCCTGCGCTACGGCGAGCCGATCGACCTTGAAACACTCACGAAGGGGATCACCGACCAGATCCAGGAGTTCACCCAGACCGGCGGTGCCCGTCCGTTCGGCGTCGCCCTCCTCGTCGCCGGCGTCGACACCGAGGACAGCGACACCGACGACCCCTCGATGCGGCGTCCCCGGCTGTTCGAGACCGACCCCTCGGGCACGCCCGTCGAGTGGGCCGCGACCGCCATCGGCAGCGACCGCGACGACCTCCAGCGGTTCCTCGAAGAGGAGTACACCGAGGGTTCCGACCTGGAGACCGGCATCGACCTGGCGCTGCGGGCGCTCGCGGACATCAGCGACGACTTCGACCCCGCGGAGGTCGCGCTGGCGACCGTCGACACCGAGAGCGCCTCCTTCGAGGAGCTCGCCCCCGAGGCGGTCGCCTCCCGCGCCAAGGAACTCGACCTCGGTGGCGACGAGGGCGACGGCGACGGCATGGAGGACTGACTGCGACTCGGGAACCCGCCCGGCGTGGAGCGCACACGCCGGACGGGTCGGGGTCTCCGGGCGTCGGTCGACTCTTCTGTCGCGCGGGTCCCGCTACACCTCGTCGCGGTCCGTATACGTGTACCGCCGGGCGACCAGGCCGTTCTCGAACTCGTGGAAGTCCGCGAAGCCGAAGGCGACTCGGTCGCCGTCCTGTAGCCCCTCGAACGACCCCCGCACCGCGACGGTGTCGCCGTCGGCCACGACCGAGTGCGCTCGCCTGCCCCGGTCGCTCGTAGACGACGTCGGGCGCGAACAGCGCCGCCAGGGCGTCGTAGTCGCCGGCGTCGACCAGGTCGTAGTACTCCCGAACGGTCTCCTCGTGGGACATACCCGCCGGTCGACCGGTGTGGCAAAGTATCTGTCCCGCGACGGCCGGCGGGTGTCGCCGGACTCGACCGGGCTACGGCGCGACGGTGGCCTCGCCGTACAGCGGCACCACGATTGCCGACGTGACGACAACACCCAGCCCGAATACCACACAGGCGACCCGAAGCGCAGTCGTCCCCTGCCGGGGAGCGACCGCGCCGGCGGTCACGAGCAGACACAGCCGGACGAGAAACTCGACCCGCGAGAGTCGGAGACCGGCGCGACCGCCGACGGCAGCGCCGAGCACCGCCACGGTCAGCAGGAGACAGCACCGTCAGCCCGCCCGCGACCGCCGTCGCGGCAGCGTCGAGGTCTCTCGCCGTCGCCACGACTACCACCGCCACCAGTCCGGCGTCGAGAGCGGCGCGGACCGCGACCAGCGCCGCCACCCTCGCGGGGGCGTCCCACCCGGAGAGGAGCGAGACTCCGTCCATCGTTCGCCTCGACGGAACGAGCCCGGGCGCTGATACACTCTTTCGTCGGGGACGCTCCGTGAGTGACCCCGGAGGGTGGCACAGGCCGGAACACGCTCAGGACCGACCCACGTCACTCCCGTCCGCGCCTCCGGCGCTCACGTCTCATTCCCCGATTCGACCCCGGCTCACATCGACCGGACTCGCCAGGATTTGAACCACGGTCGCTCTCGTTCGCTCCCTGTGGTCGCTCACCTCCCGCTCCCTGATTCAAGTCGCCGGCTCGCGTCACGTTCGCGCCGCTCGTGGTCTGCTCGCGGCGCAGGAATGTGGACTCACCGGGAGCCTCGGACTCGAACGGAGTGAGAGTCTGGGACTCAGGCGAGTCCACGACTGAGCGAACGCAGTGGGTGAAGGTGTGGACTCGCCGGGATTTGAACCACGCGAAGACGGTCGTCTCGCTGCGCTCGACGCTACGTCTTCTCTCATTCAAATCCTCGCGTCCGCCGTGCGGACGCTCGGCTCGCACATTCTCGCTCCCTCGTAGAACTCGGTCGCTCCGATGGACTCGCCGGGATTTGAACCCGGGGCCTCTCCCATGCCAAGGGAGTGATCTACCTGCCGACGCTGCGGAGATGCCGCCGGAGGGCGGTCTCGCTGTCGAACGACGCCCCGCAACACTCGCACTCGTGGCTGGCGTCGTCGCTGTCGGTCACGTTCGGTGACACGTCGGCGATCGACAAGAGCGTTGTGACGCCGGAGACCGGAGGCGTCGCCGGCGACCGGGCCAGGGTATATAAGCCGGAGCGTCGTTGGCGGGGCATGAGTGATCCGGCGCGAGCGGAGCGACGCCAGCGATGAGCGAGGGGGGACTCACCGTCCACGGGGGCGGTCTCGTGGCAGTCGTCGAGGACCTCGTCGACGACGGGCCGCTGCCGGACCGTGAGGGACTGGTGCTCACCGTGGGACGGGCGGACGGCCTGGAGGACCGACTGGTCGCCGCCGGCGTCCCGGCGGGCGGCGTCGAGGTGGCCCGTCTCGTGGAGTGGGCGAGAGAGCGGGTGGCCGTCGAGCGCGGGCAGCGCGTGGACGCGCTCGGCGGCGTCGTCCGCGGGCGAGCGATCCGGGCGGCCGTTCGGGACGCCGAGTCGGGGCCGGTGGCGCGACTCGCGGACAGGGTGGGGGCGGGCGGCTCCGGCGTCGAGGCTACGGCGCGGGAGCTGACGGAGTACTACCGCTGTACGGACGCCGCCGACGAGGACGACCACGAGGCGCTGCTGTCGGCCGTCGACGGCGTCGCGGACGACCACCCCTTCGGTGCGGCGGTCACGAGAGAGAGCGTCCGCGCGTTCCGTGCGCTGGACGGGCGACTCCGGCGGGTCGCCGCCGAGAGCGACGACACGGGTCGCACCTTCGTCTCTCGGAGTCACCTACTGCGGGCCGCCCGCGGGCTGTCGACCGACCGTGACTGGGTAGTGGTCGTCCCCAGGGCGCCGGCGGACGCTGGCGTGCTCCGGACCGTCGCGGCGCTCGCGGCGACGACGCCGGTCACGCTGCTCGCGGGAGAGCGCCGCCTGACCGAGCGGGCAACGGCCGTCGCCGCAGCGACAGAGGTCGACGCGATCGAGGAGGAAGGCGGGGAGCCGGCGAGCGAGGCCGCCCGGCGGGTGCTCGCCGCCGCCGACAACCGAGCGACGACCGCACACCGAGGCCTCTGGACCGTCGCCGCACCCGACCGTCGCCGGGAGGTCGAGCACGCCGTTCGTGTCGCTCGCGGCACGGAGGGTCACGTTCGTCTCGTCGCGCCGGACCCGGACGCCTACGCGCCCGCCCTGCGGGCCGTCGCCCTGACCGCGGACCGACCGTATCGCGTCGGCGCCACGGAGCGGGTCGGCGCGCTGCCGGCCGCTCGCACGCTCCGGGCGCTGCTCGCGCTCGTCGCCGCGGCCGCGGACGGCGACGACGACGGGAGTGCCGTCGTCGCCGTGACCGCCGACGCGGTCGCCGACGCGCTCCGTCTCGGGGTCGTCCCGCCCGAGAGTCGGCGGGGCGAGACCGACAGGGACGCCGAGGAGTGGCCGCCGTCGCTGTCGGCGGTCGAGAGGCTTCGCGAGACGCTGCCCGACGAGGCACCGCCGTCGGCACACCGGGCGCGGACCGAGTCCGTCGCCGACGGGGCGGAGGCGGAGGGCGAGACGGCGACGGCTCACGCGGTCGACCTGCTCGACTGGGTCGAGTCGCTGGCGGCGTCGCCGCCGGCGGACGGCCGGGAGTTGCGCGCGACGCTCGTGACGGCGACGGAGGCACACGCCGGGGCGGTCCGCGCCCGGGCGCCGCGGCGGCCGTCGGGGGTCGCCGTCGAGACCGAGCGTGCGCTGACGACGGCGGAGCATCTCGCCGGCGCGGCCGCCAGCGTTCGGACGGCCGTCGAGCGCCGGGCGGAACCGGCGTACGAACGGCTGCAAAGCGTCGAGGAGGGCGACTGGGAGACGGCCCGGCTGGCGCTGCGGGCGGCACTGTCCGACGAGCGGCGACCGCCGGCGACCGACGCCGACGCCGTGGAGCTGCTCGCCGTCGACGACCCCGCGGCGGCGGTCGGCGACGTCGACCACCTGGTCGTGCTCGGACTGTCGGCCGAGCGGTTCCCGCGGGCTCCGCCACGGCCGACGCTGCTGCACGGCGCGGTGCGGGAGGCGGTCGCCCGCGGGGCGGCCGGTCCGGCGGCGTTTCTCGACGGTGAAACTGCCCGCTATCGGCGGGACGTGGCCGCGCTGGGGCGGACGCTCCGGTCGGTCGCCGCCGACGGGGGCGTGACGCTGTCGCGCCCGTACAAGGACGACGAGGGGCGGGACGTGCCGCCGTCGCCGGTCCTCGACGCGCTCACCGTCCCCGAGCGTCGCCGGGAGCGGACCGCTCTGAGCGAGTGGACGCCCGCCGGCGACGGCACGGGAGGAGTGAGAGAGGCAGGCGACGACCGCACGACGCCGAAGGACCGCCTGCGGGCGCTGGCCCGACACGCCGGGACGCGGGCGGCGGACCGCGAGGCGCTGGACGACCTGGCCGCCGGCGTCGACCCGGCCGACGCGCGGCGGCTGCTGCGGCGGGTGGACCGCTTCGCGGAGCGACTGGAGGCCGATGGTGAGTGACCGAGCCGACGGGGTCGTCGACCGTCGGCTCCGCCGTCGAGCGGGGGGAACGCCGCCGCTGTCGCGGGACCAGCGACGGACGCTGGCGGCACACTTCGAGGAGGACGCGGTCGTGGCGGCGGCGGCCGGCAGCGGCACGGGCAAGACGACGACGGCGGTGGAGGTCGTCGCCGAGGCGGTCGTCCGCGAGCTCGACCGGGCGCCGGAGCGGAATCCCTTCGAGTCGATCCTGGTGACGACGTTCACCCGGGACGCCGCCCGGCAGCTGAAGACCGAGCTGAAGGAACGACTCCGCGAGCACCGCGAGGCGGCGCCGCCGGACGACCCCGTGGTGCGCCGGTGGGACGACCTGCTGCGCTGGCTCGAGAGCGCCAGTCACGTCCAGACGCTCGACTCGTTCGCCCAGGACCTGCTGCGAGAGGTCGCCCCCGAGGTGGGCGTCACCCCCGCGTTCACGGTCGCCGACGGGGTGCGGCGGGCGGACCTGCTGGGGGCCGTCTTCGCGGCGATCGAGTCCGACCCGGAGCTCGCCGGGGCCGTCGAGCGCCTGGAGCGGGCCTTCCCCGCGGCGGGGTCGCCCGCCGGCGAGGACGACGCGACGGAGAGCGAGGACGGACCGCCGGGCGACTGGCGCTCGATGGTCGCCGCCGTCCACCGCTCCTGCCGGGAGTTCGGCACCTCTGTCCCGGAGGCGCGCCGCCGGCTGCTGCGGTCGGTGGCGGCGATGCACGCGGGACGGGAGCCGACCGACTTCGAGGACGTGCTCGCGATCGTCGACGCCCTGACGGACTTCGACCGGGAGCACGCGCGAGCGACGATCCGCGAGCCGGAGCGGTGGGTGGAGTACGCCCGCGAGACGTACCGCGAGAGCCACCGCCTGGCGGGAGCGTTCGGCCGCGTGCTCGCCGCCTTCGACCGCGAGTACGACCGCCGTTCTCGCGAGCGTGGCGTCCTCACCCACACCGACATCACCTACGTCGTCCGGGAGTATTTGGAGGGCGACGCCGACGAAGAGCGCGAGGGAGACGGTGAAGAGAGCGCCGCGGCTGAGCGCCGACGAGCGTTCCGGGAGAGTCTCGCGGGGCGGTTCCGACACGTCGTCGTCGACGAGTTCCAGGACACGAACTACGCGCAGTGTCGCGTGCTCGCGCGTCTGGTCGGCGGGCGGACGCTGCTGATCGGCGACCTGAAGCAGTCGGTGTACGAGTGGCGCTCGGCGGAGCCGCGGCTGTTCGCCCGCCTGCTCGACTACGCCGACGGCGACGCGGCGGGCAACGTCCTCGACGCCGAGCGCGTGCACCGGGTGGACCTCACCGAGAACTTCCGTTCGCACCCACACCTCGTCCGCGCCGCCAACCACCTGTTCCCACGGATCTTCGACGACCGCGGTCGCGGCGGCATCGGCACCTTTGACGTGAGCTACGAGCCGCTGACCGCGCGCCGTCCCGAGACCGACCCAGAGGAGGCACACGTCCACGCGGTCGACGTCGACCGACCCGACGACGACGAGAAGGACGACCGCAGTCGCCGCGAGCGACTGGTCGAACGCGAGGCCGAACGGGTCGCGGGCGTCCTCCGCACGGCACTCGAGGAGGGACGCGCGCTCCGGGTCGACCGCGACCCGGCGGTCCGCACCGACGAGGGCGACGACGGTGCGAGCACCGGAGGACAGACGACACTCGGAGAGCACGAGGGGGGCGGGTCGACAGACGCGACGAGGACGGAGCCGCTGCGGGCCGGCGACGTGGCGGTGCTGTTTCGCTCGCGGCGATACATGCGACTGTACTCTCGCGTGTTGGACCGCTACGGGATCGACAGCGCCGTCATCGGGACGCGCTCGCTCTTTCGCGAGCCGGAGGTCGAGACGCTGATCGACGCGCTGTCGTGGCTCGAACGCCCGGAGGACCCCGCCCGGACCCGGCGGGTCGTCGAGTCGGCGCTCGTCGGACTGTCGACGGGCGCTCGCGAGCGACTCGCGGCGACCGGATACGACCTGGACCGAGCGCTCGCGGCCTGGAAGGGAGCGGCGGGCGACCGTCGCGAACTCGAGGCCCTGCGGGACCTGCGCGAGACAGTACGGTACGTCCGGGACGGCTCGAAGGCAGACCTCGTGGCGGACCTGCTCACGCACTCGGCGTTCGACGTGACCGCGCTGGCTGACGGCGACGGTCTCCAGCGGTACGCCAACGTCCGCCGGTTCGTCGAGGTCGTCGCCGGCTGGGAGAGCGACGACCACCTCCCGTACGGCGAGTTCGTCCGCCGTCTGGAGGGGCTGCGCTCCGGTCGCGTCGAGGACGACACCGCTCCCGCCGCCGTCGCCGACATGGACTCGCCCGGCACCGTCAAGCTGCTGACCGCCCACACGGCGAAGGGGCTGGAGTTCCCGGTCGTCGTCCTCGCGGACACGACGACCGACGAGGCGTACCGCCAGGCCTGTGACGAGCCGTTCGTCGCCGACCGGCGCCACGGCGTCGCGCTGCGCCCGGTCGCGGGCCACGACCCGCCGCCGCCCGGCGAACTGCCGACGTTCCGCGGCGGATGGTACCACGACGACGACGCCGGCTTCGACCTCGACCGGGGACTGCTGTGGCTCGCCGAGGTGCGCGACGGCGAGGGCCGCCTGCGTCACGACCACCCGCTGACGCCACACCTCCGCGACCGGCGGGCGGAGTTCTGGCGGCTGCTGTACGTCGCCGTCACGCGGGCGAGCGACCACCTGGTCGTCCCGCTCGCCCCCACGCGGAGCGGGGAGTGGACTACCTGGGCCGCCGCGCTCGCCGAACACCTCGACCCCGGCGACGTCGAGGCCGGGACGACCGCCACCCTCGACACCGACGGGGGACCGCTTCCCGTCGGCGTCGACGAAATCGAGGCCGCCGACCCGCCGGCGGGCGAGACCACCGAGCTCGCGGACCTCCTCGCGGGCGCCGGCGGCAGTCGCGACGCACGCGACGGGAGAGCGAGTCCCGACCGGTCGGTCGGACCGGCGGCCGTCTCGACCGCCGAGGCCGGGGCCGTCGACCGACCGCCGGCGCTCGGGCGCCTGCTCGCCGGGCGAGAGGACGCCCTCGGACTGGCCCCACACGCGCGAACGGCGGCGGCGACGGCCGCGTCGGACGACAAGACGGCGACGGCCGCGTCGGACGGCGAGACGCCGCCGGACCGTGTGGGCCCCGAGGGCGTGCCCGACGACCGGCTGGCCGCGCTGCTGCGTGCCGCGGTGGTCGCCGCCGACCGCGAGGACGCCGTCGACGCCCCCGGTCCGGTCGTCGACCGACTGCTCGACGCCGCGCCGGTCGAGGACGGAGACGACGTCCGGGCGTGGCTGCTCGACGCGCTGGCGGACTACCGGGCGACGGACCTGCGGGCGGAGGTCGCCGAGAGCGAGCGGGTGCTCGCAGGCGTCCCGCTGACGATCCCGCGAGACGACGTGACTGGAGACGAAACGGCGGGTCGAGCGACGCTGCTTCGCGGTCGGGCGGACCTGCTGTACCGCTCGGACGGCGGGGAGGGAGACACGGGCGACTGGCAGGCGGTACTCGTGCGTCCACCGGCGACCGCAGGCGACGGGACCGGACGCCGGATCGAGCGCGTCGAGCGCGTCGACGCCGGCGTGACGGCGGCTCTGCTCGCCGCACGCGGGACGGAGCCGGCGAGCGTCACGGTCTGCCGACTGCCCGGCGGCGACTGCCGGGCGGTCGACCCGTCGGCGGTCGACGCCGACGCCGTCCTGGAGGCACTCGGGGAGCTGCGCGTCGACGGCGAGGGCCTGTCGCGGCGCGAGTGAGCGAGGTTACTCGGAGTCGGGGCGGTCCTTCTGGACGGTCGTCTCGCCGACGAACTGCCGCAGCGCGTCCAAGTCGAGAAACTCCGTCGCGTCCCGGCGGACGGCGACCTGCTTCGGGTCGCCGGGGTCGTACGAGTCGGTCTCTCGGCCGGTGGAGGCCCACAGCGCGTCGAGATCGGCGAAGTAGAGGTCGGCGATGCCGTCGAACTCGGCGTGCTCGGGGGCAGTCGGCAGCGTCGCGGTGTAGCGGGCGAGACCGGGCAGCTCCCGCACGAGCGGGACGTGCTCGTCGAGCCAGTAGTCGCGGAACTCGTCGTGGCTCGTCTCCGGCCGGCGCGTGAGCAGGATGCTGCGCCGGTACCGGGTGTCCGGGCCGTCGATGTGGGCGTGCTCCTCGCCAATGAGACGGGGGCGTTCGGTGACGGCGAGGAAGTCGTCCACGTCCTCCCGTGCCTTGGCGGCCATCTCCTTGTCGGGGTCGTAGTCCCGGGAGCCCTCGCCGCCCAGGGCGTCGTGCAACGCGTCGAGGTCGTCGAAGTAGAGGTCGGCGACGCCGTCGAAGGTCGCGCCCTCGGGGTCGAGTGGCGTCGTCGTCAGGTAGCGGACGACGCCCTCGATCTCGCGGGCGATGGGGGTGTGCTCGTGCTGCCAGTGCTCGACGAAGGCCTCGTGGGTCATCCCCGCCTGGCGGACGAGGAAGGCGGCGTGTCTGTACATCGCCGAAGCTCTCGGCTGGTGCGAGCATAAGTGCGGTGGTCCGCGGGTCGCTCTCGGATCGGGGTGTCGGTACGACACCGCTCTCTGGAACTGTCCTCGGTGCGCTCGGTCGTGTCTTCGCAGCTTAGAAATCCCTCGTTCACGACAGCTTGCCTGCCGTGAGCCGGAGAGCGCGTTGCTCTCTCGCCGTCGTCGGGCCACCGGCCCGACTGCCGGAGTGACTCGGAGAGTCTTCCCGCTGCCCGGCTGTCAGTCACCGTGACCGTTCCCGATCCGCTTGCGCGGACACAGAAAGCCCCCGCCCGGCTGCAGTCGCGCGACTCACTGTCGCCGGGCGCGTAGCGCCCGGCTGCCAGGGAGACTCGTGGAGTCTCCCGCTTGTCGCGCAAATCGAAGATTTGCTGGATCTCGCAAGAGCGAAGCTCCTGCGGACTCGTCAGGAGACTCGCGAGTCTCCTGAGATGCCAACTCACCTCCGGCGAGTTGAGCATGGTGCTTACTTCGTCGGGCTTCCCGCAGCCGGGCAGCGAGGAAGCGGAGCTCCCTCTGGCAGCCGGGCGGCTCCGCCGCCCGGCGACGGCCCCTTTCAGTCCCACCCACCGCACCGCGACCTCCGTCCTCCCCGGCCTCCTGCGCCCCTCACTCGCTTCGCTCGCTGCGATGTTCGTTCGCGGGAAGACGGCCGGACTCGCGACGCTCGTCGTCGCCGGCGCCTGCGGCGTCACCAGAACCCGCAGGGTTCCGGTTGGCCCGTCAGAGCGGAGCTCTGACGAACGTCATCAGAACTCTTCGAGTTCCGACCGGCTCACGAGAGCGTCGCTCTCGTGAATGCCGGCTGCCAACGGCGCGTAGCGCCTCGCTGCTGCGACTTCCTGCTCCCATTCGCTCGCTTCGCTCGCTCGTGGGACTCTCGCTCGCTGCTCGCGCGCCCTCCGGCAGGAAGCGCCCGAGTAAACCCGCCGAGCGCGCCGGGGGCTTCGGAGGCCTCCGCTGCGGGATCGAGCACACCAGTCGAGAGGCGAAGGCGGACCGCTATGAGTGGATGCCCATCGCCTTGATCTGCTCCTGGTAGCGGTTGCGGATCGTCACTTCGGTCACCTGGGCGACGTCGGCGACCTCGCGCTGGGTCTTCTTCTCATTACACAATAGGGAGGCGGCGTAGATGGCGGTCTCGATTATCTCGTTGGCCTGCGTCTGGACCTCCTCGCTCAGACTGAGCTCGGAGCAGAATCGAGGGACGTACTTCTTCGGGTCGACGGGTTTCATCTCCAGGCCGAGCTCCTGGGAGATGTAGCGGTACGTGCGGCCGATCTCCTTGCGGTTCACGCGGGAGACCTCGCTTATCTCCTCCAGCGAACGGGGGATCCCCTCCTTGCGGCAGGCGGCGTACAGCGCGGCGGTGGCGACGCCCTCGATCGAGCGACCGCGGATGAGGTCCTCCTTCAGGGCGCGCCGGTAGATGACGGAGGCGACCTCGCGTACCGACCGCGGAACGCCCAGCGCGGAGGCCATCCGGTCGATCTCCGAGAGGGCGAACTGTAAGTTGCGCTCGCCGGCGTCTTTCGTGCGAATGCGCTCCTGCCACTTCCGGAGCCGGTGCATCTGTGAGCGCTTCTTCGAGGAGATGGAGCGTCCGTAGGCGTCCTTGTCCTTCCAGTCGATCGTCGTCGTCAGGCCTTTGTCGTGCATCGTCTGCGTCGTCGGGGCACCGACGCGGGACTTCTCCTGGCGCTCCTCGTGGTTGAAGGCGCGCCACTCCGGTCCCGGATCGATAGTCTCCTCCTCGACGACGAGCCCGCAGCCCTCGCAGACGAGCTCTCCCCGGTCGGAGCTCTTGACGAGGTTCTCGGAACTGCACTCGGGACACTCCCGCACACTCTCCTCTTGTTCTGTCTCGCGCTCGGAGGACTCCGTCTCTGTCTCTCGCTCTCGCTGCCGCGTGGGCCGTGTCATCGCATTTATCCGATAGTAGAATCAGGGTATATGAACCTTTCGACGACCTCGTCGGCCGCGACGAGGGGGGAGGACAGCGGTCGTCGAGAGTCCGTGACGCCGACCCGTCCGACGCCCGTCACACGGGGTCGGACCGGGACCGAGAGGCGTGTACGCGAAAGATTTAGGACGGCGCCGTCAGCCCGGCGGTACCGACAGACGTATTCTCGGCGGGCGATCGGATCGGGAAGGTGCCGGTCATCGAGTGCGACGTCGAGGCGGCGCGTGCGGCCCTGGAGGCGGCGGGCGTCGAGGTCGAGCCGGGCAACACGGAGCACGAGCACTGGCGTGCACGTCGCGGGGACGCGACGGCGGTCGCCTACGACGGGAAGGTGGTCGTCCAGGGCGCCGACCCCGGCGCGGTCGAGCGGCTGTTGCGGGGGGCGGGCGTCGTCGACCCGACCGCCGACCGCGCACACGTCTACTTCGACGGCGCCGCGCGGGGTAACCCGGGACCGGCAGCGGTCGGCTGGGCAGTCGTCAGCGCGGACGGCGTCGCGGGCGAGGGCGGTGAGCGGATCGGCCGCGCGACGAACAACCGTGCGGAGTACAAGGCGCTCGTCCGCGCGCTGGAGGCCGCCGACGAGCTGGGGTTCCGCCGGGTGGACGTGCGAGGCGACTCGGAGCTCGTCGTACGGCAGGTCCGCGGCGAGTACGAGACCCGCGACCCGGAGCTGCGCGAGCGCCGCGTGACCGCCCGCGAGCTGCTGGAGCGGTTCGAGGACTGGTCGATCGAGCACGTCCCGCGGTCGGTCAACGAGCGCGCCGACCGCCTGGCGAACGAGGCGCTCGACGAACCGTAAGCCACGAGCCGACCCGCCCCGGACGACACACGTGAGCGATCACGTCGACGACGGCGAGCGCGCGACAGGCGGCGAGTTACCCGAGACGGTCGTCGAGGAGGCGGAGCGACTGAGCCGGCTGGCCCGCGAGGCGGTCGACGACGACGAGCGGGCGGCCTATGAGCGCGAGCGCGACGCTCTCGTCGCCGAACGCGGCTTCGAGGCCCGGGTCCGCGAGGACGACACCGGCGACACGCTCGTGCTGTACCCCGCGGAGTGGGTCGACGACGGCACGGTAGCCCGCGACCGGGTCGAGGACACGGATCGGGCGGTCGAACGGTCGCTGTCCGGCCCCGGCGACCCCGAGCGTTGGGACGAGGTAGCCGAGCACAACCGTGCCGTCGCCGAGAGGGTGCGCTCGGCTCACGGCGAGACCCACGGCGAGACGGCGGCGGCACTGGCGACGTTCATGAGTAACCACTACGCGAAGCGGATCGAGGCGGCCACCGGCGACGAGCTCCGGGAGTTCCGCGAGGAGTACTTCCCGCGCAACGCCTGGCCGACCGAGCGACAGCGGCGCCGGCTCGACCGTTCCGTCGAACTGGTGTTCGATGCGGTAGAGCGGCCGCTGCCGGGCGGGAAGGACGGAGAGACGGAGCGCGGGGAGTGATCAGCAGTAGCTGTCGACGATGTCGGCGACCGCGGCGGCGCGGTCGTCGTCGGTGGCGACCTTCGAGGCGGTCCACTCGATCTGGTCGAGTACGGCCTCGAAGCCGGCCTCGGTCAGCTCGTACTGGTTGGTGCGTTTGTCGAGTTCGCTCTTCTCGACGAGCCCTATATCGACCAGCTCGTCCAGGTTCGGGTAGAGTCGGCCGTGGTTTACCTCCGTCCGGTAGTACGACTCCAGCTCGCGCTTTATCGCGAGGCCGTACATCGGCTCCTCCGAGAGGATCATCAGAATGTTACGCTGGAACGCGGTCAGGTCACGGACAGTCTGCTCGTCGACGCCAGTCGACGACTGTGCTTCAGACATGTAACCGGCTTATGTCATGCACAGGGATAAATATTGGCAATCAATTTAGATTACCCGGCAATCGTTACCGATTTAACTTGGGCTATCAAGCGTCATGCGACACGTTCAGAGGCCGAACCCGGTGACGAAAGCTGATTGTCCGTCCGCTTCGGTTGTCCGCCTGGATTCTTGTCGTCACGCGTATGGTTCTTCGAGCGATCGTGGTATTACTGGATTGGACCACCAGGTTATAATGCGTTCCGGCCGAGCGGACGCCCGGAGACCT
>PXSK01000035.1:0-54280 GCA_003022865.1 Halobacteriales archaeon SW_5_70_135 | reverse complement strand
CTCGACCGGGTGTTACACTCGAACGTCCACTATCCGAGCGACTACGGCTTCATCCCGCAGTCGTACTACGACGACGGCGACCCCTTCGACGTGCTCGTCATCGTCGAGGACCCGACGTTCCCCGGCTGTGTCCTCGAGGCCCGGCCGGTCGCGCTGATGCGGATGGACGACGACGGCGAGAAGGACGACAAAGTCATCGCCGTCCCCAGCGAGGACCCCCGCTACGACGACGTGTGCGATCTTGACGACCTGACCGACCAACAGCGCGCCGAGATACGCGAATTCTTCGAGACGTACAAGAACCTCGAACCCGACAAGGAGACGGAGACGCTCGGCTTCGAGGGTCGCGACGCCGCCCACGACGCCGTCGAACACGCCCAGGAGCTGTACGACGAACAGTTCGGCTGACCCGGATGCGCGCCGCGCATGACGCCCGACGCCGGGATGCGTTATGAGCATGGGTAATTTCTTGTGGCCGCACCGCGTACGGACGGCCGATGGCATCGACCGAGCGGGAGCGACAGCCGGTCGGCATCGACCACCTGACGGTCGTTCCCGCGGGGGACGACGAGCGCGAGGACGAGCGCGAAGCCGGCGCCGCGGACGAGTAGCAAACGTCTTCTACCCCGCCGTCGGTAGAGTCGGGCATGGGTCTGTTCGACCGGCTTCGCGGCGACGGTGACCCGCGGGTCGCCTTTCTCGGTATCGACGGCGTGCCGTACAGTCTCGTCGCCGACAACCCCGACGTCTTCCCGAACCTCACCGAGATCGCGGAGACGGGCACAGCCGGACCGATCGACAGCATCGTTCCGCCCGAGTCGAGTGCCTGCTGGCCGGCGCTGACGACGGGCCGGAACCCCGGCGCGGCCGGCGTCTACGGCTTTCAGGACCGAGAGGTCGGGTCGTACGACACGTACGTCCCCAACCGGTCGAACGTCCGGGCCGACCGCGTCTGGGACCGTGTCGAGGCGGCGGACCGCAACGCGACGGTGATGAACGTCCCCGTCACGTTCCCACCACAGCGCAACGTCCAGCGGATGGTCTCGGGCTTTCTCTGTCCCACTCTCGACAAGGCCACCTACCCCGACGAGATGCGGGACTACCTCAGCGGTATCGACTACCGGCTCGACGTCAACGCCAAGCTCGGCCACAGGGACGACCGGACGGCCTTCTTCGAGAACGCCGACGAGACGCTCGACGGTCGTCACGAGGCGTTCGACCACTACGTGGCCGCCGACGACTGGGACCTGTTCTTCGGCGTATTCATGACCACCGACCGCGTCAACCACTTCGCCTTCCGCGACTACGAGCACGACGGGCCGTTCCGCGAGGAGTTCCTCGACTTCTACCGCCGCGTCGACAAGTACGTCGGCTCATTGTGGCGGTCGATGCCCGACGACGTGACGACGATCGTCGCCAGCGACCACGGCTTCACCACCCTGGAGTACGAGGTCAACTGCAACCGATGGCTGCAGGAGCAGAGCTGGCTCGCCTACGAGGGCGACGACCACGAGAGTCTCGGCGACATCGCCGCCGAGAGTCGCGCCTACTCGTTCATCCCCGGGCGGTTCTACGTCAACCTGGAGGGCCGCGAGCCGCGCGGCGGCGTCCCCGAGGACGAGTACGAGGAGACCGTCGCCGAACTGAAGGCGATGCTCCAGGAGTTCGAAGGGCCGGACGGTCGGCCGGTCGCCGACCGCGTCGTCGAGCGGACCGAGGCCTTCCGCGGCGACCACGACGACATCGCACCCGACCTCGTCGTCGTTCCGAACGAGGGGTTCGACCTGAAGTCCGGCTTCGGGGAGAAGGACCGCGTGTTCGAGTCCGACGGCGCGCGCAACGGGATGCACACCTTCCACAACGCGACCCTGATCACCGACGACCCCGACGTCGGGGTCGGCGACGACGTCGACCTGCTCGACCTCGCGCCCACGATGCTCGACCTGATGGACGTCGACTACTCGCGGGCGAGCGTCGACGGCGGCTCGCTGGTCGGCGCCCGGAACTGACGGCTCGACGCGACGGTGGCGGCGTCGGTCGCCGACCGTCGCTCACGGCCGCGGCGAGACGTCACCCCTGGGGAGGGGCGCCGGCCAGCCCGAACTGCGCGAGCGCCCGGGAGACGACCGACTGTACGACTATCCCGAGGCCGAGTACCATCGTCGCGATCCCGGCCGCGACGACCGGACTCTCCCACGCGACCAGACCGAGCCCGGCGACGACGACCAGCAGTCCGAACACGCCCACGAGACCGATGCGCTGGAGCATACGCCCGCTGGGGGCGCCGCCGACATAACCGCCAGGGTCGGACTACTCCTCGACTACCATCTCGGCGACCTCCTCGTCGTCGGTCCGGAGCACCGTCTCCATCCGGCGCTCGAACTCCGCCTCCGTGATCTCGTCGTCGGCGTACCGCTGCTGGAGACGGTCGACCGGGTCCGGCTCGTCGGTCGCGCCGCGCTCCAGCGTGCTCCGCAGGGCGCCGATCCGGAGTCGGGCCCCGTGGACGGCGTGGGCGATCCGGTCGAGCGCGCCGCCGACGGACGACCAGACGAGCACGGTACTCAGTGCGGTCACGGCGCCGACGGCGGCCGTGACGTCGGACCCCGCGGCGCCGCCGAGCAGGAACAGCGCGACGCCGACGAAAAGCACCAGCCGGCGTCGCCTGCCGAAGGTCGGCTCGTCCGACTGACTGCGACGACCGTTCACGTCCGCACGTGGAACGGCGGCAACAAAAACCTGTCTCCGACCGGGGGACGAGGGCGTCGTCCGACGGTCTCGCGGCGAACGCGCGTCGGCGGGTTTAAACGGACCGCACCGTTAACGACGCGCGTGAGCGAGCAAGAGGACGGGGCAGCGGACCTCAGCGAGGTACGGATGCCCGACGACGGCGAGGTGTTCGCCGAGGTGACACAGATGCTCGGGGCGAACCGCGTCCGGGTGCGGTGTGCCGACAGCGTCGAGCGCACGGCCCGCATCCCCGGCAAGATGCAGAAACGCGTCTGGATCCGCGAGGACGACGTCGTCCTCGCCGACCCGTGGGACTGGCAGGACGAGAAGGCCGACATTACCTGGCGCTACGAGAAGGCCGAGGCCGACACCCTCCGCGAGGAGGGCTACATCGGATGACCGTCCCCGAATGACCGCGACCGTGACAGTCCTCGTACCCTCCTGCTCTCACTCTCACTCTCACTCTCGCTCCCGACCCCGTTCGCCCTTCGCCCCGGACGGCCGCGTGAACGCACGACCGCGACTCCGCCGCTCGACGCCCCGGTACGCATGACCGACGACCTGGTCGAGACCGACCGGGCCGGCACCCCCGGCGACGAGTTCGAGTCGATCGATGTCGACGACACCGAGGCGACGCGGATCGCCCGCCGACAGGACCGGGCGTTCGACGAGTTCCGGATGCGGATCCAAGACAGCGAGCGTCTCAAGCTGGAGGAGTCGGTGTTCGACGAGGCCACCTACGGTGCCCTCTACAAGCTGGTGCAGGACGGCGCCATCGAGGCCTTCGGCGGCCCCGTCTCGACGGGCAAGGAGGCGAACGTCTACACCGCTCTCGGCGGCTCGCTCGCCCGGGACGTGCTCGGCCTCCCCGCCGAAGCCGAGCCGGAGGTCGCCGTGAAGATGTACCGCATCTCCGCCTCCGACTTCCGGGACATGCGGGACTATCTCGAGGGCGACCCGCGCTTCGAGGGGATCGGCGGCGACAAGAAAGACGTCGTCCTCGCGTGGACCCGCAAGGAGTACGCCAACCTCGCCCGCGCCGGCGAGGGCGGCGTCCGCGTGCCGGCACCGGTCGCCGTCGAGCGCAACGCGCTGGTGATGGAGTACATCGGCGCCGACGGCGAGCGGGGCCGCCGACTCGCCGAGGTCGACGTCGAGAACCCCGAGACCGCGTACGAGGTCGTCCGGGAGAACACCCGACGGCTGTACGAGGCGGGGCTCGTCCACGGCGACCTCTCGGAGTACAACCTCGTCGTCCAAGACGGCGAGATGGTCGTCCTCGACCTGGGTCAGGCGCTGACGGTCCACCACCCGAACGCCCGCGAGTTCCTCGAACGGGACTGTCGCAACGTCACCGCCTTCTTCGGCCGCGAGGGGTATGAGGTCGACCCCGAAGCGATGCTCGCGTACGTCACCGGCGAGGAGGCCGGCGGCGCGACGGAGGGCGCCGAGGACGACGCTCCTGGCGCGGGCGAGACGTGAGCGGACGGTCGACGGCCGACGGTCGCGCCGACCGGTCGCCCGCGCTGACCGACGCCGCCGCCGGGGCGCGGACGACGGCGCCGATCCTGCTGGGTGTGGTGCCGTTCGGGCTGGTCGCCGGCGTCACTGCCGTCGAGGCGGGGATGAGTCCGGTGCAGGCGGTGGCGATGTCCGTCGTCGTCTTCGCCGGCGCGTCACAGCTGGCGGCCATCGAACTGGTCGGGGACACGGCGCCGGTCGCGGTGATCGTCGCCACGGCACTGGTTATCAATCTCCGCTTCGTCATGTACAGCGCCTCGATCGCGCCGTACCTCCGCCGGCTGGGGGCGCCCGCCCGCTGGGTGAGCGCGTACGTGCTGACCGACCAGGCATACGCCGTCTCGCTGGCGGAGTTCCGCGAGACCGCACCCGGGGAGCGAAGCCGGCTCTGGTACTACCTCGGCAGTGCGCTCTCGCTGTGGGTCACCTGGCAGGTCGCCACCGCCGTCGGCGCCGTGGCGGGCGCCGCCGTCCCGGCCGGGCTGTCGCTCGAGTTCGCCGTGCCGCTGACCTTTCTCGCCCTGCTGGTGCCGGCGGTCGAGGACCGGCACACCGCCGCCGTCGCCGCCGTCAGCGGCGTCGTCGGTGTCGGCGCCGCCGTCCTCCCGTTCGACCTGGGGATCGTCACCGCCGGCGCCGTCGGCGTGGCGGTCGGCGTCGCGCTCGACCTGCGGACGGGCGCGTTCCCCGTCACCGGAGACGGGGAGCCGATGGGCGACGGCGGCCGCGAGCGAGAAACGGACGACGCGGCCGGCGAGCGAGGGGGTGAACGGCGGTGACGACCGGACACGACCCGACGACGGTCTGGCTCGTGATCGTCGCCGCCGGCGTCGGCACGCTGGCGCTGCGGCTCTCGTTCGTCCTGCTCGTCGGCCGAGTCGAGTCGGTGCCGCCGGCGGTCGGCGGCGTGTTGCGGTTCGTCCCCGCGGCGGTGTTGTCGGCGCTGGTCGTCCCCGCGGTGGTCGCGCTGTCGCTCGACCCCGCGGGACTGGCGTTCGAGCCCGCGAAGGTCGTCGCCGCCGCCGTCGCCGCCGTCGTCGCCTGGCGCACCGAGAGCGTCCTCGCGACGATCGCCGTCGGGATGGCGACCCTGTGGACGCTGCAGGCGGTCGCGCTCGTGTGAGGCGGTCTCACGCCGGGACAACGGTCTTGTGCGTCGGGCCACGAGTACGGATGATGCCGTCCGCTCCCGTGCGGTCGTGGTCATGGCCGTGGCGCACGCTTCACTCGGGAGCGGACAGTGTCGGGACCGCACTCGCCGGCTGACGGGGGGTGCGGGCCGGGCGCTCACTCCGTTCTCCGCCGCACCGCCCGCCAGCCGCGACCCCGACACCACAATGACCGACGACCACCACGGCGACACGCAGGAGCACAGCACCGACGACGACCGACTCGACGCGGAGGACGACCTCGTCGCCGCCCCGCCCGGCGACGGCGTCGACCGCGAGCGCCTGGTCCGGGAGTTCGGCGCCGAGCCGCTCACCGACGAGCAGGTGCGCCGCCTGCCGGACTATCCAGCGCTGCGCCGGCGAGTGTTCTTCGCCGGGCGCGACCTCGACCGCTACCTCGACGCCGCCGACCGCACGCACTCGGTCGTCACCGGCGTCGGCCCGTCCGGACCGATGCATCTGGGTCACGTTCTCCCGTTCTACCTGGCGCGGCGACTCCAGCGGGCGACCGGCGCGCACGTCTACGTGCCCGTCTCCGACGACGAGAAGTATCTCGCCGGGAAAGCTACGCTGGAGGAGATCGACGCCGCGACCCGGGAGAACCTCCGGGACGTGCTGGCGGTGGGGTTCGACCCCGAGCGCACGCACGTCGTGATAGACACCGCCGACGCCGACCTGGTGTACCCGCTGGCCGTGCGACTCGCCGAGGGGCTGACGCCGGCGACCGTCGCCGCGACCTACGGCGAGCCGGACAACGTCGGCACCGCGTTCTACCCCGCCGTGCAGGCCGCCCATCTGCTGCTGCCGCAGCTGGTCGAGGGCGCACACCCGACGCTCGTGCCGGTCGCGGCCGACCAGGACCCGCACGTCCGCGTCTGTCGCGACCTCGCCGCCGGCGAGCGACTCCCCGTCGAGAAGCCCGCCGCGCTGCTCGGCGGACACCTCCCCGGGCTCGACGGGCCGGGGAAGATGAGCAGCTCCGACGACGCGCCGACGGTCCGGCTGGACGCCGACCCCGAGACGGTGGAGCGACTCGTCCGCGAGCACGCCCACTCCGGCGGGCGGGCGAGCGTCGCCGAGCACCGGCGACACGGGGGCGACCCGCGAGTCGACGTCGCCTTCCAGTGTCTGCGGTACTTCCTGGAGCCCGAGGACGACCGTCTGCGGCGGCTGGCGGCCGATTACCGCGCCGGCGACCTGCTCAGCGGCGAACTGAAGACGGTCGCGGCGACCCGGATCGGGGAGTTCCTCGCGGAGCACCAGCGCCGCCGGCCGGCCGAGGCGGCGCTCGCGGCCGAACTCGACCGCTACCGTCTCGGCGACGAGCGGCGCCGGCGGGCGCTCGACCGGGCCGCGGTCCCCGACCGCTCGCTGGCGTGAGCGTCACCGTCTCCGTGCCGTCGTTCGGCGGAGGCGTACGACGCAGTCCCGTCCCATTCTGTGCCGTGTCACGGTCGGGGGAGTCCCGACGGGGGGCGGGGTCAGAACGCTTAACAGCGAAAGCGCCGTACTCGCGGTATGCAACACGTGAAGATCCCGCAGGACCGCGTCGGTGTGCTCGTCGGCGAGGGGGGCGAGACGATGCGGGAGATCGAGGACGCCGCCGGGGTGCGGCTGGACATCGACTCGGAGAACGGCTCGGTAGGGATCGAGACCACCGGCGACCCGGTGACGGCACTGAAGGGACCGGACATCGTGCGGGCGATCGGCCGCGGCTTCAGCCCGGAACAGGCGCTGGGGCTGCTCGACGACGAGATGATGATGCTCGACGTCGTCGACGTCGAGGCCGCCAGCCGCAACGGCAACGACCTCCGGCGACAGAAGGGTCGACTCATCGGCGAGGACGGCCGCACGCGGGAGCTGATGGCCGAACTGACCGGGGCGGCGGTCGTGATCTACGGGACCACTCTCGGCGCCATCGGCACCCCACAGCAGGTGAAGGCCGTCCGGGAGGCCGCCGAGATGCTGCTCGACGGCGCACCCCACGGGACGGTCTACTCCTTCTTGGAGAACAAGCACAATGAGCTCAAGCGACAGGGGATGGAGTACCACCGGTTCGTCGGCTGACTCGCCCACGTCACGGCGCTGTCGGCGGGTCGACGGACAGCGCCTCGGTGACGGCGACCGCGCCGACGGCCGGCGCGACGCCGGGCCGTGACCGGTCGTCGCGGGGGTGTCGTCCCTCCTGGGCGCGAGGGGCAGGCCGGGGACGTACCGCTCGGCCAGAGTCGTCGTGGGGGGTGTCGTTCCTCCCGGGCGCGGCGTCGGACTCTCGGGACGCCGAAATCACTGACCCGAGGTTTGACAAGAGGGTGGGGAGAAGTCACACGCATGGCGACGCCGGACCTGGCCCGACAGGTGCAAGAGGCGCTGTCGACGGACCCTGAGACGTTCGAGGCGGCCGTCCGGAAGGAAGTAGAGGCGGTGACGGAGGCGGTCGAGGCGGGCACGTTCAACAACCCGCAGGCGATAGTCGGGATGGAGCACGAGCTGTTCGGCGTCGACGACACGACCGACGAGCTGGTCCGCATTCCGCGTGACCTGCTGCGGTACGTCGGCTTCACGCGGGAGCTCGGCCTCCACCAGGCGGAGACCCACACCAGCCCGCAGTCGCTGAACCGCCACGGCTTAGCGGCCCAGGAGGCGGAACTGCAGGCGCGTATCACCGCCGCCGAGCGACCGATGCGACGGGAGGGCTACCGGCTGGTCAGCGCCGGACTCACGGTGCCGTCGCCCGCCGGCGAGACGATGTCGGAGTACCTCCCGGACACGGCGACGGTCGACGGCATCCGGGTCGCGGCGAACATGAGCGACGCCGTGCGCTACCACGCGATGTCGAACGCCGGGCGGGCGGGCTACGAGCCCCGGATGGAGCTGGACGCCCCCCACGTCAGCCGCCAGTTCGACACCGTCATTCCGGAGAGTCTCATCTGCTCCATTCAGCCACACTTCCAGGTGGCAAACGCCGAGGACCTGCCCGAGCAGTTCCGCTATGCGCTGCGGATCGCCGCGCCCGTCACCGCACTGACGGCCAACTCCCCGTTCTTCCCGCCGGACCTGTACGACGACGTCCCGGCGGAGGCGGTCATCGAGGACAGTCACATGGAGAACCGGATCGGCGTCTTCGAGTCGGCGCTCAACGCCGAGGACGCACAGAAGGTCTGTTTCCCCCGCGACGTGGAGACCTGCACGGAGGCCGTCGAACACATCGCCGCCGACCGCACGATCGTGCCGATGACCGTCGAGACGGAGGGCCGCTTCGACGACCGGTGGCGGCATCTCCGGCACAAACACGGCTCCTACTGGCGGTGGGTTCGGCCGGTCTTCGAGGCGCCCACCGAGAAGGACGCCAACGCCCGCATCGAGTTCCGTCCGGTGCCGGCACAGCCGACCGCCCGGGACTGTATCGGCGTGCTCGCGCTGTTCGCGGGGCTGATGGCAAGCCTGCCGCGGCGAGCACACCCGCTGTACGACCTCGGCTGGGAACAGGCCCGCGAGAACTTCTACGCGGCCACCCGCGACGGGCTGCGCGCCGAGATGGAGTACATCGACAGCGACGGCGAGCGGACGAGCGACGCCGCCCGCGTCTACGCCGACCTCTTCGAACACGCCTACGACGGCCTCGAAATCCACCGGATCGACCGCGGCACCGCCGCGGCCTACCTCGAACCGCTCCGTCGCCGCGTCGAGCGAGGGGTCACGCCGGCACGCTGGACCGTCGAGCGCGCCCGCGAGCGCGTCGCCGACGGCGCCTCGCTGGAGGAGGCGGTCCACGGGGCACACTGCGACTACGTCGACCGTCAGCAGCGCACCCTCGTCGAGGGGAGCTTCGTCGACTGGCTCGACTGAACCGACGTACTTAAATCCCGACCGTGTCAACCGTCCGCAACCTACGAGCGCCGGCGAACACGGCAGTTCACCGGTCGATTCGGTATCTTTATGTAGAATAGCATTCAATCGTTGTACGTCATGGCTCAACAGATGGGCGGTCAGCCGCTTATCGTACTGTCCGAGGAGTCCCAGCGCACCTCGGGCAAGGACGCACAGTCGATGAACATCACCGCCGGCACGGCGGTCGCCGAGTCCGTCCGGACGACGCTCGGGCCGAAGGGCATGGACAAGATGCTCGTCGGATCGACGGGCGACGTCGTCGTCACGAACGACGGCGTCACCATCCTCAAGGAGATGGACATCGAGCACCCCGCGGCCAACATGATCGTCGAGGTCGCGGAGACCCAGGAGGACGAGGTCGGCGACGGCACGACGACGGCCGTGGTGGTCTCGGGTGAGCTACTCAAGCGCGCCGAGGACCTGCTGGAGCAGGACATCCACCCGACGACGCTCGCCGACGGCTACCGCCAGGCCGCAGAGCGCGCGAAGGAGGCGCTGACGGAGGTCGCCATCGACGTCGACGCCGAGGACACCGACGTTCTCCAGGAGATCGCCGCCACGGCGATGACCGGCAAGGGCGCGGAGAGCGCCAAGGACACGCTCGCCCGCATCGTCGTCGACGCCGTCCGCTCGGTCGTCGACGACGACGGCGTCGACCTGGACAACGTCAAGATCGAGAAGGTCGTCGGTGGCGCCATCGAGGAGTCCGAACTCGTCGAGGGCGTCATCGTCGACAAGGAGCGCGTCCACGAGAACATGCCGTACTTCGTCGAGGACGCCGACGTGGCCGTCCTCGACGACGCTCTCGAAGTGCGGGAGACGGAGATCGACGCCGAGGTCAACGTCACCGACCCCGACCAGCTCAACCAGTTCATCGAGCAGGAGGAACAGCAGCTCCGCGAGATGGTCGACTCCCTCGTGGAGGCCGGCGCCGACGTCGTCTTCGCACAGGACGGCATCGACGACATGGCCCAGCACTTCCTCGCCGAGGAGGGCGTCCTCGCGGTCCGCCGTGTGAAGTCCTCCGACGCCGACGCCATCGCCCGTGCGACGGGCGCTCGCGTCGTCTCGAACGTCACCGACGTCACCGGCGACGACCTCGGCTTCGCGGGCAACGTCGCCCAGAAGGACGTCGGCGGCGACCAGCGCGTCTTCGTCGAGGAGGTCGACGACGCCAAGGCCGTCACCCTGGTCCTGCGCGGCGGCACCGACCACGTGCTCGACGAGGTCGAGCGCGCCGTCGAGGACTCGCTGGGCGTCGTTCGCGTCACCCTGGAGGACGGGAAGGTACTCGCCGGCGGCGGCGCTCCGGAGACGGAGCTGTCACTCGACCTACGCGAGTTCGCCGACGGCATCGAGGGCCGCGAGCAGCTCGCCGTCGAGGCCTTCGCCGACGCCGTCGAGGTCATCCCGCGCACGCTGGCGGAGAACGCCGGGCTCGACCCCATCGACTCGCTGGTCGACCTGCGCAGCAACCACGACGCCGGCGAGACCGCCAGCGGACTGGACGCCTACACCGGCGACATCGTCGACATGAGCGAGGACGGTGTCGTCGAGCCGCTCCGCGTGAAGACCCAAGCCATCGAGTCCGCCACGGAGGCCGCCGTGATGATCCTCCGCATCGACGACGTCATCGCCGCGGGCGACCTCGCCGGCGGCGGCACCGACGACGACGACGACGACGCCGGCGCCCCCGGCGGCCCGGGTGGCATGGGCGGTATGGGCGGCATGGGCGGCATGGGTGGCATGGGCGGCGCGATGTGATCTCCCCGTAGGTCACAGCCCCTCTACGCCACGTCACGGTCCGTCCGACGCACCGCCTCTCAACCGACCAGGTCGAGGTGTCGATCACCCACTCCGAGCGTTCTAAGTGCCGTCCGGCCGTCCGATGACCCATGCACACGCTGCTTCTGAACGGGGACGACGTCGACGAGAACGCACGACTCCCCGACGTCATCAGAGCCGTCGAGGACGCCTTCCGTGCCTACGCCGAGGGACGGACGGTCATGCCCGCGAAGTCCTACATCGACCTGCCGGCGTACAACGGGGACTTCCGGTCGATGCCCGCCTACCTCGACGTCCGAGAGAGCGCGCTCTCGGGCCGGTCGGGGTCGAGCGACTCCGACACTGCCGAGACGTGGGACGCCGCCGCGGTCAAGTGGGTGAACGTCCACCCGGACAACTCCGCCGACCACGACCTGCCGACCGTTCTCGGCACGGTCGTCTACTCCGACCCCGAGACCGCCTTCCCGCTGGCGATCATGGACGGCACCGTTCTCACCCGCAAGCGCACTGGCGCCGCGGCGGCCGTCGCCACGGACCACCTCGCCGTGGAGGACGCCACCTCGATGGGGATCGTCGGCACCGGGGTGCAGTCGTACACGCAGCTGCGGGCGATCGCCGAGGTCCGGCCGATCGAGGAGGTCGTCGTCGTCGACCACAACCCCGAGAAGGTGGCGTCGTTCGTCGGGACCTTCGAGGAGCGATTCGACATCCGCGGCGGCTCGGTCGCGGAGGCGGCCTCGTGTGACGTGCTCTCGACGGTGACACCGGTACGGGACCCGGTCGTCGAGCTGGCCGACGTCGGCGAGCACACGCATATCAACGCGATCGGCGCCGACGCCGAGGGGAAACACGAGCTGGCGGACGACCTGCTGCTCGCCGCGACGGTCGTCATCGACGACTACGAGCAGTGCACCCACTCCGGTGAGATCAACGTCCCCTGGTCGGCGGGCGTGCTCGACGACGGCGACCTCCACGGCGAACTCGGCGACGTCGTCGCCGGGCGCCTGGCGGGTCGCACCGACAAGGACGGCGTCACGGTCTTCGACTCCACCGGTCTCGCCATCCAGGACGTCGCCGCCGCCCACGTCGCCTACGAGCGCGCGGACGAGGTCGACAACGGCACCTGCTTCGAGCTGCTGCGCACGGAGACGGACGAACTGTAGGTCGCCTCGCCGGTGTTTTCACTGCCGCCGGCGAAGAGAGGGCATGCCACGCAGTCGCGTCACGTACGACGACGGCCACGTCTACGAGTTCGGACCCGACATGGAGCCGGTCGAGACCGTCGAGCCCGGCGACTCCCTCGCCGTCGAGACCGCCGACAGCCTCGAAGGCGAGATTCAGGACGACGACGACCTCCTCGCGGGCGTTCCCGAGGAGGTCAACGCCGCCACGGGCCCGATCGCCGTCGCGGGGGCGGAGCCGGGCGACGTCCTCGCCGCCGAGATCGACGCCGTTCGACTCGCCGAGGACCGCGGCCGCGTCGTCACGACGCCCGGCTTCGGCCTGTTGCAGGACGACCCGGACGTCGAACACCCGTTCACGCGGGTGACCCCGGTCGAGAGCGACCGGCTCGACTTCGACGGGATCGAGGTCGCCGTCGACCCCTGTATCGGCACCGTCGGCGTCGCCACGGACGGGGAGACACACTCGACGCTGGTGCCACACGACCACGGCGGCAACTTGGACACGACCGACGTCGCCGCCGGGTCGACGGTGTACTTCCCCGTCTTCCAGCCGGGCGGGATGCTCGCTCTGGGCGACGCGAAGGCGGCGATGGCCGACGGCGAGATGTGTGGCACCGGCGCCGAGATAGCTGTCGAGGTCGAGTTGACCGTCGACGTCGTCGACACCGACCTCGACCTCCGGCAGCCGCTGGTCGAGACCGACGACGCCTGGAAGACACTCGCTAGCGCGGAGACCCTGGAGGCCGCCGCGAGACAGGCGAACCGCGACGCCGTCACGCTGCTGGAACGCGAGCACGGCCTCGACCGGACGGCGGCGTACCTGCTGTCGAGTCTCGTCGGCGGTCTGGAGGTCTCACAGGTGGTCGACCCCCTGGTGACGGTGCGCAACGCCGTCCCGAAGTCGTACCTCGAAACGCCGCTCTGACTCACCCGTCGGTGACGACGGTGAGGAGTTCGTCTAGCCCGTCGACCCGGTAGGTCGGCGCGGCGCCGGGGTCCGGCTCCGAGCGGCCCCGGTCCGGGTCGCGGCGGAGGTAGGCGACGTCGATGTCGACGCCGGCGGCCGCGGCCGCGTCCACGTCGTCGGCGCTGTCGCCGACCAGAAGCGTCGCCGCCGGGTCGACGCCGAGGTCGTCGACCGCACGCAGGAGGAAGTGCGGGTCGGGCTTGCGCCGGTGCCGGCCCGCTTCGCCCGGCTCGGTGCCGTAGGCGACCGCGAACCGGTCGGGGAAGTACCGCTCCACCACGTCGTCGACGACGGACTGGTAGTTGTTGCTGACGACGGCGGCGTCCATGGGCGGCGGTCCGCCGTCGGCGCGCTCCGGTCAGACCGCCGGCGCTGTCAGTTCCTTCAGCGCGGTCAGGGCGTCGTCGTACGGCCGCTTGCCGCCGTCCGCGACCACGGCTCGCTGGCGCTCCGCGAGCAGGCGGTCGAACGGGTCGTAGAAGGCGGCGGGGTCGACGTCGCGGTCGCGACAGACCGCGCGGGCGTTGGCGGTGCTGCCGTCCACTACGGCCGCCAGTTCGTCGTCGGTCAGCGCTATCCCCGCCTCGTCGAAGGCCTCGACGGCCGTCTCACGGCGCAGGTCACGTCCCGTGAACTCGACGAGCGTGCCGTCCATGTCGAAGACGACGGCGGCGTATCCGTCCGCCGGCCGGCGGCCGGCGTCCCGGCGCGTGTCCGCCCCCTCGGCGTCGACCGTCGGGGGGCCTCGGTCGTCGGTCATCGGCCGTCGGTTGTCGGTCGTCGGTCGTGCTCCGGCGTCGAGCGGGATGAGTCCACCGTTACTCCCTGGTTGAGCGGTAGCCGACCGCCGCCGCCAGCAGCCAGAGGAGGCCGCCGAAGACCGCGGCGACGACCAGAAGCGGCGTGCCGGACTCCTGCTCGATCAGGAAGGACTCGCTCGGGTCCGCCTCGTTGACGTAGACGGTGACGCGCTCGCCCTCGGGGAAGCGTGCGGTGAAGTTCTCTGCCTCGGCGCGGCTGTCGAACTCCGGCCGCGACACCGGGTAGATCGAGCCGGACTCGTACTCGGTCCCCTCGTACGTGTAGGTGTACCGGACAGTGGGGAGGAACTCGACGACCCGCTCGCGACGCTCGTACTGGCCGTCGTTGTCGGGGTCGCGTCGCTCGGTTCGCTCCGCGCGCTCGACGCCCGTGTTCCGGACCGTCCCCTCGTGCTCGACGGCGTTCTCGACGCGCTGCTGTTCCTCCTGCTGGACGATCCACCCGCCGGTCACGATCGCCGCGCCGACGCCGACGAGCGCGACGATCGCGATCACCGACTCGAGATTCACGTCTCCGCGTTCGATACCGGCCTCAAATGTCTTTGCTCAGCGTCACGTGGCGCCGCGAGTCCGACTCGGACGTCCCGGCCGGCGGGTGTGTCCCCGACGTCGTGCTCCTCGGCGTCGATCCCCAGTTCCTCGACCGCGGTCCGGACGTGCTCGGCCCGGACGAACTCGCTGCCGTCCGCGGTCCGCTCGCCGTGAGCGAGCGCGAGTACCTCCCCCCGCCGGTCGTCGGGGGCGCCGAACGTCTCGGCGACGAGTTCGATCACGAGGCCGCTGTAGCCCTCCGTATACAGCGAGAGGAGGGCGCCGCGGTCGTACTCGCTGACGGGGTGGCCCGCTCCTCCAGCCCCGTGGCGATCTCGGGGATCCGGTCGCCGTCGATCTGAAAGGCGAGGCGGTGGACCTGCCCCGGTTGCGGGTCGGGCAGGTCGGCAGGGTCGCGCTCCTCGCTGACGAAGGTGAACAGGCGACCGTCGCCGACGAGAACTCGATCGTCCCCTCGACGTCGGTCCCTTCGACGGTGACGTGGTCGGCACCGTACACTCCGACGGGGCTGTCCGGCGTGGTCGCGTCGACGGTCGACACTGTAATACCGACAGTACGCGGGCGGCGCACAAAGGGGGCCGTTCGGCGGCGGATACGGCCTGGACTCCCGCCGGGAGTGCAGGGCCGCAGGTCAGTCACTCGATGTGGACGGCCGGGCGGAACGGGCGGGCGCTTCCAGCGCGGTCGGCGGGGTCGTGCGGGTCACCGTCCTCGCGGTAGACCTCGACGTCGGCGTCGAACTCCCGCGCCAGAAAGTCGACGGCGCCCTCGTAGACGGCGGTCTCATCGACCGCGGCGAGGCGCTCGCGCTCCTCGGGCGAGCGCTCGCGGACGGACTCGACCAGGTCGCTGACTAGGTCGTTCACCGCGTCGCCCCGCTCGCGCAGGTCGGCGTCGCTCATCACGTCGCCCATGACGGCGCCGCGGTCGGGGTCGGGCGCGTGCTCCGCGACGGTCGCCAGCACCTTCCGCTTCCAGTCGGCGGCGACGTACACCCGCAACACCTCGGGGTCGGTGCCGGTCACGTCGCGCACCTCGTGGACGTCCTCGGTCAGTGCCCGCACCAGCGACTCCTCCGTCTCGACGGCCGCGTCGACGAGCGTCTCGTCGGGCTCGGGCCAGGCGGCGTCCTCCGCGGGCTCGCCGGTCAGTCGCTCGTGCAGCTCGTTCGTCAGGAACGGCATGAAGGGCGCCAGCAGGCGCAGTCGCGTGCGCAACACCTCCCGCAGCGTCCGCCGGGCCGCGGGCCGGGCGGTGTCGACCCGACGACGGTACCACCGCAGCTGCTCCTCGAAGTCGTAGAAGACCGCCTGCGAGGCCTCTCGGGTCTCGTAGTTCTCCAGGGCGTCGGTGACGGCGCGGACGGTAGACTGCAGTCTCGACAGCAGCCAGCGGTCGATCGGTCGCCGGTCGGGGTCGCCGTCGACGGCGACGTCGCCGTCGCCGTCGTCGTCGATCAGGTCGACCGCACGCGACCAGAAGCGGTCGACGGCCTCCCGGGTCGACTCGACGGCCTCCGGTCGCCAGTCGAAGTCCTGCCACGGCTCGCCGGCGTTCAGCTGGAAAAAGCGCACGGTGTCGGCGCCGTACTCGTCGACGACCTCGCCGGGCAGCTCGACGTTGCCCTTCGAGGAGGACATCTTCTCGCCCTCCTTCAACCCCATGCCCATGACTGTGACCCCCTGGGGCCACTCCGGTCGGTCGAACAGCTCGGCGTGGTGGTACAGGAAGAACGAGAGGTGGTTGTTCACCAGGTCGTTCGCCGAGAAGCGCACGTCCACGGGGTACCAGTGCTCGAACTCCTCGCGCATGTCGGCGGCGCGTTCGTCCTCGCCCTCGCCCAGAAGCAGCGTGTCGAAGAACTCCCGGTCGAGGTCCTCGACCGGCACCTCGTCGATGCGGTGGGCGATCGTGTAGTAACTCATGTAGATCGTCGAGTCCGACAGCGGCTCGATGACGAACTCGTCGTCCCACGGCAGTCGAGTGCCCAGCCCGTAGTTGCGGATGCAGGGCCACTCCTCCAGCCAGTCCACGGTGTGATGGTACTGCTCGCGGGTGTTCTCCGGCACGGCGTCGATGTCGTCGACGGCCTCGTGGGCCAGGTCGCGCCACGCGTCGTCGTTGTACCGCAGGAACCAGGTGTCCTGCTGGGCCACCTCCACGTCGCCGCCACAGCGACAGACGACCGGCTCGGTGAACTCGTACATCCGGTCGAAGTGGCCGCGCTCGCGGTGGCTGTCGCGGAACTGCTCGCGGACGTCGGCGACGGTCTCGCCGGCGAACTCGCCGTACGCCGACAGCAGTCGGCCGCGGTGGAACTCGCTCCGGTACAGGTCCTGTGTGACCGCCTCCAGCTCGGGGTCCGTCGAGGACTCGATGCCGGCGGCCTCGACGACGTCGCGGGCGGGCACGTCGCCGTAGTCGTCGATCTCCAGGATCGGCTCCGGCTCGATCGCCTGTACCCGCTGAGGGTCGATGCCGTAGGCGGTCAGGTCGTCGGCCCGCTCCGTGACCTCCCGCAGCGCCAGGTAGTCGTCCGGCGAGTGTGCGGGGACGGACATGACGACGCCGGTGGCGTCGGCGGCGTCGACGAACTCGGCGGGCAGGACCACGACGCGGTCGCCGGTGACGGGGTTCTCGACGTCGGCGCCGACCAGTCGCTCGCCGGCGAAGCGCTCGTGGACCTCGACCGAGCGGCCCTGAAGTTCGAACTTCTCGGTCGCGGCGGCGGAGACCAGCCACGTCTCGCCGTCGACGGTGGCGCGGGCGTACTCCGCCTCGGGGTCGACGTAGGCGTTGGTCACGCCGCGAACGGTCTCCGGGCGCAGCGTCGCCATCGGCAGCACGGCGTCCTCGAAGGCGTCGTCGTCGGCGTAGCCGAACCGAACGAGCGTGAACTCCTGGAACTCGGCGTCCTCGCCTTCCAGCAGGTCGTGGGTAGTGACGGGCTGGCGCTCGTTCGTACAGAAGTTCACCGGGTGCAGTCCCTCCTCCAGCAGTCCTCGGTCGCGCAGCGTGCGATACTGCCAGGAGACGAACTTCGAGTAGCGCTCGTCGCTCGTGGTGAACTCCCGGCGCCAGTCCACCGACAGTCCCAGCTGGCGCATGCCGCGCCTGTAGGAGGCGTCGGCCTCCTCGGCGAAGTAGCGGGCGTACCCCTCCGGTGTCTCCAGTCTCTCCAGGTCGTCCTCGGGCACGTCGAAGGCGTCGGTCAGCGTCTCGATCTGGTCGGGGTCGCGCTTTCTCACCCGTTCGACGGCGCCGACGATGGGCGTGCCCGTGAAGTGCCAGGCCATCGGGAACAGCACCTGCTCGCCGCGCAGGCGCTCGAAGCGGGCGTACACGTCCGGCACCAGATACGTCCGGGCGTGGCCGACGTGCATCCCGCCGCTGGGGTACGGGTACGGCACCGTGATGAACGTCGGGTCCTCGCCCTCGTCCGGGTCGGGCTCGTAGCGGCCGGACTCCTCGAAGCGTCGTCGCCACTCGCGCTCGACGACCTCGTGGTCGTACGCCCTGTCGCCGTCAGCGTCCGCGTCGGCACTCATACACCCCCGTGAGAGCGCCCGCCTGAAATACCACGCGCACTGACCGGGCGACTGCCAGCCCGGGGCAGTCGTGAGCCTCTCCCGTCCGGCTCGTGACCCGCCGTGGACGAGCACGCACGACGAGTGCGGGAGCACCTGCGCGACCGTCCCGACGGCCGCCGAGCAGGTGTGACGACGCGGCGAGGGGCGGGTGTCGTGTGGGGAGAGCGGCAGTGATCGGGGACAGGAGCGGGTCGAGGGCAATAGAGACTGAGAGCGAGAGGATCGAGAGCGGATCGAGAGTGAGAGGATCGAGAGTGAGAGCGGATCGAGAAGGTAATCACCGCGGCCGACCGCCGGGAGGCCGCGGGTTTTTTCGCCCACGTTTTTGCGGCGAGCGGTTGGCTCCGCCGGCCCGAGCCGGAAAAAGGTGGGGGGTCAGTCGTCGATCTCGATCATCCGACCCTCCTCGTCGTGTCGCTTGGGGAGGGTGACCGTGAGCACGCCCTCCTCGAGCGTGGCCTCGACGCCCTCCTCGTCGACGGGGTCGGGGAGACGGACGGAGCGGCTGACGCTCTCGCGGGTGCGCTCGCGGCGGACGTGCTGTACCGTGTGACCGCCGTCGTGGTCGCCGTGGTCGCCGTCGTCGCCGGCTTCGAGTCTGACGTCGGTGTCGCGCTCGGCGTCGACGCGCAGCTGCCGGTCGGTGACGGTGAGGTCGATGTCGTCGGCGTCGTAGCCGGGGAGGTCGACGACGGCGACGAAGCTCCCGTCGGTCTCCCGGAGGTCGACCGGGACGGAGGGGCTCAGCCCCGTCATTCCCTCCTCGACCTGCCGGGACATCCTGTCGAGCATCTCGTCGAGGTCCTCGAACGGGTTGGCTCGCATGACATCCTGTCCTTCGCCCGGGGAGATAATAAATTCTGTCCCCCGAGAAGCGCCACAATCCGGGCGGCGACCGGGGGATTGAACTGGTCGAGCGGGCTGTAATCGTGTGTGACCGAGCCGTTCGTCGTCGGCGTCGCGGGGGGGACGGGCGCGGGGAAGACTACTCTGGCCCGGCAGGTCGATGAGCGGCTCTCGACGCGGGTGACGCGGGTGGCGCTGGACGACTACTACGAGCCGCACCCGAGGCTCTCGCCCGAGCAGCGGCGGACGGTGAACTACGACCACCCGTCGGCGTTCGACTGGGAGCTGCTGGTCGACCAGCTCGACCGGCTGCGGGCGGGCGAAGCGGTCGAGACGCCGGAGTACGACTTCTCGGTCGACGACCGCGTCGACTCCCGACGGGTGGAGCCGGGGGCGATGGTCGTCGTCGAGGGCATCCTCGCGCTGCACGACGAGCGGGTGCTCGACCGGCTCGACCTGCGGGTGTACGTCGAGACCGACGCCGACGTGCGCGTGATCCGGCGCGTGCGCCGCGACGTGGTCGAGCGCGACCGCGACCTGGAGGGAGTCGTCGACCAGTATCTCGCGACGGTGAAGCCGATGCACGAGCGCTACGTCGCCCCGACGAAGCGCGAGGCCGACGTCGTCGTCCCGGAGGGCGCCAACGAGCGCGCGGTGCGCCTGCTCGCCGACCGGCTGCGGGCCGCGCTGTCGGCCGACGCCGACCGCGACGCGGAGGCGATGACCGGCGACACCGACCGGCCGGTGTCGCGCTGACGACCGATCGTACTGTTTTTGCGCGTACCGACGCTGTCACCGGCATGGAGATAGCAATCCTCGGCGGGACGGGCGACATCGGCGAAGGACTGGCGCTGCGCTGGGGCCGGGACACCGACCACGCGATCACGGTGGGCTCCCGCGAGGCAGAGCGCGCCCGCGAGACCGCCGCCGACTACAGCACGCGACTCGAGGAGCGGGGCCACGCGGCGACGGTCGACGGTGCTGCGAACCCCGAGGCGACGGCGGACGCGGACGTCGTCGTCGCCGGCGTGCCGCCGTACCACGTCGCCGACACGGTCGAGGCGGTCGCCGAGAGCCTCTCCGGCGTGCTCGTCAGCCCCGCCGTCGGCATGCAGCGCGACGAGGCCGGCATGCACTACCACCGTCCGGGAGCGGGCAGCGTCGCCGCGGTCGCCGCCGACGCCGCCCCCGAGGACGTGCCGGTCGTCGGCGCCTTCCACCCTATCCCCGCACACCGGCTGGCGGACCTGGACGCCGACCTGGGCCTGCACGTGCCCGTCGTCGCCGACGACGACGACGCCCGGGAGACGGTGATCGGTCTCGCCGACGCGATCGAGGGACTGGCCGGTCTCGACGGCGGTCCGCTCGCCAACGCTCCCGAGATCGAGGGGCTGACGCCGCTTCTCATCAACCTCGCCGGGCGCAACGAGGGCCTGTCGGACCTGGGCGTGCGCTTCGAGTGAGCCACACGACCGGTCGAGCGTCCCTCGAACGGAGGGGTCGGAACGACCCGCCGTCGAGGCCGGCGACGTGGGCCCGCAGAGGAGCGCGGCGGCGTACTCGCCGGTCGGGAGAGCTCGCGGTCAGGGGTCGCGCGCGAACCGCTTCATCAGCTTGACGTTCCACTTGTTGGCCTTCCAGGCGGCGTCGATGACGCCGTCGATGATCGGGATCGGAAGCAGTCCGATGAGCAGGTCGACCGTCGCCAGCGTGAACATCAGCCCGGTCACGCGCCAGGGCACCTTCGCCAGAACGCCCTCCAGGACGATGTAGTAGCCGATCACGCCGGAGATAATGTCGCCGATCGGGAACGGGAGGTAGTTCAACAGCGGGTCGATACCGACCTTCAGTTCGATGATCGGGATCGTGATGGCCTCGTCGAACAGCTTGGCCACCTTCTCCGCCCGGTCCACCGGTCCGTGTGCGCGCATCTGTACACCACGGTCACGGCCGCAGCAACTTGTGACTTCCTCCCCACCCTACTCGCTCGCTTTTGCTCGCTCGTTGAGGGTGGGGCTTTCTGTTTCCACGACACGCTTTGCAGGAACCGTCGTGGTTCCCGTAGGGAGCGCAGTCTCCGCAGGCGTTAACGAATCGCTGAGCGATTCGCTCGCACACCAGAAATCGGAGATTTCTGGGGACGTCCTCAGAAACGCACCGCGTTTCTGATGGGCTGCACAAGAGCTTCGCTCTTATGAACGCTGTACCCCCCTCCCTACTCGCTCCCTCCGGTCGCTGCTTGAGGGTGGGGCCTTAGCGCCTATCGTTAGGTAAAGTACACATGTGACGACTCACGGACCGGGAGAGGATACCGGCGGCGACCGGAATCACTAACACCGTTACGGGCGCAGTCACGGGGGATGAAACTGCACGAGTACCAGGCGAAGGAGGTGTTCGCCGAGGCCGGCCTTCCAGTTCCGGCGTCGGAGCTCGCCGCCACTGTCGAGGAGGCCGTCGCCGCGGGCGAGCGGATCGGCCTGCCGGTCGCGGTGAAGGCGCAGGTCCGAGTCGGCGGCCGGGGGAAGGCCGGCGGCATCGAGCTCGCGGACACGCCGGAGGAACTCCGCGAGGTCGGCGAGTGCGTCCTCGGCAGCGAGCTGAAGGGGCTCCACGTCGACCGCGTGCTCGTCGAGGACGCCGTCGAGTTCACGAACGAGCTGTACGTCGGCGTCACGATGGACCGCGAGGCCGGCGAGCCGGTCGCCATGGTCTCCTCGGAGGGCGGCGTGAACATCGAGGCGGTCGCCGCCGAGACGCCCGAGGCGATCGCCCGCGAGCACGTCATCCCCTCGTTCGGCCTCCACCCGTATCAGGCCCGACGGGCCGTCTCCGAGGCCGGCGTCGACGACGCCGTCGCCGACGACGTCGCCGACACCCTGCGTACCCTCTACCGGGTCTGGGACGACAACGACGGCTCCGACGCCGAGATCAACCCGCTGATGATGACCGAGGACGACGCCGTCGTGGCGGCCGACGCCGTCCTCAACGTCGACGACGACGCGCTGTTCCGGCATCCGGGACTGCGGGAGTACGCCGAGTCTACCGCCGGAAGCGACCTCGGACGGAAGGCCGAGGAGTACGACTTCGACTACGTCCGCCTGGAGGGCAACGTCGGCGTCGTCGGCAACGGCGCCGGCCTGGTGATGACCACCCTCGACCTGGTCGATCACCTCGGCGGCGAACCGGCGAACTTCCTCGACGTCGGCGGCGGCGCGAAGGCCGAGCGCGTCCGCAACGCCCTGGACATGGTGTTCTCCGACGAGAACGTCGACAGCGTCGTCTTCAACGTCTTCGGCGGCATCACCCGCGGCGACGAGGTCGCCCGCGGCATCGACACCGCCCTGGAGGAGTTCGACCCGCTGCCCGACCCGGTCGTCGTGCGACTGGCCGGCACGAGGGCCGCCGAGGGCCGCGAGATCCTGAACACTGACCGGGTCGAGGTCGAGGCCACCCTCGAGGCTGCGGTCGAGCGGGCGGTCGAACTCGCCGGGGCGCGCGCGGACGGCGGCCGCGAGTCGTCGACCGACGCGACCACGCCGGAGAGAGGAGGTGACCGCCGGTGAGCGTCCTCGTCGACGACTCGACGCGGGTGGTCGTCCAGGGGATCACCGGCGACGAGGGGCGGTTCCACGCCGAGGGGATGGCCGAGTACGGCACGAACGTCGTAAGCGGCGCCGTGCCGGGCCGGGGCGGCCAGGAGGTCGCCGGCGTGCCCGTCTACGACACCGTCTCGCGGGCCGCCCACGAACACGACGCCGACGCCGCCGTCGTGTTCGTTCCGCCCGCGTTCGCCGCCGACGCGCTGTTCGAGGCGCTGGACTCGCCCGTCGATCTGGTCGTCGCCGTCACCGAGGGGGTCCCCGTCCAGGACATGAGTCTCGTCTACGAGGCGCTCGCGCGCACCGACACCGACCTCGTCGGGCCGAACTCTCCCGGCGTCATCACGCCCGGCGAGGCGAAACTCGGGATCCTGCCGGGCGAGGTCTTCGAGGCCGGGTCGGTCGGACTCGTCTCCCGGTCGGGCACGCTCACCTACCAGATCGTCGATACGCTCACGGAGCGCGGACTGGGGCAGTCGACGGCGATCGGCATCGGCGGCGACCCGATCGTCGGCACCGACTTCGTCGACGCGTTCGAGCTGTTCGAGGCCGACCCCGACACCGAGGCCGTCGTCGTGTGCGGGGAGATCGGTGGCGAGGCCGAGGAGGAGGCCGCCGAGGTGATCGCCGGCGGGATGGACACGCCCGTCGTGGGTTTCATCGCCGGTCGCACCGCCCCGCCGGGCGAGCGGATGGGCCACGCCGGCGCCATCGTCGGCGAGGCCGGCACCGGCACCGCCGAGTCGAAGATCCGGGCGCTCTCGGAGACCGGCGTCCCGGTCGGCGAGACGCCCGCAGAGGTCGCCGAACACGTCGCGGACCTGCTCTGAACCGGGTCGACCGACGGCTCACCTCGGTCTCGACCGCGACCGCGAGTCGACAGCGCGCCCCGTACTTCCGCGCAGACTCCTCCGCCCACACTGCCGCGCACACTCTACCGCGAACGCACTATATATCTCCGTGCACACACTATTATGCCCACACTGTCCCGCGCACACTTCCGCGTACGGAAGAGTGAAGTGTCTGTAACTGCCGCGAGAGAAGCGCACGCGGGAGAATTCCGACGGCGGTACCCAAAGGCACATTTACGTTCGTCCCGTCACTACTGACAAGGTATGTCACGGAGTCCTTCGCTTCCGGACCGGCCGCGTCTCGAGCTGGATCCGGACATGTCCGAGGAGGAGCGGCTGCAGGCCCTGGAGGACCACTACGGGGAGATCCTCGACGTTCACCGCGAGCTCACGGAGCAGCTCGACGCCGCCGACGCCCGCCGCCGACAGCTGAAACAGGAGGTCGACCGCATCGAGCGGGAGAACGAGACGCTGAAGGCCTCTTCGCTGTACGTCGCCACCGTCGAGGAGATCGACGCCGACGACGGCGAGGCCGTCGTCAAGCAGCACGGCAACAATCAGGAGGTGCTCACGGAGGTCTCTCCCCGCACCGTCGAGCGCGTCGAGGCCGGCGACCGCGTCGCCGTCGACGACTCCTTCAGCATCCAGACCGCTCTCTCCTCGGAGACGGACGCCCGTGCGCAGGCAATGGAGGTCGACGAAAGTCCAGACGTCACCTACGGCGACATCGGCGGTCTCAAGGGGCAGACCACCGAGGTCCGCGAGGCCGTCGAACAGCCGCTCACCAGCCCCGGGCAGTTCGAGGCGGCCGGTATCGACCCGCCCTCCGGCGTCCTCCTGCACGGGCCACCGGGCACCGGGAAGACGATGCTCGCCCGTGCCGTCGCCAACCAGACCGACGCCACCTTCATCAAGATGGCCGGCTCCGAGCTCGTCCGGAAGTTCATCGGCGAGGGCTCTCGGCTCGTGCGCGACCTCTTCGAACTCGCCGCCGAGCGCGAACCGTCGATCGTCTTCATCGACGAGATCGACGCCATCGCCGCGAAACGCACCGAGTCCAAGACCAGTGGCGACGCCGAGGTCCAGCGCACCATGATGCAACTGCTCTCAGAGATGGACGGCTTCGAGGACCGCGGCGAGGTCCGCATCATCGCCGCCACCAACCGTTTCGACATGCTCGACCGGGCCATCCTCCGGCCCGGCCGCTTCGACCGCCTCATCGAGGTGCCCGAGCCCAGTTTCGAGGGCCGCGTGGAGATCTTCGAGATCCACACCCGCGAGATGAACGTCGACGACAACGTCGACTACGAGGTGCTCGCCGGCCACACCGACGGTTACAACGGCGCCGACGTCGCCTCGGTCGCCACCGAGGCCGGCATGTTCGCCATCCGCGACGACCGCACCGAGATCGGCATGGCGGACTTCGAGAACGCCATCGAGAAGATCGAGGCCGACGGCGCCGGCGAACCCGTCTCGGCCGCCTACCCCGACTACGCCTACTGAGCCGACCCGCGAGGACTCCCCGACACGACCCGGCACGGACCCGCACCGCGTACCCCGACGCTCGAACGACGCCGGCGAGCGCAGTCTTTTTCGCCGCTCGCGGCCGAGAGGGGGACATGAGCGAGGGATTCGACAAGGAGGCGGAACGCGAGAAGCTCCGCGAGAAGTACGGCGAGGAGGAGGACCGCGAGGCCACCCGGCAGATGTCCGAGCTGCTACTGAAGGGGGCGACGATGACCAACCGGCACTGTGACAGCTGCGGTGACCCGGTCTTCCGCTACGACGGACAGGAGTTCTGTCCGACCTGCCAGGGCGCCGACGGTGCCGGTACCGGTACCGGCGCCGGCGCCGGCGCCGGCGGGGAGACCGCGGCGGAGTCCGACGCCGCGACCGACGACGGGAGCCCACGGTCGACGACCGACAGCGGAACCCCACAGTCGACGACTGACGGCGAGAGCGCCGCGCCCACCCGCTCCGAAGCCGGAGACGAGCCCACGCGACGGGAGACGCGAGGCCGGCCCGAGCCGGCCGGGCGGACGCCGACGGAGCGACCGGCGACGCCCGCGCCGACCGAGGGCGGAAGCGGAGGCGAGCGCGAGGGTGAGCGCGGGCGGGACTCGCGGGCCTCGCTGGAGCGGACGCTGACCCGGTTCGCGCGGGCCGCCGAGGCCAGCGAGGACCCGCGGGCGGCCCGGGAACACCTCGCCGCTGCCCGCGAGGCCGCCGAGGCGCTGGCCGCGCTGCGGCGCTGAGCCGATCGTTTCTCGGCGCTCGACGCGCACGCGGCCGACCGGGCGAGTGCCCGGTCGAGACGGCGCTCAGGAGGGGTCGTACTCGCTGCCGACGACCTCCCGCAGGCGGGTGGCGGTCACCTCGCCGACGCCGTCGACCTCCAGCAGGTCGTCCTCGCGGGCGGTCATCACCGCCTCGACGGTGCCGAAGTGGGCGAGCAGCGCCCGCGCCGTCACCGGTCCCACGTCGGCGATCGAGGAGACGACGTACTCCTGTTGTTCGTCGAGCGTGCGGGACTGTTTCTCGCCGTGGACGGAGACCTCGCGGTCGGCGACGGTCTGTTCGCGCTCGGCGACCGTCGCCAGCATGTCGGCGGTGCCGTCCTCGTCGGCCGTGCGCAGCACGGAGGCGTCGAAGTCGACGGCCAGGGAGGCGAGCGCCCCCCGGATCGCGTTGGGGTGGACGTCACGCTCGCCGTAGAGGCCCTCCCCTTCGAGAAGGACGACCACGTAGTCGCCCACCGCGAGCGTCTCCAGGCGCGTCTCGACGCCCTCTCGTAGCGAGAGGTCCCGGGCGATGCTCGACTCCAGCTCGCGCTGGTCGACTACCACCTCGACCGCCTCCGCGCCGTCGCCGTCGCCGTCGCCGCCGCCGCCGGCGCCCGCGCTGGCGACGGTGCCCGCCGGCTCCTCGTCGCTCTCGCCGGCGGCGACCGCCGCGAAGTCCGTCAGCTCCGCGCGGTCGGCGTCCGGCGTGTCCGGCTCCGACTCGTCGCTCGCGCCGGCGTCGTCGCCGGTGCTCGCGTTCGTGGTCGTGGTCGTGGTCGTGGTCGCGTCCTCGTCCGCGAACGAGCCGAGGTCGCTCTGTGCGAGTTCGGCGTCGACCTCGTCGGCGACCTCCTTCAGCGCGCGCAGCTCCTCTTCCATCTCCTCCTCGCGGCGTCGGGAGATCCAGAAGTACGCCTCGTCGCGGGTGTCCTCGGCCATCAGCACCACGACGCGACCCTCGGTCTGTCGGCCGGTGCGGCCCTTCCGCTGGACCGACCGGATCGCCGTCGGCACCGGCTCGTAGAACAGCACCAGGTCGACCTCGGGCACGTCCAGCCCCTCCTCGGCGACGCTCGTCGAGACGAGCACCTCGAACTCCCCCTGGCGGAACGACTCCAGCGTGTCCTGTTGCTGGCGCTGGGTCATCCCGTCCGAGCCCTGGCGGTCGCCCTGGCCGACGAAGCGTCGCACCGCGAAGTGCTCGCCCAGGAACTCGGTGAGCGCCTCCGCCGTGTCGCGGGACTCGGTGAAGACGATCACCCGGTCGCCGTTCTCGATGCCGAGCGTCTCGGCGGTGAGCCGCCGCGTACGGGAGTACTTCGGATGCAGGGCGTCGTACGCCTCGGCGCGGCGCATGGCCTCCCGCACCGAGGGGTCGGAGACGAGCCGCTGGTCGGCCTTCGACGCCCCCGAGGAACGGGCGGCCTCGCGCTGGCGCTCGAAGTACCGCCGCAGCGCCTCCACCGACTGCGTCTCGACGAGCGTGACCGCCTGCCGCAGCTTCATCACCTCGGCGTGGACGCTCATCCCCTCGAAGCCGTCCGAGTCGCCGTTGTCGATCAGCTCCTGGAGGCGCCCGCGGACCTCGTTGAGCTGCTTCTGGGAGAGGTCGGGCTGTGTCGTCGAGCAGACCCCGAGCTCTTTCAGCCGGGTGAGCCGGTCGCGGACCACGTCGTTCAGCGCGTCACGGATTTCGAGCACCGCCGCCGGCAGCTCGACGGTCCTCCACTCGACGTCGGTGTCGTGGGTGTACTCGGCGACGTCGGCGTCCTCCTCGGTCATCACTTCGACGGTCTCGACGCCGAGGTTCTCGCACACCTGCAGTATCGCCGCCTCGTCGCCGCCCGGCGAGGCCGACATCCCCGTCACCAGCGGGCGGTCGGCGTCGCGGTGGTAGCGCTCGGCGATGTAGTTGTAGGCGTAGTCGCCGGTGGCGCGGTGACACTCGTCGAACGTGACGTGGGTCACCGACGCGAGCGAGACCCGCCCGCCGACGAGGTCGTTCTCGACGACCTGGGGCGTGGCGACGACCACGCGAGCGTCGCCCCACAGGTCGGCGCGGTCGTCGGGGCTGACCTCGCCGGTGAACACGACCACGTCGTCGTCCGGGATCGACAGCGCCTCGCGGTAGAAGTCCGCGTGCTGCCGGACGAGCGGCTTCGTCGGCGCCAGAAGCAGCGCCCGCCCGCCGACCGCCTCCAGTCGCCGCGCGGTCACGAGCAGCGACACCGTCGTCTTCCCGAGTCCCGTGGGCAGACAGACCAGCGTGTGCGTCTCGGCCGCGGTGTCGGCGAGCCGGAGCTGGTAGCGGCGCCGCTCCAGCACGCCCTCGGTCAGCAGCGAACCCTCCACGTAGGCCGCCCCCTCGGCGTCTGCCTCGCCGGTCGCCATCGTCCCGCGGTAGCCGACGGCACCGCTTAACCCCTCGGGTACCGGGGCGGAACTGAAACCGTCGACGGGACGGGGAGAGCGTCAGCCGTCGGCGGGCACGTCGATCGGCGGTGCCGGACAGCCGGCGCCACACAGCGGCGGCAGCAGCGCCAGCCCCAGCAGCGCGAACACGGCGGCACCGAGCGGGATCGAAGCGTTGTCGTCGATCACTACGTCTCCGATCGTCGGGGTGTACGAGTCCGCGTACGTGGCGACCAGCGCCGCGGGCAGGGCCGCCCGCGGCGGGAGGACGGCCAGCCCGACCGCCAGACAGACGCCGAGGGTGACGGCCATCACCCACAGCGCCTTCCGCTCGCCGACGCCGGCGGAGCCGAGCACGCCCGAGACCGGGTCGCCGACGGTGAGCATCAGGACGGCCGCCAGCGCCACCGGGACGGGCGCGAGCCAGACGACGACCGCGGCGGAGACGACCGCCATGGCGTACCCCGCCGGCGAGTCGCTCTCGTACGCCCGGGTGAGTCGGTCGTACACCCACCAGTCCAGGCCGACGCCCAGACGGACGGCCTCCAGGGCGACCGCGAGCAGGGCGCCCACGCCGACGAGCAGCCGCAGCTGGAACCACGAGATCAGGTCGAGCAGGTAGACGAGCGGGACGAGCGTGCCGCTGACGTGGGCGAGTCGCCGACCGACCTCCGTCATTCGCCGCCGGGGTCCGGCGCCGGCGCCGAGCCGTCACCGTCGCCGACGACCGGATACTCCGCCGCCAGCGACGCGAAGTCGCGGTCGCCGTTCCGCAGGGCCGCGAGTAGGGCCACGAGGGCGTCGACCGGGACGCGCACCTGCTCGGTCGTGTTCCGGTCCCGGAGCGTGACGGTGCCGTCGGCGTGCGTGTCGGGGTCGACGGTGACACAGAACGGCGTCCCGACCTCGTCCTGGCGACGGTAGCGCCGGCCGATGTTGCCCGAATCGTCGTACTCGACGGCGAAGCCCTCCGCACGGAGCTCCGCGACGATCGCCTCCGCCCGGTCGCGCTCGCCGTCGGTGAGCGGGAAGACAGCAGCGAGCGTGGGCGCCACCGACGGGTCGAGCGCGAGGGAGGTGCGGCGCTCGCCCTCGACCTCGTCCTCGCGATAGGCGTGGTCGAGCAGCGTGTAGACGAGCCGGTCGACGCCGAACGAGGGCTCGATCACGTGCGGGACGACGTGCTCACCGGTCTCGGTCGTCGTCTCGGTCGTCACCTCGACGTGGCCGGTGTCCACCTGGTAGTCGGTGCCGTCGACGGTGACGGTCACCGACTCGCCGTCCAGTGTCTCGGGGTCGCGACCCGCGAGCGCCCTCAACTCGTCGGCGACGGCCTCGGCGTCCCCGCCGTAGCGGGGACCGAGTTCGCTCATGTCCGGGTCGACGTCCGTCCGCTCGACGGTGCGGGCCTCGTCGTACTGCCGGAAGACGCTGAACCGCTCGTCGGCGTGCTCGCGGTGCTTCGAGAGGTCGTAGTCGCCGCGGTCGGCGACGCCCGCGAGCTCGACCCAGTCGCCGTCGACCTCGCTCTCGGCGTCCCAGCAGTCGACGGCGTAGTGGGCCCGCTCGCCGGCGACGTGCTGGCGGAAGCGCAAGCGGTCGGGGTCGACGCCCATCGACTCGTACCACTCGGAGGCCACTCCGAGGTAGTAGGCGACCCACTCGTTCCCGACCGTGCCGGCGTCGACGGCCTCTCGAACGGTCGTCTCGTAGGGCTCGCTCTCGCCGTCGAGCTGTGCCTCGGCCGACAGCAGGCGCAGCTCGGCGTCGGCGACGCCGGCCAGGTCGGGGCCGCCGCCCTCAGGGTCGACGAACAGTTCGAGCTCGGCTTGGGTGAGCTCGCGCACCCGGAGGATCGAGCGCCGGGGGCTGATCTCGTTGCGGTAGGCGCGACCGATCTGGGTGACGCCGAACGGCAGCTGCCCGCGGGCGTACTCAGCAAGCCGGGGGAAGTCGACGAAGATGCCCTGTGCGGTCTCGGGGCGGAGGTAGCCCGGCGAGCCGCTGCCGGGGCCGATCGCCGTCTCGAACATGAGGTTGAAGTCCTCGACAGGCTCGCCCGAAAGCGCCGCCCCGCAGGCCGGACAGGCGACCTCGTCGTCGCGGATCAGGCTCTCGATCTCTTCGGGGGGTAACCCCTCGGCCTCCTCGATGTCGGCGTGGTCCTCGACGAGGTGGTCCGCGCGGTGACTCGTCCCACAGTCGGCACACTCGACGAGCATGTCGTCGAAGGTGTCGAGGTGGCCCGAGGCCTCGAACACCGGCTCGGGTAGCACCGTCGGGGCGTCGATCTCGACGTTGCCCTCGGCGACGGCGAAGCGGTCGCGCCAGGCGTTCTCGACGGCTCGCTTCAGCGCGGCGCCCTCGGGACCGAACGTGTAGAAGCCGGCGGCGCCACCGTAGGCGCCGGCCGTGCGGAAGAAGAAGCCGCGTCGCTTCGCGAGCTCGACCAGACGCTCGCGGACGTCGACATCGGCACCTTCGGGGGCGGGAGCGGGGTTCTCAGTCATCCTGGAGCAGGGCGCCGAGCAGGTCCGCGTCGCGGACGATACCGACGAGGTCGCCGCCGCCGACGACCGGCAGCTGCTCTATCTCGTTCGCGATCAACAGCTGGGCGGCCTCGCGGACGGACTTCCGCGGCGAGACGGTCACCACGTCGGCGGTCATGTACTCCCGCACGGGGTCGTCGGGGATCGAGACGTTGCGCGTGGGCATGTATCGCGAGCCGGTGTCCTTGACGCCCTGCCACATCCAGGCGTCGTCCTGGTCGGCCATCGACTGGCCGGTTATCGCCTCCCCCTCGACGATCTCCGCGACCGCGAGCACGTCCACCTCGGTGAGCACACCGGCCATCTCGCCGGCGTCGTCGAGCACGACGGCGTAGGGTACGTCGGCGTAGTACAGCTCGCGCTCGGCGACCGGCAGCGGCGTCGCCGCGTAGACGGTGTTTATTTCGTCTACGGAGACGCTCTCGACGGCCGCGTCGGTCGCCACGTCGCCGTGAGCGACCGCCCGAACCACGTCCGTCACCGTGACGATGCCGTCGAACTCGTCGTCGACGACGGGCACCCGGTACTCCTCCTCGGCGGTCATCAGCCGAGCGAGCGCCTCGACGCTCTCGGTCGGCCGGACCGTCGGCGTCTCCTCCATCAGCAGGGCGAGCTGGTCCTCGTCGGGGGTCTCGATGAGGGCGTTCCGCGTGACGATCCCGCGGTAGCGCTCCCGGCCGTCCTCCTGCTTGACGACCGGGACGGAGGAGAAGGCCCGCTCCTGCAGGTACTCCAGGGCGTCGTCGCGGGTGCCCGGCAGCTCGACGGTCACCACCGACGAACGGGGCGTCATGACGTCTGCTACGTCCATGCGATCCCCTTCGAATACCGGGGGGTAAAGCGTTGTCCTTGCCCGGGATCGCCCCACACGCGGCCGCCGGCCGGGTTCGGGTCCGGACCGACGACGGGCTCGCGGCGGCGCCTCACACTGCCGGCCGAGAGAGCCGTCCGGCGGCTACGTCTCGTAGGCGAGGAACTCGTCGGGGTCGGGGAAGAAGTCGTAGGGGTCGTCGTGTCTGACGCTCGCGAGGTGGGTGCCGTCGAGGGTCTGTGCGTGGACGAACATCACGCCCTCCTCCGTCGCGGTGCGGACGAGGTCGGGGGCGTGACGCATCTCGTAGTGGCCGGCGAGAAAGACCGCGACGCTGTCCTCGGGGTCGACCAGCTCGACGACCAGAAAGACCTGTCCGTTGCCGGCGGCCTGGTAGACGCCGACGTCTTCGAACTCGCAGGTGCGGTGAAACTCCGCGAGCCGGTCGGCCTTGTTGCCGGGAACGACGAAGGAGATCCCCCAGCGGTCGTCCTCGCCGGCGTGGGGCGGCTCCGGGGCGGTGTCGCCGGCCGGCACCGTCAGCGTCTGAAAGCCCTTGTCCTCGCGGTTGGCGGCCATCGCGGCCGTGTCCTCTATGGTGCGCTGCCAGCCGTCCTTGACGGGGCGGTGGCTGGAGGCGATCCGCTCGGCGTCGTCCGGATCGCGGTCCTCGCCGGTTTCGACCATGCGGGCGGTTGCGGTGCTCGCGGGGTAAGGGTGTTGGAACCGCCCTCGGTCGGCGGCGGGTCAGGCGCCGACGCCGGCACCCAGCACCGTCTCCATCGCGTAGGAGACGACGAGCACGAGCAGGCCGGCGGCGAACCACTTCACGCCGCGGCCGACGCGCTGGTCCGAGGGGATCGCTCGCCCGTTCAGCGGCGGCAGTCGCCGGACGAGCCGGTCGACGCGGCTCTCGCCGCTGGGGGCGAGCGAGAAGCGTCGCTCCTCCTTCCAGGCCGGCGGGGGCCGGAGTTCGATCGCTCCGAGCCCGAACAGCACGAACCCGAGGGCGAAAAGCAGCGTCTTGGCGACGCCGAGTCCGCCGGCGGTCGGGCCGCCGGCGGTGACGCCGACGACCGTCGCCAGCGCCGCGAGCGTCGCCGTCAGCAGTCCGACCCAGAGGGCGAACTCGGCGTAGACGAGCCGTCGCGGGGCCGGCGGGACCGACGTCTCCGTCGGCTCCGCGCTGTCGCGGCGACGGTCGTCGGCGGGCGACCTCGGCCGCCGCTCGTCCGGTCGGCCGTCCGTGCGTGACCCGTCGCCGGAGCGGCCCTCAGACATCGAGCCCGTCGTTGCTGCGCTTGCGCTCGACCACGTCGTCGACGGACTCGTACCCGCCGCCGTGGCGGTGACAGAAGCTCTCCCGACCGGAGCCGCTGACCGCGTAGTAGGCCGGCTTCTCCGTGTCACAGACGCTGCTGAAGGCGTCGTCGGTGTAGGCGACCGCCTTCCCCGGGTTGCCAGCCCGGACGCGGTCGGCGGCCTCCCCGATGTGTCCGCGCAGCTCCTCGGGTACGTCGACCGGTGCGTCGTCGAACAGGTCGGTGATCACCTCGTCGACGTCGTCGTACTGCGTTCGTCGACCGAGCAGGCGCTTGACTCGCTGGCGCACCGAGAGGTCGGCGCGGTTCCGCTCGCGCAGCACCTCGCGGAACACCTCGACGCGCTCCCAGAGCTCGTCGCCGACGTCGGCGAACTCCTCGGGGCGGATCTTCGCCGGACAGCGCGTCGTGAACGGACAGCCGGTCGGCGGGTCCCGCGGGTTCGGCGGGGTCCCACGCAGCGTGATCCGCTGCTTGCGGGCCGTCGGGTCGGGCTCGGGGATCGCCGACAGCAGCGAGTGGGTGTACGGGTTCGCGGGGTCGGCGAACAGCTCCTCGGTGTCGCCGATCTCCATGAGATGGCCCAGATACATGACGGCCACCCGGTCACAGATGTGTCGCACCACCGAGAGGTCGTGAGCGATGAGCAGATAGGTGAGTCCGAACTCGTCCTGGAGGTCCTCGAGCAGGTTGAGGATCTTCGCCTGCACGGAGACGTCCAGGGCGCTCACGGGCTCGTCGAGCACGATGAACTCGGGGTTGAGCGCCAGCGCCCGGGCGATGCCGACCCGCTGGCGCTGCCCGCCGGAGAACTGGTGGGGGTACCGGAAGTAGTGCTCCTCCTGGAGTCCGACGGTGTCGAGCAGGTTTCGCACCCGCTCGCGGCGCTCCTCCGCCGAGCGCCAGCCGGCGACGTCGAGCGGCTCGCGAACGATCTCGCCGACGGTCATCCGGTCGTTCAGGCTGGAGTCGGGGTCCTGGAAGACGATCTGGGCGTTGCGTCGCCACTCCTTCAGGGCCTCCCCCGACAGCGTGGTGACGTCGATGTCGTCGAACAGCACCCGTCCGTCGGTGGGACGCTCCAGCCTGACGAGCGTCCGTCCGAGCGTGGTCTTCCCGCAGCCGGACTCGCCGACCAGCCCCAGTGTCTCGCCGCGACGGACGTCGAAGGTGACGCCGTCGACGGCCTTCACCGGGGCGCCGAAGAGACTGTCGTCGTCGTAGTACGTCCGCAGGTCCTCCACCTCGACGAGCACGTCGCCCTCGGTGGTCTCGACGGCGCTCTCCGGCCCGGTCGTGACCGCCTCGCCGACGCCGGGGTCGACGCTCTCGCTCATTCGCCCTCACCCCCGGTGCGCTCGCGCTTCCGTTCGACGTGGTGCTCGACGGCGGCGTCGCGGGACGTGTCCTCGGGGTACAGCAGACAGGCGGCGTGGTGGTCCTCGTCGCCGCTGCCGACCGCGACCGGCTGGGGGTGGACCTCGTGGCAGTCCTCGAAGACCTCCGGACAGCGCGGGGCGAACCGACAGTCCGTCGCCGCCGCGTTCGGCGTCGGCACGTCCCCCTCGATCGTCCGCAGGCGGTCGCTGTCCGGGTGACGTCCGGGGATCGACTCCAGCAGCCCCTGGGTGTAGGGGTGTTTCGGCGACCGGAACAGCTCCTCGACGGGGGCGGACTCGACGGTCTCGCCGGCGTACATCACCGCGACGCGGTCGGAGACCTCCGCGATGACGCCCATGTCGTGTGTGATGAACAGGATCGACAGCCCGCGCTCCTCCTGGAGGTCCTCAAGCAGTTCGAGGATCTGCGCCTGGATGGTGACGTCGAGCGCCGTCGTCGGCTCGTCACAGATCAGCAGGTCCGGATCGCAGGCCAGCGCCATCGCGATCACCGCTCGCTGCCGCATCCCGCCGGAGAACTGGTGGGGGTACTCCTCCACGCGACGGGCGGCGTCGGGGATCGAGACGGCTTCCAGCAGCTCGATCGCACGCTCGGTGGCCTCCTCGCCGCGCAGCCCCTGGTGGAGCCGCAGCGCCTCCTTTATCTGGTTACCGACGGTGTAGACCGGGTTGAGCGAGGTCAGCGGGTCCTGGAACACCATCGCGATGCCGCCGCCACGGACCGTCCGGTACTCCTTCTCGGAGAGGTCGGTCAGCTCCTCGCCGCGAAAGCGGACCGACGAGCGGGGTTCGATCCGTCCCGGCGACTCCACCAGCCCCATGATCGAGCGGGCGGTGACGGACTTGCCCGAGCCGGACTCGCCGACGATGCCGAGCGTCTCGCCCTCGTGGATGTCGAAGCCGATCCCGTCGACGGCGCGGATCGTCTCCCGGTCGGTGTAGAACGCCGTCGTGAGGGCCTCGACCGACAGCAGCGGCTCGTCGCCCCGACCGACACCCACGCCGGCGGTCTCGCGCTCGTCCTCGGGGGCGTCGATGGTGGCCATCTACCCACCACCTCCGGCGGCGGCGCCGCCGCCCTCGGCACCCTCGCTCTCGGGGTCGATGGCGTCCCGGATGCCGTCACCCAGGGCGTTGAACGCCGTTACCACGAGGACGATCATGACGCCGGGGATGGTGGCGATATGCCAGGACTGCGTCGACACGTAGTTGCGGCCGGCGGCGATCGCCCGGCCCCACTCCGGCGTCGGCGGGTTGATCCCCAGGCCGTTGCCCAGGAACGACAGCGCGCTCGTGGCGATGATGATCCCCCCCAGCGACATCGAGCCGTAGACGAGCAGGTAGCCCAGGATATACGGCAGCATGTGCTTGCGCATCGTCACGGGGACGCGCTGACCGAAGCTCTTCGCGGCGTCGATCCACTCCTCCTCGGCCACCTGGAAGGAGGGACCGCGCACCGCCCGCCAGAGGAACGGCCACCCCGAGAGTCCGAACACGAGCGCTATCAGCATCCCCCCGCTGTACACGCGGGACAGCCAGTGTCCCTGGAAGGCGACGCTGACCATGATCAGGATGAGAAACTGCGGCAGCGCGATGACGCTGTCGGCGGCGATCACCGTCGCCAGGTCGACCAGCCCCTTGTAGTAGGCCGACAGCAGCGACAGCGTCGCCGCGACGAAGGCGCTCAGTCCGATGGCGATCAGCCCGACGAACAGCGATATTCGCGAGCCGGCGACCATGAACGTGAACAGGTCCTGGCCGTTGACGTCGGTGCCGAACGGGTGGTACCGGCCGTAGTCGTCGTAGCTCAACGGTCCGACGTTCTGGTCGCCCTGTCCCTTCGACTTCGCGCCGGCGTTGGCCTGGCCGACGAAGACCTCCTCGACCTGGCCGGACTCGCTGTCGAAGTACTGGACCTCGTTCTGGTAGGTGGACTCGATGTTGGCTTCCGCGGTCGTCGGCCCGAGCGTCGGCGCGAAGACCGCCATCGTGACGAACATGAACACGACGACGAAGCCGAACTGCCCCCAGCGGTGCCCACGCAGGCGGTCGACCACGTCGTCACGGGGCGTCCAGTCGGCGACCCGGTAGTGCTCGCGGTAGACGTTGTACGCCTTGAACACCCAGAACATCGTCAGGAAGGCGTACACGTAGACGAGCGTCGCGCGGACCGCCCACGCGGCGGCCGGCTCCAGCCCGAGGAAGGTGTTCTTCCAGGGGCCGGCCGGGCCGGTCTTGAAGCCCTGGTTGGGGATGACCTCGCGGTTCAGAAGCGTCGGGACGCTCTCGGTGAAGTGCTGCAGGCCGAACAGAAAGTCCGAGAGCTGGTACTGGACCCACAGCAGCGAGAACGTCTTCGGGGCGTCGTGGCGCTTGCTCTCGGCGATCTTCCCGACCGTGTCACGGCTGATGTCGCCCGCCTCGCTCGTGACCGGGAACCGCCCCTGGCTGGTTTCCCAGACGCCGAGGACGTCGTTGACGATCCCGACGACCGGCTCCAGTCCGAGCGCCTCGAACGGCGCCCGCAACGCCTCCAGTGCGACCTGGATCACGGCCGTGATCCCGACGACGGCGGTGCGGGTGAGCACGATCAGTCCGGAGGCCAGCGCGCCGAACTCGAGGGCGACGAGCAGCGCGAACACTGCCCCCCACGTCAGCGCGGGACGGGGGTTCGCGGCGATCCGCTCCCGCAGGGTGAGGTCCTCGCCCTCGCTGCGGCGAGCGGACGGTGCGTCCTCGGCGGCGGTTGTCGTACTCATCGTTACTCACTCTCGTAGCCGACTCTGGGGTCGATCATCGTGTACAGGATGTCCTGAATGATGTTGAACACGAGCGTCATCGTGACGAAGATGAACAGCAACGCCCCGAGGACGGTCACGTCGGCGCCGAAGGCGGCCGAGATGAACAGTCGCCCGAGCCCGTTGATGTTGAAGATGAGCTCGACGAGCACGCTGCCGCCGATGAGCAGGTAGAACTCACCCATGATCACCGGCAACAGCGGGACCATAGCGTTACGGAACACGTGCTTGCTGACGATCTTCCAGGAGGAGACCCCCTTCGCCCTGGCGGTCTCGACGTAGTTCGAGTTGATCGTCTCCAGAACGGCGGTGCGACCGATACGCATCTCGTTGCCCATCGAGGAGGAGCCGAGCACGAGCGCGGCCGGCAGGATCCACTTCACCGCGGCGAAGAAGTTCGTCGGGTCGACCATCGGCATCGCGATCCCGAGTAGCTCGACGTCCATCAGCAGCGTCTCGAGTGTCCCCCGTGGCGTGCCGATGACCTGCGTCTCGATGATCCACGTGCGGTAACCCTCGAGGAACCCCCCCTGCGAGATCGCCCCGGCGAGGATCACCGCCAGCCAGAAGTTCGGCATCGCCCGCCAGACGATGCCGCCGAAGGAAGCGAGGTAGTCGCCGCCGGTGTTGGGGTTGAGCCCGGCGTAGAACCCGAGCGGCAGCCCGACGACGAGGGCGACTATCACCGACCAGAAGCCGAGCCAGACGGTCGGCAGCACCTTGTTCCAGATGAGCGTCGACACGGACACCTCGCTGGCCACCACCCAGGACTGGCCGAAGTTGAAGGTGAACAGTCGCACCATGAAGTCGATGTACTGCTCCCACAGCGGCACCGGCGAGCCGTCGGCTCTGACCAGCCCCAGGTCCTTGCGCAGCTGGAGCGCGTCCGAGGGGTTGTACTCCTGTCCGAACACCGCCGTCACCGGGTCGAGCGGGCCGAGATACAGGATCATGAAGGTGACCGTGAGCGCGAACACGAGCACGGGCACCGCGAGTACGAGCCGCTTGAGAACGTAGCTCCAGCGACTCACTCCCCCCACCTCCGGGTCAGTACTCTCGTGTGGAGTCGTCCCAGACCACGGGCAAGCAGCATAATGCGTTCGTCTTTGGTAGGCTGTGGACGCAAAACCAAAAACCGACCGGTTTGAGCCCCGGTACCGGGACCAGTCGGCTACTGGCTACCCATCCAGTGACTCTCGTAGTTCTCCGCGCCGCCGGGGAACAGCTGCGGCGGCGTGAGGTGGAACGCCGGGACGTTGCGACTCTTGAAGATGTCCTCGCTGAACTCCTGGTTGTCGACGACGTACGCCATCGCCTTCCGCACGGCGAGGGGCACGTTCTCCATGTTGAAGCCGATGTAGAACGTGCTCACCTCGGGAATCTTCGCGTAGTTGACGGTCTCGTCGTTGTCGAGCGGGCCGTAGGTCCCGCGCTCGCGACCGCGGCTGTCCGTGTCGTCGATCGAGACGAGTCCGGGGTCGAACTGCGCGGTCGGGACGCCGCCGATGTCGGAGTTCTGGTTGAGGAACCGGTTGAACGCGGCGTTCGAGTCCTCGATGATCGCCCAGTTGACCTCCTCGACGTCGGCGACGCTGCCGTGATAGTCCTCGAAGCGGGTGACGAACACTTCGGAGCCCTGTTCCCAGTTGCCGAACTCGAACGGACCGGCACCGACCGGGCTCGCGGTGGCGAACTCGGTGTACTCCGTCTCGCCGTCGTACCCCTCGATGTCGCCGACGACACCCTCCGGGATCGCCGAGAAGGAGGTGTACGCCAGAAGCGACAGCGCGGAGGCGAACGGCTCGTCGAGCTCGATGCGGAACGTGGAGTCGTCGACCGCCTCGACGGCCAGCGTGTCGGGGACGATCCGCACACGCTGCTTGCCCTCCGGCGTCTCGTCCGAGGGGGCGGTCTCGCGGGTGTCGTCGATCGGGTTGCCGTCCTCGTCGAACTCGGCGTACTCGGCCTCGTGGCTGATGCCCAGGAAGTCCGCAAGGAAGCTCACGCGGCGGGAGTTCTCCGACTCCGCCAGCCGGCGGAACGAGTAGACGAAGTCACTCGCGGTGACGTCGCTGCCGTCGTGGAACTGGGCGTCCTTCAGGCTGAACTCGTAGGTCGTGGCGTCCTCGCTCAGCGTGAAGCCGTCCGCGAGCAGCTCCTGGACGTTCGTCTGCCCGTTGGGGTAGTTCGTCAGCGCGTCGAAGACGTTCTGGATGACGGTGCCGCCGGCGGTGTCCGTCGAGCGGATCGGGTCGAACGTCGTGATCGTCGAGTTGGTGACGTCGAGGACGTTGTCGCCGCTGTTGAGCGTCACCTGGTTGTTCTTCGCGCGGGAGCCGCCCATCGCGCCGTGGGGGCTGTAGTCGACGTAGTCGTACCACATCGGCTCCGCGCTGCCGTGGAAGTTCGGGATCAACGGGACGTCCGCCCACATCGCTTCTTCGAGCTTGACGTAGGCGTCGTCGCGGATCTCCGTCTGCTCCTCGACCGGCGCGGGGTTGTTGGCCACGCGGTCCCACTGCTGTTCTCCGAACTCCCGGGCGTCGGGGTCGGTCTGGCGGTCGGCGTCCTCGGTCCAGTAGACGTAGGCGCCCTCCGCGCCGCTCTGGGAGTAGTCCGTGTTCGACGGGTCGATCAGCTGGAGGAAGTTGTCCGCGGCCGGATAGTCGGCGATCCACCCGAGGGTGAAGGCGTCGACGTTGCCGTTGCGGGCCTGGCTCAGCAGCGGCCCGAAGTCCGCGGAGTTGACCTCCATGTCGACGTAGGCCGCATCCAGCCGGCTCCGGATCTGGTTGGCCATCTCCTCGTAGCTCGGACTCTTGTACTGGAGCCAGCGCAGGTTGTAGCGGTTGTCCGGGCCGAAGCCCGCGTCCTCCATGACCTGCTGTGCGGCCTCGATGTCCGCACCGGGGCCGTACGGGTAGCCGTCCAGGTCGACGGCCGGTCCCTCGTCGGTCGTGGTGCCGCCGGTGTCACCGCCGGTGTCGCCGCCAGTGTCGCCGCCGGTGTCACCACCAGTGTCACCGCCGGTGTCGCCGCCGTCACCGCCGTCGCCGGTACAGCCGGCGATCGCCGCGGTGGTCGCTGCAGCACCGGTCGCCTTCAGGAACCGTCGTCGACTCCTGTCTGGGTCGTCGTTTGCCATGCCATCAGCCGGTTCTTCTGTTCAGCGGTTAAATCTACCGCAATCCGTCGGGAGGCGACCGCTACCGTCCGTTCGCCGGTCCCTGCATTGATTTTTACCGATCAGGGGAAAAACCCCCGGCCGGTTCCGACGGACTTATATACCGATACGTGCTACTCGTTGGCATGGGAGCGTCAACCATCACTCGCGAGAACGGCGAGGTCGTCGCCTCCGTCGACGACGCCGGCTCCGGGCAGGAGTACGTTATTGCCGACATCACCGAGGACGGCGCCTGGCTCGCGATGGACGTGTCCGACGCTCCGGCGCTCCGAGCCTGGCGATGACATCCTCCCCGGCGTGAACAGCGAGGGACGACGTCCCTCGGGCAGTCGGAGGTAGCCGACGACGCCGGGATTTCCCGACCGTAGTCGGGATAGTAGGGTTTGCAGTCCACGACCTGTTCTCGGCCGGTCACTCTGCCGGTGGATTTATCGAACAGGCGGACTGCTGGCCGTGCCGTCCAGCCGTTATCCCTATCTCCCCTGTCAGGAGCGAGACTCTGTCGGACGTTCTCTGCGCCGTTGATGTCCGCGTTTGTCACGGTATCGCACGACTCGCAGACGTACAGCCCACGCTCGACGCGCTGGTCACCGTCCTCGGTGCCACAGGCCGAGCAGGTCTTCGACGTGCCCCGCTCGTTCGCCCGCTCCACGTCGATGCCCCGTTCCTCGGCCTTGTATTCGAGCATCTGCGTGAAGCGGTCGAACGCCCACCCGTGACCGAGGTTGCCGCTGTCGCCCCAGTTCTCGCCGTCAGGGATGCCGGAGAGGTCGCCCACGACGATCGTGCCGACGCCGTGTTCGACGCACCGCTCTACGATGTCCTTCGACAGCGCGTGGAGGGAGTGCGTTCGGCGGTCGGCCCGGTTCCGGTCGAGGCGTTCGGCCTCGGCGGGAGAGGCGTCGTCGCACTCGGCCCGCTTCTTGTGGAACCAGTATTCGTCCTCCTTGGACGCACCGCCGGGGTACAGCACGCCCTCATCGCCGAACGAAACGGCGGCGAGGTTCGAGATACCGAGGTCGATGCCGGCCACTGCGTCACCGCGAGGGTCAGGTCGATTTCGTGACGACAGACGGTGCGAAGCCGCCACTCGCCGCGCTCGTACACCGCCCGGACCTGCTGAACGTTCTCGATCTTCACGTCGGGGTCGGCGGCGTACTCGCAGAGGATGAAGTCGTTCCACCCGTCCTTGAGGTTGCGACCCTTCGACAGCCGGATACGGCCACTGTCGGGGTCGTGCTTGAATCCGTCCTCGTTGAACGTGACCGTCGAGCGAGGGTGCTGGTCGCCCTGCTTGCGGTATGCTGGCGGGGTCGCTTTCCGAGTTCCCGTTCTGCCGACGACCGTACCACGACTTGAACGCCTCAGCGAGTTCTTGGAGAACCCGCTGACTGGACTGTGCGTTGAGGTCCGCGTAGCGTTCGTGGAATTTGAGGTACGCCGAGAGTTCGGCGTGGCTGGGAACGTGGCCTGTTTCGCTCCAAATGCGTTCGGCAGTCCACCGAGCGATGGTCCAGAGTTTCGAAGCGTTCACGAGAGCTTCGCTCTCGTGCAGCCCATCAGAAATCTTCAATTTCTGAGGACGGCGAACCCGAGAAGACCGAGGTCGTTTCACACCTGCCGCTGGTTGCAGACGGTGGCGACGTGGGTGCGGGTGACGACCCGGTCTCCCATACGTAGTTAATGTTGGCTGACCGACAAAGGGGTTGCAGTGAAATATCCGGGTAGCTGGTTCCGGCGGTTGCGCGACCGAGTCGACGCGATTCACGTCCGTCCCCGGAACGCTTCGCGTTCTGGTGTCTCGGAAATCTTTGATTTCCGATGAGTCCGCGGGAACGAAGTTCCTGCGAGATGCGAACGAGACGCGAGGCGTCTCGTCGACGTCTCCAGAAGTCTTCGATTTCTGGTGTGCGAACGGATCGCAAAGCGATTCGTTAACGCCCTGAACGGCGGAACTCTCTCGCCGATGAAGGTAGGCCGGAGGCGGTAGCGGAATTTCACGCGGTCGGCCACGCCCCGCGAGTGTCGACTCCCGGCCGGAGACCACGGCGGGCGACCCAGTGCCCTTATGATGCCCCCCTGCGAGCGACAGTGACATGCACCACCGGGAGGTCACCCCCGCCGGGGAGTACGTTTGCCGCTTCGAGGGCGGCGAGGACTGGCGCGGGGGGATCGAGGAGTTCGCCCGCGACAGGGGTATCGAGGCCGCCTTCTTCACCGGACTGGGCGCCGTCGAGGACGCCGAGATACGGTACTACCACCAGGACAGCGGCGAGTACGAGCCCGTGACGTTCGACGAACATCTAGAGGTGAGCGCCTGCGTCGGTAACATCTCGCTGCTCGACGGCGAGGTGTTCGCCCATACCCACGCCGTGCTCGGGCGGCCGAGCGGCGAGACGCTGTCGGGCCACCTCGACGCCGGCACCGTCTTCGCGGGCGAGATACATTTGCGAGCCTTCGAGGAGCCGCTGGTGCGCGAGCACCACCCCGAGACCGACCTCGACCTCTGGCTCGGATGACCGAGGAGGCGTACTTCCGGCGGTTAGAGGCCCGCCTCGCCGAGGCCCGCGAGGTCGCCGAGCGCGCCCGCGAGCAGGGTCACGACCCGGAGACGACCGTCGAGATACCGCAGGCGAAGGACATGGCCGACCGCGTCGAGAAGGTGCTCGGCATCGACGGCGTCGCCGCCCGCGTCCGCGAGCTGGAGGGGGAGATGTCCCGCGAGGAGGCCGCCCTCGCCCTCGTCGAGGACTTCGTCGAGGGAACCGTCGGCGACTTCGAGACGCGAGCGGGGACGGTCGAGGGCGCCGTCCGGACCGCCGTCGCGCTCCTGACCGAGGGCGTCGTCGCCGCGCCGATCGAGGGGATCGACCGCGTCGAGGTGCTGGAGAACGACGACGGCAGCGAGTTCGTCGACGTCTACTACGCCGGACCGATCCGCTCGGCGGGCGGCACCGCCCAGGCGCTCTCCGTGCTGGTCGCCGACTACGCCCGCTCGCTGCTGGGACTGGACGAGTACTGCGCCCGCGGGACGGAGGTCGAACGCTACGCCGAGGAGGTGTCGCTGTACGACGACGACACCGGCCTGCAGTACTCGCCGACGGACGCCGAGTCGAAACACGTCGCCCGGAACATGCCGGTGATGCTCGACGGCGAGGCCACCGGCAACGAGGAGGTCTCGGGCTACCGCGACCTGGAGCGCGTCGACACGAACAACCCCCGCGGGGGCATGTGTCTCGTGCTCGCGGAGGGGATCGCCCTGAAGGCGCCGAAGATCCGCCGGTACACCCGCGAACTCGACGAGGTGGAGTGGCCCTGGCTCCAGGCCCTCATCGACGGCACCGTCGGCGAGGACGCCGCCGACGGCGACGACAGCGGAGGCGAGGGCGAGGGCGACGCCGACGCCGAGGACGCCGGCGGCCCGCCGCGGGCCGAGTCATCGAAGAAGTACCTCCGTGACCTGATCGCCGGGCGTCCCGTCTTCGGCCACCCGTCGGAGATGGGCGGGTTCCGGCTGCGCTACGGCCGGGCGCGCAACCACGGCCACGCCACCGCCGGGGTGCATCCGGCGGCGATGCGGCTGGTCGACGACTTCCTCGCGGCCGGCACACAGCTGAAGACCGAACGGCCCGGCAAGGCTGCCGGCGTCGTCCCCGTCGACTCGATCGAGGGGCCGACCGTCCGCCTGGCCGACGGCGATGTCCGCCGGATCGACGACCCCGAGGAGGCGACGGCGGTGCGCAACGGCGTCGAGGCCGTCCTCGATCTGGGCGAGTATCTCGTCAACTACGGCGAGTTCGTTGAGAACAACCACGACCTCGTGCCCGCCTCGTACACGCCCGAGTGGTGGGTACGGGAGTTCGACCGGACCGACGCCGACGTCGTCGCGCTGCGGGACGACTCCACCGTCGACCTCGACCGGCCGACCGTCGGGCGCGCCCTGGAGTGGGCCCGGGAGTTCGACGCCCCGCTCCACCCGGAGTACACCTACCTCTGGCACGACGTCGACCCGGAGGACGCCCTCGCGCTCGCCCGGGCGCTCGACGACGCCGCCGTCGAGCCCGCGGAGACGAACGGCCGTGCCCCCGCCGACCGACTGCTGCTCCACGACGACCGGGTCCGCGAGACGCTGGAGCGCCTGCTCGTCGAACACCACCAGGGTCGTCGGCTCGGGCTCTCCGTCTGGCGCCCGCTCGTCCGCTCGCTCGGCTTCGAGGTCGACGCCGGCAGCGGGGACGGTCCCGCTCTGTCCCGCGAGTGGCGTGCGGAGGACCTGTCCGCCGAGACGCGCGACGCGGCGTCCGCGACGCCGCTGGTGGACGCCGTGGCACCCTTCGAGGTGCGCGAGCGGGCGCCGACCCGTGTGGGCTGTCGGATGGGTCGCCCGGAGAAGTCGGAGAAGCGGGAGCTGTCGCCGGCGGTGCACACGCTGTTCCCGCTGGGCGAGGCCGGCGGCAACCAGCGCGACGTGGCCGCCGCCGCCGAGTACGCCCCCGACCGTCGCTCCGCGCCGGGCGTCGTCACCGTCGACGTCGGCCGACGGGGCTGCCCCGCGTGTGGCGCGGAGACCTACGAGAGCCGCTGTGACTGCGGGACGCACACCGAGCCACGCTACGAGTGTCCCGACTGCGGCCGACGGGTCGAGCCCGACGAGGCCGACCGCGTGCGCTGTCCGCGCTGTGACGTGACGGCCACCGCCGTCGAGGAGCGCGAGATAAACGTCGGCGACGTCTACCGCGACGCCTTAGGGGGGGTGGGCGAGCGGGCGTCCGCCTTCGACGTGCTGAAAGGCGTGAAGGGGCTCACCTCGACGATCAAGATGCCCGAGCCGGTCGAGAAGGGTGTCCTCCGCGCCAAACACGGCGTCTCCGCGTTCAAGGACGGCACCGTCCGCTACGACATGACCGACCTGCCGGTGACGGCCGTCCGGCCGAACGAGCTCGGGGTCTCGCCCGCCCAATTGCGCGAGCTGGGCTACGAGCGGGACGTCCACGGCGAGCCGCTCCGACACGGCGACCAGCTCGTCGAGCTGAAGGTGCAGGACGTGGTGCTGTCGGAGGGCGCCGCCGACCACCTGCTGTCGACGGCGGACTTCGTCGACGACCTGCTCGCGCAGTTCTACGACCTGGCGCCGTTCTACGAGTTCGAGGAGCGCGACGACCTCGTCGGCGAGCTCGTCTTCGGGATGGCACCGCACACCTCGGCGGCCGTCGTCGGCCGCGTCGTCGGCTTCACCGCCGCCGCCGTCGGCTACGCGCACCCGTACTTCCACGCCTCGAAGCGCCGGAACTGCTTCCACCCGGACACGAAGCTGTGGTACAGCGAGGACGGCGAGTGGCACCACGAGCGGATCGAGGACTTCGTCGAGGGCCGGCTCGACGAGGACGGCGCCGAGACGGACGACTTCGGGGCGCTCGTACAGGAACTCGACGACGGTACTCTGGTCACATCGGTCGACGAGAGGGGGTTACAGTGTCTGAACCCGGTCGAAGCCGTGTCGAGACACCCGTCGCGGAACCATCTCGTCGAGGTCGAGACGGACGACGAGCGATCGCTGACCGTGACGCCGGACCACGAGATGCTCAGGTGGACCGGCGACGACCGGGTCGAACGAGTTCGTGCTGCCGAGATCGGTGTCGGAGACGCGGTGCCTGTCCCGAAACGCTCGGCTGAACGGTACGCCGCTGCTGTCGAGGAGACACCGGCGGTGACTGACGGAGGCTCGACGGCCAGCGACACGGCAGCGACGTCGACGGTGACCGACACACGAATTGTCGAGGGTGACGGCGAAAGTACGTACTGTCTGACGGTCGGCGACGACCATACGCTCGAAATCGGCGGGATGTTCACGGCACAGTGCGACGGCGACGAGGACTGCGTGATGCTGCTGATGGACGGCCTGCTGAACTTCAGCGAGCGGTATCTGCCGAACCAGCGGGGGGGGCGAATGGACGCGCCGCTGGTGATGACCTCGCGAGTCGACCCGACGGAGGTCGACGACGAGGCCCACAACGTCGACGTCGTCTCGGAGTACCCGCTGGAGCTGTACGAGGCGAGCCGCGAGATGCGCCATCCGGAGGACGTCGACGTCGCGACCGCCGAGGACAAGCTCGGCACCGACCACGCCACCAGCGGCTTCGGGCACACACACGACACCGCCGACATCGCTGCCGGACCGGAGCTCTCGGCGTACAAGACGCTGGGGGAGATGGAAGACAAGATGGACGCCCAGCTCGAACTCGCCCGGAAGCTCCGAGCGGTCGACGAAACTGACGTCGCCGAGCGGGTCATCGAGTACCACTTCCTCCCCGACCTGATCGGCAACCTGCGGGCGTTCTCCCAGCAGGAGGTGCGCTGTCTGGACTGCGGCGAGAAGTACCGTCGCCCGCCGCTGTCTTCGGACTGCCGGCAGTGCGGCGGCGACGTCACGCTCACCGTCCACGAGGGCTCCGTGACGAAGTACCTCGAGACCGCCAGCCGCGTCGCCGAGGAGTACGGCGCCCGCACGTACACGAAACAGCGCATCGAGACCCTCGAACGCTCGATCGAGAGTCTCTTCGAGAATGACAAGAACAAACAGAGCGGCATCGCCGACTTCATGTGAGCCTACCGGTCGTCCGCGCTCCGACCGTCCCGTGACGGCCGGAGCGGGTCGGGGGCCGGGTCAGGCTCGTCGTCATCGCCGTGACTGTACGACCGGGTGCCGTGGCGGAAGACCGGTCCGAGACGCCGGCGCTCACTGTCGACACTACTGTCTACACGCGGACGGCCGGGAGCCGGGGACCGTCCGGGGGATCGACGACGGGGGTCGCGGGCTGCTCGTCAGTCTCCGCGACGGCGGGGCGGCAACGAGCGTCGCGCACGCACAGGCCGATGGCGTACACGCCCGTGCCGAGTCGACCGGGCCACTACGGGTGTGGCGAGACCGGTCGCCTGGAGGGCGACCTCCGCGCCGACTGTCCGAACTGCGGCGCCGACCGCGAGCGATCGCTACCGCACGGAGGACCGACCACGCAGGTCTCGGAGGCCCACATAAGGTAAGTCGCCGCCGGCCGAACGGGGGACATGCCGACGGTCGTCGACACCTACATCGAGAACCGCAAGCGCATCCAGCCGAACGACGCGAACGACAACGACACGGCCCACGGCGGCGTCGTGATGAAGACGATGGACGAGGTCGGCGCCATGTCGGCGATGCGGTTCGCGGGCGAGACCTGCGTCACCGCCGGCGTCGAGGACCTTTCCTTCCGGCGACCGCTGCCGATCGGCGACGTCGCCCGCGTGGTCTCGTTCGTCTACCAGGCCGGGGAGACGAGCGTCCGCGTGCGCCTACACGTCGACCGGGAGGACCCCCGTACCGGCGACTGCGAGCGCACCACCGAGTCCCGCTTCACGTTCGTCGCTGTCGACGGCGACGGTCACCCGACGTCGGTGCCGGAGCTCTCCGTCGAGTCCGAGCGCGGACGACGGCTCCGACAGGAGGCGATCGACGCCGAGAGCGACGGCCGAGAAGGACTCGCCTGAGACGCACCGCTGACCCGTACGCTCTTGTGTCCGCCGGCGGACCTCGTCGCATGGACGACCGCGTTCGCGAACACGCCGAGACGCTCGTCGGGTGGAGTACCCGGGTCGAACCGGGTGACGACGTCGTCGTGTCGGTGTCGGAGGGAGCTCACGACCTCGCGGTGGCCGTCGCCGAGCAGCTGGGCGAGATCGGCGCGACGCCGCTTTTCACCTACAGCAGCGGCGAGACCGGACGGGCGTATCTGAAGGCGAGCGGCGGCGGCGACGGCGAGGCGCCGTCCTTCGAGGCGGGCGAGCACGAGCTGGCGCTGTACGAGGCCGCGGACGTCTACCTCTCGCTCGGCGGCGGGCGCAACACGGCGGCGGCGGCGGACGTACCCGGACCGGTGCGGCAGGCGTACCGCCGCGACCGACAGGGCGTCCGGGAGGCCCGACTGTCGACGGACTGGATGTCGACGGTCCATCCGACGCGGTCGCTCGCCCAGCAGGCCGGCATGGCTTACGAGGAGTACCGGGAGTTCGTCTACGACGCTGTCCTCCGGGACTGGGAGACGCTGGCGAAGGAGATGGACCGGACGAAGCGGCTGCTCGACGACGGCTCCGAGGTGCGCGTCGTCGCCGGCGAGACGGACGTACGGATGTCGATCGCGGGTCGCACGGCGGTCAACTCCGCCGCCTCCGTGGCGTACGACTCCCACAACCTGCCCAGCGGCGAGGTGTTCACCGCGCCATACGACACCGAGGGCGAGGTGCTGTTCGACGTACCGATGACGATCGACGGCCGGCGAGTGCGAGACGTCCGGCTCACGTTCGAGGACGGCGTCGTCACGGCGTTCGAGGCCGGCGAGAACCCTGGCGTGGTCGCCGAACTGCTGGAGACCGACGACGGCGCCCGCCGCCTGGGCGAGCTGGGGATCGGGATGAACCGCGCCGTCGACCGGTTCACCGACAGTATCCTCTTCGACGAGAAGATGGGCGACACCGTCCACATGGCGCTGGGGCGGGCGTACGACGCGAACCTCCCCGAGGGGGAGTCGGGCAACGACAGCGCCGTCCACCAGGACATGATCGTCGACGTCGGCGAGAACGCCCGCATGGAGGTCGACGGCGAGGTGGTGCAACGAGACGGTTCCTTCCGGTGGGAGGACGGGTTCGAGGGGTGAGCCGTCGGTCGAGCGGTCGGGGGGACGGCGACCGGCGTACAGTGACGTGCGCCGGGGTCCCGAGGACGGCCGGACGGCTGTAGCGTCGGGTCGTCACCGCCGGTGAGGGGCTCAGTCGTCGGCCGTCGACTCCTCCGCGTCGGCGGTGTCGGGGCGCTCGTAGGCGCCGGCCTTCCGGAGTCGCCCGTGTTCGGCGAGCACCGACGGGGTGCGACAGACGCCCGGCTCGCCGGTCACCTGCGGGACGGTACAGTTGTTGCAGGACTCACAGACCGTCGCCGCCCGCTCGCTGCCCGCACCCAGCAGTCGTGCCGGGAGCCGCGGCTCGGCGTAGAACGGCCGGGCCATCCCCACCATGTCACAGGCCCGGCCGTCGACGACGGGGTCGTCGGTCGGCGGGGCGTCGGCGGCGCCGAGCAGTCGGTCGATCCGCGGCCGCTCGCGGACGCCGCCCTCGCAGAGCACGGTCGCGTCGACCCGCTCGCGCACCCAGCGACAGAACCGGGCGTTCCAGGCCGGCTCGAACTCGAAGTCGCGGGCGTGGATCCGGTTCGCCAGGCGCACCAGCCGGGCGCGCAGCCGCGAGCCGAAGGCGGCCTCGTAGCCGGCCTGCAGGGACTCGTCGGTCCAGGCGCGCTCGGGGTACTCCCCGCGGACGATGCTCTGGTCCCAGAAGGTGGAGGTCTCGACGGGGACGAGCGCCTCGAAGCCGGTCTCGTCGAGCAGCTCGGCGGTCCGCAGGCCGTCACGGAGCGACAGCCGGGGGCGGGCGAACCACGGTGCCGCGGTCTCGGCGGGTAGCTTCGTCATCACCGGGACGTCGGTGCGCTCCCGGATCGCCCGGTATACCTCCCCGAGGAAGCGCACCCGGTCGCGGGGGGAGCCGCCGAACTCGTCGTCGCGGCGGTTGTAGTACGGCGAGAGAAACTGCTGGACGAGGCCCATGTTCGCGCCGGCGAGGTGGATCCCGTCGTAGCCGGCGTCGGCGGCCCAGCCGGCGACCTCGCCGAAGCGGTCGGCCAGGTCGTACACCTCGCCGGTCGAGAGCACGACCGGGTCGTACGACAGCAGTCCGGCGCGGTCGGCCAGCCGCAGCGCCAGCGGCGGCTCCGAGACGGCGACCTGTCGCAGGTCCGGACGCTCCTCGCGGTAGCCGGCGTGCCAGGTCTCCATGCTGCGCAGGCCGCCGTGTTCGAGCTGGAGGACGATCCGTGCGCCGTGGTCGTGGATCCGGTCGGTGAGTCGCTCCAGTCGGGCGACGAACTCGGGGTCGGCGACCCGGGTCATCTTCGGGGCCGCACAGCCGCCGGACGCGGTGACGATCGTCGCCCCCTGACAGAGCAGGCCCGCGCCGGCCGCGGCGGCGGGCTCCAGGTCGTCGATCAGTGCGTCGACGGCGTCGGGCCCGTTACCCGCACACTCGAGCAGGGGCGCCCGGTAGAGCCGGTTCGGCACCCGCAGGTCGCCGATCGTCACCGGGTCCTCCAGACGTGGCATACGGCCGGCAAACACGCGAGGGGCAAAAGCGACCCGGCGTCCCGGTCCCGGTCCCGATGTCGGGTCCAGTCGTCGTCCCCGGCGGGTGGGGGACGACAGAACGGTTAAGTGTCGTCGCGGAGAGCGTGTAGACATGGCTTCGACGCCCGTGCGGCGGTCGATCGCGGACGGCCAGTTCGCAGTCACGGGCTTTCCGCTCTTCTAAGGGAACGGGGACGCCACCCGCGGCGGGTGGTCGAAACTCCCCGGCCGACCGGAACAGACAACTGATTACCCCATGCGACCCAGACAAACGGATGCGATTACCACGCGCACAGGTCGCGGTCCTCGAGGCCGCGAGCCCCACTGACCCACGGACCACGGACAGCATCGCCGAGGAGACCGACCTCGACCCCGCCGCGGTGACGCGGGCGGTCTTCGAGCTCGAAGAGGAAGGGCTGCTCGCCGTCGACGCCGAGACGACCGAGCGGTTCGCGCTCACCGACGAGGGCCGGGCGTATCTGGACGCCGCCCTGCCGGAGGTGCGACTCTACCGCGCCGCCGTCGACGCCGCGGCCGACGCGGAGCCGGCACCGCTGGGACGGGTGATCGACGCCGCCGACCTCGGCGACCTGGCGGACATCGCGCTGGCGAACTACAACCGGAAGGGGTACGGCAGCGTCGACGCCGGCACCGTCGTCGCCGACCCCGACGCCGACCCAGACGCCGACCCGGAGGGGGCGGCGCTGGCCGCGCTCGCCGAGGCCGAGGGCGCCGTCGGCGCCGCCGAGGCCGATGTCGACGGGGACGTGCTCGACCGGCTGGTCTCTCGCGGCCTCGCCGACGGCCGCGAGTCGACGGTTCGGCGGGCGACCGTCACGGACGAAGGGGTGACGGCGCTGATGGCCGGCGTCGAGGCCGTCGAGCGCGTCTCCCGGCTGGACGCCGAGATGCTCACGAGCGGTGAGTGGCGCGACGCCGAGTTCGAGCCGTACGACGTCGCGGCGCCGGCCGAGACGGTCCACGGCGGCCGCCGGCACCCGATGCGGTCGATGGCCGAGCGGGTGAAGGAGGTGCTCGTCGGGATGGGCTTCCAGGAGATGGACGGCCCTCACGTCGACGCCGAGTTCTGGATCAACGACTGCCTGTTCATGCCACAGGACCACCCCGCACGCACCCACTGGGACCGGTTCGCGCTGTCGGAGCCGACTCACGTCGACGACCTGCCCGAGGACCTCGTCCGGCGGGTGCGCTCGGCCCACCTGGAGGGGGTCGGCGAGGACGGCGACGGTTACCACTCGCCGTGGTCCGAGGAGTTCGCCCGCGCGCTCACCCTGCGCGGACACACCACCTCGCTGTCGATGCGGTATCTCTCGGAACACGCCCACGCCGACGCCGACCTGGAGCCGCCGGAGCGGTACTTCAGCGTCGAGAAAGCGTACCGCAACGACACCGTCGACGCCACCCACCTGCTCGAGTTCTTCCAGATCGAGGGGTGGGTGCTCGCGGAGGACCTCTCCGTGCGCGACCTCATGGGCACCTTCGAGGAGTTCTACCGCCAGTTCGGCATCACCGACCTGGAGTTCAAGCCCACCTACAACCCGTACACGGAGCCCTCGTTCGAGCTGTTCGGCACGCACCCGACGACGGGCGAACTCGTCGAGATCGGCAACAGCGGCATGTTCCGCGACGAGGTGCTGGAGCCGCTGAACGTCGAGGCGGACGTGATGGCCTGGGGGCTCGCCCTGGAGCGGCTGATGATGCTGGCCACCGGCGCCGAGGACATCCGTGACATCCACGGCACGCTCGTCGACCTGGACTACCTGCGAACGGAGGAGGTGATCCACTGATGCCGACCGTCGAGCTCGACTACGACGAACTCCGCTCGTTTCTCGACGAGCCACGCGAGGACGACCGACTGCGGGCGGACCTGTTCGGGCTCGGGCTGGAGTACGAGGGTCACACCGAGGACGGCGACGCCCGCTACGAGCTCGAGTCGGACCGGCTGGACCGGCTCTCGGTCGAGGGCGTCGCCCGCTCGCTGCGGTACCAGTACGGCGAGGACCGCGGGGTCTACCTGCCGGACGTGAACGACCCCGTCTGGACGATCGAGGTCGAGGACGTCCCCGAGGAGCGGCCGTACGTCACCGGCGCGGTCGTCCGGGGACTCGACTTGGACGACGACGCCCTGGGGTCGCTCATCCAGCTACAGGAGAAACTGCACGCGACGATGGGCCGCAAGCGCCGAAAGGGCGCGATCGGCGTCCACGACCTGACGATGTTGAAGGGCGCGGCCGCCGGCGGGGGCGGCGACCGGTCGGTCCGCTACACGGGGATCGCGCCAGACGGCGACCGGTTCGTCCCTCTCGACGCGGACGCGGAGCTGACGCCCGCCGAGGTGCTCGCCGACCGTCCGGTCGGCGAAAAGTACGCGCCGCTGGTGGCGGAGTACGACCGCTACCCCGCCATCTACGACGAGATCGGGCTGTTCTCCTTCCCGCCAGTGATCAACGGCCGGCGGACGGAGGTGTCGACCGACTCCCGGGAGCTGCTGATCGAGATGACCGGCACCGACCAGTGGACGATCGACCGGATGCTGAACGTCGTCTGCTACGCCCTGGACGCACGCGGCGGGCAGGTCGAAGCCGTCAACGTCGAGTACGACGACCGCGTGCGCCGGCCGGACCTCGCGGTCGACGAGAAGACGGTGTCCCACGACCGCGTCGAGTCGATGCTCGGCATGGGGTTCGACACCGACGAGGTGGTCGACCTGCTGGAGCGGTCGGGGCTCGGGGTCGAGCGTACCGACGGCGGCGACTACGAGGTCGAGGTGCCGCCGTACCGGGTGGACGTGCGTCACCCGCTCGACGTGGTCGACGACGTCGGCCGGGCGTACGGCTTCAACGAGCTGACGCCGCGGTATCCGGACGTGAGCACCGTCGGCGGTCGACACGAGCGCGCCCGCCTGGAGGAGGCGGTGCGCTCGACGCTGGTCGGACTCGGCTTTCAGGACCTGCTGAACTTCCACCTGATCGGCCGCGAGGAGAACTACGAGCGGATGCGACTCTCGTCCGGCACGGACGTCGTCGGCGGCGGCCGGGCGGCGGCGGTGGCGAACCCGTACAGCGAGGCCTACGAGATCGTCCGCACCTGGGCGTCGCCGTCGGTGCTGAAGGTGCTGGAGAACAACACCCACCGGGCGTACCCGCAGCGACTGTCGGAGGTGGGCTTCGCCGCCCACCTGAACAATGGCGGGCACACCGGCGTCGCGGAGCGCCGGACGGTGGCGGCGGCGATCGCCGAGTCGAGCGCCCGACCGAGCACCCCTCCTTCGTCGACGGCCGGACCGCGGCGGTCGTACTGGACGGCGACCCCGCAGGCGTCGTCGGGGAGTACCGTCCCGGGGTGATCGTCGACCACGACCTGGAGGTACCGGTCGTCGGCTTCGAGTTTCGGCTCGACGCGCTGCGGTAAGGTTGGAGCCGACCCCTCGTCCGGATCGGGCGAATCGAGATCGCCGCCTTCGTGTTCGTCTTCGTCTTTCGTCCCGCTCGGGCTGAGCGTCCTTTCGGGAACCGTCGACCTGCTGTCCCGTCCGCTCACCGTCCTGTACGAGCATTTCCGACGGCGTGACAGCGCGTCCGATGACGCCCGCAGGTTAATTTCTCGCTAGGAACTCCGAAACAACCGTCAGACGCGCCGATCTCGGCGCTCGATGGCGGTTCTCGGCGACGATCGCTTATAAAGAACGGGACGATCCCGACGCCGTCTGGGATACATTTATAAAGAGAGAGTGTACTTGTCGGGGATGGAGGTCGAGAAATCATGGTACGGGAAGACGGTAAGCGAAACT
>PXSK01000034.1 GCA_003022865.1 Halobacteriales archaeon SW_5_70_135 | reverse complement strand
AGTTGGCGCGACGGGGCGTCTTGCGCCCCGCCTACCGGACGCCCTTCGGAGTCAGCAAACCCACCATCGGGGGCCGGGCTACTGCGGCCCGTACTGCGCCGGACTTGTGCCAGCACAGCACTATCTGGCAGTACGGGTGGGCGCAAATTAATAATTGCCTCCCACGTGTGGCACCTGTGACGCCTGCGCGTTCCGACTCCGTGGGCGCAACTTAACGGTTGCCTCTCACCATGTCGGCTTCCTCCCCGGCCTACTCGCGTCGTGCTTCCGACTCGGCGTCGGAAACCCTCGCTCCTTGAAGCCGTGGGCTCCATCTTGAGAGACGCTGGTCACACTTGCACCTTCTCGACGCGCTTCAGGCCGCCGGGGGTGAGATACAGCGTGTACCCCTCGTACTCGGAGACCTCGTAGGTGCGGCTGTCGTCGCCGACGGTCACCCTTACGCGGTAGTCGACGCCGGAGTCCATCCGCGACGTGAGGTCACGCGACGACTCCAGGGTGAGACGGCGGTCCACCACTGTCGAGCCGTCGGACCGGTTTACGATCCGCACCCGGTGGCCCAGCTTCTCGTTCAGCGAGCGCTCGGTCGTCTCCGGTGACCCGGTCTCGTCGTCCGACGCCGACCGCGGTGAGCCGTCCTCACTCGCACAGCCGGCGGTCGAGACCGCGAGTGCGGCGACACACGCCAGAAGTCTCCGTCGGTCGGTTCGCATCCTTACAGCCTGGGGAATGTAGCTCCCGATAAGTGTCTTCTGTCCACCAGGAGGGCTCGCGGAGGCTCCGTGTCGTCTTTGCTCCTCGGGTCCGAAGTGAGAGTGATGGATCGCCTGGCTCGCGAGCCGGTCGACGCCGAGGAGACGTTGGCGGGAGCGCCCGACCTCGCCCGTTCGATCGTCGAAGAACTCCGGGCGGAGTACGGCCCGGTCGAGGTGAACGCCGAGCGGGAGTGGTACGCGCCGGAGCATCACGACTCCGACGCGTCGGCGCCGGACGGCCTCTACCGCTACGCGAGCGTCTGGCGCCGTCGACGGCCGCGACGACGTCGACCCCCGCGAGGACCTGAGCGGCGACTACTCGCTGGGTGCGATCTTTCACGCGGAGCCGGTCGGCAGCGATCTGCGGCCGGAGCCGGAGGAGACCGACGCCGCGGGCTGGTTCTCCGAGATACCCGACCGTGAGAACCTGGTCTTCGAGCGCGTCGCTGGCTACCCAGGGCCGTGACGGCGACCGAGCCGTCGCGCTCGGGTCAGGTGAGGTCCCGTCGGGCGCCCCAGAACCGCTGGAGTGCGGTGAGATGACCGACGACGGCGAGCACGGCCAGCAGCCAGCCCACCGGCTCGTAGTCGAGCAGGGTGGCCTCCACCCCGGCGGCGTCGAGCGCCGCGGCGAGCGTCGTCACGACGGCGACGAGTACGAGCCGGTCGGCGCGCCCAAGTAGGCCGCCGTACTCGCGGTCGAGCCCGACGGCCTCGACCTGCGTGCCGAGGTACGACGTGAGGAGGACGCCGGTGACCGCGGCAAACCCCAGCGCGTAGGCCTCAGTGCCGGCGGCGAGCCCGGCGACGACGGCCACGTCGGCGTAGCGGTCGAGCACGTGGTCGAACAGGTCGCCGGCGTCGCCCTCGACGCCCTGCCGGCGGGCGAGCGCGCCGTCGACCACGTCCAGCGTGCCGTTGACGCCCACGAGGACGGCGCCGGCGACGTACCACGCCGGCGCGGTGGAAGCGAGTGCGAAGCAGCCGCCCGCGGCGACGGCGACGAGAAAGGCGAGCACGCTGACGCCGTCGGGCGACAGGCCCAGCCGGTCGAAGCCCGCGACGAACGGGGCGAGCGTGCGGTCGACCAGCGGGCGCAGGCGGTCGAGCGTCATCCGTCTGGGGCGTGCACTCGTCGTGTCATGCCACGTAGTCGACGTACGAGACGGTACCGACGCCGGGGTCGCGCTCGCCGGCGACCACGGCCGCCACCTCGCGGGCTACGGCGTCGGGGTCGCGGTCGGTGGTCTCTATCTCGTGGACGGCGTCGCGCCCGTGGCGGTCGACCGCCGCCGCGAGCACCACGTCGAGCGCCTCGCTCTCGGCGTTCTCCTCGGCGGTCGCGGGCGACTCGCCGCGGTCGAGCAGCCGCTCGCGCAGCGTCGCCGGGTGACAGCGCAGCACGACCACCCGGTCCGCGGCGAGGTGGTGTGCGAGGTGTGACTCGACGAGCCCGCCGCCGGAGAACCGCTCGCGCACGGCCGCCAGGTCGACGACCCGCGTCTCTCGATCGTCGTCGTACCCGTCGTAGAGGTCGCGCTCGGCGATCCAGTCGTTGAGGTGGACGACCGGCAGGTTCGTGTCGACGCGCTCGACGGCGGTCGTTTTGCCGGTTCCCGGGGTGCCGGTGACGGCGACGCGGGCGTCGGCGTCCGTCTCGGGCGGGTCGTCCGACCGGCCGTCGAGCCCGGCGTCGGGCGTCTCCCCGGTCATACGCGGGACTCGACCTCTCGGAGTGCCTCATTGAGCGCGGCCACGGCGCGGTCGGTCTCCTCGGGGGTGCCACAGGTCACGCGGACGTGGCCGGGCAGGCCGAAGGAGCTACACTCGCGGACGATGACGCCGCGGCGCTTCGTGGCGGCGGCGACGGCGGCGGCGTCGCCGACCTCGACGAGGACGAAGTTGGCCTCGCTCCCGACGACCGGCGCCTCGACCCGCTCGCGCATCTCGACGCGTGCCTCGACGGCGGTCTCGACCGAGCGCTGGACGTGGGCAGGGTCGTCGACGGCGGCGAGGGCGGCCCGGCAGGCGAGTTCGTTGACCGCGAACGGCGTATTGATCGCGGCGTAGGCGTCGGCCCACTCGTCGGGCACGAGCGCGTAGCCCACGCGCAGGCCGGCGAGGCCGTACGCCTTCGAGAAGGTGCGGAGGACGACCACGTCGTCGCGCCGCTCGACGACGGGTGTGGCGACGTCGAACGGGTCGCGCTCGGGGGGGAGGTGTCGCGAGCGCCCGCCGACGAACGGCGCGGCGCTCGACCGGGGGGCGTACTCGCCGTACGCCTCGTCGACGACGACGAGCGTTCGTTTGTCCGTCATCGCGGCCACGCGAGCCACGTCGTCGAGATCGAACGCCGTCCCCGCCGGGGAGTGTGGCGAGGTGAGGAAGACCATCCGCTCGCCGTCGTAGGCGTCGAGGACGGCGTCGGCTGACTGCTCGAAGGTCGGCGGCGTCAGCGAGTAGGTGGCGACGCCCCCGTGGTGGTAGCGGGCGCTCATACCGTAGTACGCGAAGCCGGGCTCCGGAACGAGCACGCTCTCGCCCGGGGCGAGGGCGGCGCGGGAGAGGTAGTCGATGGCGCCGTCGGCGCCGGGACCCAACCACACCTGCCCGGCGGCCACGTCCCAGCGGTCGGCGACGGCCTCGCGCAGGTCGGTGTGGGCGGCGGTCGGGTAGCGGTTGACCCGACCGGCGTGCTCGCGAACGGCGTCGACGGCCGCCGCCGCGGGGCCGTGTGGGTTCTCGTTCGAGGCGAGCTTCAACAGGTCGTCGGGGTCGCGTCCGAGCTCGCGGGCGACCTCCTCGATCCCCCGGCCCGCCTCGTAGGGGACGTGTGCCGAGAGGTCCCGTGTGTCCATACCGCGAGAAGCGGCCGGCGGCTCTTAACCTGTGCGACCGCGAGCCGACGACTGCGGACTCCCGGTTCGTCACTCGCCGCTCGCCGTTCACCGCTCACCGCTCACTCGTCGATCGCCCGGAGGTGAGCCTCGTACTCTCTGGTGACCTCCTCGACGACCGCCTCCAGCGGGACGCCCGCCGGGACCGACGGCAGGGCCGCCCGAAGCCTCGTCGCCGAGTCGTCCTCGCCGGCGAGCGCCGAGGGGTCCGCGTCGCCGACAGCGTCGAGCAGTTCGACCGCCAGTTCCGTCGTCAGGTCGACGGTCGTCAGGGCGTGGTCGGTGCCGTCGACGAGACCGGAGAGCGTCGGCAGCCCGGTGCCGGCGCCGTCGGCGGTCGCGGCGGTCAGGGCGTACAGTCCGCGACCGAGCAGGCCGGCGACGAGACACACCCGGGCACGGGTCTCGACGAGCGCCTCGGGCGCGGGGTCGACGTGCAGGGCCTCGGTCGCCTCGTGGAGTCGGGTGAGCGCCGGTCGGGGGGTCCCCGTCTCCCACTCCCACCGGTCGGCGTCGAGACCGGTGAGGTCGTTGCCGCGGGCGTGTTCCTCGGGGTCGACGACGCGCTCCCAGTAGGTCACCTGGAGGTCGGCCCGGCTCGCGGCGGCGTCGGCGGCGGCCGCGAGCGCCATCGCGGAGGCTCCCTCCCGGCGGGCCGCGAGGCCGGCCAGCGCCCGCAGCAGCGTCCGTTCGAGGCGGTGAGAACGAGACGACAGTGCCCGCAGCGAACGGAAGGCGTCGTCGCCGAGTCGGGCGATCCGGACGCGGTCCTCGCTCACGTCGAGCGCTGCGGGATCGAAGCGGGCCTCGACGAACCGGCGGTACGCGCCGTGGCCCGGCGAGTCCGCCTCGGTCACAGTTCGGCGCTCGCCTCTCGCAGCAGGCCGTCGACGATCTCGGTCGTCGTCGGATGGTACGATCGGTCGGGCACCTCGCGGACGTCAAACTCCTGGCTGACGAGCAGGTGGGCGAACTTCGCCATCGCGTCGGCGTGGTAGTGCAGCCCCTGGTAGCCGAGCACGGTGCCGTCGCGGGCGGCGACCAGTCGGGCGAGCCCCTCGGGGACGTCCTTCGTCTGGAAGACCCCGTCGTCGCGTGCCCGTCGCGTGACGACGACCGGGTCGTGGCCCGCGTCGCGGGCGGTCTCGGCGGTGTGACCGACGCGGACGAACGGGTAGACGCCCAGGCCGGCGAATATGACGTGATGGTGGACGTTCTCGTACGGCGTCAGCTCCTCGTCGTGGTGGTGAGCGAGGACGTTCTCCGCCGCACGGTGACCCTCCTCCTTGGCGACGTGGAGGATCGGCTCGCGGCCGTTGGCGTCGCCGGCGACGAACACGCGCTCGCTGTCGGCGGCCTGCATCGTCGGCTCGACCCAGTCCGGCCCGGGGTCGAGGCTCGTCGTCTCCAAGCCCAGGCCGTCGAGTGCCGGTCGTCGCCCAGTGAAGGCGTACAGCGCCTCGGCGTCGACGGTGCCGTGCCGTGGGTGGTCGGTGTGGAGCCGAACGCCGCCGTCGGTGGCTTCGACGCGCTGCTCACGGGTCTCGCGGAGCACGCGCACGTCGAACTGCTGTTCGTAAACTTCGAGGAGAGCGTCGCCGAAGACGGGGTCGGCCTCGCCGAGCGGCCGCTCGTCGTGCTCGACGACGGTGAGACTGACGTCGCCGACCTCCGAGAGGTACGGGACGAGTTCGACGCCGATGTAGCCGAAGCCCATCACGATGGCAGTGTCCGGAAACGATGTCGCGTCGAGCACGTCGGCGCTCGTCCGCGGCGTCACCGACTCCATTCCGGGCAGGTCCGGCAGGTTCACCCGCGAGCCGGTGGCGATCACGACGTAGTCGGCGTCGACGTGGCGGTCACCGACGGCGACGGTCGTGTCGTCGACGAGCCGTGCGGTGTCGTGGACGAACTCGACGCCGTCGCGCTCGGCCAACTCGTGTACGGCGGCCCGGCGGTGGCTCGCGAAGTCGGCAGTGTGTTCGTTCTTGCGCTCTACTACCGCCTCGGTGTCGACGGTCGGCGGCGCCTCCAGGCGCTCGTCGTGACGCGCCTGGAACCGGTGTGCACCCGCCGAAAGCACCTCCTTCGAGGGCATACAGCCCCGGAGGATACAGAGTCCGCCGCCCGGCTCGCCGTCGTCGACCATCGTCACCTCTGCGCGCCCGGCGAGGCGGTCCGCGACGGCGACCCCTGCGCTGCCGTACGCTCCGATCACCACGACGTGCGGCCGGGAGTCCGGCTCCGACGAGGCGTCCGCTGCTCGTGACATGGGCGTACTGCGGCTGCCTGCCGCTTAGACCTTCGGACGGCGGCCCGTCGTGCGTGCTGTTCGATCGCGTATACGTCGGAGAACGAGTCGACGGATTTTTACGATCGACTCGTGAGGGTAGGTACAGGACGGCCGATGATCACCTCACTCCTCTCCTGACCGGCGACCCGACGCCCCTGCCGCGAGCGGGTCTCCCGCCACCGCCCGGCCGGGCGTCGGTCCCCCGGTATCGCCGTCACGTCCGGCAGTCACCCGTCTCCCGTCCGTCGTCGACGGTCCGGGGCGACGCCGACCGAGTCCGCCGACCTCCGCCCCGGGCCGGGCGGTCCCCGTCTCGGACGGCCGCGGTGACACGCGTCGCGAGCCGTGCGTGGCCTTTCTATCGTCGGCCGATCAGTATCGGGGTTCGAATACGTTCGGCGGGAGCCACGATCCATGTCACGAGACACGAACGGAGACGCGGACGGAGCGAACACGACAGCGCGGGCGGACACGCCGGTCACGGAGCGGTCGGTCGGCGAGCGGGTGGCCGTCGCCCGGCGGGTCGACCCCGGCGAGTCGGCCGACACCGGGGAGATCCGGCGGCTGGCGCGGGCGGCCGGCTACGAGGTGGCCGGCGCGGTCACACAGCGCCGCGAGCGGGACCCGGGCACCGAACTCGGCGCCGGCAAGGTCGAAGAGCTGGCCGCGCTGGTCGAGGCCGAGAGCGCGGACGCCGCCGTCGTCGACGCGGGGCTGTCGCCGGCGGTGACGGTCGAACTGGAGTCCCGGCTGGGCGTGCGCGTGCTCGACCGGTACCGCGTCGTGCTGGAGACGTTCGCCCGCGGCGCGAGCACCGAGCGCGCCCGTCTGGGCGTCGAGCTGGCGCGACTGCGCTACGAACTCCCGCGGGTGAAGGAGCGCACCGGCGCGCACGTGCTCTCGCGTGCCGTCGAGAAAGGGACGCCAGTGAACGACTACGAGCGACGGATCGCCGGCCTGGAGCGGCGGCTGGCGTCGCTGCCGTCGCCCGCCGAGCGCCACCGCAAGCGGCGCCGCGAACAGGGGTTCGACCTCGTGGCGCTGGCGGGTTACACGAACGCCGGCAAGTCGACGCTGCTGCGCCGACTCGCCGACGGCCTCGACCTCGGCATCGACGCGGACGCCACCGCGGCCGCGGCGGCCTCCGACGCCGACGGCGGGGTGACGGTGAGCGTCGCCGACCGGCTGTTCGAGACGCTGGAGACGACGACGCGACGCGCCACGCTCGACGGGCGAGAGGCGCTGGTGACGGACACCGTCGGCTTCGTCGACGACCTCCCGCACGACCTCGTGGCCTCGTTCTCCCCGACCGTCGAGGAGGTCGCCGCCGCCGACGCCGCCGTGCTCGCGGTCGACGCGAGCGACCCGCCGGCGACACTCCGGCGGAAGCTGGCGACGACGCTCGACGTCGTCGAGGACGCCGACGCCGACGACGGCGCCGACCCCGTCGTCGCCCTGACGAAGACGGACCTCGTCGACGAGGCGACGCTGGCGGACCGGCGGGAACTCGTCGGGTCGGTGACCGACGCGACGACGGTCGCCGTCAGCGCCGTCGACGGCGCGGGACTCGACGGCCTCGTCACGGCGGTCCGCGAGCGACTGCCCACCGAGCGCGCGACCGTCGAGATGTCGGCCGGCGACGAGGCGATGGCGGTCGTCTCCCGGGCGTACGACCGCTGTCGCGTGCTCGACGTGTCGTACGGCGACCGCGTCCGCGTCGAAGTGGCCGGTCGGCCGTCGGTGGTCGCGGAACTGCGGGGCGCGGCCGAGGACGGACCGGCAGAGGAATGAGGGGGTGGCTCACACGTCCCGGTAATGTCGACGGTCGACGCCGCGGTGCGGACGGTCTACCTTTCGATCGCCGCCCTCTGGGTCGGCGGCGTGTCGTTCGTCACGCTCGCGGTGCTGCCGGTCGCCCGCGACGGGGCCGCCGACGCCGCGCCGGTCGAGCGGATCCTCGGCCGCTTGCGGACGATCTCGCGGGCGAGTGCGCTCCTGTCGCTGCTCACGGGCGGGTACCTCGCCCTCGTCGGGGTGGGCTATGCGGTCGGGACGCTGGCCGGGACGACGCGGGGCCGGCTCGTGCTGGCGACGGTCGCCCTGTGGCTCCTGTTCGCGGCCCTCGTCGAGGTGGGCGTCGCGCGGACGGTCGCGGGGCTGCGCGAGAAGCGGGTCCGCGCCCCGGCTCGCGAGGGGCTGCGCTGGTTCCGACCGGCTGCCGTCGTCGGGATCGCGCTGCTCGTCGGCATCGGACTGCTCGCGGTCGCCTGACACCGAGCGCCGGCGGCGACCGACAGGCTATCGACGGACGAGAGCGTTCGGTGCGGCATGGAGATCGGAGTCATCGGACTCGGCCGGATGGGCGCGGCCGTCGTCGACCGACTGCTCGGGGCCGGCCACGACGTCGTCGCACACGACATCGACGCCGAGCGCGTGAGCGCCGCCGAGGAGAGCGGCGCTACGGGTGCGGCGACGCCCGAGGGACTGGTCGACCGTCTCGACCGACCGGCGGCGGTCTGGCTGATGGTGCCCGCCGGCGACCCCGTCGACGCGGCACTCGACGACCTGCGGCCACACCTCACGGACGAGGACGTCGTCGTCGACGGCGGCAACTCGCACTTCCGGGGGTCGGTGCGTCGCGCGGCGTCGACCGACGCCGCATACCTCGACTGTGGCACGAGCGGCGGCCCGGACGGCGCCGAGCGCGGCCTGTCGCTGACGGTCGGCGGTCCCGAACCCGCGTACGGACGGCTCGAACCCGCGTTCGCGGCGGTCGCCGGCGACGACGGGTACGCCCGGATGGGCCCGAGCGGGGCGGGACACTACGTGAAGATGGTGCACAACGGCGTCGAGTACGCGCTGATGCAGGCCTACGGCGAGGGGTTCGAGCTGCTGCATCGCGGGCGGTACGACCTGGACCTGGAGACGGTCGCCCGCACCTGGAACGGCGGTGCCGTGGTCCGGTCCTACCTGCTGGAACTCTGCCGGGAGGCGTTCGCCGCCGAGGGGAGCGACCTCGGCGACGTGGCCGACCACGTCGCGGGCGGCTCGACGGGCTCGTGGACCGTACAGGAGGCCATCGAACAGGAGGTGCCCGTGCCGCTCGTCTACGGGGCGCTCGCGGAGCGACACGGCTCGCGCGAGGACCGGTTCGCACGCCGGCTCGCCAACCGACTCCGCCACGGCTTCGGCGAGCACGAGGTGTACCGGCACTGACGGGGCGACGCGGGGAACGCGGAGGCGTCGGCGAGTTCACTCGCCGGTGGTGAGTCGGCGGAGGATGTCGCCGTATGCGGGGCGAGTGATCGTGACGCCGACGACGACGCCCAGGATGGTGACGATGGCGAAGCCCTGCAGGTCACCGAGCGAGAGCACCGCCAGTGGGCTCATCGCGATGATCGTCGTCGCGGCGGCGGCGCCGATCACCCAGAACGCCTTCCGGAACCGGGAGTCGAACACCCGCCGCGAGTTGACGTCGCCTTCGGACATCACCTCGTCGGCGATGATGATCAGGTCGTCGACGCCGGTGCCGATGACGGCGATGAAGCCGGCGATCACCGAGAGATCGAGCGGGTAGCCGACCGCCGCCGAGAAGCCGAGCAGCACCACCACCTCCGAGAGGGCGGTGACGACCATCGGCGCCGCGACCCGGAGCTGGCCGTAGCGGAAGTAGACCACCAGCGAGACGGCGATCACCGCGACGATACCGGTGATGAGGGAGTTCAGCCGGAACCGCTGGGCGAGGGC
>PXSK01000033.1 GCA_003022865.1 Halobacteriales archaeon SW_5_70_135 | reverse complement strand
CAGAGTGCTGGAGGTCCACCGCACACGCCGGGCGACAATCCGCAACCACTCACAGGTGGCGGAGGACCTCGACCGACACGGGTGGTCTGCCAGCAAGCTCTGGAACGTCGCCAACTACTACGCCCACAAACAGTGGGACGAGACGGGCAAAATCCCCGATCACGAGGAGTTGAAGCACGAACTGAAAGGTCACGATAAGTACAGCGGACTGCACTCACAGTCCAGTCAGCGGGTTCTGGAGGAACTCGCTGAAGCCTTTCACTCGTGGTATTTCTCTGAGGACGAGCGGGACAACCCACCCGGCTACCGCAAGTGCAACTACTACGATTCGCAAGGTCGCCGCGTCCACGAAGAACACCCGCGTTCGACGGTGACGTGGAAACAGAACGGCTTCCGACACGACTTCAAACATGACTGTGTCAGGCTCTCGAAGGGTGCCGATCACAAAGAGTACCCCCGCGCTCGGGAGTACATCATCGTCGAATACAGCACCCGCCCCGACGTAGACGTTGAAAACCTGCAACAAGTCCGCGCTGTCTACGACAGCGCAAACGAACGGTGGGAATTGCACCTCGTCTGCACTAACGAGATTGAGACACCTGACGCTCCCGGCGAAGAAACCGCAGGTATCGCCTCGGGATCAGCAATGTCGCTGCTGTTGCGTACAGCACCAATGAAGCCGAATTGTACCCCGGCAACCGCCTCAAGCAAGACGGCTACTACTTCCCAAAGGAGATTGCCACCTGCGATGACGCTGGCGGCGAGCGGGTCACTCGGTTACATCACAAATGGTCGGAGCGGCGCACCCACTTCCTCCACAGCCTCGCCAAACACATCGTCCAGCGGTGCGTCCAGAGGGGCGTCGGACGCATCAATGTCGGTGACTTGGAAGGTGTCCGTGAGGACGAGGACGGCAAGGCGAAGGACTGGGGCCGACACGGCAACCTCGACCTGCACGGGTGGGCGTTCGACCGCTTTACTCGTATCCTCGAATACAAGGCCGAAATCGAGGGTATCGAGCTCGTAGAAGTGGACGAGCGGGCCACGAGTGTGACGTGTTCGGTGTGCGACAGGGAGGCCGACGACCAACGCGTCGAACGCGGTCTGTACGTCTGTAAGTCGTGTGATGCGGCGTTCAACGCCGACGTGAACGGGGCGGAGAACATCCGCCGCGACATCAACGAAGAAAGTAACTCCGAGTCTCACACTAAAGATAGGAGTACCGGCTGGTTGGCACAGCCAGCAGTCTACCTGTACGACCTCTCCTGCGGATTCCAACCGCAGACTGAGGTGGTCGACTGCAGACCATAATGTCCCAACGCTCGGGATTCCTCCGTCTCCAAGCGGAGGAGGATGTCAAGAGATCTTTCGTGTGTCGCGGCCCCGCACCGGGAAGGCTTTGTAATCGGCCGCCAGCCTGTCCGCCATGGACGCGACCGACCCCGCGGGGCCGGCGGCCGTCGCGGTGGTCGCTCTGTGGGCGATGCTGCCCGCCTACGTCCCGAACAACGTCGCCGTCGTCGCCGGCGGGGGGAGACCGATCGACGGCGGGCGCACCTGGAACGGTCACCGCCTGCTCGGCGACGGGAAGACCTGGCGGGGGACCGTGGCCGGCGTCCTCGCCGGGGTCGGCCTCGCCGTGCTGGCGAACACGGCCCACGAGAGCGTCGGCACGCTGGTCGGTGTGGGGCTGCCGACGGTCACGCTGCCGGCGGCCGTCGGACTGGCGGCGGGCGCGATGCTCGGCGACGTCGTCGCCTCCTTCCTGAAGCGACGCACCGGGCGCGAGCGCGGCGCGCCGGTCCCCGGACTGGACCAGCTCGACTTCGTCGTCGGTGCCGTGGCTCTGGCGGCGCTGCTCGACCCGCGGTGGTTCGTCGGGACGTTCCTCCGGCCGGTGACGGTGCTGGTCGCCGTCGTCGTGCTGACGCCGGTCCTGCATCTGGGAACCAACGGGATCGCCTACCGGCTCGGACTCACGGACGAGCCGTACTGAACTGACAGGCAGCACCTCCCTCCGTAGGGCGGCATGCCGCGCTCCCGCCTCGGCCGACCCCACGGCCTCGCTCAGGTCACGTCCGGCAGTGGTCTCGCTCTCGTACTTCGACGGCAGAGACGATCCCGTGTCCGGCGGGGTTAAGTCGACGGGCGTCGGCGGAGGGCGTATGCAGGGGCCAGGCCGGGACGACGTGGAGACGCTCGTGCGGGCGCTGCTCGACGCCGACGCCGTCCGGTTCGGTGAGTTCGAGCTCTCCCACGGCGGCACCAGCGAGTATTACGTCGACAAGTACCGCTTCGAGACGGAGCCGGCGGCACTGGAAGTCATCGCCGAGGCGTTCGCGACGCGGCTCGGGTCGGCCACACCGGCGGGCGTCGCGCTCGGTGCGGTTCCGCTGGTGGTCGCGGCGGCACTGCGCGCGGACCGGCCGTACGTCGTCGTCCGCAAGGCACGGAAGGAGTACGGCACCGGCAACCGTATCGAGGGGACGCTGCCCGACGACAGCCCGGTCGCGGTGATCGAGGACGTGGTGACGACGGGCACGAGCGCCGCGGAGGCCGTCGAGGCGCTCCGGGCGGCCGGGGCGACGGTCGAGCGCGTACTCGCCGTCGTCGACCGCGAGGAGGGCGGTCGCGAGCGGCTGGCCGACGCCGGCGTCGAGCTGGAGGCGCTGCTGTCGGCGGCGGACCTGCTCGCCGCGGCCGACGACGGAGGTCGGCACTGATCCAAACGCTTTTGAGTCGACTCCTACCAGGGACGGGTAATGGTAGGTGTCCGCTTTACACCTGGGGCGTGTGCTCTCCACGGGTAGCGGCACCGCCGTCGGTTCTCGCCCGTGTCCGTGCTCGGCGAGCGGCCGCCACGACGGACGGGATGGAGGAGTTCACCCATGTCACGATCGGAGCGACAGGTAGCGGTACGACTGCCGGACGGATCAAAGCTGAGCGTCGAACAGGGCTCGACGGTCGAGGACGTCGCCTACTCGATCGGCCCGGGACTCGGCGAGGACACCGTCGCCGGGCGGGTGCGCCCGATCGGTGGCGACGACTGGGAACTCGTCGCGCCGGAGCACGCGATCCGGAGCGACGTGGCACTGGAAATCGTCACCGAGGACTCCGACGAGTATCTGCGAGTGCTGCGACACACCGCCGCTCACGTGTTCGCACAGGCGCTACAGCGGCTCCACCCCGAGGCGAAGCTGGCGATCGGCCCGCCGACCGACGACGGCTTTTACTACGACGTCGCCGGCGTCGACATCGACGAGGACGACCTCGAGGAGATCGAGACGGAGATGGAGGCCGTCGTCGAGGCGGACTACCCGCTCGAACGGGTCGAGCGCCCCCACGAGGCGGCTGTCAGCCGCTACGACGACAACCGCTACAAGCGGGCGATCCTTTCCGAGGAGGCCGCCGACGAGGACTGCGTCTCCTTCTACGTCCAGGACGACTGGGAGGACCTCTGTCGGGGTCCACACGTCGACTCCACCGGCGAGGTCGGCGCGGTGAAGCTGTTGAACGTCTCCTCGGCGTACTGGCGCGGCGACGAGGACAACGAGTCGCTGACGCGGGTGTACGGCACCGCCTTCCGCTCCGAGGAGGAGCTGGAGGCGTTCCTGGAGCGCCGCCGGAAGGCGAAAGAACGCGACCACAGGAAGACCGGCCAGGAGATGGATCTCTTCTCGATCCAGGAGACGACCGGGCCGGGCCTGCCGCTGTACCACCCCAACGGCAAGACCGTGCTGAACGAGCTGCGGGCGTTCGTCGACGACCTCAACGACGAGAGCGGCTACGACGTCGTCGAGACGCCACACGTCTTCCGCACGGAGCTGTGGAAGAAAAGCGGCCACTACGACAACTACGAGGACGACATGTTCCTCTTCGAGGTCGACGACCAGGAGTTCGGCCTGAAGCCGATGAACTGCCCGGGCCACGCCTCCATCTTCGACGACGGCGCCTGGAGCTACCGTGACCTGCCGGTGCGGTACGCCGAACACGGGAAGGTGTACCGCCGCGAGCAGCGCGGCGAACTCTCCGGGCTCTCCCGTACCTGGGCGTTCACCATCGACGACGGCCACCTGTTCGTCCCCCCCGAGGAGATCGACGACGAAGTCGAGGCCATCATGGACATGATCGAGGACGTGCTCTCGACCTTCGAGTTGGAGTACGAGGTCGCGCTGGCGACGCGCCCGGAGAAGTCCGTCGGCAGCGACGAGATCTGGGAGCGCGCCGAGTCACAGCTGCGGTCGGTGCTCGACGACCGGGACCGCTCGTACGAGGTCGAGACCGGCGACGGCGCCTTCTACGGCCCGAAGATCGACTTCGCCTTCGAGGACGCCCTCGGCCGGGACTGGGACGGCCCCACCGTCCAGCTCGACTTCAACATGCCCGAGCGGTTCGACCTGAGCTACGTCGGCGAGGACAACGAGGAACACCGTCCGGTGATGGTCCACCGGGCACTGTACGGCAGCTACGAGCGCTTCTTCATGATGCTCATCGAGCACTTCGCCGGCGACTTCCCGCTGTGGCTGGCGCCCGAGCAGGTCCGCGTGATCCCGGTCGCCGAGCACTCCTTCGACTACGCCGACGAGGTCGCCGACCGGCTCGACGGCGAGGGCTTCCGCGTCGCCGTCGCCGACGGCGACCGCACCGTCGGCCGGAAGGTCCGCGCCGGCCACGACGACCACGTACCCTACATGGTCGTCGTCGGCGAGGATGAACGCGAGGCCGGCACCGTCTCCGTGCGCGACCGCCGCGAGCGCGAGCGACGCGACGTCGACCTCGACGACTTCCTCGGACACCTCCGCGCCGAGCGCGCCGAGAAGCGCGTCGAACCCGACTTCGTCGACGACTGACGACCGCCCCGCGGTCGCGGTCATAGTCGCAGTCGCAGTCGCGGTCGGGCGCGATACCGAGCCTGAACGCGAACGGCAGTCCCCCGTCGCCGACCGCCACGGACCGAGGCCCCGGACGTGCACGAGCGACGCACCGGTCCGGGGCTTTCTTTACTCCCGCCGGCGTAGGGTCGGATGATGACACACGATCCCGACCTGGAGCTGTACGAGTTGCCCGGCTGTCCGTACTGTGCGAAGGTCAAGCGAAAGCTGGACGAGCTCGGTCTCGAGTACGACTCCCACGAGGTGCCCAGTTCCCACGCCGAGCGCGGCGAGGTGGAGGCGGTCAGCGGCCAGACTGGCGTGCCCGTGCTGGTCGACAACTCGAACGGCGTCGAGGGGATGCCCGAGAGCGACGACATCGTCGACTATCTCGACCGCGAGTACGGCTCGGCGGCCTGATCACGGGCGACGGAACCCGGGCGCTCGACGCGACCGTCGGCGGTCAGGCGGGTTCGCGCCCGGAACGCTCGCGGATGAGTTCGCGCAGGCGGTCGGGGTCGTCGAGTTCGTCCCGGCCGATGACGGCGGTGCCCTCGACGTCCTCGCGGTCGGAGTCGACGACGAAGTACACCGACAGCGAGCGGGTCACACGGCCGATCGAGGCCATGACCCGGGCGCGCTTGCGGGCGGTCTCGGTGAGTGCGGAGTGACCGGTGAGCAGCCGCTCCTCGCCGCGGTCGTCCTCGGAGACGGTCTCGAACGGCGCGCGGTCGGTCGGGTGGACTTCGAAGCCGGCGGCGGTGAGCGCGGCGACGACGGGCTCGTCCTCGGCCTCGGGGTCGGGGTCGTCCGGCGTCGGCTCGGCGTTACCGACGTCCTCGACGCCTTCGAGCACCTCGATGGGCGAGGTGAGCGGCTGGTCGAACAGCTCCTCCAGTTCCATGGCGACCTCGACCGAGGCGTTCATGCCGTCCTCGTACTTCGAGACCGTGCGTCTGGAGACGCCCAGTTCGGACGCGAGCCGCCCGAGCGACCAGCCACGGCGCTCGCGCTCGTCGACCAGCAGGTCGCCGTCGATGGTGACGTACAGCCCGCCGGGGGCGGCGTACACGAGCGGGGGTACCTCCTCGACGAACAGCTCCATCGCCGTGTCCGGGTTGAGCGCGGGCACTCCGTGACGGAAGTAGACGACCCCCGGTTCGAGGTCCTTGTCGCGGGTTCGCAGGCCGATCAGAAGTGGCGTCGCGTTCAGGTACTCGCCGAGTCGGCGCATCTCCTCGCCGGTGTAGGCGTCGAAGGCGTCGACGTTGCCGAGCACCTTCAGCAACACCAGGTCCTCGCCCCGGCGGGCCGCGAGGTCGAAGCTCTTGGGGCGGACCGCACAGCGGTCGCTCACGTCGAACCCCGCGTCCCGCAACATAGCAGTAAGGTTGCCGATCAGGGCGGAGCGGGACATCGTTCTCATCGGACTAGCGTCCCGAACCGTTAAATGCGTTGTGTCCCGCGGAGCCAGTCTGACGCGGACGATCCGGCCCTCGACACGCGGACAGACCGAAGGGCGCTTGCCGTTCCAGCCCGCAGCCCCGTCCGTGACGGTCGTCGGCATCGACGACACGGACTCCACGGCGGGCATGTGCACCACCTTCGCCGCCCACCGGATCGCCGAGCGACTCCGGCAGCGCCCGAGCGAGGGCGACGAGCGGTCGTCGGCCGTCCGGCGACTCCTGCTCGTCCGGCTCAACCCCGCCGTCGAGTTCAAGACCCGCGGCAACGCCGCCCTGGCGGTCCACACCGACGCCGACCCGGAGACGGCACTGCGGGTCGCCGTGGACGCCGTCGGCGACGGCGCCCGCCACGAGGACCGAAACACGAACCCGGGGGTCGTGGTCGCGCCGGGCGACCCACTCGACGTGCCCGCCACCGTCGGTCGGTTCGCTCGCCGTGTCGTCCGCGACCTGGTGCCGCCGGAGGCGGCCCGAGAGCGCGTCGCCGACGCCGGCTACGCCCACGAGACGTGGGGCTCCGGACGGGGACTGGTCGGCGCACTCGCCGCCGTCGGCGCCTGGCGGGGTCGCGGGCCGGCGGCGGACTGGACGTACGAGCGGATCGCCTACCGCGAGGCGGCGCGCCGGGGGACACCCCGCGAGGTCGACCGCGACGCCGTCTTCGCGGCGGCCGACCGCGGCTACCCGACCGTCTGGGACACCGTCGACCGCGAGACCGGCGAGACCGTCTGTGTCCCCCACACGCCCGGCCCCGTGCTGTTCGGGATTCGCGGCGACGACCCCGAGGCCGTCCGCGAGGTGGCTGCCGCCGTGGACTCGGAGCCGGTCGCGGCGGCCGAGACGTTCGTCACGAACCAGGGCACGGACGACCATCTCCGGTCCGGCGCGGTCGCCGCCGTCGAGGCGGGCCGCTCGTACCGGCTCGACGGCGTCGTCGTCGACGCTCCCGAGACGCGGGAGGGCGGGCACGTGTTCCTGACCGTCGCCGGCCCCGACCGGGCGCCGGCCGCGTCCGGAGTCGACGCCGACGAGGCCGGCGAAAGCGAGACGTCGCCGGCGGTCGCCCGCTGGGCGCTGGCGGTGACCGCCGACGACCTGCCGGCGGACGCGCGGCTCCCGTGTGTGGCCTTCGAGCCGACGGGTCGGTTCCGGAGCCGCGTGCGCGACCTCCGCGAGGGCGACCGCGTCACCGTCTGTGGCGAGGTGAGCGACGGCACCCTGAAGCTGGAGAAGTTCGCGCTGCGCTCCCGGCGGACCGTCGAGCCGGTCGTGCCGACCTGTCCGGCGTGCGGTCGGTCGATGGAGAGCGCGGGCGCCGACCAGGGCTACCGCTGTCGGGACTGCGACACGTCGGCGTCGGGCAGGACGACCCGTCGCGTCGAGCGTCCGGCTCCCGGTTGGTACGAGGTGCCGCCGACCGCGCGGCGACACGTGGCGAAGCCGCTGGTCCGCGGCGGGTTCGACGCGCCGACACGCCCGGAACGGTAGCCCGCCGGACGCCACGAGCGGCGTCACCGGCGCGGCCGACGGTCGTCGGACGGCCCGGAAGGTCCAAGTCGTCCCGCCGACCGGCGGGAGACGTGATAAAGAGTGGCGTCGCACTCGCGGTGGACGCCGACTACCGGCGCGTGCTGCCGGCGGTCGGCCGTGACGCGAGCGCCGACTGCGTCGAAATACCGATGGAAGGACGACACCGCCCCGGGCGACTGCGCGAGGAGGCCGGCGAGCTCGGCACGCTCGCCGAGACCTACGGCCTCGACATCGTCGTCGACCTGCCGCTGTCGGCGGACCTCGCCTCCCCGTCGGAGCAAGTACGCGGCGGCTCCCGCGAACTCTGTCAGGACGCCGTCGAGGTCGCCGCCGCCGTCGACGCCTCGAAGGCCACGCTCGTCCCGCGGACGTGCGCACTCGAGTCCGCCTACGACGACGTCGAACTCCGGGGACGGTTCGTCGAACTCGCCCTCGACCTGAACTCCTACGCCGACCACGCCGGCGTCGAACTCTGCGTGGCACCCTCCGAACTGCTGCCGTTCGCCGAGATGGACCCGCTGACGAAGCGTGACGTCGCCGTCTGTCTCGACGCCGTGCGGGCCCGCGCCACCGGTCTCGACCCCGACCGACTGCGCGACCGTCGGGACGCGATTTCGCACGTCCACCTCGCGGGCCTCCCCGGCGTCGAACCCGGCGGGGACGCGGCCGGCCTCGACGACAGGACGGAGGCGCACGTCCGCGCCCTCGGCCACGACTGGGAGGGGTCGGTCACCTTCGGCGCCGGCGACGGTCCCGGACCGATACCCGCCGAGCTCCGGTCGGCACACCCGACCACTTGAGCGAGTGGCTCGACGGGAAAGAGTTCGCGTCGACTTGCTCGCTCGGAAGCTCCCCCGTCCGGTGTCAGCCGAATACAGGCCGAAGCCCCACCCTCGATGGGGCGACCGGAGGGAGCGGAGGAGTCCACGAGTTCGTCGCCCGCCACGACGACGAGTTCGACGGTCTCGCCGAGCCCGGGGGGACCTCCCACGAGGACCCCTCCATCAGTAACACGAGGCTGACGTGGTACTCCCACGCCGAGGAGTCCGAGACGGACGCCTCGTCGACGCCGGCCGACGACTATACTGCCGGCCGTGGCTACGTGGAAACAGTCCCGTTCGAAAGTCGGTTCCCGGGCGGGTCCCTGTCGAACACTGTATGGGCATCTCGAAAGAGCTACGGCCGGCAGTACGAACGCCCGCCCGGCGGGACGCTCACGCGACTGGGCTCCCGCGCGACCCGGGACGCAGTATTATTGTTCGCGTTCTCGAAGCGAGCGTATGCCACGACGTCGGTGTCCGGACTGCGACGTAGCCATGGAACAGGTAGACTACTCCACTGCCGGTCCGGCACGCTCGGGATGGGCGGAAAGACGTACCTGTACGCGTACCTCTGTGAGGACTGCGGACTGGTACGGTTCTACGCGGAGTGACCGCCGGTCGCCGCCCGACGGCCCCCAATATTGCCTGCGTGGTCCGCCACCGGCGTGGCCGCGATGGCCTCCGCCGTCGTCGGCCTGTACGTCGGTTACCGGGCGCTGTGTGGACTGCGACGCAACCAGAGCCGACCCGTGTGGTATCTCTCCGTCGAACTCGTCCTGCTGACGGCGGTCACTCACCGTGGCCTTCGCCGGGTCGCTGCCGTCCCGGCTGGGCGTGCTCGAACGGCCGCTGCAGGACCGGTTCCGACTGCTGGTGCGGCTGCTGCAGCTCGTCGGGCTCGTTCTGGTCGCTTACTCTCTGCACGCACGCCGCTGAGCGACACGGCCCGACACACGTTCACGTCGTCTTCAGTCCGGTCCCCGTCAGCGGCACCACGACGTCGTCCCCGGGACCGATCGCGCCGCGTGACCGCAGCCGGTCGAGCCCGGCCGGCCCGGCCGCACACGTCGGCTCGACGTAGAAGCCGGCACGGTGAAGTTCGTCGAGGTGTCGTTCGACCGACGCCTCGCCGACGGCGACCGCGCCCCCGCCCGTCGTCCGGACCGCCGTGACCAGTTCCTCCTCGCGGACCGGGTCGCGGATGTGGACGGCGGCGACGATCGGCGCGTAGCCGGTCGCCTGCACGGCGTACAGGGCCGGCACGTCGTCGATCAGGCCGGCCGCGGAGAGCTCTTCGAACCCGCGGTACGCGCCCAGAAACAGCGTGCCGTGTCCGACCGGCATGACGACGGCGTCGGGCGCCGACCAGTCACGCTGGGCGGCCACCTCCACGGCGAAGGTCTTCGTGCCGGCGAGAAAGGCCGGCTGCCAGGCGTGACTGGCGTACCAGCCCTCGCCGGCCTCGACGGTCTCGACGCAGGCGGCGGTGACGTCCGCACGCTCTCCCTCGACGCGGACCGTGCGCGCGCCGGTGCGCCGGATCGCCGTCAGCTTCGCGTCGGAGACGTCCGCGGGCACGTACACCTCGGCGTCCAGCCCCGCACGGGCGGCGTAGGTGGCGACGGCGGCGCCGGCGTTGCCGGAGGAGTCCTCCAGGACGCGCTCGACCCCGAGTCCGAGCGCCCGCGAGACGACCGCCGTCGCGCCGCGGTCCTTGAACGAGCCGGTCGGAGAGACGTACTCTAGCTTGAACTGTGCGTCCCGGTCGGAGGCCTCGACCAGCGGCGTGAGCCCCTCGCCCAGCGTGACACGCGGCGAGACGGCCAGAAACTCCTCGAACGCCCACTGTCCACGGCGGGCGTCGAGCCGGGAGAGCGGCACCGGCTCGGGGTCGACTCCGGCGTCGCGGGCGTCGGCGTCCAGTTCGAGCGGACGGCCGCAGTCACAGCGGAACGGCTCGTCCGGGCCGGCGGGGTACGCACTCGCACAGTCCGGACAGTACAGCGCCGGCACGTCGGGCATCAGTACTGGTCGACGTCGGTCCCGACGGAGCAGACGTACTCGCCGGTGGCGACCTGTGGTAGCCGGCGGCTGCGCCACAGCACGCCGGAGGTGTCGGCGGTCACCTCCGCACGGCCGGTGCCGAACACGTCGGTCACCTCGAACAGTACGTCGCCGGGCGAGACCCGCTCGCCCAGGTTGTGACGCAGCCTGACGAGCCCGCCGACGGGGGAGCCGTACTGCTCGAACCCCGTGGCGCGGGTCTGTGGCTCCGACGGGGCGTCGCCGTCGAGGAAGTCGTAGTGTGCGAGCACGTTGAACACCCCCTCGACGCCCGTGCGGATGGAGTCGTGGTCCCAGCCGACCGAGCCGCCGAGTTCGGGGTCGACCGTCGGGATGCCCTCGTCCGGAGCGGCGCGGGCGAGCTGGCCGTCGGGACCCTTCTGGTCGAGCACGTGGCCCGCGTCGAACGCCTTCGCGAGTTCGAGACAGTCGTCGTGGAGACGGTGACGCGGGCCACAGCGCACCCGCACCTCGTCTATCATCTCGCTGGTCGACCCCTGGTGTAGGTCGAGCACCAGGTCCGCACGGGTGGCGGCGTCGAAGGTGGCGGCGGCGATGCGCTCGCTCGAAGTGCCCTCGCTGTCGCCCGGGTAGGTGCGGTTCATTTTCGTGTCGTCGATCGGGTTGCGGTGCTCGGCGACCTGGAAGCCGTGGTAGTTGATGACTCCCACGACCAGTACCGTCCCGGAGAGCTCCGCCGGGTCGAGCTGCGGGACCACTTCCCGGATCACGCCGACCCCGTTGAGTTCGTCGCCGTCGCTCGCGGCCTGCACGTACAGCGTCCGTCCCTGGCTGGCGCCGTTTATGACCGCCACCGGCAGGCCGACCGTCGTGCCGTCACGAGTCTCTCCGACCTCTAGACGACCGATGTCGACCTCGCCGGGTGCTGCACTCGCGGATCCCAGCGTCGTCATTGAAGCTATCAACGCCAGTCCGGGGTTTATGTGTTCGGGAACACCCCGGCGAGGCCCCCGCGCTCGGTCGGCGCGACCGTCGACCGACGCCCGTATTCCGACGCGACCCTCGGCCCGAACGCGAGCGACGACCGCCCGGGTGGAAGTCCGGGTCCGGACGCCTCGCCCGGACCGCTGCTGCGAGCACTCTCCGTCCGCCGGAAGGCCAGCGTCGGCACTGTCGCCGGCGTTGCCGTCGGTGTCCTCGCTCACCTGCTGTTCGTCGTCGTCCGGGGCCAGCCCGTCGGACTGGCCGCGTCGTACGCCGTCAGGTCCTCGTGACAGCGAGCGCGACCGAGGAGTACGCTCCGGACCCCGACGTGACCGACCGTGCGACGACGGCGGCGAGCCGTCCGACGACTGACCGCGAGCGGCCTCGTCCGCGCCCGCCGGTTCCGTCGCCGCGTCACTCCAGGTCGACGTCTATCTCGTCGCCGGCGAGGTCCGCGAGTCGCTGGGCACCCGCCCTGGTGCCCGTCGCCAGCAGCACGTCGCCGGCGGTCAGCCGTGTCTCCGCGCCCGGGGAGATCTCCCAGGTCGACTCCTCGGAGTCCCCGGGCGCGACGCGGCGGACGCCGACGACCCGCATGCCGGTCTCCGTCCCGACGGCCACGTCGCCGATCGTGGCGGCGCCGAGCTCCGAGCCCGGGGCGACGGCAACGCGGACGACCACCTCGTCGCTCTCGTACACCGCCTCCGCGATGACCGGGTGGGTGCCCAGGCCGCGGAGCACGCCCTCGCTCATCTCCAGGGCGGCGTCGCTGATGACCTCCGTGCTCCCCGCGATGTGGGCCAGTCCGCGCAGCGAGACGGGGTCCTCGACGCGGGCGGCCGCCCGCAGCGTCCACGCCTCGAACCGCTCCTCGAGGGCGTCGACCTCGGCCTCCAGCTCGAACACCTCGCGAGCGAGGTCGTCGGCGTCGAACAGCACCGCACCGTAGGCGAGGTCGACGGCGAGTTCGCTCGTGTTCTTCATCAACACGATCGTGTCCACCGCTCGGTCCAGGTCGGCGATCTCGCTGTCGGTCGGCGCCGGGGGGCTGTACGGCGTGCCGGTCAGGCGCTCGTGTACGTCGGCAACGCCCGCCTCGGGACCACGGAGGACGACGGTGTCACCGCCGCGGACCGCCGTCTCCCGGTCCGGGTCCAGCAGCCACGCTCGCTCGCCGTCGTCCTCCCGGCGCACCGCGACGACCCGGACGCCCGTCTCGGTCTCCAGGTTGAGCTCGCCCAGCGTCCGCCCGACGATCGGGGAGTCGGCGGCGGCCGTGGCCCGGACGAGCGTCTCGACGGCCTCCGGTAGCGCCGTCCGGACGGCGTCGGGCACGCCGACGTCTTCGAGGACGACCTTCGCGATGTCGGCGGCGGCGTCGCCGATCTTCTCGGCGGCACCGACGACGCCGAGGACGGGCGCGAGCGCCTCGGCGTCGTCGGGGCTGCGGGCGGCCATCAGCAGGCTCATCCGCGCCTGCAGCTGGAGCCGGTCCATCCGCTCCTCCAGGGCAAGTGCCTCCTCGGCGACTTCGCTGTCGCCCGACAGCACCGCCGAGTACGCCAGGTCGACGAGCAGCTCGGCGGTGTCTTTCATCTCGGCCAGCAGCCGCGTCACGCCGACCGGCTCGTAGCGCACCCGGTCCATGGACGCCCGTTCGACGCTGTGGGACAAAAGCGTTCGCCGCCCGTTTCTCGGTGTGGTGCGTCACCGACACGATCGGCAGTACTTTTTCCAGCAGGCCGCCGAACTGTAGGGCTATGTCCGAGCAGGTCCACAAGGGTCTGGAGGGGATCACCGTCGCGGAGTCGGGGCTCAGCCACATCGACGGCGCCGAGGGCCGGCTCGTCTACCGTGGCCACGACATCGACGACCTCGCCGAACACGCCAGCTACGAGGAGGTGCTCCACCTCCTCTGGTACGGTCACCTCCCCGACGCGGACGAGCTCGCGTCGTTCGAGCGACGGATGCGCGAGGAGCGCGCCGTCGACCCGGAGGTGATCGACACCGTCCGGTCGCTGGCCGCCGCCGACGAGAGTCCGATGACCGCGCTCCGAACGACCGTCTCGCAGCTGTCGGCCTACGACGACGACGCCGCGGACGTCGACCCCACCGACGTCGAGGCCAACGTCCGGAAGGGTCGGCGGCTCACGGCAAAGCTACCGACCGTCGTCGCCGCGTTCAGCCGCCTGCGCGAGGGTCACGAGCCGGTCGCGCCGACCGGCGATCTCGGCCACGCCGCGGAGTTTCTCTACATGCTCAACGGCGAGCGCCCGGACGACGTCCTGGCGGAGGTGTTCGACACGGCGCTCGTGTTGCACGCCGACCACGGTATCAACGCCTCGACGTTCTCGGCGATGGTGACAGCCTCGACGCTGGCGGACCTCCACAGCGCGGTCACCTCGGCGATCGGCGCGCTCGGCGGCGGTCTCCACGGCGGCGCCAACCAGAACGTCATGCGGATGCTCCAGGAGGTCGACGAGAGCGACTGCGACCCCGTCGAGTGGGCACGACGCGCCCTCGACGAGGGGCGGCGCATCCCCGGCTTCGGACACCGGGTGTACGAGGTGACAGACCCCCGGGCGCGCATCCTCGGCGCACAGAGCGAGCGGCTGGGCGAGGCCGCCGGCGACACCCGCTGGTACGAGTACAGCGTCGCCCTCGAAGAGTTCATGACCGAACAGGAGGGGTTGGCGCCGAACGTCGACTTCTACTCCGCGTCGACGTACTACCAGATGGGCATCCCCGTCGACGTCTACACGCCGATCTTCGCGGTGGCCCGCGTCGGCGGCTGGGTCGCACACGTCCTCGAACAGTACGGCGACAACCGCCTCATCCGACCCCGGGCTCGCTACACCGGCGACGAGAGCCGGGAGTACGTTCCGCTCGAGGATCGCTGACTCGGGCACGATCCGCGGTCGATCGCGAGCAGACGGTACCTGGGCCGGCGGGGGACGGCGTGCCGTGCGACCGCCTGGACCGACCCCTGGTCGTTCTCAGGTCACGACGGGCCTGGCCGCGCCGTCGCACTCCGACCGCAGGATCAGACCAGCACCCGCTCCAGGTCGACGACGGTGTCCTCGTCGGCGTCGGGGTCGCCGACCAGCCGCCCGAGACAGACGGCCGCGCCGTCCGGCGTGTAGCAGGCGACCAGCGGCTCGTCGGCGGGGTCGGCGTCGTCGTCGGCCCCCAGGACGCCGGGGGCGTACACTGGAGCGCCCTCGGCCACTTCGCGGGCGGCGCTGCGGGCGACCGTGACCGACGGCAGTGTCTCGAGGGCGCGCTCCGCGGGGTCGACGGCGTCGTACAGCGGTCCCGGGTCGCCCGCCTCGTGGAAGGCCAGGGCGTCGGTCAGGTCGTGCAGCGCCACCAGGTCGGTGTCGTCGAACGGCTCGGCGGCGGTCCGCCGCAAGTCGCCCATGTTCGCGCCGGTACCGAGCGCCAGCCCCAGGTCGTGACAGAGCTTACGGACGTAGGTGCCGCTCTCGCAGTCGACCCGCAGCAACAGTCGGCGCGGCTCGGACTCGACGGCGGTCAGCGCGTACACCCGTCGGACTCGCGGCGAGCGGTCGACGGCGCTCTTTCGCGGCGGGCGCTGGAGGATCGGCCCCTCGAACGCCTCGATGACGGCGTCGAGGTCCTCGGGTGCCCGCCGGTGGAGTTCGAGAACGGCGACGTACTCCTTCGGCCCGAGCAGCGCCCGGGCGACCCGCGTGGCGTCGCCGGTGAGCACGGGCAGACAGCCGGTCACCGAGGGGTCGAGCGTGCCGGCGTGGGCGGCGCGCTCGACGCCGGCCAGGTCGCGCACCCAGGCGGACACCTGGTGTGCGGACGGCCCGGGCGGCTTGTCGAGGTTGACGACACCGAAGGCGAGCAGTTCCGCCGGCGAACGCTCCTCCGGCGGCGGTCGGAGCGGGCCGTCCGCGTCGGCGCCTTCACGGCGGTCGGTCATCCGGTCACTCGAAAGGGAAGCCGGCGTCGACGGGCTGTTTGCCCTCGTCGTCCGCCGGGTCGTAGCGCTCGATCGCCGCCCGCGGGATCTCGACCATGTCCGTCTCGCTCCAGCGGGCGGTGTTCAGCGAGAGGTCGTAGATCGAGAGGTCGGTGATGTCGACGCCGTAGTACTCGCGGTAGCGCCGCGTCTCGCTCTCCTGGCGCTCGCGCTCCTTCGACCGGGTGGTCTCCGGCGGGCGGTCCTCCCGGGCGGCGATGCGTCGGGCTCGCACCTCCAGGGGGGCGTCGAGCCACAGTCGGAAGTCGGCGTGGTCGGCGGCGAGCCAGCCGGCCAGCCGTGACTCCAGTACGACGTCGTCGCTCTCGGCGGCGGTTCGGCGCAGCCGCGCGTCGAGGTCCCGGTCGATCGACTCGTCCTCCTCGGCGAGTTTGTTGAACTCCAGTGGCGTCATGTCCCGCTCGGCCGCGAGGTCACGAAAGATGTCGCCGCCGCTGACGTGCTCCAGGTCGAAAGCGACCGCGAGACCGGTCGCGGCCGTGGACTTCCCCGCGCCGGGCGGCCCGGACACCGTGATCAACATATCGTCCCTGCGCCGGTCGGATTGATAGTGGTTGCGGGTTCAGCGCCGGGCCATACCGTGCTGCGTCGCGGCCGGGAGACTCAGCTCGCGGTGATCTGGACGTTGATCGCCTTCCGGATGACCTGCCCGAAGGTGATCGAACAGAGGATGTACCAGACGATCCACGCCTGCATCGGTCCGAGGACGCCCTGGGCCCACTCGGTCTCGCCGGCGATCGGCATGACCATCACGTCCGGTTCGGGACCGACGATGGTGCCTTGGTTGACGGCACTGAGCAGCCAGAGAAATGCCGGGATGGTGAGAAACATGATCCAGACGGTGGGCTTGAACTGCTCTTTGAACATGCTCACCTGGTCGCCCATCATCTCCATTTGCTTCTCCTGGAGGACCTCTTGGGCGGCCTCGTCGCCGGCCTCTTTCGCCTCCTTCTTTTTGTCGTTGAGCGCCCGCATGCGCTTTTGCTGGTACTGGATCACGTCCGTGTTCATCAGGTTGGCCTGCAGCAGCGTCGAGTACGTCGCCGTCGCCAGGCCGATGACGAGCAATACCAGATAGAAGGGCAGTGCCCGGTCGAGCGGCTGCAACACGGGGTTGACTGCGGCCTCGATGACGGTCCGGATCGGCCCCACTGCGTAGGCAGTCATGATGACGACCGCGCCCGCGGCGGCGGCCTTGTCGTACTTCGACCAGCCCTCCGTCTCCGGCTCCTCGGCGTCGACGTCGATCTCGGTGTCGACGTCCGTCTCCGTCTCGACGTCGCTGGAGAGGGCGTTTTCCACGGCTTCCGGGTCCGCGAGTTCGAAGCCGCCGTCGTCGTCGTCGACGACGATCTCCTTCTCGATCATCCGCCCCCACTGGCCGCTGGTGATCGTCCCGCTCACGTCACCCCACCCGACGGAGCCGCCGTCCTCCTCGGCGGTCTGTTTGACCGTCGAGACAGCCTCCGCCATCTCCTCGTCGTCCTCGACGAGTTCGGCCACCCGCCGCTCGATGCGCGACATTCGTCTGCCCCTATTCAGTCAGCGGTTATCAACTCTTTCGTGTCGACACGCCCCGGCTCGCCGACGCCGCCGCCGTCGATCCCGGCGACTCAGACCTCGGCGGCGACTGTCTCGCGGATCGTCGTCCACACCTCGTCGGGTGAGCCCTCGCCGTCGACGTTGACGAGCAGCCCCTCGCCGTCGTAGTGCCCGACGACGGGGGCGGTCTTTTGCTCGTACTCCTCGATGCGGGTCGTGACGACCTCCTCGCGGTCGTCCTCCCGCTGGACCACGTCGCCGCCACAGTCGTCACAGACGCCCGCTTCGGCGGGCGGGTCGAAGTCGACGTGGTAGTTGCGGCCACAGTCCTCGCAGGTTCGGCGACCGGTGAGCCGCTCGACCAGCGTCTCCCGGCTCACCTCCAGGTACAGCACCACGTCGATCGTCGCGATCGTGTCGAGATAGTCCGCCTGCGAGGTCGTCCGCGGGTAGCCGTCGAGCACGTAGCCCGCGAGGTCGTCGTCGGCGTCGATCTCCGCGAGCGCCTTGCTGACGATCTCGTTGACGACCGAGTCCGGCACCAGCTCGCCGGCCTCCATGTACTCCCGCGTGGGTCCCCTTGCCGGCGCCCGGCGGACCCATGATCACGATCTCCCGGTCTGCCATACTCGCCGTTCGACCGGCCCGTATAAAACGCGGGCGATCCGCGTGCCGGGCGAGGTCGGGCGTCGGCCCCCGGGTCAGGCCGTCGCCGTCTCCAGGTTCGCCATCGCCTCCTCGACGAGGGCGCCCGTCTCGGCGACGGTCCCCGCCCACGTCTCGTCGTCGGGGGCCAGCCCGACCGGGCGGGCGATCCGCGTGATCGAGACGTGGTAGACCGCCTGAACGCCGGGCTCGACCTGACGGACGACGACGGCGCAAGGGAACAGCCCGCCGGTCGTCTCGGTCGCGTCGAGCGCGCGGTCGACTATCTCCGGGTGGCAAGCGCCGAGCACGTTACGGGTCGCGGTCGGCGTCGACACTCTCGTCGAGCAGTTCCAACGGCGAGAACTCCACGGGGACGTCGAAGTCGGCGTCGATGAACGCCTCGCGGACCGTCTCGTGGTCGGCCTCGATCCGCGCGCTCCTCGCCGATGTTCTCGGGGTCGATCGCGGTGGGACCGATCGGTAGCACGGTCGATCACGGGCGGCAGCGGGGAAACGTAGCGCCCGCCTCGACCCGGGTCAGGTGCCGAGCGCGCCGTCGTCGCGGAGCGCGGCGTCGACGATGCTGCCGGTCTGCCCGAGCCCGACGAGCGCGACGCCGACGAGCGCGACTGCCGTGGTGTCGAGCCCGAGGACACCGCCGGAGAGCGTCCCCGCGAGGACGACGCCGGCGCCGACCGTCGAGAGGACGGCGAAGGCGAGATACCGCCGCGAGGCGCCGACGGCCCGGCCGGTCCGGACGAGCGCGGGCACGGGAAGCAGCATCCAGGCGTACGCGGAGACGGCGACGACCGCCTCGCCGCCGAACAGGTCGAACAGACCGGCGAGCGAGACCAGGTTCGCGACCAGGCCGGCGACGATGACCAGCCGCCAGGCGGCGAGGGCGCCCTCGCCCATGGCCGGCTGGGCGGCGAACACCGCGAAGAGAACGACCATCACGCCGAGGCCGACGGCCAGTGCCCGCCCGCCCGCGGCGCCGACGGCGACCGCGGCGGCGAACCCCCAGGCCAGCGGCACCAGCCCCGCCGGCAGCACCGCGAGGACGCGCCCCGTGACAGTGGCAGTCACAGTCGGGCGAACGGCCGACGGCGACTAAAGTGCGGGGCCCCGCGCCAGGTTCAAGCCCTCGCGGGGCGTACCCCACTCACGTGTCACAGGACGAACGCACGCGGTTCGGACCCGGACTGGTCGCCCACGCCGTGCTGTCGGTCGCGCTGCTGTACGGCCCACTGCTGGCCGCCGTCAGGGCCAGTACGCCCGGAGAGCCGCTGTTTCCCGGCCTGGCGGGGTCGCTCGTGCCGGTCTACTACCTGGGCGTCCTCGGCGTGATGCTGGTGCCGTCGGTGCGGTCGTTCCGGGAGCCGACAGACCGCGACGCCCCCGGAGACGCGCGCCGACCGCCGGCCGTCGAGGACCTCCGGCGCCGCTACGTCGAGGGCGACATCTCCGAGTCGGAGTTCGAACGGGAACTGGAGCGGCAGTTCGAGGAGTGAGCGCGGGCGGGCGCGAGTGCGAGTCAATCGGTCCGCACCCGCGGTCAATCGGTCCGCACCCGCGGGTCGAGGTAGCCGTACAGCAAGTCCTTCAGCAGGTTCGCGCCGATGCCGACGAAGACGACGACGAGCGTCGTCCAAACGACGAGGGCGATGTCGCTCTCGCGGACCGCCCGCAGACTGGCGGTCGCCAGCCCGTCGATCGGGAGCACCTCCTCGACGACGTAGACCGTGAGCACCAT
>PXSK01000032.1 GCA_003022865.1 Halobacteriales archaeon SW_5_70_135 | reverse complement strand
GATGCTGGAATACAAAGCCGCAGAACGCGGTATCAGCGTCGAACTCGTGGACGAACGCGACACGTCGAAATCGTGCGGCTGTTGTGGGACGACCGACGACACTCAGCGTGTCGAACGCGGCCTGTACGTCTGTGACGAGTGTGAGTTGGTCGCTAACGCCGACGTGAACGGGGCCGAGAATATCCGACAGAAGGTACTCCCGAGTCTCGCCTGTGATGGGGGAGATAGGGATAACGGCTGGATGGCACAGCCAGCGGTGCGCCTGTTCGACAAATCCACGGGGCGAGTCGCCCCACAAGAGCAGGTGCGCCGCGAACCATAATATCCCAACGCTTGGGAAACCCCGGCGTGAACGCCGGGGAGGATGTCATCGTGTAGTGGACCGGCGGCAGCGGTTCCCGGCGGACGGCCATCGTCGTCGCCCACGGCGAGTGCGTGTGGACGATCGCGCCGACCGCCTCGCGGCGGTAGATCGCTGCGTGCATCGGCACCTCGCTCGAGGGTGTCATCTCGCCCGTTACGTGCTCGCCGTCCTCGACGGCGACGCCCGGCACGTCCGCGGCGTCGAACCCGTCGTACGGGACGCCGGTCGGCGTCACCGCGAACCGCTCGCCCGATCGGACGCTGAGGTTGCCCGTCCGCCCGGGCGTCAGCTCCGCCAGCGACGGCGCCCACTCGACGACCCGCCGGCGCTCGGCGTCGAGGGTCACAGTACCGCTGCGGACTCGTCGATCCGACGGTCGAGACGTCGCTCGTCCGTCACCCTCGTCCTCTCGGCGTCGCTGTCGGGGTCGACCAGCGCGATCGTCGGTCCCACGGGGTTGCCGCCCGCGACGCCCGCTCGCGGAGAGTCACCGACGACCAGCGTCTCCCCGACGCCGTCGACGGCGTCTCTCGCGCCGAGACACGCCGACCAGTAGGCGTCGCCGAGCGCCAGCGCGTCGCTCGCCTGCCGGGTGTCCGTGCGCTCTCGCAGCCCCCGCTTGGAGTAGACGTACCGTTCGTGTGCGGCCGTGGTGCCGTCGACGTCGCGCTTCACCCTCCGCCGGCCCGTCCTGTGCGGCCCCTCGAACGCTCCGCGGTCGAGGTCGTATCCCCGCTCGCGGGCCTCGCGACACGCCGCTCTTCCCGCCCTGTCGCGGGGCGGATACGGGTACAGCGTGTCGTCCAGACTGAGGAAGACGACCTCGAACTCCATGCGCTGGCGTCGGGTGCCCCGGACAAACCTGTGTCGGTGTTCCGGCGTGACGTAGTCGTGCTCTGACCCGGCGGTCTCGACTCCGTCCGATCGCGTTCCGGGCGTCCGCAGAGTCGCCGCGAAAGCCGCCGCCTCCCGGACTTGAACCGGAGGAAGACGGGCCGCTCGCTTCGCTCGCGGTTGCGACTTCCAGGGTTCAAATCCGTCCGGATCGCACTCCCGCGGCTCCCGAAGTGGTTGCCGCGAGGAGTGCCGCTTCCCGGACTTGAACCTCGATCACTCCGCTCGCGGGCTCGCTCCGCTCCCTGCTTCAAATCTGGTCGGAATTGCAGATTCGCCGCTCACGGTTCAGTCGCTACGCTCCCTCGCGGCAGAATATGCCGCCTCCCCGATTTGAACGGAGGACAGCTCGATCTTCAGTCGAGTGCTCTCCCAGTCTGAGCTAAGGCGGCTCGCACCCTCGCGGTACACGAACGCCGCAAAAAAGGGTTCCGGAACGACCGTGGGACTGCCTCGCCCGACGCTACTCCCGCGCTCGACGACGATCCGGCCCTCCAGTTCGACCGGCCCGTCCGTCCGCCGGAGGTGCGTCTCCAGGGCGTCGTGCTGGTGGGCGTGTGTCACTCCGGTCTGCTCGGGCGCCAGCGGCTCGAAGCCGTCGACGACGAGCGTCGGTCCGTGGCCGCGCAGGCGGTCGAGCAGGGCGGTCACCCGTCCCGTCCGCTCCGGGTCGTCGACGGCGTCCTCCAGGTCCGAACAGTGACAGATCCGGAGTGTCACGATACGGCCCGTCGTCGGACCGGAAAGAGGCTGACGGGACCGGCACCGCTCGCCGTGGCCGGGACCGCAGTGCGTCACTCGGCTGGTCGTCCCCGCGAACGCCGACTGTCGGACCGAGCCAGTTATGAGCCGGGCCTGCCGCCCAACGGCGTGGAGCTCCCCGACGGCTGGACGACGGAGACGGTGCGGGCGAATGGCGTCGACCTGCAGGTGTACCGGGGTGGCGCCGCGGACGGTCCGACGCTGGTGGCCGTCCACGGCTTCGGCGGCAGCGGCCGGTGCTGGCTCCCGCTGGCGACCGACCTGACCGACCGGTATCGCGTGCTGACCTACGACGCCCGCGCTCACGGGCAGTCGGCGGCACCGGAGACGGGCTACGCCGTCGCGGACCGGGTCGACGACCTATGTGGACTACTCGACGCGCTCGAACTCGACGACCCGGTCCTGCTCGGGCACTCGATGGGCGCGGGCACCGTGGCGCACGCGGCCGCCGCGGAGCCGTCACGGCCGCGGGCGGTCGTTCTGGAGGACCCGGTCGCCGTCCACGAGCACGACCCGGACTCGACGGCAGAGGAGCGCGTCGCCGCCGTCCGCGAACAGGTGCCGGAGGGGCGACCCGTCGAGCGGCTGCTCGACGAGGAGTACGACGACGTCGACCCGGAGTGGGCACGTCGGCTCGCCGTCGCCGACACAGAGCTCGCGCCGACGGCCGCCGAGTACGCCCGGCACACGTATCCCGCGCCGCTGCGGGCGGTGTTTCCCGGTCTCGACGCCCCGACGCTCGTGCTGCGCTCGGACCGCGACCACGAGGAGCGCGTGCGTGACCTGGCGGCCGGTGACGCTCTCCCCGACGGTCGGCTCGTCCACGTTCCCGACGCCGGTCACTACGTCTTCGCCGACCGGTACGACGCCGCAATGGCCGAACTGCGGGCCTTCTTGACGCGGGTGTGACGAGCTCAGTCGTCGTCGCTCGGGTCGGGTGCGGCGCTCTCCTCCCCGTCCTCGCTCGCGTTCAGCGGCGACGACGGGTGGTAATCGGTGTCGTACTCGCCGGGGCGGTCGTCGACGCGGTCGGGGGTGATCCGGCCGGCCAACAGCATGAAGTCCACGAGTGTGAGCGCGAGGACGGCCTCTACGACGGGCACTGCCCGCGGCGGCAACACGGGGTCGTGCCGGCCGATCACCTGAACGTCCTCGTGTTTGCCGGTCTCCCAGTCCACCGTCCGCTGCTCCTTGGGGATCGAGGTCGGCGCGTGCCAGGTCGCCTCGCCGTAGATCGGCTGGCCGGTCGTGATCCCGCCCTGGAGACCGCCGTGGTCGTTGCCCTCGGGGACGGGGTCGCCGTCCTCGTCGAACGTCCAGTCCTCGTTGCGTTCGGAGCCGGTCGTCGTCCGTGCGTCCTGTCCCAGGCCGAACTGGAGGGCAGTCGTCGCCGGGACGGCGAACATCGCCCGACCGAGGCGGGCGGGCACGCTGTCGAACCGCGGCGCCCCCAGGCCGCGGGGGACGCCGCGGGCCTCGAAGTAGACGGAGCCGCCGATCGAGTCGCCGGCCTGCTGGTACTCGTCGATGCGCTCGCGCATCCGCACCGCCGTCTCTGGGTGGGCACAGCGCACCTCGTTGTCCTCGCGGCTGTCCCGTATCGTCTCGAACTCCAACTCGGGCGCGCGAACGTCGTCGATCTGGTTCACGTGGGCGGCGACCTCGACGCCCTCCCTGGCGAGCAGCTTCTTCGCTATCGCGCCGGCGGCGACCCAGTTGACCGTCTCCCGGGCGGAGGAGCGACCGCCACCGCCCCAGTTGCGCGTGCCGAACTTCGCCGAGTAGGTGAAGTCGCCGTGACTCGGTCGCGGCGCGGTGACGAAGGGCTCGTACTTCGAGGAGCGGGCGTCCTTGTTCTCGATGACCATCCCGACCGGCGTCCCCGTCGTGTGACCGTCCTGGAGTCCGGACTCGATCGAGACGTGGTCCGGCTCTCCCCGGCTGGTGGTGATCGTCGACTGGCCCGGCTTGCGGCGGTCGAGTTCGGTCTGTACGTCCTCGCGTTCGAGCGGCAGTCCCGCGGGAACCCCCGAGACCGTGACGCCCATCGCCGGACCGTGACTCTCCCCGAACGTCGTCACCTGGAACAGCCGTCCGAAACTGTTGCCGTTCATTACCTCCCCGTGCGGGACGGACACACTTCATCCCCTTGGGCCCCGCTCCCGACGCCTCCGGGGCCGGCCGTGGTCCGTCCGGGATGACCCCGTTCGCCCCGTACGACCCGGAGTCCCCCGACACGCCGTACCGTCTCGCTCTCTCCGGTCGCCGTTTCGATGCCCTCGCTCCCTGCGGTCGCTCGCGCCTCGCTCCGGTCGCTCTCTCGGTCGGCCGGCGGTCGAGCCGTGCGCGCCGCTCGGCCCGCGAGTCACCCGGTCGGTCGTTCGAGGAGGTCGACGCTCGCGCCCGAGTCCGCGAGCGTCTCGAAGAACTCGGGAAAGGAGACGGCGACGTGCTCGGCGCCCGCGACTGTCGTCCCGCCGTCGGCGACGAGGCCGACGACCGAGAGCGCCATCGCCAGCCGGTGGTCGCCGCGGCCGTCGACCCGCGCACCGGTCAGCCGGCTCTCGCCGCCGCGGACGACCAGCGTGTCGGGACGTTCCTCCACCGCCGCGCCGAGGGCGTCGAGCTCCTCGGCCATCGCCGCCACGCGGTCGGTCTCCTTGTGGCGGACGTGTTCGCAGTTCTCGATGCGCGTCTCGCCGTCCGCGACCGCGCCCACGGCCGCGACCGTCGGCAACAGGTCGGGCGTGTCGCTCACGTCGACGGTCGTCCCTCGCAGGGCGGAGCGCTCGACCGCGACCGCGCCGGCGTCGCGGTCCCAGTCGACCGTCGCGCCCATCCGGTCGAGCACGTCGACGACCGCTGCGTCCCCCTGCGAGTTCGGATACAGGTTCTCGACGACCAGCCTCTCGGGTGCGGCGACCGCCCCCGCGGCGAGCAGGTACGACGCCGAGGAGAAGTCACCCGGGACGGCGTACGGCTCCGTGCGGGCGTACGACTGGTCGCCGCCGACCGCGAACCCCTCCGCCGTGCGCTCGGTCTCGACGCCGAACGCGGCGAGCACCTCTCGAGTGATGTCGACGTACGGCACCGACTTCAGCGGCGTCTCCAGGTCGACGCGAACGCCGGCGTCGGTCCGTGCGCCGGCGAACAGCAACGCGGTGACGAACTGCGAGGAGACGTCCCCGGGGATCGAGACGCGCCCGCCCTCGATCGGCCCCTCGACGACCATCGGCGCCCGCCCGTTCCCGCGGGTGGTCCGCGCCCGCCCGCCGAGTGACTCGACCGCCGCGAGCAGCGGTCCCTGCGGGCGCGAGCGCAGCGAGGCGTCGCCGGTCAGCACCGTCCCGCCGTCGGCCAACCCGGCCGTCGCCGTCGTCAGCCTGAGTGTCGTCCCGCTGTTCGCGCAGTCTATGACGTCCGCCGGCACCGCGGGCCGACCGCCGAACCCCTCGACCGCGAGCGCGCTCGCCTCGGACGGGACGACGCTGTCCCCGGCCGGGTCGTCGTCCCGCTCGTCGACCGACACGACCCGTGCGCCGAAGGCCTCCACGGCCCGGGCGGTCGCACGGGTGTCGGCGCTCACCAGCGGCGTGACGACGCGCGCCCCGTCTCCGTAGGCGGCCGCGAGCAGCGCCCGGTGCGTGTAGCTCTTCGACGGCGGCGCGGCCGTCGTGCCGTCGACGGTCGAGGGCTCGATGCGGGCGTCCATGCGTCCGCCTCCCGCCCCGGACACAAACCACTCACGGTGCGTCAGTCGGCCGCGTCCGCGTGCGGTCCCCGTCGTGACGCGAGCGCGCCCCGACCCGGCACACACTTCAGTCCCGCCGCCGAAGCACTCGCCAGTGACAGCGGACGACCGCGCGCCGACGGACCCCCGGCGCGTCGGTGCCGTCGCCGTCCACGCCGACGACGTGGTCTCGGCCCTGGAGACCGACCGCCGCGGCGTCGACGAGCGCGTCGTCCTCCGGGTGACACCGCCGTTCAGCGGCCGGATGCGTGCACGCATCCACGTCGACCAGGGAGTCGACGACACCCTCCACCTCCCGCCGGAGCGACTCGTGGCGGACCCGCCGCCGCTGCCGACGCCGGACGACACCGCCGACGAGCTCCGTTCCGACCCGGAGACGGCGTACACCCGCGACCGCCACCGGCGACGCCACGAGGCCGCCGTCGAGGCGTGGCGCCGCGCGGTCCGCGAGCGGATCGTCGACCGCGTCGCGCTCGTCGACGACCACGCCGTCGACGTGGTCGTCATCGGCGACGGCTGACCCCGACGCTCCGCCTCGACCCGCGCGGAACCACGGCGCTTTCGTCCGTTCGGCTCCTCGCGCGGACACGCGACGACGGCGGTATCCGACGGGCGTCGGCGGGGGCGTCGCGGTGCTGCTGGCGGGCTGTCTCGGCGGCGCGAGCTCCGCCGCCGAGTACGACGTCGGCATGCCCGCGAACGCCTTCCAGCCCGAGAGCGCCGAGACGACGGTCGGCTCGACGGTCGTCCGGCGGAACACCTCCGGCCGAGCCCACACCGTCACCGCCTACGAGGAGAGCCTGCCGGAAGGGGTCGACTTCTTCGCCACCGGTGGCTTCGACTCCGAGACGGCCGCCGTCGAGGCCCGGACGCCCGCTTCGGCGGCGGTCTCGACCTCGGCGAGACCTTCGAGTACACTTTCGAGACCGCCGGCACGGTGCCGTACTACTGTATCCCACGCGAGGCGAAGGGGACGGTCGACACGGTCGAGGTTCGCGAGGTCAGTGAGAGCGCCGCTCGACGGTCGACGGTCGACGATTGGCGGTACGGTCACGGGCGAGGAAAGGGCGGCTACTCGTCGACGGCGACGGCGGTCTCTTCCTCGGCGGCGATCTCCGCGGGACGCGCTTCGAGGGTCATCTTCGCTATCTCGACGCGGCGCAGCGGGTAGATCGTCTTCGCCTCGCCGTAGATGGCCGACGAAAGCCGACCGTTAACGACGCCGTCGACGAGCCCTTCGAAGGTGCGCTCCTCGGCGGCCTCCTCGATGGTGTCGATCATCACCCGGCGGATCGCCCGCTCCTGGCTGTCGTCGGCCTTCTTCGTCGTGTAGGCGACCGGTTGTAGCTGGGTGCGGTAGTCGTCGGTCGTCAGCACGGTGACGTAGCCGTCGACCTTCGAGGCGCCGCGACGCACCAGGCTGCGGAGGTAGTCCCGGGTGAGCTCGTGTTTGACGAACTCCGTGTAGGCGGCGTCGCTCCCGACGTCGGTGATCCTGAAGGTGAGCTTCGTGTTGTTCTCGCCGCCGTCCTCGCGGATCTCGCCGAGCGTGGTGTCGACCGTGCGGCCGACGACCTGCTCGGACTCCTCGGCGAGGGTCTCCCCGAGCTCCTCGCGGTCGAACTGCTCGGGCGCGTGGACCGTGTACCAGCGTTTCTCCTGTGTCTGTCGTGAGACGGATCGTTCACTCATCGTCTGTCGTCTGCGTGCCCTCGTTGATGGGGCTGTCGGTGTTCGTGCGGTCGTCTGCCTGTTCCGTGGTGGTCGTCGCCCCGTCTCCGAGGCGGGTCGACAGCGCCGCCCGCACGGTGCGGTCGGCGGCGTCTGCGTTCCGGAGGTAGTCCTGAACGGTGGCGCGCAGTCCGGCGACGTCGTCCCGGTGGACGGTCGTCCGGACGTGGTCACCCTCCGCTCGCGTCTCGATCTGTGCCGTGTTGTCCGGCGCGAGCGCCGCGGCGACGACCGCCGCGTGCGGATGTCGGGTCCGCAGGCGTGCCGTGGCCGCTTCCTCGGCGGCGGTCACGACAGCGCCTCCCGGAGTCCGGCGACGAACGCCGTCGGCTCCGTCGTTTCGGGGAGTCGGGCGACCGCCGGTCGCGACGCGGTGTCGACGGCGGCCTCGCCGTCGAGCGCCGCCCGAATCGCCCGGCCCAGTTCCGGGGCGTCGGCGACGTCGGGCCGGACGGCCGCGGCCGCCGCGCCGTCGGCGACGACGGCGACGACCGGCTCCGGCGAGCGGTAGGCGGCGGTCAGTCGCGCCACGGTCGCCGCCGGCGCCCGGTCGACGCGCACGGCCAGCAGCCCGTCGTACCGGCTCGTCGCGGCGGTCCGCACCGCCTCGTGGGCGCGACGACCGTGCTCGCGCCACGCGGTCAGCGCGGGCTCGCGGGCATCGTGACCGAGCGCGAGCGCGACGGCCGCGCCGGGCGACTCCCGCGCCGCGGCGTCGAGGACGTCGGCGTAGCCGCCGACCGTCTCCAGTGGCCCCGCGACCCGCGGCCGGAGGGCCCGCTCGACGGCGTCGGCGGCCGCCGCCGTCGCACCGTCCGCGTTCAGCGCCGTCAGCGCCGTCGCCGAGGCCAGTCCGCGGGCCGCCTCGGCGTCCTCGGGCGACGCGACGGGGCCGAGCGTCTCCCGCACCCGTTCGGGCGACCCCGAAAAGGGGCCGTGCACGAGCGTCGAGTGTGCCAGCCCGTCGACGGCCGTCGTCGGCGTGACGACGCCCGGTCGACGCTCGGGGTCGACCGCCTCCGACAGCGGCGCCGTGCCGGCCGCCCCGGGCGTCACGCCCGCGGCGACGGCGCCGGCGAGTGCCAGCGTCGCGATCCCGGAGCGCTCGCCGCGGTCGTCGAGCAGGTCGTCGGCCACACGCCAGGCCCGGACCGAGAGCGGCACCGTGCCGGTCGCGTCGGGGAGTTCGATCGCCTCTCCCGGCGCGGGCGCCGCCCCGGCGAGTAATGTCTCGCCGTCGACCCCGGCCCGGGCGCGGGCCGCGCGGTCGGCGGCGGTGCGGCCGGTCGTCACCTGGAACGGGACGCCCTCGGCCGCGAGCGCCCGCGCGAGCACGCCGGCGGCGGCGACGCCGTCGCCGTCGGCGCGGGCGACGATCCGGACGAACGGGGCCGTCGCCAGTCGCGTCGCGACGTCTCCGGCCGCCTGCGCCTCGCTCTCTCGGTCGACGGTCGCCATCAGTCAAGCAGCTCGCGTGCGGTGTCGTACGAGTAGGTGAACTCCGCGTCGATCTCGTCACCCTGATAGTAGTCGACCAGCCGGCGGACCTTCGACTCGACGTTCTGCAGGGCGCGCTTGTTCTGTACGTCCTGTGGGTTCTCGTCGACGTGTTCGCGCAGCCGTACGGCCTTCGCCATCAGGTTGCGCAGGTCCTCCGGCAGCTCCGGGGCGGCGTCGTGCTCTTCGAGGATCTCGGTCACCTTCCTGTCCGTGACGAGCTTGACGTCGGGCACCGGCGTGCCGGTGACGCCCTCGTCCCGTAGCTTGACGCCGATCTCCGAGGGACTGTGTCCCGCCTCGGCCAGTTCGACGACGCGTTCCTCCACCGCATCGGGGTCGACGTCGCTCCACTCCGGCGGCTCCTCGCTGTCGGGCCTGTCGGAGCCCGAGGAGCCACGTCGACGCGTGTGCATTCGTGCCATCGGTAGGATAGGAACCGCACAACCGCCTCGTGGTGCACTACCGCAATCCCAAGCCGC
>PXSK01000031.1 GCA_003022865.1 Halobacteriales archaeon SW_5_70_135 | reverse complement strand
GCCGCCACCGGCGCCGTCGGGGCGAATTGTAACTGGCGTCCGCTCAACAGCTGGTTACCCTTTCAGATTCGTGAGTGCAGACGTCCGTGCCATGGGAGACACGCAGCCTGATCGGTTCGAGTGCCGAGTTACGAGGGTCCGATCGTCCTCCCGCTGGCCGGACGCTGTGCGTGCAACCCGCCGCGGTCCGTCGCAGGTCGGTGGCTGGAAACCCATCATGGGGGGAATGCCATGGCTTTCAGGCCGTGATAGCTTACTCGAATCCTCGCGGCGGACTTCCCGCACTCACGGCTCGCTGACGCTCGCGCGTTCGTGCAGGAAGTGGGCCGACTCGGATTTGAACCGAGGACCTCCACCTTATCAGAGTGGCGCTCAACCTACCTGAGCTATCGGCCCGCGACCGCACGATAGCGACGCCCCGTACCTAAGCGTTTCCTTCTCACAGACTCACTCGTCGTCGGTCACGTCCTCGACGTCCTCGACGTCGATCTCGTACTCGCCCGGGCCGTCGTCGGAGTCCGGGCCGGCACCGGGTGCGGTGAAGCCGCCGTCGCCCTCGTTGCCGCCGGGGAAGCCACCGACGTACACCTCGCCGGTGGTGAACCTCTCGGTGCGCCGGTCGAGGTACGGGACGACGACGTAGCGACGGACGCCGGCCCGGAGCGGTACGCGGGTGACCGGGAGTGTCAGCAGGAAGCCCAGAGCGTCGCTGACCAGACCGGGCGTGACGAGGAAGGCGCCGGCGGCGACCAGCAGGGCGCCGTCGAGCAGCTCGTCGGCGGGCACCTCGCCGCGGGCGAGACTCCGGCGAGCCTTCCGTACCGTGCGTCGGCCCTCGGCGCGGACCAGCAGTGTCCCGACAAGGGCGGTCAGGACGACGAGCGCGACCGTGGGAACGGCACCGAGGTGTGCGACGGCGACGTAGACCAGCAGGGCGCCGTCGAGCAGCGGCAGGGCGACTGCCGCGAGCGCCAGCCACCGAGTGCGCATACTCGCGTTCGGGGGCGGCGCCTGAAACGCGTTCCGGACCGGACCGGACCGGACTGGACTGGGTTCGGGGCGCCGGAGAGCGGTCAGTCGTCGAGGTGGGCGGTGTCGCCGAGTTCGTCGCGCAGTCGACCCATCTGTACCCGGCGCTCGGCGTGGGCGTCGTGCTGGTGGATCGACTCGTCGTTGACCTGTTCCATGCGGACGATTGCGTCGTCGGAGAGTCGCTCGAACCGCTCGACGACGCCCTCGGCCATCGATCGCACGCAGTCCTCGACGAACTTCGCGTCGGCGTGGCTCTCGTAGGTCATCACGTCCTCGTCCGGGCGCTTGGCGAGGTTGTAGATCCGGGCGGACATCGCGTCCCGGGCGACGTCGATTATTTCGAGCAGGTCGACCGCCGGGTCGCCGCCGCTCTCGACGATCAGCGTGGCGTGACCCCGCTGGGAGTGCCCCGGCTGTGGCACCTCGGCCAGGAACTCGTCGATGGTGTGGGTCTCGACGCCCAGGTCTCGGAGCGTCTCGCGGGCGCGGGTCTCGGACATGCCCTGCGAGCAGGGACAGACCGTCATGCCGGTGACCGTGGCGCCGATGGACTCGCTGGTGCCGTCCTCGGTGGCGGTCGCGGAGGCGTGCAGCGTCGCCGTGTTCTGGGTCTTCAGGTCGGACGCCGGCGTGACGTCCTCGGTGACGAATCCGGCCTCCATCGACACCTCGGCGCGGGTGGTGTACTCGTGCTCCCCGAGGAGGCGCTCGGCGGCGGCGCCACAGACCTCCTCGACGCGGTGGACGTCCTGGCCGACACAGTCGTCGATTATCTCGTCTATCACCTGCAGGTTCCGGCTCATGTCGGCGCCCTTTCGCCACCGTGGCAGGTCGACGAACGCCTCGAACTCGGCCATCAGTACGACTGGCTCGCCCTCGTGAGAGATCCGGACGCGCTTGTCGACGCCGGTCACGCCGACCTGGCTGAGACCGACGGAGACGTCCGGTCGGGACGCCTGAACGTCCGGCAGTCGCTCGGTCATCGGACGACGGTAGAGTGACTCCCTGTTTGGGTCTTACGGAAGAGTCAGCACCGTCCTCGTTCCGGAGATCGGCCGGACGAACCGTAACAAGGTTAATGTCGACGGACCCGCGAGTACGAACAATGAACGTCGAAGCGCACGGGCGGTGGTCGCCGTGAGCGGGGGCGAGGGGACCGAGAGCGACGACCCCGAGGAGTCCACGGAGGACTGGCTCGAACGCGGCGTCGAGGAGGGCGACGTCAGCGTCGACCTCGACACCCCACCCGACGGGGACGCCACGGACGGCGAGGACGACGCGACCGAGAGCGACACCCCGACGACGAGCGGGGCACCGACCGACGTCGAGGACCCGGAGACGACGCCGGACGCCGGCGACGACGAGTCCGGGGAGGACGCGGCGCTGTTCGAGCAGGACTTCGCCTCCGCGCTCGACGAGAGCGACGGCGCGGCCGCGGGGCTGGAGGCTGACCCCGGCGGCGCTCCCGTCGACGACGGCGGGTTCGACGAGGGGGGATTCGACGACGGCGGATTCGGCGAGGGGGGCGAGTTCGCCGGCGGTGGCGAACTCGGCGGTGGCGGCTTCGCGGCCGGAGCGGAGACCGACTTCGAGGACGAGGACATCGAAACGGAGATCGACCGCATCAGGCTGGGCATCGAGGGACTCGACGAGATGGTCCGGGGCGGCGTGCCGGAACGGTCGCTGATGGTCGCCATCGGCTCCGCCGGCACCGGCAAGACCACGTTCGGAATCCAGTTTCTCAACCAGGAGCTCGTCGGGGAGGACGGCAACGCCGTCTACATCACCCTGGAGGAGAGCCGCGAGCGTATCATCGACTCCGCCACGGAGAAGGGGTACGACTTCGACGAGTACGTTCAGGAGGGGCGGCTCGCGATCGTCGACCTCGACCCAATCGAGATGGCGAACAGCCTGGCGACGATCCGGTCGGAGTTGCCGCGGCTGATAAAGGAGTTCGGCGCCGAGCGACTCGTGCTCGACTCCGTCTCCCTGTTGGAGATGATGTACGACGACCGCGCCAAGCGACGCAACGAGATCTACGATTTCACCCGGTCACTGAAGGAGGTCGGCGTCACCACGATGATGACCAGCGAGGCCGCCTCCGACTCCCCGTACAGCTCCCGTTACGGCATCGTCGAGTACCTCACAGACGCCGTCTTCGTCCTCCAGTACGTCCGTCCGTCGGACTTCCGGAAGACCCGGCTGGCGATCGAGATCCAGAAGATCCGCGACGCCAACCACTCCCGCGAGACGAAGCCCTACGAGATCACGAACGACGGCCTCTCCGTCTACCGGCAGGCGAACATCTTCTGAGACGCCGCGGCGCGCCGGGAGAACAACCCTTATTCTCTGGGACCGGTGCGAGCGAGTGCACGAACGATCGAGGCCGCTGGGGTGACGATCGGACCCGACGCGCCGCGGGTCATGAGCGTGTCGAACGTCAGCCGGGAATCGCCGTACTCGCCGTCGGTGTACGACGACCCCGGCGAGGCGGCGGCGTACGTCGACGAGGAACTGATCGGCGAAGGGTGACATCGTCGACGTCGGCCGTCGCACGCGTGTCGTGCGCCGACGGGTGACCGGGTCGCCCGGGGTCGGTCAGCGCACCCGCCCGCCGAGGGCGGCGTCGTCGTGGGTGGTCAGCAGGTCGGCCTCCTCGCCGGCCGCCAGCACCATCCCGTTCGACTCCACGCCGAACAGCTCCGCCTTCTCCAGGTTCACGAGCACGACGACCCGGGTCCCCGGCAGGTCGTCGACGTCGTGGAGCTGCTGGAGGCCGGCGACGACCTGGCGACGGTCGACGCCGACGTCGACCTCCAAGCGGACGAGCTCGTCGGCGCCCTCGACCGGCTCGGCGCTCTCGATCCGGCCGACGCGCATGTCCAGCTCCTGGAACATCTCGTGACTGATGCGCTCCTGGGTCAGCGGTTCCACGTCGGCGTCAGTGTCCGCGGTGTCTGCCATGTCCTCGGTTTCGCTCTCGGCGCCCGTAGCTCCGTCGGTCTCCGTGTCCGTGTCGCTCTCGGCGACGCGTTCCTCCAGCCGAGCGGCGAGGTCGGCGACGTGGTCCTCGTCGACGGGCTCGAACGGCTCCGCCGGCTCGTGGAACTCCGCTGGCGGCGTCTCCAGGGCCGCGTCGACGGTCGCGTCGTGAACGGAGCCGGGCTCGTCGAGCGTCTCCCAGACGCGCTCGGCCGTGTCCGGGATCACGGGCTCGGCGAGGACGGTGACGGCCTTGGCTATCTGCACGCAGTCACGGATGACCCGGGCGGCCGCGTCGTCGTCGAGGTTCCAGGGCTCGTTGTTCTGGATGTAGGCGTTGCCGAAGCGGGCGAGGTCGACGGCCGCGTCGCCGACCTCGCGCACCTCGTAGCCGTCCAGTCCGTCGCGGAACTGCTCGACGGCGTCGCGGACCGCCGCGCGGACGTCCTCGCTCACGTCGGCCTCGGGCGTGCCGCCGTAGTTGCGGTGTGCGAACAGCAACGAGCGGTAGAGGAAGTTGCCCAGGTCGTCGACGAGTTCGTCGTTGACGCGCTGGCGGAACCGCTCCCAGGAGAAGTCGACGTCGTCCTGGAAGCCGCCCGCCGTCGTCAGGTAGTACCGCAGCAGGTCCGGCTCGAAGCCCGCCTCCAGATACTCCTCGGCCCACACCGCACGGCCGCGACTCGTCGACAGTCCCTCCCCGTCGACGGTCACCCAGCCGCAGGCGACGACCGCGCGGGGCTCGTCGTATCCGGCCGCCCGCAACATCGCCGGCCAGAAGACGGTGTGGTGCTGGATGATGTCCTTGCCGATGACGTGGACGATGTCGCCACGACCCGGTGGTCCGCGCTCCTCACCGCTTGGTAACTCAGGATCAGGACCCTCTCCCCACACCGCCCGCCAGTCGTACGCCTCGGCGCCGACGCGCTCGCTGTACTGCTTCGTCGAGGCGATGTACTCGACGGGGGCGTCCACCCAGACGTACAGCACGAGGTCCTCGTGGCCGCCGTCCTCGTCGGGGTAGTCGATCCCCCAGTCCATGTCGCGGGTGATACACCAGTCCTCCAGGTCGCCGAAGATCCACTCGCGGGGCTGCTTGCGGGCGTTCGCGGTGCCCTCCAGGCGGTCGATGAACGCCTGGAGATACTCCTGCAGGTCCGCGAGCCGGAAGAACTCGTGCTCGCGCAGGCGGTACTCCGCGGGCTCGCCGGTCGCCACCGAGACGGGGTCCTCGATCTCCCCTGGTTCGAGGTGGCGACCACAGCCCTCGTCACACTCGTCGCCGCGGGCCCGCTCGCCGCAGTACGGACAGGTGCCCTCGACGAACCGGTCCGGCAGGGGCTGCTCGGTCGTCGGGTCGTAGGCGACTTTCACCTCCTTCTCGACGAGGTGGCCCTCCGCCCGCAGCGCGCGGACGACCTCCCGGGTGAGCTCGACGTTCTCGGGCTCGTCGGTGTGGCCGTAGTTGTCGAACTCGACGCCGAACTGTGGGAACTGCTCGGCGTAGGTCTCGTGGTACTCCAGGGCGACCTCCCGAGGACTGCGGCCCTCCTGTTCGGCCTCGACGGCGATCGGCGCGCCGTGCATGTCCGACCCGCAGACGAAGGCGGTCTCCTGGCCCACCGAGCGCAGCGCTCGGGTGAACACGTCCCCGGCGACGATGCTGCGCAGGTGGCCGACGTGCAGGTCGCCGTTCGCGTACGGTAGCCCGCAGGTCACGACTGCGGGGTCGTCCGTCGGGAACCGTCGGTTGTCGTCTCCGTGGTCGTGCTCGCTCATTGGTCTCGTCGGTCGATCCCTCCCGCTCGCGGGGTTAAAACCCGCCGTTCCGTCCCTGTCGGGTGCTCTCCGTCCGTCGGTGTGCCGCCGTGGGTGCGTGTGGTCCGCATCGTTACCGTGTGCTCGTAGTTTGGTTGTCGTCGCGCTCGCGTTCGATCCCGTCGGTCACGGACGACCGAGGCCGATACCCCGCGTTTCGCCGTCGGGGTCGGACCGCATGACCGGTCCCCGGCGACGGGTTCGCGCGGTGGAGCTACCGCTCGGAACGCATACGGCGCCGTACCGGCGCCGAGAACTGACTCGCGTCCGCGTTCGCCGTTGCGGTCGCTCCGGTCACGTTCCGATCGAGCCGACGGGAGCACAAAAGTGCGGCGCCCGGACCAGTGCGACCGCGGCGCCGGCGACGCCGAGCGTGACCAGTAGCCGGCCCACGCTGCCGGCGAAGGCGACGACAGACTTCCGGTCGTCCCGCCCGAGGGCGCCGAACGCGTACGTCGAGACGCTCGCAGTGTCGGGAGAGAACGGCACCGACAGCGCCAGACCGACGTAGCCGAACCGGCGGGCGAGTCCGGCGGTCGCCGCCGTGTCCCCGGGCGCGGCAACGACCCGTCGTCGGAGTCGGAGCCGGGCCCGGGCTATCGGCTGCGCTGCTCCGTCGCGGCCGCGAGGCGGCCGTCGGTCTGCCGGAGCGCCTCCGCGACCCACTCCGGCCGCTCGATGTCGGTCGAGCCGAGCCCGGAGAGGGCGACGGAGACGCCGAGGGTGGCGCTGCCGCCCTCTCCGAGCGAGACGTCGGCGCCGACCGACAGCGAGCGGATCCGGCCAGTGCTGTCGACGACGACGCGACCCCGGTAGTCGTCCACGCTGCTGACGCTCTCGCCGATCCGGTCGGCGGCGGCGTCGCTGGCCTCGGTGGCGGTCAGTAGGACGCGGTCCTCGCCGGCGACGGCCACGCTGTAGTCGCCGACCGAGAGGAACTGCTCGACGAACGGTCGCGCCGAGAGGTTCGCCCGCACCGCCTCCGGGTCGGCGTCGCGGTAGCTGACCGTCTCGCTGGTCACCACTCGCGACACCGCGGTCGAGTCGTTCCCCCAGACGGTCTGCCGGAGGCCGGCCTGTGGGTTCACGAACCGGAAGAGGAACTCGCCGTTCCCGTCGGCACGGGTGCGCTGTGAGGTGGCCAGCCGCCGGGTCGAGCCGTCGGCGGCGGTGACCGTCCGGGAGAAGTTCAGCTCGAGCGCGAACGACGACCCGGCGAGCGCCTCGTCGTGGGCGGCCGCGAGCCGCCCGACCGCGACCGACCCGTCGGTCTCGGCCCCCGGCGGCAGTCGCTCGGCGCTGAACGGCGGCTCGGTCTCACCCTCGACCGTCCGAACGGTCGAGGTGGTCGCCGTCGGCTCGGTCGTCTGGGTCGTCTGGGTCGTCGCCGTCGGCTCGGTCGTCGGCGCGGCGCCGTCGCCCACCTCGCCACAGCCCGCGACCACCAGAAGCAGGGCGACGGCGACGACGGCGAGCGCGCTCCGGTACGAGTCGGCAGTCATACAGGCGGCCGCGTCGCCGCCGGCATGTGCCTTTTGACATCCTCCCCGCCCAGAAGGGCAAGGATTCCCACTCTCGGGGTCGGGGGGGCCATCGCACCCGGCAAAACGGTGCGTGGGTCCGGCCCGTCCGAGGCGGACGTCTTCACCGCCACCTTCCCCCGGGCTTGCGGCCTGGGGGCGGTAGTGGGACGGCTTTTGGAGTGTGCGCACCCCGTGAGTCCCGTGTGGGATGTGGCGTGTTACGCGACCGCCGAGCGAGGGTCGCGCTATCTCCTTGAGGCGTGCGTCCCGTTCTTCCGCGAGGGAGAGCAGGGACGCCCGCTCCCGGTCCTTTCGGGGCGGGAGCGCACGGACCGTGCCGTCGGCCTGCCTGTCCTGTCTGCCACAGCGGACAGGCACGAGCGGGCAAGGGCTGCTGTTTTGATTTGACACTCTCGCGTCCAGCCGGAACCCGATCCAACCGGCCATGTTTTCGCCCGTTGTGCTTACCGCTATATCCGACCCCAGAGAGCCTGACTCTTGCGGTTGTGCAGGTCTGGCTGTCGCTTGGACCCCGGCCTAAAGGACGGGGCTTCCGCTTGCTAAACGTCATCCGTGCCGGCGCCGGCACCGGCACTGGCACGGGCACGGGAGGGCCCCAGCGACGGGAACGGTCCGAGCGCCCGTCGCGGTCAGCGCACGGAGTCGAGGATGAACCGCTGTTCGACGCGCTTGACCTCGTGTTGCACGTCGCGGACGGCGTCGATGTTCGCCGAGATCGAGGAGACGCCTTCGTTGATGAGGAACCGCGCCATCTCCGGCTTCGAGCCGGCCTGCCCGCAGATCGAGGTATCGACGCCGTGCTCGCGACAGGTCTCGATCGTCCGTCCGATCAGTTCGAGAACGGCGGGGTGGAGCTCGTCGAAGCGACCGGCGACGTTCTCGTTGTTGCGGTCCACGGCGAGGGTGTACTGGGTGAGGTCGTTCGTCCCGAAGGAGGCGAAGTCGATGCCGGTCGCGGCCATATCGCCGACCTGCAGCGCGGAGGCGGGCGTCTCGATCATCACGCCCCAGGAGCGTTTCTCGGGGTCGATGCCGGCCTCGCGCATCAGCTCGCGGGCGCGCACCACGTCCTCGGCGTCGTTGACCAGCGGGAACATGGTCTCGACGTTGTCGTAGCCCGCGTCGTACAGCTGGCGGAAGGCTTCGAGCTCGTGGGCGAACACGTCGGGACGGTCGAGCGACCGCCGGATCCCTCGGTAGCCGAGCATGGGGTTGTGCTCGACGGGCTCGTCCTCGCCGCCCTCCATCCGGCGGAACTCGTCGGTGGGGGCGTCCAGCGTGCGCACCCGTACCGGACGGGGGTAGAACTCGTCGGCTACCCGCTGGATGCCGTCGACCAGTCGGCTGACGTAGGCGCGCTCGCCGTTGCGGGCGATGAACTGCTCCGGGGTCTGTCCCAGCGAGAGGATCATATGCTCGAGCCGGAGCAGGCCGACGCCGTCGGCGCCGGTGGCGGCGGCGCGCTCGGCGGCCTCCGGGATGGAGACGTTCACCTTCACCTCCGTGGCGGTCATCGGCTTCACCGGCGTGTCCGGGCGGGCCTCCTCGACGGGCTCGGGCGGCTCGGCGGTCTCGTCGCCGCCCGGCTCGACGCGACCCTGCTCGCCGTCGACGGTGACCGTGTCGCCGTCTCCGAGAACGGTCGTGGCGTTGCCCGTGCCGACGACGGCGGGCACGCCCAGCTCGCGGGAGACGATCGCCGCGTGCGAGGTCATCCCGCCCTCGTCGGTGACGATCCCCGCCGCCCGCTTCATCGCCGGCACCATGTCCGGCGTCGTCATCTTCGCGGCGATCACGTCGCCGTCGCCGACCGTGTCGAGCTTGTCGGGCGTCTCGACCACGCGGACCGTCCCGGAGGCACGCCCCGGACTCGCGCCCAGACCGCGCACGAGGGTCTCCTCGTCGCCGCCGGTCTCGCCGACCGCGCCGGCGCCGTCGGTCCGGCCGGCCGCACCGTCGTCGCCCGCCGCAGTCGTCGCCTCGGTCGCGGCCGTCGTCGCGTCGTCTTCGGTGTTCGCGTGCTGGTCGGGGTCGCCCCGCCGCCCGTCGTCGGTCGTCTCGACGGGGTCCGTCTCGATGTCGTCGTCGACGCGCTCGACGGCGACGTCGGCGTCGTCGATCGTCGTGATCGGCCGGGACTGTAGCATGCACACCTCGCCGCCGTGGATCGCCCACTCGACGTCCTGTGGGCCGTCGTAGTGGTCCTCGACGGTCTCGGCGAGGTCGGCCAGCCGCCGGAGTTCGTCGTCGGAGAGCACGCGCTCCTCGCGGCGCTCGTCGGCGACCGGTCGCTCGACGGTCTCGCCGTCGTCGCTGCGGACGTGTCTCACCTTCTTGTCGGCGACGGTGACGTCCTGGACGGTGCCGTCGCGGTCGACCACGTAGTTGTCCGGCGAGACGGCGCCGGAGACGACCGCCTCGCCCAGTCCCCACGTCGCCTCGACGATCACCCGCGGGTCGCCCGTGGAGGGGTGGCTCGTGAACAGCACGCCGGACCGCTCGGCGTCGACCATCCGCTGGACGACGACGGCCATGTTGACGGCGTCGTGAGCGAACCCCTGCTGCTGGCGATAGTAGATCGCCCGCTGGGTGAACAGCGAGGCCCAGCACTCCCGCACGCGCTCCAGGAGGTCCTCGCCGGTGACGTTGAGGAAGGTTTCCTGCTGGCCCGCGAACGAGGCGTCGGGCAGGTCCTCGGCGGTCGCGGAGGAGCGGACGGCGACGAACTCGCCGCTCTCGGCGGTCAGTTGCTCGTAGGCGGTAGTGATCTCCTCGCGCAGGCCCTCGGGGAACTCGGAGCCGAGCATCAGCTCGCGGGCACGCTCCTCGGCGGTCGCGAGCGCCTCGGTGTCCTCGACGTCGACGTCGACGGCCGCGAACAGCTCCTCGGCGATGCCGGCCCCGTCGACGAACCGCCGGTACGTGTCGGCGGTGACGACGAAGGCGGGCGGCACCGGCAGGCCCGCGCCGTCCAGTTCCCCGAGCGAGGCGCCCTTCCCGCCGACCGCGTCGACGTCGTCGGCGGTGGTCTCCGCGAGCCAGCGTACGCTCATACCGGGTGAGACGCAAACGGCGGACAAGAAGGTTGCGAACGCGAGCGTCGACGCCGGTCGCCGGCTCCCGCGGGGTCGCGACCGCTCAGGCCTCGATTATCTCGTCGTCGTCGTCCTCGGGCGGCACCCGCAGTTCGCCGTCGAGCGTGGTCACCGCCCGGCCACCCACCTGGATCTCCTTGCGGGCGCGGACGTGAACGTGACCGTCGCGGTCGAGGTAGTGACCCTGCTCGAAGACCATCTCCTCGGGTAGCGAGTCGAACGCCTCGAACCGCCGGAGATAGGCGCCGACGGCCCCGCTCGCGGTGCCCGTGACCGGGTCCTCGGGGACGCCCGCCCCCGGCGCGAACGTTCGCCCGTGCAGGGTGGCCGCCGGCGTGAGGGCGTCGAAGGTGAACAGGTAGACGCCCGTGGCGTCCACCCGGTCACAGAGCGCCTCTACGGCGCTCGTCTCCGGTGCGGCGCCGCCGACGGCGTCCAGGAAGTTCGCCGGGACGACCAGGAAACGCAGACCGGTCGAGGCGACCGCAAGCGGCAGGTCGGCGCCGACGTCCCGCAGGGTGGCCGGGTCGACGCCGAGTGCCTCCCCCACCGTCGCGTAGTCGAGGTCGACCTCCTCGACGGCGGGGGCGTCCTGTGTCATCCAGACGGTGCCGTCGTCGGTGATTTCGACCTCGACGACGCCGATCGCCGTCTCCAGGCTGTGTGTGCCGGGCTCGATGACGCCGTCGGCGTGGAGGTGTGCGTGACTGGCGACGGTCGCGTGTCCGCAGAGGTCGACCTCCCGCTCGGGGGTGAAGTAGCGCACGCGTCGGTCCGCACTGCCCGACGGCAGCAGGAAGGCCGTCTCGCTCTGGGCGAGTTCGTCCGCGATCCGCCGCATCTGTCCCGCCGACAGCCCCTCGGCGTCAGGTACGACGCCGGCGCCGTTGCCGCGCGTCGGCTCGTCGGTGAACGCGTCGACCAGCAGCGCACGCACCGTCTCCCCGCTCGCAGTCGACTCCATGTCGCCGTCTCGACCCGTTCGCTGTTGAATCCTTCGCGGTCGAGGCCGGCCGGTACCGTACCGTGGTCGACCGACTGTGGCGGCCGTGGGGACCGCCGCCAGCCTCGTCGCCGGCGTCGTCGGTCGCCGTACCGCGGTCGACCGACTGTGGCGGCCGTGGCGGGTGGCGGACGATGGGGTACCGGGCGCAGGGGTGTCGACCGGGTCCCGGGACCTCGAACGTGGGGACGTCGACCGGGTTCCGCGGGGGTGTCACTCCTCGACGCGTCGCAGCCAGAGGTCGCCGAACAGGGCGTCCTGCTCCAGGCCGACCCCGCCGCGGTGGGCCAGAAAGAGCGCCCCGAGATACGTCTCCACACGACTGCCGGCGGCGTCGTGGACCTCGGAGAACAGCACCTCCTCGCGGCCGGTGGCGAACCGCTCCTCGACGGCCGCGCGCACGTCGTCGACCGCCGCCTCGACGTCCTCACCGTGTGCGGTGTCGGTCACGGCGGCCTCGTCCGGCTCGCCCGTCGCGCGGGCCTCGTCGTCCAGCCGGTAGTCGAGCGTCTGTGTTCCCCGGCGGTAGTCCCCGGGGTCGGTGTCGTACTCCCGGGAGTCCTTGTACGTCGTGCGCTCGGCCTCCCGCAGCTCGCGCACCAGCTCGTCGAGGGTCTCCGGCGTGCCCCGGGCGCGCTTGCGGTCCAGCCGGCGCTCCATTTCGGCCTCGAGCCCCGCGATCGGGTCCTCGCCGACCGCTTCGCCGCCGCCGGTCGCCGGCCCGGGCTCGCGCCCGAGTTCGACTTCCCACGGCTCCGGCTCCGGCTCTGACTCCGCCGGCTCCGCGGGTTCGTCGTCCTCCAGCAGGGCGTCGCCTTTCATCCGCAGGAGAACGCTCGCGTAGAACAGCGCGCGACCGGAGGTCCGGAGGTCCGCGCCGTCGAGCCGCGCGAGGAACTTGTCGGTCACCTCCACGATGTCGATGTCCCAGGGGTCGATCTCCCCCTCGCGGGCGAGCTCGACGAGCACCTCGACGGGCTCGACCTCGCCGCCGTCGGTGTCCGTATCGGTGTCGGCGTCCGCGCCCCGGCCGCCGGCGACCGAGGGCGGCTCAGTCATCCGCGGGCACCTCCCCATTGAGTCGGATGCCGGTCACCGCGGAGACGTTGTCCTCGCCCATCGTCACGCCGACGGCGCGCTCCGAGCGGTCCAGCATCGCCGAGCGGTGCGAGACGACGACGAACTGTGCCTCCTCCGCGAGCTCGTCCACGAGCTCGCCCACCCGCTCGGCGTTGGCGGCGTCCAGGAAGGCGTCGATCTCGTCCAGCGCGTAAAAGGGCGCCGGCTCGTACCGCTGGACCGCGAAGACGAAGGCGAGCGCCGTCAGGGACTTCTCTCCGCCGCTCATCGCCTCCAGCCGCTGGATAGGTTTGTCGCGGGGCTGGGCGCGCATCGTCAGTCCGCCCTCGAACGGGTCCTCCTCGTCCTCTAGATGGAGCGTGCCGGTGCCGTTCGACAGCCGCGAGAAGATGCGCTCGAACTCCTCGTTGATCCCCTCGTAGGCGTCCATGAACGCCTCCCGCTTGGCGGCCTCGTAGGAGTCGATCCGCTCGCGGATCTCCGCACGCTCCTCCGCCAGCGTCTCCCGCCCGTCGCGCAGCTCGTCGAGTTCGCCCTCGACCTCCTCGTACTCGTCGATGGCGAGCATGTTCACCGGCTCGAGCTCCTCCATCTTCGACTCGATGCGACCGATCCGCGAGACCACCTCGTGGTGTGAGGGGATCTCGTCGGGGTCGTACTCGCCGACGGCCGCCTCCAGCTCGTCGATCTCCCGGGTGAGCCGCTCGGCCCCCTCCGCCAGCTCCGCGAGTTCGGTCTCGACGTCGTCGACCGCACGCTGCTGTTCGTCGCGGGCCGCCCTCGCGTCGGCGATCTCGCCCTTCAGCTCCTCGCGGTCCGTCTTCAGTTCCGTCAGCTCCTCCTCGATCTCCAGGACCTCGGCGCGTTTCTCGTCGAGTTCGTCCTCGCGCTCCTCGATGCGTGTCTCCAGCTCGCCGATGTCGGTCTCGGCCGCCGCCTTGCGGTTCTGGGCGGTCTCGACGGCGTCGTGCAGCTCCTCGATCGACTCCTCGGCGTACTCCTTCTCCAGTTCGAGCTCGTTGCGGTCGCCCTCCAGGTCGTCCAGGCGGCGCTGGAGGTCGGCGATCGTCTCTTCTATCGACTCCGCCTCCGCCGCGAGCTCGGGCACGCGGGAGTCCGCGAGGTCGGCCTCCAGCTCCTCGATCTCGGCCTCAATCCCGGCGACCGTCTCGTCCAGTTCGGCGACGGCGTCGTCGATCTCGGCCATCTCGTCGTCGATTTCCTCGCGGCGCCCGCGGGCGTCGTCGAGCTCCTCGTCGACGTCGGCCGTCTCGGACCGGACGGACTCGCGGCGCTCGCGGGCGGTCTCCAGGTCGGCCTCCGCGTCGGCCAGCGCCTCAGCGGCCTCGCTGCGGCGGTCGCGGGCGTCGTCGACGCGCTCCTCGACGCCGCGCAGTTTCTCGCGCAGCGCCTGGCGTTCGTCTTCGAGTTCCTCGATCGCCTCGGCGACCCGTCCGAGCCGGCCCTTCCCGCCGGAGAAGGAGTAGCGGGAGCCGCCGCCGGAGCCGCCGGTCATCGCGCCGGTCTTCTCGACGAGGTCGCCGTCCAGCGTCACCAGGCGGTGTCGCCCCGTCAGGTCGCGGGCGGTGTCGATGTCCTCGACGACGAGCGTGTCGCCGAGTACGTACGAGAAGACGCCGGCGTACGACGGGTCGAACTCCACCAGGTTGTACGCGAAGTCGACGACGCCCGACCGGTCGGGCACCGAGGGGACGCCGCGGTCGTCCATCTCGGTGAGCGGGAGGAAGGTCGCCCGTCCCGCCGACCGGGACTTGAGGTACTCGATGCAGCGCTGGCCGACGCCGTCGTCGTCGACGACGACGTTCGCCATCCGCCCGCCGGCGGCGGTCTCACACGCCGTCGCGTAGTCCGGGTCGACGCTGCCCAGCTGGGCGACGGCGCCGTGGACGCCCTCGACGTCGGCGTTCAGCACCGTCGAGACCGCCCGCCCGAAGGAGCTGTCGCCGTTCCGCTCGGCCTGGGCCTCCAGTTCGGCGTACTCGTTCTGCTTCGTTCGAACCTCCGCCTCCAGCTCCTCCAGTTCTGCCTGCAGCGCGTCGCGCTCGTCGGTCAGGTCGACGAGGACGTCCTCGATCGACTCGCGGTTGCGCTCGGCCTTCTCGACCTCCCGTTCGAGGTCGTCGATCTCGGCCTCGACCTCCGGTCGTTTCGTTTCGAGTTCCTCGCGTCGAGTCTCCAGCTCCTCGATGCGCTTTGCCGCTCGCCGGGACTCGTCGACGAGGCGGTCCTTCTCGCGCTGGCGCTCGTTGCGCTCGTCGCGGGACCGTTCGAGACGCTCTTTCGCGTCCTGTAGGTCGCCTTTCAGCTCGTCGAACTCCGTGTCGACCGCCTCGATCTCCTCGCGGACGGCCGCGAGGTCGGCGCGTTTCTCCTTGATTTCGGCCTTCACCGAGGAGGCCTCGACCTTCGTCTCCTTGATTTCGGCCTCGATCTCCTCGACGCGTTCCTGCTTGCGGTCGATCTCGACGAACGCGTCCCGGCGGTCGGCCTCGGCGCTCGCGACGGTCTCGCGTCTGTCTTCGATGCGGTCCTCCAGGCGTCCGATGTCGCCTTTGATCTCCTCGATCTCGGCCTTGATCGCCAGCTGTTCGTCCTCGCCCTTGTGCTCGATCTCGGCGTTGAGGTCCTCCAGGTCCTCCTCCAGGCGGCGCAGTCGACCCTCCCGCTCGTCCAGCTCCGTCCGGAGGTCGTCGAGGTCGGCCTCCCGCTCTTCGACCTCGGTCTCAAGCTCCGCCAGCTCCTCGCGCTTGTCCTCGAGTTCGGCGGCCTTGCGGTAGGACTCGTACTCCTCTTTCTCTTCCTGGAGCTCGCGGTAGTTCAGTGCGGTCTCGCGCTCGTCCGCCAGCCGCTCCAAGCGGGTCTCGCGCTCCTCGATGCGCAGGTCGGCCTCTTCGATGCGCTCCTGGACGGTCTCCAGTTCGTCGAGAGCGTCCGCTTTCTTCTCGTCGAACTGGGCGACGCCGGCGATCTCGTCGACGATCTGCCGGCGCTCGCGGGCGGTCATCGAGGTGATGTCGGTCACGTCACCCTGCATGACGACGTTGTACCCCTCGGGGGTGACGCCGGCGGCCGAGAGCAGCTCGCGCACGTCACTGAGGTTGACCGAACGGTCGTTGAGGTAGTAGTAGGAGTAGTAGTTCTCCTCGGTCTCCTTCACGCGGCGCCTGACGGTTATCTCGTCGGCCGTGTCGACGGCTCGCTCCTCGACGCCCATGGCGGCGGCGACGTCGGCACGCTCGACGGCGCGGTCGGTGTTGTCGAGGACGACCGTGACGGCGGCCTCGCTCGGACCGCCGCGGCGCCGGCCGTCCTCGGCGTCGGGGTCGGGGTCGTGGCCGGGGTTGTGGATGAGGTCGGTCAGCTTGCGTGCCCGGATCCCCCGGGTACGGGCCAGCCCCAGCGCGAAGAGGACGCCGTCGATGATGTTCGACTTGCCGCTGCCGTTGGGGCCGCTGATGGTCGTGAAGTCGTCGTACAGTGGGATCCGTGTCGTACCCTTGAAACTCTTGAACTCCTCAAGGACGAGCTCTTTGATGTGCATGGGGGTGCTCGCTGGTGGGGCGGACCGGGCGGACCGACTCAGGCGACGATGATGTCGTCGCCGAACTCCGTCCGTTCGTCCTCGACCGCGTCGCCGTCGCCGTCGCCGTCGAGCTGCTCGGCGGCGTCGCCGGTCGACGCGGGGTCGGCCGCCTCGGCGCCGGGCGAGTCCTCGACCCCGTGTCCCGCCTCGGGGTCGGCCTCCGGGACGGCGGTACCGTCGGCGGGCCGGGGCTCGAGTTCGGCTTCGAGGTCGCGGATGCGTTCCTTCGCTTCGACGAGTTCCTCCGTGAGTCCGCTGACGGTGGACTCCAGTCGGGTGACGGTCTGCTCCAGTTCCTCGACCCTGTTGCCGGGCATATACGGTGAGGGCGACTCCGCGCGTATAAGTCTTCGTCAGACGGTCGCAAGCCACCGCCGAAAGCGAGCGACGGAGCGGAGCGTTTTTGCCACGGCGACGACGGTCGAGTCGGTGAGTCGGACGGACGGGTCGCTCGCGGCGGTGCTGGTAACCGTCGGTGGTGCCGTCGGCGCCTCGCTGCGGTACGGTCTCGCGGTCGTCGTCCCGGGGCTCGGCGCCACCCTGGCGGCGAACGTCGTCGGGAGCGCAGCCCTCGGCGCACTCGTCGCTGCCGGTGACCGGCCGTCGCCACGGGTGCGGTTGGCGCTCGGCACGGGACTGTTGTCGTCGTTCACGACGTACTCCACCTTCGCCGTCGAGGCGGTCACCGCGACGCCGGGCGTGGCCGTCGTCTACGTCGTCGCCTCGGTCGGGCTGGGCCTCGCCGCCGCGGCGCTCGCGGGCACGCTCGCCCGGCGCGGACCGGGCGACGACGGTGGGTCTTCGGGCACAGAGGGCGGGGCGGCGACGGGCGACACCGCGGAGCCGGAGCCGGAGGAGGCGAAGGGGTGTGACCGGCGGTGACCGACCCCTCGCCGACGGTCGCCGTCCTCGCGGTCGCGGGCGGCGGCGCCGTCGGCGCGCTGCTGCGGACCGGCCTCTCGCGGGCGGTCGCCACGGAGCGGGTTCCGGCGGGGACGCTGTCGGTCAACGTCCTCGGCAGTCTCGCGCTGGGGCTGCTGACCGGACTGGCGCCGACGGAGACCGTCCGACTGTTCGTCGGCGAGGGCGTCTGCGGAGCGTTCACGACGTTCTCGTCGTTCTCGGTCGAGACGGTGCGACTGGCCGAGAGCGGGCACGGACGGCGGGCCGTCGGGAACGTCGTCGCGACGCTCGTCGCCTGCCTGTCGGCCGCCGCCGTCGGCTACCTCCTGGTCGGGGGAACCTGACTGCGGACCGCCGGCGGTCGCCGACGGGACGGCGTTCGTCCTCACGAACCGGGCGGTCGTTGCCGTCCCGCTCGCGGGGAGCCAGTGGCGAGGAGTGGCAGACGGACCTCGGGGTGACCACGGACAGCGGCGTCGCGGTCGGTCCGGACCGAGTGGTCGCGGGCGTGACGGCGGGGCCGGGGGAGAGCCTCCCGGATGTCGTCGCCCTGGACCGCGGCGACGGACGGCCCGTGTGGGGGCACGCGATCGAGAGGTTCGAGACGGCGGTCACCACGCCGCCGGGGGCGATCGGCGGGGCGCCAGGTATCTCGCCGGTTGGGTCGTTCGAGTCCTCGGCGGTGTCACCCGGGACGTGGGCGACGAGTGCCGGACTCGCGGTGACGACGCCTATCGCGGGCGGCTGACGCTACACTCATGAGGCCGAGGCTCGCTGCGGGGACATGGACATCGTCGTGACTGGCGGCCGGGGTACGACCGGTCGCTGGGTGGTCGATCGCCTCGCTTCGGACCACAGCGTCACCGTTCTCGACCGGTCGAACCCCGAGCAGGGTCGTCCGGGAGTGGACTACCGGGCGCTGGATCTCACGGAGACGGGCGCGACGCTCGACGTGATTACCGAACTCCGGCCCGACGTCGTCGTCCACTGGGCGGCGATCCCGGTCGCCGGCACTCGTCCGGGCGTCGACGTCTATCGGAACAACACGCTGGCCGCACACGGCGTACTGACCGCGGCGGGCCGGGTCGGCGCTCGCGTAGTCCAGGCCTCCTCGGACGGGGCGTACGGCTTCTTTTTCGCCGAGGAGACGCCGCTGCCCGACGCCGTGCCGATCACCGAAGCGCACCCGCTGCGTCCGGAGGACCCGTACGGTCTCTCGAAGGTCGTCACCGAGGAGATCGGCGCGACCGTGGCCCGTCGGGACGGCGTATCGGTGGCGTCGATCCGACCGTCGTGGATCCAGGCGCCGGGGGAGTACCCCTGTCGCGACCCGGAGTACGTCGACGATTTCGGGGCGGGCGCCGGCAACTTCTGGTCGTACGTCGACGCCCGCGACGTGGCGGAGATGGTCGCCGCGGCGCTCGACGCCGACCTGGAGGGCCACGAGGCGTTCAACTGCGTCGCGCGAGACAACGCCCTCGGCCGACCGCTACGGGAATTGCTGGCGGCGGAGTACGGTCGCGTGCCCGAGCGGTTCGACGTCGAGGGGGACGCCTCGGTGTACTCGACCGCGAAGGCCGCCGACCTGCTCGACTGGACGCCGGAACACTCCTGGCGGGACGCCGCCGAGGAGTCCGTCCCGACACCGACCGTCTGACCGGGGCGAACGTTCGTACCGGAGCGCGCGACCGGGCCGGCCCGTGAACTGAGTCGAGCGGGGTCGGTCGAGACCGGAGTGCGACGCGCCGCCCCGCTTCCCACGTCGCGGCGCCCTGCTGGACCGCGGCGGCTGAGGCCCACGCGTCGCCTGTTCGCCCCCGCGATTCCACTTCCGTCCCGGTGTCGCCGGGTTTAATCGCCCGCGTCACCGACGGCCGGCATGGTCGGCGAGCGGCTCCCGGGCGCGCCGGACCCCGAGGATCGCGACCAGATCGTCGTCCACGCCGATCTCGACTGCTTCTACGCCGCCTGCGAGCGACTGCGAGAGCCGACCCTGGAGGAGGAGCCGGTCGTCGTCGGCATGGGCTACGAGCCGGGTGACGACGCCGGCGCGGTCGCCACCGCGAGCTACGAGGCCCGGCAGCACGGGATCGAGAGCGCACAGGCGATCTCGACCGCCCTCGGGCGACTCCCTCGCGTCGAGGACGCCGGCGACGGCGAGCCGGCCGCCCACTACCGTCCGGTCGACATGGGGTTCTACGGGGCCGTCGGCGAGGAGGTCCGGGCGGTCCTGCGGGACTGCGCCGACGTCGTCCGGACGGTGAGCATCGACGAGGCCTACCTCGACGTCACCGACCGCACCGACTGGGACGTCGTCGAGGGGTTCGCCCGTCACCTCAAGCAGCGCGTCGAGCGGGAGGTCGGCGTCACGCTCAGCGTCGGCGTCGCGCCGACGATGAGCGCCGCGAAGGTCGCCAGCGACCACGACAAGCCCGACGGGCTGGTGGTCGTTCCCCCCGGGTCGGTCCGGGAGTTCCTGGCACCGCTACCCGTCGAGTCGGTCCACGGCGTCGGTCCGGTGCGCGCCCGACGCCTGCGCGAGTCGGGGGTCGAGACGGCCGGCGACCTGGCGGAGACGCCGCCGTCGGAGGTGATCGACCGGTTCGGCGAGCGCGGTCGTGCCATCGCCCGCCGGGCGCGGGGCCACGACGACCGGACGGTGACCCCACGCGGACGGCCGAAGAGTCTCTCGCGGGAGTCCGCCTTTCCGGAGGCGGTCGAGGACTCCGCACCGAAACGCGAGCGGGTCCGGACACTCGCCCGAGCGGTGGCCGAGCGCGCCCGGCGCGAGGGTGCCGTCTACCGCACCGTCGGCGTCAAGGCCGTCGAGCCGCCGTTCGACGTCAGCACCCGCGAGCGGTCGCTGGCGGGAGCGGTTTCGGACGCCGACCTAGTCGAGAAGGTCGCACTCGACCTGTTCGCGGAGTTCGCCGACGAGGAGGTGCGCAAGGTCGGCGTCCGCGTCTCGAACCTCGGCTTCCCCGACGGCGAGCAGGCACGACTCGACGGCTTCGACGGTCCAGTCGACGCCGTCGCCGACGGCCCGTCGACGCCGCCCCGCGGGGACGCGCCACGGGACAGTCAGACGCGGCTCTCGGAGTTCTGACCGCGAGTGTCAGCCGGACCGCGTGCGGCGTGTCACACCACACACGGAGGAGTTCCGAACTCCCGTGAAGGGACTCGGACACGGAACCAGGAGCGACCCGTCGTGTGCGGGGGGTCGACGACGGCGGACGGTCAGGGAGTGTTGGCGACCGCTCGGAGTCGGGCCGTATCAGTCGAAGTCGGCGGAGTCGTACGGCCGCCACCCGTTGTCGGTGCCCGGCAGCCCGCGGACGCGGATCTCGCGGCGCTCCTCGTGTTCGCGCAGCTCGACCAGGCCGTCGAACAGCGTCTTCAGCTGGTCGAACTGTGCGGCGTCGATGGTGCCGGGGTTGATGACGAACAGGCCGACACCACCGGCGCGGTCGATGCGGCCGGAGAGAACGTGGAGGAACCGGGCGAGACGGTCGAATTCGGTGTAGAGCAGGAGTGTCGAGAGGGAGTCCACGCCGAGTCGTAGACCACCGGTGCCTCTCTCGTGGAGGTCGCTCATCAGCTCGGAGGCGCCGATCCCGATCCCCGTGAGGTCGGCCGGCGAGGAGGCTCGGCGTACGAGCGCCTCGCCCTCGTGTTCGGTGTCGCCGCCGCGCTGGCCGGAGATACACTCGACGATTCCGACACGGGAGCGGTCGAAGCTCGGCGAGACGCGCTCGTAGTCGTCGAGGGCGGCTCGCTCGTCGTCACGGGTCGCGACGATGACGCTGCCCTCGCCCTGTTCGGTGCCACGGGCGAGGGTGGCGAGCATGAAGTCGTACTTGCCGATGAGGGGTGGCCCGGAGATGAGGACGTTCGTGCCGGGGTCGAAGTCGATGTGCGGTGGCTCGTCGGTGTCGCGAGCGCGCGGACGCTCACCTGTCGGGCCGGTCGACACTACAAACAGTTGGACGGTGGCAGATAAAGACTTGTTGGATTTCTCCCGACACGGCGAGCACGGCCCGTCGCCCTCGGCGTGTGGTGGGCGACGAACGGGGCGGCACGGACCGCGAGGCAAGGCTTAACCGCGGACCTGCTCTAGCGGCGTCTATGACTACGGGAGTCGTCGTACTGAACTTCGGAGAGCCTGCGGAGCCGACCCGCGAGAACGTCGTCACCTACCTGGAGCGCATCTTCTTCGACAACGCCGAACTCGACGGCGACACCACCGAACGGGAGGCACGCGAGCGCGCCCGGAAACTCGCCGAGCGCCGCGCACCCGGCCTCATCGAGGAGTACGAGGCGACGGGCGGGGGCTCTCCGCTGAACCCGCAGGCTCGCGACCAGGCCGACCGTCTGGAGACGGAGCTGCGAGACCGCTCGTACGACGTGTGCACGTACGTCGGCATGCAGTTCACCGAGCCGTTGATCGCCGACGCCGTCGGACAGGCCAACGAGGACGGTGTCGACCACCTGGTCGGCCTGCCTATCTACCCGCTCTGTGGGGCGACGACGACCGTCGCCTCCCTGGAAACGATGCGCGGGGCCGCCGCCGACCTGGACTGGGACGTCGAGATCGACGAGCTCACCGGCTGGCACAAACACCCGCTGTACAACCGCCTCCGAGCGGACAACGTCCGCGCGTACGCTGCGGAGCACGACCTCGACCTCGGCGACCCGGAGACGGAGCTGTTCTTCTCCGCCCACGGCACCCCCACCCACTACCTCGACGAGGGGTCACGGTACGACACCTACGTCTCCGAGTGGTGTTCGGTGATGAGCCGGATGCTCGGCGTCTCGGAGTACACGCTCGGCTTCCAGAACCACGGGAACCGCGACATCACCTGGACGCAGCCGGACATCGAGACGGCGATCGAAAACGTCGACGCCGAGCGGGTGGTCGTCGAACCGGTCTCGTTCATGCACGAACAGAGCGAGACTCTCTCCGAACTCGACGTCGAACTCCGCGAGGAAGCCGAAGCGGAGGGCTTGGAGTTCCACCGCGTGCCCGTCCCCCACGACGACGACCGGTTTCGGACGGTGCTTGCGGACTTGGTCGAGCCGTTTGTCGGCGAGTTCGACCCGCGGTACTACCAGTTCCGGCAGTGCCAGTGCAAGGACACCCCGGGGACGATGTGTCTGAACGCGCCGACCGACGTGCCCGTCCCCGACCCGGTAATGGGACCGGACGCCGGGGTCGACGCTCAGGCCGACGACTGAGGCCGTGAGCGACACGAGCGCCGCCGTCGCCGTCGCCGTCGTCGGCGCCGGGGTCACCGGGCTCTCGCTGGTCCACCACCTCACCGAGCGCGGAGTAGCGGCCGTCGCCTTCGAGGCGCGGGACCGCCCCGGCGGCGTCGTCAACAGCGAGCGCGTCGACGACCACGTGCTGGAGCGCGGCCCACACCGCGTCCGCCGCACCGGACCGGTCGCGGAACTGATCGACGACCTGGGGCTCGGTGACGAGACGGTCGAAGCCGACGACGACCTCCCACTGTACGTCTACCGCGACGGGGAGCTCCGTGTCGTCCCCCGCTCCGTCGGCGAGTTCGTCCGCACGGACCTCGTCTCCGGGCGGGCGAAGCTACGGGCGCTGGCGGAGCCGTTCTCCCGCCCCGGTCGGGGCGACGAGCGTGCCGCCGACCTGTTTCGGCGCAAGTTCGGGACGGAGGTGTACGAGTCGGTGATCGAGCCGCTCTTCTCGGGTATCTACGCCTCGGACCCGGCGGAGATGCCCGCCCGCCACGCCCTCGCCGGCCTGCTGCGGACCGAGAGGGAACACGGCAGCCTGCTCGCGGCCGCGCTCGCCCGGGTCGACGGCGAGGCCGCCCCGCCGGTCAGCTTCGAGGACGGGCTCGGGCGGCTCCCGCGGGCACTGTACGAGGCACACGCCGACCGCGTTCGCCTCGCGACGCCCGTCGAGACGGTCCGACGGCCGGACGACGCCGGCGACACAGTGGCGAACGACGGGCCGGTCTACGAGGTCGTCGCCGACGGCCGACGACTGCGGGCGGAGCGGGTCGTCGTGACGGCGCCGGCCGGCGCGGCCGCCGACGTGCTCCGGGAGACGGCACCCGACGCGGCCGCGGCGCTCGGCGGGCTGGCGTACAATCCGATCGCGATGGTCTACCTCCGGGCGGACGTCGACCGCGAGGGGTTCGGTTACCAGGTGCACTCGCGGGAGGACCTCCGGACGCGAGGAGTGACCTTCGTCGGCAGCCTGTTCGACCGCGAGGGGCTGTACACGGCCTTCCTCGGCGGGATGCGCGACCCCGACGTGATCGACGCGACCGACGACGAGCTCGTCCGGACCGCCGTCCGGGAGTTCGAGGCCGTCCTCGACGCCCCGGCCGAGGCGGTCGACGTCCACCGTCTGCGGGCCTATCCGGCGTACGACGCCTCGTGGGCGGCACTGTCGGAGCTGTCGCTGCCGCCCGGCGTCGAGTTGGCGACGAACTACACCGCCCGCATCGGCGTCCCGAGCCGAGTGCGGGAGGCCCGCTCGGTCGCCGGGCGACTGGCCGAGGACCTCGGCGAGGCGGAGGGAGACGAGGTCGTCGAGGCCTAACGCTCGATCGACTTCGCCGTCTCGACGAACGCCCGGACGGACTCGACCGGCGTCGAGCGGTGGAGACCGTGGCCGAGGTTGAGCACGTGACCGGCGGGACCGGCCGCCTGGATCACCTCGCGGGTCCGCTCGCGGACGAACTCGGGGTCGCCGAGCAGGTAGGAGGGGTCGAGGTTGCCCTGGACGGGCTGGTCGCCCAGTCGCTCGCGAGCACGAGCCATGTCGACGGTCCAGCCCAGACTGACGACGTCCGCGCCCGTCTCCCGCAGCAGGTCGAGGCGCCCGCCGGCATCGCGGACGAACAGGACCACCGGGACGTCGACCGCCTCGACGAGCCGGCGGTGCAGCGGGAGCAGGAACTCGCGGTGGTCGGCCCGCGTGAGGTGGCCGGCGTACGTGTCGAACACCTGGACGACGTCGGCGCCGTGGGCGACCTGCATCCGGAGGTAGTCGACGGTGACGGCGGCGAACCGTTCGAGCAGGTCACCGAAAGCGTCGGGGTGGCGGGCACGGAAGCGCCGCAGCGGGACGTGGTTCTTGTCGGGCTCGCCGGCGACGGCGTAGGAGGCGAGGGTGAACGGACCGCCGGCGAAGCCGACGACGGCGGCGTCGTCGACGCGCTCGTCCAGTCGGTCGAGCAGCGCGGCCACGTAGTCGAGATCGTGGGTCACGTCGGCGTGGCCCGCCGGAACTTTCGCCGGGTCGTCGACGGGGTTCTCGACGACCGGTCCGACGCCGGACTCGAGACGGTAGGAGAGTCCGAGCGGTTCGAGTACGGTGAGGATGTCCGAGTACATGACCACGCCGTCGGGGCGGAACCGCTCGTACGGCTGGAGGGTGATCTCCGCGGCCACTTCGGGGGTGGAGATCGCCTCCAGAAAGCTGTACCGCTCGCGCAGGTCGCGGTACTCCGGCAGGTACCGACCGGCCTGTCGCATCAGCCAGACGGGCGGTCGCTCCGTGCGCTCGCCGCGGGCGGCCCGCAACAGGAGGTCGCCGTCTGCCGGCGCCGGGTCGTAGTCGCTCACGGCCGCTCTCGGGGGTCGAGCGGTCTAACGGTGACGGTCCGCCGGCCGCGTCACCGCTTGTGCTGGTGACTGCCGCAGACGGTACACTCGAGTAGCGCCCCCTGGCCGTCGCCGCCGACCCGCTCCCAGTCGCTGTCGCTCCCGATCCAGTCGCTGTACTGGCCGCAGCTGTCGCACTCCGTCGGCCGTACAGTGGGCCGGAGCTGTTATGACTTCTAACCGAAGGTTGGCGACAGGGATCGAGTTCAATAATGTGTTACTTGCTACCGTACCACACGCAGCGGGTCGGGCCGGACCGAACGTTCCGAACCCGGCCTATCCGGAATATTACGTATGACAATTTTTAATATACAAAGCGGACATTCCCACTCGTACATGCGTGAGATACTCACGATGTGGCGCGATACGCGGATGATAATGCTCGTGGCGGTGACCGCCGCCGTCTACGCGGCGGTCCTGATACCTTTCAAGGGACTTACAATAATCCCGGGCATCACGAGCGTACGGCCGGCGAACGTCTTCCCGGTCGTGTTCGGCCTGATGTTCGGCCCGGCGGCGGCCTGGGGGGCGGCGCTCGGAAATCTCATCGGCGACATCTTCGGGGGGACGCTCGGCCCGGGGAGCGCCTTCGGCTTCGTCGGCAACTTCTTCTTCGGCTTCGTCGGTTACAAGCTCTGGGGTAACCTCGGCGGGCTCTCCTCGGGGGTCCGTCCGGACTTCCGGGAGAAAGCCGGACGGCAGCTCGTCGAGTACGCGGTGGTCGCGCTCGTCGCCTCCGCGGTCACGGCGGCGATCATCGCCTGGGGCCTCGAAGTGCTCGGGCTGTTCCCGTTCTCCGTGCTCGGCACCGTCGTCACGGTCAACAACCTCCTCGCGGCGGCCGTGCTGGGACCGCCGCTGCTGTATCTCGTCTACCCCCGCGTCGAGTCGATGGGGCTACTGTACACCGACGTGATGCGCGACGAGGACCTCCCCACGGTCGGCCACGGTCGCCAGCAGGCGATCGCCTACGGGATCACGGCCGTCTCGGTGGTCTGGGTCGTCGCCGGCATCGCCGTCAGCGTCGGCGTGCAGGGCGTCGAGTTCGGCGCCGCACCCGGCGGCGACGTGTTCCGCCAGGGCGGCTCGACCGTGCAGATCGTCCTCGGTGCCGTCGCCTTTACCGTCCTGTTCGTCATGTCGGCGCTGTCGGGCGAGCGTCTCTCCGAGATGACCGCGCCGGCGACCCGCACGCGGGCCGTCGAGGGCGGCTCCGACTGAGTCAGGTCGTCAGATTGACCTCGCCCGGTCCCGTGGCCCGGATCAGATGACGGAGGACGGCGACGCGGCGACGCTCGGCGACGCGGCGACGCTTGAAGACATTGTCTTCGCGTACGAGCGCGGTGTGACCCTGCCCGCGGCCGAGGAGTTCCCCCCGCCCGACGGCGAGGTGCCCGACCCGGACGAGCGGGGCGGGGCGGTGTTGCGCGGGGTCGACCTCTCGCTGCCGGCGGGGTCGTTCACCGTCGTGATGGGCGCCAGCGGCGGCGGCAAGTCCACGCTGTTGCGGACGTTCAACGGTATCGTTCCCGACTTCCTCAACGGCTCGTTCGCCGGCAGCGTCGAGGTGTTCGACCGGTCGGTGCCCGACTCGCGCGTCCCCGAGATGGCCGACGCCGTCGGGATGGTGCTGCAGGACTACGAGTCACAGCTGTTCGGCACCAGTGTCGGGGCCGAACTCGCCTTCGGCCCGGAGAACCTCGCCGTCGACCCCGCCGACATCGGCGAGCGGATCGACGACTCGCTGTCGCTGTCGGGGCTCGACGACCTCGACCGGGGGCGTCCGCCGAGTGCGCTCTCCGGCGGCCAGAAGCAGCGTCTGGTCGTCGCCGGCGTGCTGGCGAACCGGCCCGACCTGCTGGTGCTCGACGAGCCGACGAGCGACCTCGACCCGCTCGGCACCAGGGAGGTGCTGTCGGTCGTCCGCGACCTCGCCGACGGGACCGGCGCCGCACGCTGGAGCGGTCCCGACACGATCGTGACGGTGACCCACGACGTCGAGGCGGCGCTGTTGGCCGACCGCGCCGTCCTACTGCGGGGCGGACAGGTGTACCGCGCCGGCCCGCTCCGGGAGGTGTTCACCGACGTCGAGGCGCTCCGGAGCGCCCGCGTTGGCGTCCCGCCCGTCGTCGAAGCGTTCGACCGCCTCGGCTGGGAGCGCGAGCGGCTCCCGGTGACCGTCGACGACGCCGCCGACGCCGTCGTCGAGGCCGACCTCGCGTGGCGACCGCCCGCGACCGACAGCGGAGGCGAGGGTGACGGCGACTCGCTGCCGGGCGTCCCCGCCGGCACCGGCACCGACGTGGGCGACCCGCTGTTCGAACTGGAGGGGGTCGTCCACGAGTACGAGACCGACCGTCGGACCGTCAGGGCGGTCGACGGCGTCGACCTCACAGTGCGCGAGGGCGAGGCGGTCGCCGTCGTCGGGCACAACGGGAGCGGTAAGACCACGCTGGCGAAACACCTCAACGGGCTGCTCGCGCCCGACGAGGGGACAGCCCTCTGGCGGGGGCGGCCGGTCGACGACCGCTCGATGGCGGAGGTCGGGCGGTCGGTCGGGTTCGTCTTCCAGAACCCCGACCACCAGCTGTTCGCGGAGACCGTCGCCGAGGAGGTCCGCTTCGGTCCAGAGAACTTCGGGCTCGCCGGCGACGAGCTCGACCGTCGCGTCGCCGAGGCCGTCGAGACGGTCGGCCTCGACGGGCAGGAGGACGCCGACCCGTTCGCGATGTCGAAGGGCCAGCGCCAGCGGGTGGCGCTCGCCAGCGTCCTGGCGACCGACCCGGACGCGATCGTGTTCGACGAGCCGACGACCGGTCTCGACGCCGCCCAGCGGGGCCGCTTCATGGACCTGGTCGCCCGGCTGAACCGCGAGGACGGCGTCACCGTCGTGATGGTCACACACGACATGGGGACGGTGGCGCGGTACGCGCCGCGGACGGTCGTGATGAGCGACGGCCGGAAGGTCGCCGACCGCCCCACGCGGCGACTGTTCGCCGACGAGACCGCCCTCTCGGAGTGGCGGCTGCGGCCGCCACAGGCCGTCGCCCTGTCGAACCGCCTGGCGGAGACGGTCGGGCCCGCCGACGCCCTGCCCGCTCTGTCCGTCGGCGAGCTGGTGGCCGGGCTGGAGGGGGCGGCGACCGGCGAGGGCACGGACACGAACACGGACGCGGACGCGAGACGAGAGACCGAGCGGGGAACGAGCACCGGACCGGTCGCCAGCGAGCGGGGTGACTCGCCGTGAGCAGCTCCCCGTCGCTGTACGTCGACCGGGCGACGCCGCTGCACCGTCTGACCGCCCGCTCGAAGCTCGCCCTACTCGTCGGCGTGTTCACCGTCGCCTACGTCTTCGACCACCCACTGTGGGTCGCGGTGCCGCTCGTGGGGTCGTTCGTCGCGCTGGTGCTCGCCGGCGGCTGGCGGAACTTCAGGCGGCTCGCGTACATCGTCGGGGCGCTCTTCGTCGTCGGCTTCGTCGTCTGGCCGAGCTTCACGCCCGCCGGCGGACCGGTCGTGGTCGACCTGCCGGTCGTGCGGCTGACCCGCCGGGAGCTGCTGTTCGCCCTGGGTCGCAGCGAGCGCATCGCCGCCTTCGTCGTCGGCGGCCTGGTGTTCGTCACGACCACGTCGAACGAGGAGATCGTCGCCGGGCTGCGCTCGCTCGGGCTGCCGTACGCCTTCTGTTTCGCGCTCGGCACCGCCCTGCGGCTGTTCCCGACGCTTCTGGGGGCGACCAGCACGGTCCGGCAGGCTCAGGCCGCCCGCGGTCACGAGGTTGGTCGGGGCGGGCCGATCGAGCGTCTGCGGAGCTACGTGCCGCTGCTGGTGCCGGTGCTGATGAGCGCGGTCCGGGACGTCCAGACGCAGTCGATGGCGCTGGAGGCCCGGGGCTTCGACACCCGCGGCGAGCGCAGCTTCTACGACCGCCGGACCTTCGGCGGCGCCGACTGGGCGGTGACGCTGTTCGGTCTCGCGCTCGTCGTCGGCGGGGTGGGGCTGTCCGTACTGGGGTACGGGAACGTCTGAGTCAGAAGCTGCTGTCCTCGTGGCGCCAGTCCTCGGCGTAGGCCTCCTGGCGCTCGGTGGGCGTCTCGATCTCGACGCCGAGGGTGTCCAGCTTGCGCTCCGCGACGGCCTTGTCGAGGCGGTCGGGCACGTCGTAGACGTCCGGCGCCAGCTCCTCGTGGCGCTCGACGAGGTCGCGGGCGGCGACGAACATCGACGCGAACGTCGTGTCGATCACCTCCGCCGGGTGGCCCTGGCTGTACGGGCCGGTGAGGTTGACGAGACGACCCTCCGCGAGCAGGTCGAGATGGCGGCCGTCGGGGAGATGGTAACGCGTAACGCCCGCTCGCGGCTCCGTCGTGCGGGTCGCCATCGACGCCAGGTCGTCGACGAGGATCTCGACGTCGAAGTGGCCCGCGTTGGCGAGCTTCGCGCCCGAGGCCATGCGCTCGAAGTGCTCCCGGCGGACCACGTCGCGGCTCCCGGTGGCGGTGACGAACAGGTCGCCCTCCGGCGCCGCGTCGGCCATGTTCGTCACCCGGTGACCGTCCGTGTGCGCCTGGAGGGCACGCCGGGGGTCGACCTCGGTGACGACGGTGTCGGCGCCGAGCGACCGTAGTTTCTGTGCAACCCCGCGGCCGACGTAGCCGTAGCCCGCGACGACGGCGGTCTTGCCGGCCACCATCGCGTTGGTCGTTATCATCACGTTCGCCAGCGCGGACTCGCCGGTGCCGTGGACGTTGTCGAAGTAGTGTTTCATCGGCGTGTCGTTGACGGCGTACGAGGGGAACTCGAGGACGCCTTCGTCGGCCATCGCCCGCAGCCGGGTGACGCCGGCGGTCGTCTGCTCGGCGCCCGCGAGCACCTCGCTCGCGACCGCGGGGTGGTCGGCGTGGGCCTTCGCGATGAGCTCGCAGCCGTCGTCGAGGATGACGTCCGGTCGGCGTTCGAGGAGGCGGTGTTGGGCGGCCTCGAACGCCTCGTCGCTCATGCCGGCCTCGGCGAACGCCTCGAAGCCGTCCCGACCGTCGAGGAACTGCACCACGTCGCCGTGAGTCGACTGCGGCTCGGAGGGGGCGAACAGCACCTCGGCGCCGGCCGCCCGTACCGTCTCGATGAACACGCCCGTCTTCGGTTCGAGGTGGGAGGCGACCGCGACGGTCAGCCCGTCGAACGGTCGCTCCCGGCGGGCCTCCTCGGCGTACGACTGCAGGAGCGGCGTGTGCCCGCGCGTCCACGCCAGCGGGTCGTCCGCCGTCGCGTCGTCTTCGGTCTCGTCGTCGGCGGGTCGTCGCTCCGGCTTCTGCGTGCCCCGTGACATGGACGTCCCAACGCGGCGGCCGATAAAAACTTCTGCCATCAGACGACGAACCACTGTCGCAGCAGCGTGCCGACGGCCTCGACGCCGCGGAAGCCGTAGCCGAAGCCGACGAAGACGGGGACGACGGCCGCCAGCGCGGCCCGGACGAGCGAGGTGTCGTGAACGACAGCGAGACCGACCACCACGAGCACCGCGCCGTAGGTCACTGCGAGCGCCCGCACCTCCAGCACGGGGACACTCGCCAGCAGACAGGGGGCGGCCGCGTACGCGACGACCTGAACGGTCTCGGAGACGCCGGCACGGTCGGGCGCCAGCGGCACGAGCACGAG
>PXSK01000030.1 GCA_003022865.1 Halobacteriales archaeon SW_5_70_135 | reverse complement strand
GGTTCGGTCGGAGGCCGCGGGGACGTATGAGAACGCGACTTCCGCCGGCGGGGACGTGCAGTCCGCCGAGACGGTCGCCGAGACCAGGCCGACGTCCTTGGAGTTCCGGAGCCGGACCGTCACGGCGACGCTGCCGTTTTCCATCGGCTCCGTCTCTACGACGGACACCGTCGGTTCGGCCCCCGTAGACGGGGCCGTCGCCATCTGCCACCCGGCGAACGCCAGCAGCGAGATGGTGAAGGCGATGCTCACGACCATGACGGCCTTCTCCGCTGTCGAGTGTTCCTTCTGCCGTCGGGGATCTGCCTGATCGCCGTCGCCGCCGTTCACCGAGCCGGAGCTCATTCAGACGATCACCTCCGAGGCGGCGGCACCCAAGGAGGCGGGGAACGCGAGGATTATCGTCGCCCGGTACCAGAACGTGGGTCCACCGTCGCCGAAGTGGCCGAATCCGAGGAGGAGGAAAAAGGAGACTGTCGCACCGACGAAGTAGGCGACGAACGTCGTCCCGACCTGAAAGCGCAGGTCGGTCGCGACGCGGGCCGCATGCCCCTTGAAGTGCAGTTCGAACAGGACGAGATAGACCAGCACGAGCGTGAGAGCGACGAGCAGTCCGTACCGGAGCCAGTCCATGTGGACCGCGATGAGTTCGATCTCCTGGGTCGGCGCGATCGGACTGGCGACAAAGAGGGCACCGATCGCAAAGACCGCGACGTTTCGCGGGAACTCCCCCTCCTGTTCTGCCTCTTCGCCGCCCCCGCCGAAGACGCGGTTCGCCATCGCAGCGCCGAACCCCAGGGGGACGACTTCGATTAGTCCGAGCCGCATCACCATATTGGGCGAACTGTTCAGATCGATGATGCCCAGGATCAGCAATATGATGTACGACGCGATGAAGCTCTGAAGAAGTATCTCCGCGAAGGCGAACCCGATATACCAGGGGTCGTGCCGGTTGTCCCCTTCCTGTTCTTCCCCGTGGAACCCGACGCGTCGCGTGACGACGACGACGAGAGCCAGCCCGACGAATGCGTATGTGAAGAGGTGGGCCAGCGGGAGCGTCCACCCGAGCCACCACGTTTCCATGGTATAGTGGAACGTGAGCCCGACAACGAGCAATCCTCCCGTGATCCCGCGAATCTGCTCTGTCAGTTCACGAACGAGCGGTTCTCGCATACGTTCAGTTCGACCCAGAGACGGATAAAAGCGCCCGGAGAGGCCGACGATGGGGAGTCAGCGCCGATTACTTGGATTCCGATCCATGGTCACACTCGTTTTCGACGCTATGCTGTCCATTTGTCCACTGAATCCTCCTCCGCGTAAACGCCGAAATCTCGAGCGGTGGGAATTTCGGCGAACGGTAGCGCGGAGCCCCCGGCCTCAGGGAGCGACCGAAGGGAGCGAGGAAGCCGGGCCGCGTCCATGTCGCTCGAAAGGCGCTTCGCGCCTTTCGTGATGACGAGAGAGCGAAGCTCTCTCGAACCACATGGGGCCGCGGAGCACAATTGCGGTGCGGGAAAGCCCTGCCCCGCCCTCGAGGAGTGACCGACCGCCGCAAGGCCTGAGCGAGCGAGTAAGGCGGGGTAGGTTTACTGTCAGCAGACTCGGGGGTATCGTGGGCTTGCTGAAACAGGAGGCATGCGGCCGCACCCTTCTAGAGCTGTGTTCACCGTCTGTCTTTCGGATATTGTCTCGTCACGTGGGCGGACGCGCCTGCCCGAGGCCGCCGGCGAGCACTACGAGTCCGGCGAGGAGTAGTCAGCCGCGTCTCGCCTCACGGGCTCGCGAGGCGGGGCGTCCGCGAGCCCGCGGTGGCCGTCGACCGGTGCTCCGTCCGGCAGCTCTGTTCCTGGCCAGTTCGTCGGCGACACTCCGGACACTGTCGTCTGCTGGATACGCGCGCTGTGCGTGTCACGCCTTCGGGAACCTATCACCGCCCGACGGACGAACGGCGGGCACCTACGGACGGTATCGGTAGGAGCAGCCTCGGTACCCGCGACGGCCGGCGACAGGAGAGCGGTCAGCGACCGTAGATGATCTTCGTGACGAGACCGTCGACACGGTTTTTTACGCGACCGAGCAGAATGCCCGGTGAGAGCGTCCGCAGTTCGTCTTCCGCTACCTCGATGCGCTCGCCTTCGAACGGATCGTGTTCCTGCTCCATGACACCGGAGACGGAGCTCATCGCACACCGACCACACGGCTCCTTCTGTCTGTCTTCCTCTGTCATACGTCTCCGAACGGACCGGCGGAACTTAGCGCTTCCCCACGTGAGCGCCGTTCGCACGGTCGCCGAACCGGACCGGCCGTCTCTCGGCGTCACTCGTCGAACGAGTCCGACGGCGGAACTTTTTGTTCGTCGGTGACGGACCGTTCGTATGACCGACAGCGACCGGGCAGAGGACGAGCAGGACCCACTCGCCGACGTCCCCGACTGGGACGACGAGTACGTCGATCGGGTGAGCGACCGACTGTTGCACAGCTACGATCTCGAGCGCGACCGGTCAGTTCGAGGGCACCGGTTCACGCTCTACGGCCGGTTGGCGATCGAGCGTCGCAAGCAGTTCCTCCACCCGTCGGTCACCTACGGTGACCACCAGACGACCGAGCACCTATTTCTGAAACGCGCTGACAGCGTCTCGGTCGCGGAGATGGAGCGACTGTCCGCTCTGGGCGACGAACTGGCTGACGTGTGGGTCGAACCTGACGAAGAGCACTTCGGAACGGAGTTCGTGTTCGGTGTCGTCTCGCCGGAAATCCCGACGGCCGTCCGGGAGTTCGTTGCGGATTTCGAACAGCGGACGCTGCTGAAGTACGGGTATCACGGACACTACGCAGTCCGACTGTTCGTCGTCGCACCCGGACGGGAAACGTCGGTCGCCAGCCCGGAAACCGACGTCGTGCAGGCGTTCAGACTATGGGACGACGGCGACGGGGGCGACAGTCGGGGAGGCGTGTTCGAGCGCCTCCGTGGCGCGTTCAGTCGTCGCTCGTGACCGCTCCAGTGGGGCTGCTCCGGACCGATCTGATGTTCTTATAGCCCATCCAAGAGAGTCCGAGTGCCAGTCCGGAGAGTACCAGCGCGATCACCGACTGTATTCCGGCCGAGACCATTCCCGCGGTGGTTGCCGCCTCGAGGGCGTCGGACGGGGCGCGGAGCAGGCCGATCCACAGCAGTGCCGTGACGGTGACCGCGAGCATCAGCGCCATCGGCACGCCGGTGCTGACGAGTTGCTTCTGGTCGTCCCAGTTGGCGAGCCAGAGCGTCGCCGCGAGCAGCGCGAGCGCGGCGAGGGTCTGGTTCGCCCCCCCGAACAGCGGCCACAGCGTGGTCCACTGTCCGCTCCCGACCAGCAGGTACGCCGGGAGACACAGCAGGACGCCGGAGTTGAAGTAGCGGTTGACCGCGACTTCCTGGGTGCTCGTCTCGGGCGTGCCGACGATCTCCTCGAGCATGTACCTCCCCAGGCGGGTGGCGGTGTCGGTCGAGGTCAGCAGGAAGCTGACGAACACCAGGCCGATGAACGTCGCGCCGATCGCGGGTGGCACGCCGAACCCGGCGCCGAGCATGATCGCCCCCCCGACCGGGAAGTTCGCCAGGGCGCCGACGAGACCGGAGCCGAAGCCGGTCACGGCCACGAGAGACAGGGCCGCGACCGCCGTCGTCGCGAGCAGCCCCTCACCGAGCATCGCGCCGTAGCCGATGAGGCGGGCGTCACCCTCCTTGTCGAGTTGTTTCGCGGTCGTTCCCGAGGAGACGAGCGAATGGAACCCGCTGATCGTCCCGCAGGCGATCGTGACGAACAGGAACGGGAAGATCGGCCCGAGTGAGCTGGTGAACCCGAGGAACGCGGGGATCTCCATTTCGAGACTCGTTCGGGTGATCGCCTGGTCGCCCGGCGCGATCGAGGCGGGGATCTCGACGGTGAATCCGCTCCCGACCAGCGACAGGCCGGCGGCGACGAGCACGCCCAGCAGCATCCCGCCGACGCCGACGTACAGCAGACTCGACGTCAGGAAGTCACGCGGCTGGAGCAGCGTCCAGACCGGAAGGACGCTGGCGACGAACGCGTACACGATCACGACCGGCACCCAAGCGGCGACGTTGGGACCGTTCGACGCCGCGAGTGGCAGCCAGCCCCAGGACGAGGCGTCACCCAGCAGGACGATAGTGTCCGCGGCGGTCGACTCGGTCCCCACCAGGGCGATTGGGAACTCGACCCCGACGAACACGCCGGCGAACACCATCGCGACGAACGCTGTCGCCCCGGGCAGGAACGGGAGGTCGAACTGGTACAGGTACACCCCGAACGCCAGTGCCAGCCCGATGTAGACCAGACTCGCCGTCGCCGCCGCCGGAAACGCGTTGAACACGACAGCGACCACCAGGGCGAACACCGCGATGACCAGAATGATCGTCAGGAACGCGAACCACAGCAGCATGTCCTTTCCGCGGTCTCCGACGTACCGGCCGACGATGTACCCGATCGACTTCCCCTCGTGTCGGACGCTCGCCGACAGCGACATGAAGTCGTGGACGGCACCGAACAGCGGGTTACCGACCGCGATCCAGAGGATCGCGGGCAGCCAGCCGAACGCCGCCCCGGCAGTTATCGGCCCGACTATCGGAGCCCCCCCGGCGATACTCGAGTAATGGTGGCCGAGTAACACCGGCTTCTGTGACGGCACGTACTCCTGTCCGTCGTTGTACTTGTGTGCCGGTGTCTCCGTCTCGTCATCCAGTTCCACGAACTGCGACAGATACCGGGAGTACGCGACATACCCCACCGTGAACGTGACGAGTGACAGTATCACGACTGTGACGACTGAGACCATGTTACAGTATGCCGACCGTCTAACACGTAGTTATAACTTTGCATATATAACGGTCGGTTATGTCGGGGAAATAAACACGGATTTCTACAGACAGGGCGCGCGGACTGGGCTCACTACCGCGGGTCGATGTCCATCTCGGTGGCGACGGAGTCGAGCAGTTCGCCTTTCACCTCCTTGACCCGGGACTCTATCGTCGCGACGACGGAGGGACCGATGGACTCGCGTGCCTTCCGGAGACGCTCACGTTCGGTCTCGATGCGGTCGTGCAGGTAGCGAGCGCCGCGGCCGTCCTCGTCGGAGTCCGGCTCGGGTGTGAGGCGGTTCATCACGAGCCCGGAGACGGTGAGGCCGTACTCGCGGAGTTGGTCGACTGCCCGCCCCGTCTCGCGGACCGAGAGTTCGTCGGGGTTCAACACCAGAAAGAAGGAGGCGTCGCTGCGGAGCGTCTCTCCGGCGAACTCGAAGTTCTCCTTACGCTGCTGCAGGCGAGTGATGATGGGGTCGCCGACCTCCGAGCGGCGCGGCTCTCGGTCGCCAATGGCGGCTCGCTCGTACAGTTCGACGCTCTCCTGGCGCTTTTCGAGCAGGCGGTCGATCCAGCCGCCGAGGTACTCCGGTAGCGAGAGAAGCCGGAGCGTCCCACCGGTCGGCGAGGTGTCGAAGACGACACGGTCGAACTCGTCCGCATCGCGCATGACGCCGATGAAGCGATCGAACAGCGCGGCCTCGTGAGCACCCGGTGTCCGGTGTGCGAGTTCGATCTGTCGATCGATCTCGTTGACGATGGCCGGACTGACCTGGTCGCCCAGAGACCGCCGGACACTCATCAGGTGTTCGTCGACCGCCTCGTCCGGGTCGATCTCCATCGCTGACAGGGAGTCGTACCCCTCGACCGGACGTGGGTCGTCGTCGAAGGTCTGGTCGAACACGTCGGCCGTGCTGTGTGCCGGGTCCGTCGAGACGAGCAGCGTCTCCATGCCCGCGCGGGCACACTTGTGGGCGTACGCGCTGGAGACCGTCGTCTTTCCCACACCGCCTTTCCCGCCGAAGAAGACGAACCGGTCCATCAGAAGTGGTACTGTTTGCCCTTTCGTTCGAGTGTCGACTCCCGGTCCCACATCCGGCGCTCCCACTGTCCGAACTCCTCGGCGAGGTAGGGCAGGAGTTCAGCGGTGTAGTACGCGACCGGGCTCGGAATGCCGAAGGCGTCAGGAAAACACGCGAGCAGGAAGGCGTCCTCGCTGTCCTCGGCCGCGTTCTCGATCTTCTCGTACGCCGGATGTGAGACCATCCCGTGGTACAGCCCCCGAAACCATTTCTCCACGACCTCGCGGTACACTCGGATCCGTGTCTCGATCCCCATGCACCCTGCCTGTCGTTCCGAGGACAAAAAACTCACCGCCCTCGGCGGCGGGACAAATAAGTGTGACACCGTCGAACGTCGTCCGTGACCGTGTCGAGAGCGGACGGAACACCTGTCACCCTGCTGTCCGGCGCGCTGGGTGCGGGCAAGACGACGACGCTGAATCGGCTCCTCTCGAACCCTGGAGACCGGCGGATCACGGTCCTGGTGAACGACATGGGGGCGCTCAACGTCGACGCCGAACTGATCGAGAAGCAGGGCGAGGGGATCACGGAGCTGTCGAACGGGTGTATCTGCTGTGACCTCCGAAACGAACTGGAAGTAGCCGTCAGTCGACTGGCTCGCACGGGCGATTTCGACCACCTCGTCGTCGAGTCCTCCGGGATATCGGCACCCACGCCGGTCGCTCGCCTGTTCACCACGGGTCCCGCGTCGGCCCCCTATCGATTGGACACGCTCGTGACGGTCGTCGACGCTTCGAGCTTTCAGGACACTCTCGCCGCCGACGAGACCGTTACGACTGAGGACGTGCGCCGCGAGCGCCCGGGACAAGCCGAGACCGACGGCGAAGTGCGTCCGCTGTCCGACCTGCTGGTCACGCAGGCCGAGTACGCGAACGTCCTGCTGGTCAATAAGTGCGACCTCGCGGACGACGAGACGCTCGCCGAGACGGAGGCGCTGCTGGAGGCGCTGAACCCCGACGCCAGGCGGTACCGGACCGAACACGGCGACGTATCGCCTGACGCTATCTTACACACCGGCCTGTTCGGCCCGGATTCGTTGCGTGAGAGCGAGCACCGGAAGCGAGCGGTCGACCGGGCCGAGACCGAGACGGTCAACGGCCACGGCCACGGCCACTCACGTGACCGGGACGGGCACGTCCACGACCCCGCCTCGACCTACGGGGTGACGTCGGTCGCGTACGAGTGTCGACGGCCGCTCCATCCCGGTCGGTTCCACTCGTTTCTCCGGTCGCTGCCGGACTCGGTCGTCCGGTCCAAGGGCCTCGTCTGGGTCGGGGGTCGCGACGACCTCGCACTGCGGTACACCGGTACCGGGTCGGTCCGCCGAGTCGTCGGGCGCGAACAGTGGGTGGCCGCGATGTCGGAGCGGCGTCAGGAGAGTCAGCGACGGATACGACCGGACCTGCCCTGGGACGAGGAGGTCGGCGACCGACGGACGGAACTGGTGTTCATCGGCCGTGAGATGGACGAAGCGTCGTTGAGGACGGACCTCGAGAACTGCGAACTGGCCGACGGGGAGCGCCCCGAACTCGACGCCTCGGAGAACCCGTTCCCGAGCGAGGAGGGAGAGGAACTGCGCGTTTAACAGGCGCACCCGCTCGTGCCCTTCGATCGCTCGAAGTCCATCTCCTCGCCACACGAGGGACAGCTCGGCGGCCCCTCACCCTCCACGTCGACGTCACGGACGCGCTCCTGACAGTCGTGACACCAGAACGCCCCGTTCGAGTCAGTCTCCGTTACGTCGCCGCGGTTCGAACTCTGCGTCGACGCCCTGAACGCTTCGCCGATCGTGCCGAGCAGTCCCATAGCTACGCGTCACCACACCACAGTATAAAACCGGTTCGATCGTGTGAGGGAGACACACGAGCGGGGGAGGTACGGAGCGTCTCCGCTTTCCTGGCGTGGACAGCGTGACGGACCCCCACCTCCTGTGACGGTAGGACTGGACCGTCGAGGGCCTGATCCCGCGGCCGAACTGGGTGAGAACTCGGCCCGCGGGCGTCAGTACTCGCTGGCGATGCTGTCCAAGGCACGGCGGAGTTCACCACGGCGCTTCCAGGCGGCGACGCGGTCGACGAGTTCGGGTCCGCCGACAGCGACCTGCGAGCGACCGGTAAGTCGCGTTCCCTCGTCCTCCGGTTCGCACGTCAGAGTGGTCCGGAGCGTCTCCAACGGTCCTTCGACCTGTTCGTACTCGATACTGTCCTCGTGGGTGGTAAACTCGGAGACGAGCTCGAGCCCGTATCCACCGACGACGACACGGTCCCCGTCGGCCTCGACCGCACGGACCCTGAAGCTCCCCTCCGATTCGAGGATACTGTCCGACGACAGGTCGTCCCTGACGATGCCGGGGTAGGTCCGGACGAAGCGAGACACCTCCACCTCGCGCATACTCCCGATACCACACAGGGCGGCAAAACGGTCCGGGGTCGCTGTACTCGCGCCGGTAACGCTGTGAAAGCCCGTAACCGTAGCCGTCGGAGGAAGTGGTAAGTGGTACGCTCCGTGAGACGCTCCACTACACGGGGGCAAACAGCGTCAGAAGCAGGAGTACGCCGGCGAGGACCAGACCACCGTAGAAGATCCGCTGCAGGCGCATCGTCGAGGGCACCTCCTCTCGGAGTTCGGGCCGAACGTCCGCGACGAGTCGACTGTACGCGCCGGCGGTGAGCGCGACGAAGACACCGGTCGTGACCACGACCGCGAGGGGTGCCTGCACGCCGAACGAGAGGAAGTAGACCGGGAGAAACGAGTAACATACCAAGAACAGTGCTCCCGTTACGACGAAGAACGGGACCGGGTCCACGGTCTGGCCCTCGCTGTTTCTGAGCATGCCCGAAGCTGTCTCTATCATATTGTTCACCGTAAGGTTTCAAGTTGTTGGAGGCTCGACTCTGACCGTGGATTCGGACGGAGATATCCGGGTGTTGCTCGTCCTCGACCTGGCACTGTCGCTCGTGTTCGCAAGCGTCGTCCTCTGGGGGCTCGAGTTCATCGGTGAGGCGCAGTTTACTGCCCGCAATCTCGTCGTCGGGACAGTGGCACTGTCGACTGTGACCTACCTCGTCGTGTTGCGAAAGTGACTGCTGGGGACTGAGAACTCCAGCACTCACCGGACGGCGGGCCACCGGTAGCGCGAGAAGGGGAGCGATCGTACGAGCCGAAATACGCGAGAGCTGACTCCGATGAACGACCCGCATCCGACACGGCTCCAAGCGTCACGCGTTCGGGCCCCGGTCGATGTCCTTCCGGACGACCTCGTACTCCCGGTCGGCACGCTCGAACACTTCGGACTCCGGAAGGCCGCGAGTCTCAGCGGTTTCGTGAGTGTGGTCTGAAAGTTCAGCGGTCATACTGTGTGGTTGTTCGGCAACGTTCACAAATCCGTATCTGATCTTTATCGCGGGCTGATCGGGGCCTATGTTTACTGTGGCAACGACCAGACACCCTCAGAGACGCCGTCTACCCTCGGAAAGAGCGGCCTCGGCACTCATAGGGGTCGTCGTCGCCGGCTGCCGAGACCGGCTCGGTCGGCCCCGCTCGTCATCGGCCGGCTCCGGCTCCGGGAGCCCCGAACTTGTGCCTGGCGGCGTGCGGCCGCGTCTACGGGACCGTCCCCTCGCCGAGCACGGCCGTCCGGTCCCCGTCGGGCGCGGTCCAGACCACAGAGACCGAATCCCCGCTCCCGGCCGCGACCGTGACCGAGTCGCCGGCGCTCACGGGGAGTTCCCACGGGACCGGCGGCCGCGAGCCCGAGCGGACGACCAGCCGCTCGGTGTTCGCTCGTTCGAGCGTGTCGCCGCCGGTGTGCGTGACGGTCATCTCGCCGGCGTCGGCGTCGTACCCGAAGTCGAAGGCGACCTGCGGGGTCGGGGGATCGGAGTCGTCGCGTCCGCCCCCGTCGTCGAAACCGAGCCCGAAGGTGCCGACGAGGACGACACCCGGCACCAGTAGCAGCGCCACTTCAGGTCCGCCTGGCAGTCCGGCCGGCGTCACGTCCTCGTCGTCGAACAACGCGTCGGTCTCGCGGCTGACGCCGGCGACGACGGTGCGGGCGTCCTCGTCGATCTCGACCTCAATGTCGTCGACGAGCGCCTGCAGCTTTTCGACGTCGACGTCCGAGCCGGCCCGGGAGGCGACGCCCTGACGGGCGAGGTCGAGCAGTGTCCGCACGTCGGACCGCCTGGGGGTCTCCCCCTCGGCGTAGGCGCCGACGACGTTGCGGCTGACCGTCTCCTCGCCGAGGGTCATCGCGCTGCCGACCCCCTGGAGACCGGTCACGACGGCCTCGATCGCCTCTCCGCCGGGGACCGCCTCGAAGGAGTCCGGCGCGTTCCGCTCGGCGTCGATTTCGGCGCCGAACACCGCCGTCGCCGTGCCCGTCTCGTCGATCAGCCGCGACGCCACGTCGCTCTCGCGGTAGTAGCCCCCGCGCCCGCCTCCGCTCGACAGCGTCGACAGCGTCGCTCGCGTCGCGTCCTCGCCGGTCGCGTCGACGCGGGCCGTCCCGCCGACGGCGACCGTCTCCTCGCTCACCCCGAGCGCGACGCTGCTGCGCTCGTCTCCGTCGACCAGCCGGTACAGGTCGTGGCTCGCGGCGCTCTCGGCGGCCTCCAGGGCTGTGTCCTCGTCGGTCTCGTCGCGGAGCTCCTTGACCAGTGTCTCCGGCTGGAACGACCCCCTCCAGGTCGGGAACGGACGCTGCCCCTGTGGCGTCGTCGGCCTCGCCGATCCCCTCTGTGACCTCCTCGGGGAACAGGTCCCGCCGGTCGTACAGCGTCGCGAGGTCGTACGAGACGAACAGACGGTTCGGGACGTTCGCCACCCTCGCGGGGTCGTACAGTTGCGCGGCGTAGTCGGGGGTGTCGTCGCCGGGCTCGGACGGTCGTCCCACGCAGCCGGCCGTCGCGAGGACGCCCACGCCCGCGGCGGCACCGGCGAGAAGCGACCGTCTCGACTGCATGCGACTGCCACGTATCGCCGACGAAACAAGAACCCTCGTATCGTCGCCTGCGCCGGCGCTGGCGCCCGCCGGCGACGGGCGGACGACGCGAGTCCTCGCTTCCGGTGTGAACGCGGCGGGGCCGGGGCCTCCCGGGACGCGGCCGATCGGCGTGGCGTGACGTCGGCGGGCCGCCGGGCCGGCTACAGTCCGGTCGGGTGATCGAGAAACGTCGTCTCGACGCCCCAGTCCTCGATCAGCTCGCCCAGGCGGCGGACGCCGACGGTCTCGGTCGCGTAGTGACCGCCGAGTACGACGTTCAGCCCCGCCTCGCGGGCCTCGTGGTACGCCTTCCCCTTCCCCTCGCCGGTGACGAGGGCGTCGACGCCGGCGGCGGCCGCCTCGTCCAGGAAGTCCGTCCCGCTGCCGGTGACGATCGCGGCGCGCTCGACTCGCTCCGGGCCGAGGTCGAGAGTGCGGACCCGGCCGTCGCCGGTGTCGAGGTCGGCGGCCAGTGTCTCGTGGAGGTCGGCCGGCGAGCGCGGCCCGTCGAGGCGACCCCGCAGGCCGGCGTGGACGCCGCCGAGGTCGCCGAACGGCTCGCGGTCGACCACGCCGAGCAGGTCGGCGACCCCGACGGCGTTGCCGAGCTCGGGGTGACCGTCGAGCGGCAGGTGGGAGACGTACAGCGGCAGGTCGTGCTCGACGAAGGCGGCCAGGCGGCGGTGCTGACGGCCGGTGACCCGCTCCAGCCCGCCCCAGACGAGCCCGTGGTGGGTGACCAGCAGGTCGGCACCGAGGGCGGCGGCTCGCTCGGCGGTGGCGACGGCGGCGTCGACCGCCAGCGCGACGTGGCCGACCTCGCGGTCGCCGGCCTCGGGCGGGACGCCCGGACCGGGACGCCCCACCTGCAGGCCGTTCGCGCTGGCGTCGACGGCCGCGTACTCGTCGGTCCGGAGTCGCTCGTCGAGTCGCTCGGTCAGCGTCGTGAGGTCCATGCCGTCCGCTGCGGCGCTGCCGGTGTAAGCCTCCCGCTCGACCGCCCCGTCGGAAGCGGCGGTCGCCGGTCAGGCGCGGAATAGCCGCTCACCGTCCTCGCTCTCGTTGAGGACGCCGTTTTCGACCAGGGCGTCGATCGTCCGCTCGCAGTCCCGGCGGTCGATGTCGTAGGCGGTGGCGGCGACGGAGACGACCGTCTCGCGCTCGACCGGGAACGAGCGGTTCTGCAGCAGTCGCACCACCTTGTTGTACGTCTGCCGGGGCACCGTAGCGACGCTCACGTCCGTGGGGTTAGTGCCGCTCTCGGCCGACTCGTCCGCCGTGGCGCCGGTCGCGTCGTCCCCGGTCGTCGTCCCGTCAATATTGTCGTCGGCCCTTCCCTCGTCCGGCGTTCGCGGCTCCGAGGACCCCGTCGTGGCTCGCTCGTCCGCGCCGTGGCTGGTCCGGGGGCGGCCGCCGGCCGCCTGACTGGCGGCGAACGAGCGCGGGTCGGTCGTCTCGTCGCCGTCCTCGTCGCCGTCCTCGTCCTCGTCCGATGTGGCAGGGGCCGAGGCCGGCTCGCGGCCCTCCGAGAGCGGCTCCTCCTCGAACGCGTCCTCGGTCTCGTCGTCCGCGTCGTCGACCGTGAAGACGCGCGCGTCCTCCGGGATACCCGGGCCGGCCGCGTCCGTCGCGTCGGCGTCGTCATCGTCGGCCGGCGACGTCTCGCTCTCCGTCTCGGCGGCGGTCGGCGACGGCGAGGCGTCGCCGTCGGCCGACTCGCCGGCGGCGATGGAGAGGCCGGCGGCGCCGGCGGCCTCGGCCAGTCGGGCGAGTTTCGCCGTGCAGTCGCCACACAGCGTTACGGTCGCCGTCGCGCCGTCGGCCACGCGGACCTCGGCGAGGTCCGCGACGGTCGCGGCGCCACAGAAGTAACACGCCGAAAGCCGGTCCATGTGTCGGCCTGCGACCGTCGAGGGCTAAAAGACACCTATCGGATCGGACCGGGCGCGCGCTGAAAGAATCCGTTCGGCCGCGCTACCGGTCGCGCTCGGCGACGATGCACTCGACGCAGCCCCCTCGCCGGTCGGCCGTCTCCACCGTGACGACCAGCGTCTGCTCCTCCGGGTCGCCGCGCAGTTCCGTCGAGGACAGCGTCAGGCCGTGACACGGCGTCGGCGCACGGTGCGTGCCGCTCACTCGCACCCGCTCGTCGGTGAAGCGCACGCTCGCACGGTCGGCGTCGCCACAGCTGCCGCCCGACTGCTCCATTGTGGCGTTGACGACCTCCGGACCGGGACAGCCGAGCGCCGTCGACACCGTCCGCGTCTCGACCGCGCCGTCCGGGCCGACGGCCGTCGTCGTCGCGGAGGCGTTGCAGTCGAACCACGACCGCTCGACTTCGACGGGTGTCCCGGTGACGCTGTCCTCGCCGTCGAGTGTGATCGCCAGCCGGTACGCTGCCGGCTCGTTCAGCGTCGCGTCCACCCGTCGGCCGCTAGGTACCGCGATCGTGCGCTCGAGCACCGTCTCGCCCTCGCGTCGGAACGAGAGCGTCATCGACCGCATCCGGTCGGCGTCGTTGTAGACGCGCACGTCGTGCGGATTGTTGTTCTTCGGGAACGGGACGCCCTCGCGGTCGCCGACGGCGAACGACTCCACCGGGTCCGCGTCTCGGTCCAGCCGGTCGAACGCGTCGTCGCTTTCCTCGCCCGGATCGTCGGTGGTCGTCTCCTGAGTCGAGGTGTTCGTCGGCGTGGTCGACTCCGTTCGGTCGGGCACGTCGAACTCCGTTCGGTCGGGCGCACTCGACTCGCGGACGCCGCATCCGGCGAGCGCGAGTCAGGCCTCGGCGGCGTGCTCGTAGACGAACGCCCGCAGCAGCTTCCCGGCGAGGGCGGCGGTCTGTCCCTCGTCGCGGTCGTTCACCTCGACCACGTCGAAGCCGACGGCGTGTGGCGCCACGGCGCGGACCACACGGTGCATCTCGCGGGGGTAGAGACCGAACGGCTCCATCGTCCCCGTGCCGGGCGCGAAGCCGGGGTCGGCGGCGTCGACGTCGACCGAGAGGTAGACCCGACCCGGACCGCCGTCGAGGTCCGCGGGCGTCCACGCCGGGACGGCGGCGGGCGGCACGTCGACCACGTCGGGCTCGGCGGCGCGGTCGTACTCCTCGGGGCTGCCGGTGCGGGCGCCGAGCACGACGAGCCGGTCGGCCGTTTCGAGAGCGCGTCGCATCGCACAAGCGTGGCTGAGCGGGTCGCCGTCGTACGCCTCGCGCAGGTCGAGGTGGGCGTCGAGACAGACGACCGTCTCCGGCTCGACGGCGCGGACGCCGGCGACGCTCACCGTGTGCTCGCCGCCGACCACGAGCGGGACGGCGCCGTCGTCGACGGCGTCCCGGAGCACGCCACGCAGGTAGTCGAGGTACTCGGCGGCGTCGTGCCAGGCGCGGACGTCACCGTGGTCGTGGACGCCGAGCGCCGAGAACCGACGGTCAGTGCGGCGGTCGTAGTCGTCGAAGGTGCGCGCGAAGCGGCGCACGCGCTCGGGGCCGAAGCGTGCTCCCGGCAGGAAGCTGGTAGAAACGTCGAGCGGCGCGCCGACGAGGGCGTAGTCGGCGGCGTCGCGGTCGGCGTCGGCGCCGGGGAACACTACACGATCTTGCGCTGGTCGTCCATCTCCAGATACTCGATCTCGTCGTCGGGCGACATCGGCTCGTCCTCCGGCACGCGCATCGAGATGGTTTCGTAGGTGTCGAGGTCCATCACTTGGGCGACGTCGCCGTCGACGCTGACGACCTGGCCCTGCTTGCGCTCGATGATGGGCACCCAGATCTTCGCGTCGACGGGCTGGGAGAGCGAGCGTTTCTTGCTGTCGAAGACGCCCTCGCCGTCGATGCGGGCCTTCGCGCTGCCGTGCTTGCCGGGTTTGGCCGTCGAGTAGGAGGTGATCTCACAGGGAGCGTCGTCGATCATCACGTAGGTGCCCTCCTGAAGATCGCGGACCTCCTTCTGCTCTCTCGCCATGCGTGAGCCTACTCGATCCCTCGTGTTAAACGGTGCGGAACGCCGGGCCGGCCGGGGATCGCGAACCGACGGGCGGCTGCGAGACGGCGACCCGGGTGACCGGTGTGTCTTACTCGCGTGTGGCGTTCGAGGGGGGTAGGTCACGGTCGGGACGTCGGAACGACCACGCCGCGTGACGACCGCCGACGGCGGTGACCGTGCGGTCAGCGACGT